>JBDIAW010000034.1:0-24060 GCA_039812585.1 Actinomycetota bacterium | reverse complement strand
GTGGTCTCCTCAATGGTCAAGGGGCTGCACCGTCGGTATGGGGTCAGTGCGGCTGAGGCCGGGCATCTCGATGTGCATCAACGCAGCCTCATCGGGGCTGCTGTGGTTGCCGGGCAGGCCAGCCACACCCAGCAGGTGATGCAGGAGTGCGAGCGTTTCATCTGGTCCCACCCCGAGATCGAGGTGTTCTCCACAACCCGGCAATTGGTCGGTAAGGATGACTGAAAAGGATTGGTAGCTATGGCACATTCAGGTTCCAAACCACCCAGCCCACGGGTGGCCCAGTTGGCCAAGCGCATTCAAGTGCTGGTGGCTCAATTATTGGAGCAACGCATTAAAGACCCCCGGCTGGGCTTTGTCACCATCAGCCAGGTGCGCCTGACCGGGGACCTTCAGCATGCCAGCGTGTTTTACACGGTGATGGGAGACCAGGTTAGCCATGCTGAGACAGCCGCTGCCCTGCGCAGTGCTACCGGGCTGATCCGTAGTGAGGTCGGTCACCAGCTGGGCCTGCGCCTGACCCCCAGCCTGGAGTTCATTCTCGATGCCCTGCCCGAAACCGCCGCCCACGTCGAGGAGTTGCTGGCTCAGGCCAGTGCTCACGATGCCGCAGTTCGGGCCGCTGCGGCCCGAGCCCGACCAGCCGGTGAGGCTGACCCCTACCGGAAGCCTCGCGAGCCCATGGTCGATGAGGATGACCACGATGATGCCTCATCACCCCAGTAGCCCTGCCGGCTTCCTATTGGTGGACAAACCAGCGGGGATGACCTCCCATGATGTGGTGGCGGGAGTCCGCCGCTGGGCGCACACCCGCCGGGTGGGCCACGCAGGCACTCTCGACCCTGCAGCCACCGGGTTGCTGCTGCTGGGTGTGGGCCGTGCTACCCGTCTGCTGGGCCACTTGGCCTTAGCGGGTAAGCACTATCGCGCCACGTTTGTGGTGGGGCAGGCCACTTCCACCGATGATGCTCAAGGCGAGGTCATCGAAGAGTTGCCACCACCTCAGCTACCTGGGGGTGTGCAGGACTCCCGCCTGTTGCAGGCTGTGGAGAGTCTGACCGGCCCCATCGACCAAATCCCTCCGCAGGTCAGTGCTGTCAAGGTTGCTGGAGTGCGAGCTTATGCCCGGGCTCGGGCGGGGCAGAGCGTGCAGCTGGCCCCTCGACGGGTCACCATTGAGCAGTTCCTCGTTGAGCAGATGTGGACCACCCCGCAAGGCATGGTGCACCTGCAGGTGAGCGTGCGCTGTTCCAGCGGCACCTATATCCGCTCCATGGCCCGAGACCTGGGTCTGGCGCTGGGCAGTGTGGGTCATGTGGCCTCCTTGCGCCGCACCCAGGTGGGTCCTTTCGGCGTGGAGCAGGCTATGACCTGGGAGCAGATTGCCGGTCCGCAGCCTGAGCCCTCCTCACGGGCGCTGTTGCCCCTTTCCCAGGTGGTGCAGGCCTGTCTGCCGACGCTGACCGTCGATGAGACTCAGCGTCAGATCCTCTCCCATGGGGGAGCATTGGCGCTGGAGCGGTTGCGGGCAGGACCGCAGCTACCTGAACACACTCTGGTCGCGCTGCTGGATTCTCAGCAGGAGGTGGTAGCGCTGGGCAAGGTCTGTGAGGGGCTGGTGAAGCCTCGGACGGTGCTCGTGGAGGCCTCGGCTGAACCCCCGCGTGACCCTTCCCCTGGGCCAAACGTGTGAGTCGAGATCACAAAGTTCACAAACATCACGGACAGTATTGGTAGTAACACGAGCGGCAATTGCCACACGGGGGTTACGATGCAATCACCCAGTGTTTGAAGCAGATCACCTCAACCGGCCATATCGGGAGATCATGGTTGAATGCTCGTAGGCGCACTACCGGCAGGTCCACCAGCAGAAGGCGTCGTGAGGTACCACACCACCGCATCGGATGAGGGAGTAGAACGGTGACTTACTCGTCAACGCATCTGATGGCTGCCCAGCCATCCGTGGCGTCGACGTGGTCGCCACCCCCCGACCCGGTTTCATCGTCCAGCGATGAGGCGCCCCTGCACAGTGATAGTGCCGTTTACATTGGCGGCGAGCGGGTGCGGACCACCCCGCGGGGTACCTTCGTGGGACCTCACCCAGCGTCCGCTTCCTACGACAGCCTGGGGACCAACCTCCAGGCACCGCATGTTGCCGGCCAGTTGTACTTTCCTGAGCCCAACTTCACTACTCGGGCCCCCTATCGCTTAATCAATACCGTGTGGGTAGCGATGGGGCTGATCATGGGCTTGGCGCTCATTGCTCCGCTAGCTCCCAGCGCTTACAGCGAGCTGGTGCTGGTGGGCCTGGCCTATGAAGCCGCGGCCCTGCTGGCGGCGCTGACTTGCTACGTCGTCAGCCAACGTGTGCAAGGCCAAGCCAAACTGGTCTGGACCATGGGTGCCCTGGCTGCGGCCATTGTGTCTCTGGCGCAACTGTCCTGGGTTGCCTCGCTGATGAGTACCGGTCACCCCCCGGCCCCCGACGGTGCCTGGAGGATCGGGCTGTTGCTGTCCCACCCACCGGTACTGTTCGCTTTATTCTTCCTTACGGTGGGACTGGGCCGTTGGCCCGCGATGGTGCGCCGAGCCAGTGATTGCGTGCTCATAGCCGGCAGTGTGCTGGTGACGACTTGGGGTGTGGCCAGCGCGGCGGTGCGAGATCAGGTTCACCTCAGTGGCAGTACCCGCCTAGGGTGGGTGCTCTCGATCGACCTGGTGGGAGTGCTGCTCATTGGCACGCTGGCGGTTGTCGTGGTGGCTCACCGGCGGGTGTGGCGTGACCGCGTGGGGCGGGTGATGGCAGGCATCGTCGTGGTGGCTGGGGTAGACGGAGTGCAAACCGTGGCGCTACTGCGGGGATGGCACCTCTCCGGCTGGCTGCTCCTGTTGGTCTCCACCACAGGCATGTTGGTTGTTGCTGCGGCCACCTTTGGGGTGGAGGACTCCGAAACCACCGCTGAGGAGCCCAACCCCTCCCTGTTGTCGATGATGCTGCCCTATGCCTGCTTGCTGCTGGCCATGGCCTGTCTGGTTTCGCGGCGGATCTTGGGAGAGCCTCCAGCTGTCGGGGAGTCGATGATCACCCTGCTGCTGGTGATGACGGTGCTGCTGCGGCACGTCCTGTCTACTGCTGAGACCCACCGATTGCTCTCCACTTTGGCCAACCGGGAGCAGGTGATGCGCCACCAAGCACTGCACGACCCGTTGACCGGTTTGGCCAACCGGGCTCTGTTCACCGACCGCGTGGAACATGCGGTCACCCTGCACGCACGCAGCGGGCAGGGAGTGGTGGTGATGTTCTGCGACCTGGACGACTTCAAGGAGGTCAACGACTCCCTGGGGCACGCCGCCGGAGATGCCCTGTTGGTGGCTATCGCTACCCGCATGCGGGAGGTGGTGCGGGCCGGAGATACGGTGGCTCGCCTGGGAGGTGATGAGTTTGCCTTGCTCATCGAGCAGCCTGAGGCAGACGTGGGTGATATTGCTCGGCGCCTACTCATGGCTATTTGCGCTCCGCTCAACCTCACCCAGGCGTGGGTGTTTCCCAGTGCCAGCATTGGTAGTGCCTACCTGCCCCCTGCCGGGCCCTCCACGCGCAGCACTACCACCGTGACCCGGCTGCTCGGTGATGCTGACGAGGCGATGTATGTGGCCAAGGCGTCCGGCAAGGGTCGTCACGCTGGGGCGGTCAATGGGGAGATTGCCCTGTCCGCACACGTCGGGTTGCCCTATGACCCGCTTAATGTGGCCTTACCTGTGGGTGCAGCACGGATCTCGGAGGATCCCACTGTGCCCAACACGGTGCCTGACACCGTGGCGGCAGGCAGGGGTACTGCCTCGCCTGGTGTGGACTTCCCCGGAGTGAATCTGGAGATCAGCCCATCTGGCTCTAGCCGGCCTGGCCGTTGAACAGCCACTAGATTGTGCTGTCGTGACGGAACTCTTGCCCTGCGGGGCTGATGCCATAACGCCTTCTCCCTGGGCCCAGGCGGCCTTGGCTCCCACCCCCGCCCATATGCCACTGCAGTTGAGTTGGCAGCAGGAGGGCACCACGGCTGACTTGCCGGCCCCGTTGGAGGCTGGCTGTGTGGTTACCATCGGCAACTTTGATGGGGTTCACCGCGGTCACCAGGTGTTGTTGGAGCACACGTGCCGACTTGCCGATCAGCTGGGACTTCCGGCGGTGGCGTTGACTTTCGACCCGCACCCGTTGCAGGTTGTCGCCCCCGCCCAGGCTCCTTTGCTGCTGACCTCGCTCAATCAGCGGGTAGCACTTCTGGGGGGCTATGGCATGGATGCAGTGCTCGTGGTTGCCTTTGACCCACAGGTGGCCTCCTGGGTGCCTCAACGATTCATTGACGAGGTACTGATCACTCGGCTGCGGGCCCGCGCGGTGTGTGTGGGTGAGGATTTTCGTTTTGGGGCTCAGGCCAGTGGCACGGTCGCTACCCTGGCGCAGTGCGGCGACCTGCAGGTGGTGCCCGTGCCTTTAGCGAATCAGCCGCATCTGGGGCGGCTATCGGCCACCAGCGTCCGTCAGTTCGTCGGACGGGGCGAACTGGAGCAGGCAGCGCAGGTGTTGGGGCGACCCTTTGCCGTCGTGGGCTCGGTGGAGCGGGGACATCAGCGAGGGCGTCAGTTGGGCTTCCCTACCGCCAACATTGCTCTGGAGCAGCAGGGTCGCCAGTTGCCCATCGATGGCGTCTACGCCGGCACTCTGGCCGTCTTGGCCCCCCCGACGGGGTGGCCCTCCTGGGGAGATGTTGAGCAGACCACTGGTCTTCGCTTAGGTAGTTGGGTGCCGGCAGCTGTCTCTGTGGGCACCAATCCAACCTTCGGCGGGGTCAGTAGGCAGGTGGAGGCCTATGTGCTGGGCCGTGATGATCTGCAGCTCTATGGCTGGCAGGTGGGGGTGCGTTTCGTTCGTCGGTTGCGTCCCACTGTTCGCTTCACCGGCGTGGCCGACCTGGTTCAGGCCATGCACCGCGATGTCGAGAACACCCGCCAGGTATTGGGGGTGACCTAAAGCGGTGGTCGTGCCGTTCTTGGAGACGTGCGGATCGCGCTGGTAGCCTCGGTGTGTCCGGCTTTATTGCCGGTGGAAGGTTGTTAGACCGCTGATGATAGGGCGGAGACTTCCCGATTTTGACGGAGCAGCTAAGACGTGGCGCTCGATACCGCAACAAAGAAGAAGATTCGGGCCGACCATGGCCTGGCCGATAACGACACGGGTTCTCCCGAGGTTCAGGTTGCTCTGCTGACTCAGCGCATCCGTGATCTAACCGAGCACTTGAGGACGCACCAACACGATCACCACTCGCGGCGAGGTCTGCTGTTGCTGGTCGGTCGTCGTAAGCGTCTGCTGGGCTACTTGGAGCGGGTGGACATTTCCCGTTACCGTGCTTTGATCAAGGCTCTCGGTCTGCGCCGTTAGGTGCCCCGCCTGGCTGGGTGTGGCATCACGGTGGCTGTCCTGGTGGCAGCGCAAGTCCCTCCTGACCATGGCACTTGATGCACCTGAAGGACAGGTGCATACCCAAGACTTTTCCTCAGGAGGAATGACACTTATGGAGACCACTACCTCGTCGGGCCCGATGGCCGACTCGATCAACCCCTTTGGGGTGAGCGCCACGTTAGATAACGGGCGTTTTGGCACCCGCATTATTCGGTTTGAATCCGGTCGTTTGGCCAAACAAGCCGCTGGCTCGGCGCTGGTGTATCTGGACGACCAAACGGTGGTGCTCTCTGCGACCACCGTAGCCAAATCTCCCCGCGAGATGCTGGACTTTTTCCCGCTGACTGTGGATGTGGAGGAGCGGATGTATGCCGCCGGGCGTATCCCCGGCTCGTTCTTCCGCCGCGAGGGGCGTCCGGGTGAGGCGGCCATCCTCACCTCCCGTCTCATTGATCGCCCGCTGCGCCCCTGCTTTGTGAAGGGGTTGCGCAACGAGATTCAGATCGTGTGCACGGTGCTCGCGCAGCATCCCCACGATCTCTACGACGTGGTGGCCATGAATGCTGCCTCGGCCTCCACCACCTTGGCGGGCCTGCCGTTCAGCGGCCCGGTGGGAGCGGTGCGCGTGGCCCTCATCGAGGGCCAATGGGTGGCTATGCCTACTGTGGCCCAGTTGGAGCATGCCGTCTTTGACATGGTGGTGGCAGGACGCATGGTGACCACTGAGGGAGGCCACGATGTGGCCATCATGATGGTCGAGGCGGAGGCCACTGAGCACACCTGGAGCAGCGTGCGCGCGGGCCAGCAGGCTCCCACTGAAGAGGTGGTGGCGCAGGGATTAGAACAGGCTAAGGGCTTCATTGCCACGCTGTGTCGGGCTCAGCAAGACTTGGCCGCCCAAGTCAATGCCGCCAAGCTGGAGTTGCCGCTGTTCCCCGCCTACGACGACGACGTGTACGAGGCGGTGTCCTCCACGGTGCGCCAGCAGCTAGACGCCGCCCTGCGCATCGCCGGCAAGCAAGAACGCGAGGCGGAGCTCGACCGCATTCGCGACGAGGCCACCGCCAAGCTGAGCGCGCAATTCGAAGACCGGCAAGCTCAGATCGCTGCCGCACTGCAAGCCGTGACCAAAATGACTGTGCGCCAACGGATTCTGCGTGACAAGGTACGCATTGATGGGCGCGGAATCACCGATATCCGTCAACTTTCCGCCGAGGTGGAGGTCTTGCCACGGGTGCATGGCTCGGCGCTGTTCGAGCGTGGAGAGACCCAGATCCTTGGTGTCACTACATTGAACATGCTGCGCATGGAGCAACAGCTGGACACCCTGGCACCGGAGACCACCAAGCGCTATCTGCATCACTACAATTTCCCTCCTTACTCCACTGGAGAGACCGGTCGGGTGGGCTCGCCTAAGCGTCGTGAGATCGGCCACGGAGCACTGGCTGAACGCGCCTTAGTGCCGGTGCTGCCCGCACGGGAGGAGTTCCCCTACGCCATCCGCCAGGTCAGCGAAGCGTTGGGCTCCAACGGCTCGACGTCGATGGGCTCGGTGTGTGCCTCCACCATGTCGCTGCTCAACGCCGGGGTGCCGCTGCGTGCGCCGGTGGCTGGTATTGCCATGGGGTTGGTCTCCGATGTGGTCGAGGGTAGCGCTGAGCGTGAGTTTGTGGCCCTGACTGACATCCTCGGAGCTGAGGATGCCTTTGGCGACATGGACTTCAAAGTGGCCGGCACCTCAGAGTTCGTCACAGCCTTGCAGTTGGACACCAAGCTGGATGGCATTCCGGCCTCGGTTTTGGCGCAGGCATTGCAGCAGGCCAGGCAGGCCCGGATGACGATTCTTGAGGTGATGAGTGAGGCCATCGACGGTCCCGACGAGATGTCGGCCAGCGCGCCGCGCATCATCACCGTACGGGTGCCGGTGGATAAGATTGGTGAAGTCATTGGCCCCAAGGGCAAGATGATCAACTCTATCCAGGATGAGACTGGGGCTGATATTGCCGTCGAAGATGATGGCACGATTTACATCAGTGCCGACTCTGGCGAGAAGGCCGCCGCCGCCCAAGCTATGATCAACTCGATCGCCAACCCGCACAACCCCGAGGTGGGGGAACGCTTCCTGGGCACGGTTGTCAAGACCACCACCTTTGGGGCGTTCATCTCGCTCGTACCTGGTCGTGATGGACTGCTGCACATCAGCAAGCTGCGCCACCTGGCGGGGGGACGCCGGGTGGACAACGTGGATGACGTGGTCAAAGTCGGGGACAAAATCAACGTGGAGATCGCCGAGATCGACCAGCGCGGCAAGCTATCTCTTTCTCCCGTGGTGGAGGGCGAGACGGTCGCTTCCCAATCCGATGCCAATCCGCAGTTCAGCGGCCAGTAGCATCACCCAAAACCCTGCGAACTGCCTGGCAACCTGATCCATAAGGGTGGCCAGGCAGTTCGTGTTTGATCCCTTTCAGCAGGAGCAACCCGTGATTGCAGCCGAGCAGGACCCCAATTCCACGCTCACCCTGGAGGCCAGCCCCAATGGCCAGGTGCAGCGCACCGTGCTCCCGGGTGGGGTGCGGGTGATCACCGAGACGATGCTGGGGGTGCGTAGCGCCAGCATCGGCATGTGGATGCGGGTGGGCTCCCGGGACGAGCTGGACCACCAGGCGGGGTGCTCCCACTACCTGGAGCATTTGCTGTTCAAAGGCACCAAGAACCGCGACACTCACCAGATCGCCATGGAGATTGACGCGATGGGGGGCGAGTCCAATGCCTTCACCGACAAGGAGAACACCTGTTTTTACAGCCGGGTGCGTGACGCCAATATCCCTCACGCTCTGGATCTGTTGCTGGACGTGGTGACCAATTCCCTGGTCGCTCCAGCGGAGGTGGAGGAGGAGCGAGGCGTCATTCTCGAGGAGATCGCCATGCGCGATGATGACCCCGGGGACGCTGTCAGCGAGTTGTTTGCCGCCACCATCTTGGGTACATCAACGCAGCGCACCGCGCCGTTGGGGCGCCCGATCATCGGCACGAACGAGTCGATCACCGGTATGGCTGCCCAGACCATTGCTGACTACTACCGCACCCACTACACCCCGGATCGGCTGGCCATAGCCGTAGCGGGCAACGTGGAGCACGATCAGGTGGTGGCGTGGGCTCGCCAAGGCCTGCAACGGGTGGGCTGGTTGGAGGGTGGGCGCACGCCGGGGGCTCCCCGCCTGCCTAACCCGGGGGTTACGGGGGAGCAGGTCGTTGCGTCACCAGGCCAGTTTCGCCTCTCGGCCCGCCAGATTGAGCAAGCCAACGTCATGATGGGCGTGCCAGGGGTTCACCGCAACGATGAGCGCCGCTTTGCCCTGGCGGTGGCTGATGCGATGTTGGGTGGGGGGATGAGTTCGCGGCTTTTTCGCAGTATTCGCACCACTCGTGCCTTGGCCTACTCCGTGTATAGCTACAACTGGCAGTACTCCGATGCGGGGATTTTCGGCTGCTACGCGGGGTGTCTGCCGCGTAAAACCGAGCAGGTGATCGAGTTGATGCATCAGGAGTTGGACACTGTGGTTGCCCAAGGCTTCACCGACGAGGAGGTAACCCGAGCTAAAGGTCAAGTGCAGGATGAGATTGTCCTGGGTTTGGAGGACCCCTCTTCTCGCATGATGCGCCTGGGCCGCAGTGAGTGGCTGTCTGGCCAGTGGGTGGGCATTGACGAACGCCTAGCCCGAGTGGCTAACCTGACCGCCGAGCAGGTCAACCAGACGGCGGCGCAACTGCTGCGCCAACCTCGGACTCTGGCGGTGCTGGGGCCCTTCCCGGAGGACTCCACGTTTGCTGCCACGGCTAACCCGACTGCTGCGGTGGCGAGCTAGCCTGGCTGGCATGCCTACCCCCTGCTTGAGCCTGCAGCGTGGCGGCATCACCACTTTGGACGTGGATGCCATCGTCAACGCGGCCAACTCTTCCCTGCTGGGTGGGGGAGGGGGCAGCCGGACCTCACTCTCCTGCTGCCGCGCGCAGCAGGCGGCAGTGCAGACCTACGAACAGTGCGTGATCACCCAAAGCCGCTCAAGAAGCCGCTCAAGAAGGAGAAACCATGACCATTGCTGTTGGAGTGTTAGGTGCCAAGGGTCGAATGGGCGCGAGCGTGTGCCAGGCTGTGGAGGGCGCGCCAGACCTGCGGCTGGTCGCGAAGGTGGATCAAGATGACGACTTGAACCATCTCACCGACGCAGGAGCCCAGGTGGTGGTTGACTTCACCCACCCCGATGTGGTGATGAACAACCTGCAGTGGTGCATCCACCACGGTCTACACGTGGTGGTGGGCACAACTGGTTTCACTCCCGAACGTTTGCAGACTGTGCGCGGATGGTTGGCTGCAGCAGGCGAACAGGCTCCCAGCGTGCTGATTGCCGCGAACTACAGCATTGCTGCGGTACTCATGATGCGCTTTGCCACCTTGGCTGCGCCCCACTTTGAGTCCGTGGAGATCATCGAACTCCACCACCCCGACAAGGCTGATGCCCCCAGCGGCACGGCGACCACCACGGCCCGTCAGATCTCTGCCGCCCGTGCCCAGGCTGGATGCGCATCGATCCCCGACGCCACCACCCAGCAGCTAGAAGGAGCACGGGGCGCCACCGTGGAGGGCATCCCCGTCCATGCAGTGCGCCTGCGTGGGCTTACCGCCTCCCAGGAGGTGTTGCTGGGGGCGGACGGGGAGCAGTTGGTGATCCGCCATGACAGTTTTGACCGCATCAGCTTCATGCCCGGGGTCTTGCTGGCAGTGCGCCACGTGGCGCAGCGTCCCGGCTTGACCGAAGGCATCGACCATTTGCTGTTTGAGCAGTGAAGCGCTAGACGCGGGTGACTTCGCGACGGTGGGGCAGCGTGGTGGGTTGCCCGGCCGGGGTCGTGGAGGGCTCCGCGCCGCGCTGGGAGGGCAACACCGGGATGCGGGTCGCGGTGGGAGGCACGGCGGGGATAGCCGCTGGTTTGGGGGTGTGCACCCTGAACTGGCCGCTGGTGCGGGAAAGCTCCAAGAGCCGGGTCACCGGGCCTCCAGGTTCGAGGATCAGGGTGAACTCGCAGGTCAGCAGGTCGGCACGCCGGCTGGTGGCCATGAGGGCGTGTAAGCCGCTGGTGTCCATGAAGGTGACTGCTGACAGGTCAAGCACCACGTGGGTGATGTCGGCGTGGGCTAATTCGCCAGCCAAGAAGTCGCGCAGCGCCCCGGCATTGTCGATGTCCACCTCGCCGTCCACCCATACCACCAGGCGTCCGGGTTGGTCGGACCACGTGATCCATTTGCCAGCCATGAGGCCTCTCCTTCGGTTGTAGCCAGCACATCGGCAGTTCTGCTGGTTGCGCCAGATAAAGCCGGTCACGATTGTTGTGAGAAAGCAACCGCTAGACTCGTGACCCGATATCTGTAGAGCTCAACGTCAGGTATATCTACGACAGAGAATAGTAGAAGTATCATCAGCAAAAGTGACTAGAGTCACCTCCTTTTGGTCAAGACAATGCCATCCGGCAGGGGTTATTGCGGGGTAGCTCCCGGTATCGGCTCATTCGAGGTGACCATGCCAAGCAGGGGAAGGATTGAGTGTGCACAGCAGGCAGCCCGAGGTAGGCATGATCTGGGCCCAAACCCCGGCGGGGGTCATCGGAGCGGATAACACGGTGCCCTGGCATGTCCCAGAGGACTTTGCCCACTTCCGCCGGACCACCCACGGCTTCCCGGTGATCATGGGCCGCTCGACCTGGGAGTCCCTGCCCGAACGCTTCCGTCCGCTGCCAGGACGCACCAACCTGGTGCTCACCCGCCAGCCCGCCTGGTCGGCACCCGGGGCGCTGGTGTGCCATGACCTGGACGAGGCCCTGATGGTGGCTGGGCAGGGCGACCCGGCACCTGCCCAGGTCTGGATCGTCGGAGGCAGCCAGATCTACGCTGCTGCCTTGCCGCAAGCCCACCATCTGTTGATCACCACAGTAGACACCGAGGTGTTCGGCCATGCTTTCGCCCCGGACTGGCAAGAGTCAGGGCACTGGGAGCTGGAAAGCCGCGATCCCGAGCACGGCTGGCACACCTCCAGTACCGGCCTGCGCTACCGCATCGACAACTGGCACCGCGTTGGGGGCTCCTAGTGTCACGCCTGGGCAGTAGCCTGAGCTTTATGACTGACCTGACTGCAGCCACACTGCCTCAAGCGCCCTTCGGCACGGTGATCACGGCGATGGTTACTCCGTTCACGGCGGAGGGGGTGCTCGACGAGGAGGGGGCGGCCACGTTGGCTCGGGCGCTGGTGGAACACGGCAACGAAGGTTTAGTCGTTAACGGGACCACTGGTGAGTCGGCGACCACCAGCGACGCGGAGAAGCTGCGCCTGCTGGAGGTGGTGATTGAGGCAGTGGGAGATCGGGCCAGCGTCATTGCCGGAGTGGGCACCAACGACACCCACCACTCGGTGGAGTTGGCCCAAGCTGCTGCGCAGGCCGGTGTGGATGCGCTGCTGGTGGTGACTCCCTACTACAACAAGCCGCCGCAAGCTGGGTTGATCAAGCATTTTCAGACGGTGGCCGACGCGACCCCGTTGCCGGTGATGCTCTACGACATCCCTGGGCGCACCGGCATTCCCATCGAAACTGCCACTCTGATCGAACTGGCCCAGCACCCTCGCATCCAGGCGCTTAAGGACGCTAAGGGCAACCTGGCTGCCACTGCCGAGGTGGCCGCGAAGACCGACCTGGCCATCTACTCCGGGGAGGACGCTTTGACGTTGCCCCTGCTCAGCGTGGGAGCTGTCGGGGTGGTGGGGGTGCCTACTCACCTGTTCGCCCGGGAGGTGGGCCAGATGATCTCCGCCTATCGTGTGGGGAGGGTGGCCGAGGCGATGGCGTGGCACCATCGGCTCCTGCCCGCTTTCACCGGCTTTTTCCGCACTCAGGGCACGATCCTGACCAAGGCAGCGCTGCGGGAGGTGGGCTTGCCCGCCGGTCCGGTACGCCCACCGTTGGTCGACGCCACTCCCGCCCAAGTCCAGCAGCTCCAGACCGACCTCGCCGCCGCCGGCTGGCAGCACGAGCAGTGGTAACTCCCGGGGTTCGTCGCATTGACCCGGGTGATGCGGGCCATTTCACCCGGGTCAATGCGACGAACCCCACCTTGACTCCTCGATACCCCTGAAGGACTCCATCTGATGACTCGTAAGCGCTCCCGTTCTCACAACTCCGATCCCAAAACCTCCCCGGCGGAGGTGGTCACCACTGAGACCAGCGCCGTCACCTTGACCACCCCTGGCCCGGCTCCCAAGGATGGCCTGCGGGTCATGGCCCTGGGAGGCCTAGGCGAGGTGGGCCGCAACATGGCGGTGGTGGAGTACCACGGCAAGCTGTTGCTCATCGACTGCGGGGTGTTGTTCCCCGAGGAGATCCAACCCGGGGTCGACTTGATCCTTCCAGACTTCGAGGCGATCCGGGAGCGTCTCGACGATGTGGTGGGCCTAGTGCTCACCCACGGTCACGAGGACCACATTGGCGCGGTGCCCTACCTGTTACGGGAGAAACCGGACATACCCCTGCTGGGCAGCCAACTCACCCTGGCCCTGGTGGAGGCCAAGCTCAAGGAGCACCGCCTGCAAGCCTTCCAACTGCGCGTGGAGGAGGGCCAGACCGAGCAGGTAGGCCCCTTCAGTTGCCAATTCTTAGCGGTGAATCACTCCATCCCCGATGCACTGGCTGTGGTGGTGCGCACCCCCGGTGGGACGATCCTGCATACCGGGGACTTCAAGATGGACCAGTTGCCACTGGATGGCCGTCTGACGGATCTGCGCGCGTTTGCGGCTGTCAGCCAGGAGGGGATCGACCTGCTGATGGTGGACTCCACCAATGCTGATGTGCCTGGGTTTACCCCCGCCGAGCGCGATATCGCTCCGGCGTTGGATCGGGTGTTCAGCCGGGCCCAGCGGCGGGTGATTGTGGCCTGTTTCGCTAGCCACGTGCATCGGGTGCAGCAGGTGTGTGACGCAGCCCTGGCGCATCGTCGCAAGGTGGCGCTGGTGGGGCGTTCGATGGTGCGCAACATGGGTGTGGCCCGCCAGCTGGGGTACCTCAACGTTCCTGACGACCTGCTGGTGGATGTGCGAAGTTTGGAGGAGGCTCCAGACCCTCGGGTGGTGCTCATCTGTACCGGGAGCCAAGGTGAGCCGATGTCGGCCCTGTCGCGCATTGCTAACAATGACCACGCCATCAAGCTGGGCTCTGACGATGTCATTGTGTTGGCCTCCTCGTTGATCCCTGGCAACGAAAACGCGGTCTACCGGGTCATCAACGGCCTGACACGCCTAGGTGCTGCGGTGGTGCATAAGGGTAACGCGTTGGTGCATGTGTCGGGCCACGCTTCCGCTGGGGAGTTGCTCTACTTCTACAACGTGGTGCGCCCAGGCAATGTGATGCCGGTACACGGGGAGTGGCGTCACCAGCGTGCTAACGGCGACTTGGCGATTGCCACCGGCGTGCCTCGGGAGAACGTGTTGCTGGCCGATAACGGCACGGTCATCGATGTGGTTGATGGTGTGGCTCGCATTGTTGGACAGGTGCCGGTGGGGTTTGTGTATGTGGACGGTTCTTCGGTGGGTGATGTGACTGAGGAGGCGTTGAAGGATCGTCGGATTTTGCGTGATGAGGGGTTTATTTCCATTATCACGGTGGTGGATAAGGCCCGTGGGGTGATTGTGGCTGGCCCGGAGGTTCATGCTCGGGGGTTTGCTGAGGATGCGGAGGTGTTTGACAAGGTCACCCCCCGGGTGCGTACTGCTTTGGAACGTTCGCTGCAGGAGGGTTCCAGCGATGTGTATCAGCTCCAGCAGTTAGTGCGTCGCACGGTGGGCCGTTGGGTCAGCGAGCAACACCGCCGCCGCCCGATGATCGTTCCCGTCGTCGTCGAGGTGTAAGGGGATCGCCTCCACCTGCACCCAGTTGTAAGCCTTGTAGCCCCTTTCCACCGGTACCAGCATTAATCAGCGGTTACCTCAACTTTTGATAGCAGTTGTGTTATCACCAACGTTGCGGCCTCGTCTGGGTTGTAGGCGTCGGGGATTTGCAAGGCCAAGGTGTCTATGTCGGTGCGGAAATAGTGGTCATCGAGTTTGGCTTTCAGGTTGGTGATAGCAGCATTGCTGGTAAAACCTACGGGTCGATAAGGTGGGAAAGCGGCCAAGACCTGTGCTGGAGATAGCGAAGTAGTGGTTAACGCCAACCACAGATCGAACAGGTCTCGACCTTTACTGCGTTGGTAGAGCGCCCGGATTTTGGTGGCAATCAACTCGGGGAATTGGAATGTTTGAATGTCGGCTTCGCCACTCCACCAGGGGGAGTCCACGCAAAAGAGTTTCGATTGCACGGCAAGTGCCGGGCTGAGTTCGTGAGTGTTGATTTCGATTTTGATGCGTAGCGGTGTGCCCACCTGACTTGTGGTACGCCAGAGCACTTTGGGATGTGTAGCCATCTTGGAACGCACCTCGAACCCCAAATCACGCCCCAGGTCCATCAGCCTGCCCGTTAACTGACCGATTCCTGTGGCAGTTCGCCGCACGTAATCGAGGTCCTCGCTATAGCGAAAAGGCTGAGGAAGATGCAACTTATGCAGCGCTGTCCCGCCGCGAAACACCAACTCATGACCCAGATATGGGTCGGTGGCGATCGCGCACATCGCCCGACAGAGCAGTAAATCTTGCTCCACCTGGTCGGCGGTTGCCCAGGGATGGGTGCGAGCCCAGGCGGTGATTGCATAGGCAGACAGCATGGTTATTCGACCTCGACTTCGGCGTTAAGTCGTAAGCGCCATCGGCGGTCATAAGGTCCCCGCGTGGGCATTCTCGGATGCAGGACGCTAGTGCGTCCACTGTGTTGGGCTGTCCAAGCCGCCAACCGGGGCAGACTGATAGAGGTGTCGGCGAGGTTCTCGATGATCCAGCCCACACGTTTGACAGCCGTGAGAGGAAACAGCGGCGCCAGACTGGTCAGCGTGGCGTCATCGCAGCCGACCTCACTGGACAGATCGGTGATGACGGTGGCGGCATTGCTCAAACCTGCGGCCAGGGACAGGTCGCAGGCAAGGTCGAGGACGGTAACCTCGGGGGTGGAGATGAGGTAGGGGCCGCTGGCCGCCATCCGTTGCGTGGTGGGCAGCACCTCCAGGTGGCGATGCTGATGGAAAGTCATCCTGGCTCGCCCCACCTCGCGGGGGCGCACCGTGTGGGAGACTGCCACTTGAGTCTGTTGCGGAGCGTGGTGGGTGGCGCCGTAGGCCGCAGCCGCCGAAAGCCACCCGAGATAGTAGTGATCCATGTTGAGGTAGGCCATCAACTCGGGCAGGTATTCGGTGGCTGGTGGGCCATGCTGGCTACGAAACTGGGTCGGGACCGGAATCCATAAACCCCTGGCGGGGGCGATCCACTCCCACCGGTGCCGAGGCTGAGCCAATCGTTGGGGAACCTGGGCGGAGGGAATATTGAGCAGTGTGGCCACTTGAGCGGTGGTCATCGCTCGGATACCGCGTGAGAGGGCCCAATCAGCCGCACGGCTCGCTGAGGGACGCTCATCGGTCATCGTGGGTAGCCTTTCGACATTCACCTGACCTATTCTCATCATTTTCGTTAGGTTATGCAAACTGAATGTCGTCAGCCGCTTGTGTAGGGCGGGATTTGTCCGGCCACCACTCGGTGTAGGGCATGATCCATTCCGGGAGGCAATCTCTGGGGTAGGTGTCTTCTTCAGTTGTACTGTCGTGGCTGAGGAGGCGTTGAAGGGATCGTCGGATTTTGCGTGATGAGGGGTTTATTTCCATTATCACGGTGGTTGATAAGGTCCCCCCGATGATCATTCCCGTCGTTGACGTGTAAAGGCTGACACAGAACTGCAACGCAGCAGTGCGCCTTGGCAGCAGTTAACTCCTGGGACACCATGACGCTATGGAGTTTTTCACGGTTTGGTGACTATCTAAGGACGCGGCACGTTGGCGCTATCCACGGTATTACCTAAAGGTTAATTTCTGGCCCGAGCGGCATCTCAGGTGGAAATGACCGAACGTGCGGAAAGGGCCTTGGAGTTACGCCTAAGCGTTCCCGTTCCTTCGTCTCAACAATGAGGTTGGGGTTCTATGGAGAAGAAGAGGAGATTACACTATTTATTTTAGCCTTAGTTTGGTCGCAATGATTTCACCTTTGCCACCATCATCATGACTAATCTGGTGGAGATGGATGAACTGCCGGGTTATCGGCGAACTTTGACTACTCTTAGTCACTTGACTGAAGTAGTGCAAGCGCACGTCAGGTCACCCCGGGAGAGTTGTAGGCGTCGAGTGTGCATTTCCTCACCACAATTGGTCACAATGAGGTAGCTTAGCTTGATTCTCACACTAGGGGCAGGAGAGGTGGCAGAAGCTATGGGATCGAAGCGCCCCCTACTTTGGGCAGCTCATTTGGTATTTAAAGCTTTAGTCGAGGTAAACCGAAGCATACAGCTTGATTCTCGCCTAAGGCAGGTCGAATCCTGGTTAGAACAATCCCAGGATATTCTCGATATTCGAGATGACTACCCTGCAGCAATGCTCAGGGGCGGGGGGGTATTGAGTAGGCAGTTGGATGAGGCGTTGTCCATGATGGCAGTTGCATTAGAGGTCATCATGAGCATTCTGCAAACTCCTACACTTTCCTCTGTGCAGCGAGATAAATCTGCACAGTGTCTTGCCAATACAGTGGCGTTAATCCTTATGGTGAAAGATGATGAACTCGCCAGTCAAGAACAGCGAGATGTGGCTGTCCGGTTATTTAATCGTGCCCGCGAGGTGGCACGTGTTCTACCGAAAAAACCGCTAACTCAATCTGTGCTAGCCCTTAGGGTCATTGACGGAGGAAGAACCCCCGGCAAAACTGATGAACCTGGCCGGCCTGCGCATCTCACTCTTGTCAAGTCAGGATCGTCTTCTCGCACTAACAAATGTGCAGCATCATAAGCGCCGTTAATGATGTAGGATCATGCACATCAGATAAGTTCACCTGGAGGTTATATATGGCACCGCGTTTTTCGTTGATTCGCGCAGCTCAAGTACTTGCCGAAACGATGATAGCAGCCACTCGCCAAGGAATCGTCGAACAGCGTCTCAATGAAGAATGCGAGAGGGCAGTTCAAAGTTTAGTCACAGCTTTTTCTGCGTTTGAAAGGTGCCATTTCGACATGGGATGGCAATTGCATGATTCAGCGAATACCGATGCAGCCAGCACGGCTTTGCATCACCTTCAAGACGCAACAAGTGGATTACGCGCTGTTGTGGCCAACGCTCACCTTGATGACCGGCTCCGAGATACCGCGATGCGTAAGTTGGGTGAAGCAATAGCCCTGGTGGAGGTGATTGCTGGGGACCGAAAGGTAGATCCTCGATTAACCCACAATGCGCAGCTCATGCTTATTGAGGCTCGGCAAACATTGAGGGTACAACGTGAACAGGTCAGAGCCAGGTGGGCTTCTACGCAGCCGATTGCTCCGTTTACGGTATGGGGCAGGCAGCAGGGCACACAGGGTGGGGCTGCCCGCCGCTAAACCCAGGCCCCGGCTCGGGAGGCGGCAGCGGCACGATCGAGATCTTCGGCGGTGGACAGGGCACAAAACCCGAGCTCGGGCTCCGCATGGCCAGTGTCAGGCAGGTCCGCTCGTCCGGTGGCGATAACGCGAAAAAAGGCCGCGGCGCGGTGCAAAGTGGCGGCTTGGTCTCCCAGCAGGACACCGGCCAGCAGGGCATCGGAGAGGGTGGCGATCTCCACGGCGCTGGGTTGTTCAGGCAGCCCGGCTATGGCCGCACACACTTGGGCGTGGGGTAGGCCACGCTCCCACAGCAGGGCCACCTCCTGACCGTGCCGGTAGCACCAGCAGCGCAGCGCGTAGAGGGTCCACAAGGTGGCCGGAAGGGAGGCTCGGTCGCTATCGCGCCACAGCAGGGCCACCTCATCCAAGCCCAGCGTGTCAGCTAGGTGCAGCAAGGCTTCCACGTCGGCTAGACCGTCGCGGGCGGCGCGCACCACGGTGGCCGCGCTGTCATGGGCGGCGTCATGCAGGGTGGCCGGATCGGACCCGGTCGTCGGAAACAGGTGCACCAGGTCCGCCCCCAATAGGGGGCGCCGTGGCCGCGGAGTGATGTCGCTCACCGGACGCTCCCTTCTGGCGGTGTGGTCGTTGGTACCGGTCGCTGTCAGTATCGGCGCCCGACTGGCAATTCTGCTGGGCGAGGGCAAGAACTTTGCCAGGAGTGTGCGCCTACCCCCGCTGGTAAGCAAGGGCCAACGGGTAGGCGAAACGTCCAAAGATGGGCAGATGCATCCAGCAAAGCGTCGGGGCGCCTAGCCTGGAGAACTGTGACGACTTCTGCTCCGCACCCCGATGATCGCGGTAGCCGCTCCACGCGGCAGGCCGCTGATGATCTGCATCTGGTTGACGATACCCCTCCGTTGGGCATCCGCCTGCGCAAGCCCCGTAGCTTGGTTGACCGGGTGACCGCCCCTGCCGGCGGCAGGCGCAGCCCGTTCGGCACGCAACCCGCTGGTCGCCTGCCTGCGGTCAACGGCCTGGAGCAGGACGACTCTGGGGAGCAGGACTGGCCCGATGAGGCCCCGGCCCCCCGCAGAAGGCGTGGCTCTGGGACTGCCAGCCGGGTGGGAGCAGCCCGCCCCACCCCTAAACGCAACGGGGCATCCACCACCTCCACCGGGAAAAAACCCAGCAGTAGCAAGGGGAAGAAGCCGGCTCGACGCACCAAGCCCTACCACCAGCGGGCCAAGACTCCACTGCCGATCAAGATTGCCCTCACCGTGCTCTACGCGATGGGTCGGGGGCTGGCCACCGCAACCACAGCCGGGTGGAAGGCTGCGGCCAACGGGGCAGGAATGGCCGCACGTGGTATCGGCAAAGGATGGGACGCCGGGGCGGCTGAATTGGGCCCGCAGCACCGCCACGATGGGCTGGGTTTGGCCTACCTGGCAGCGGGTCTGATCACTGCTGCGGTGATCTGGACCAGCCCCAACGCTGGCATCGGCCAAATCCTGCACCTGATGTTTACCGCCACGCTGGGAGTGGTGGCCCTGCTGATCCCGCTGGCTTTGGCAGGGCAGGGAGTACGGGTGTTGCGCCACCCGGAGCACGGGCGTTGGTGCGGCAGGGTGGTGATCGGAGTGGCGGCCCTGACCGTGGCCCTAGCCGCGCTGGCCCACGTGATGTGGGGGCAGCGCGCTGCGGTGGATGCGGTCAGCGGCGCGGGGGGAGTGGTGGGCTGGCTGGTGACCTGGCCGCTGATCAGCATGGGAGGCCGGGTGCTGGCCGCCGCTGTCATGCTGTTACTGCTGGTCTTCGCGGTGCTGGTCATCACCGCCACTCCGGTGGCCTCGGTGCCTGCCCGCCTGCGCGTGCTGTGGTGGAGGCTGGCCAACCCGGCGGCCTACCAGCAGTGGCTTGAGCAGCAGCAGGAGGTGGCGCAGCGGCGTCGCCAACGGGAACGGCAGCAGGCAGAGAGCCGTGGCAAGCGTCGCCTGCCGTGGATCCGCCACGAGGTGCAGCCCTCCGGCGATCAACCGTTTGATTCCCCGGTGATCGCCGCTGCGGCGCAGGAGAAACTGCCTGCCCAGCAAGAGGAACTACCCGCCGAGTCGACGCAGGCCACCGCGCCCCAGGAGGCTGCGCAAGCCCCCGAGCCCACCCCAGCGCCGGCCCAGGCTGAGCAGCTGGTCCTGGCAGGCGATGTCACCTATACCCTGCCTGATCCGTCGCTGTTGCGTACCGGAACCCCTCCCAAGGCCCGCACCAAAGCCAACGACGCGGTGATCGCCGCACTGTCTGGGGTGTTGGAGCAGTTTGGCATCGATGCGAAAGTCACCGGATTCATGCGCGGCCCCACGGTGACCCGCTACGAGGTGGAGTTGGGGCAGGGGGTCAAGGTCGAGCGGGTGACGCAGCTGTCCAAGAACATTGCCTATGCAGTGGCCTCGGCAGATGTGCGCATCCTGTCTCCGATACCCGGAAAATCCGCGATCGGCATCGAGATCCCCAACACTGACCGGGAATTGGTGAGCTTGGGGGATGTGATCCGCTCGGCTGCTGCCACCAGCCAGAAACATCCCCTACTGGTGGGGTTGGGCAAGGACGTGGAGGGTGGGTTTGTGTGCGCCAACCTGGCCAAGATGCCCCACATCTTGGTCGCGGGAGCCACCGGAGCCGGCAAGTCCACCTGCATCAACTCCCTGATCGTGTCGATCCTGCTGCGCTCCACCCCCGAGGATGTGCGCCTGGTGCTGGTCGACCCCAAGCGGGTGGAACTGACTGCCTATGAGGGCATCCCGCACCTGATCACTCCCATCATCACTAACCCCAAGAAGGCTGCAGAGGCCCTGGACTGGGTGGTGAAAGAGATGGACCACCGCTACGACGATCTGGCCGCGTTTGGCTTCCGTCACATTGACGACTTCAACGCTGCAGTGCGGTCGGGCAAGGCCAAGCCCCTGCCCGGTAGCGAGCGCACCTTGCAGCCCTACCCCTATCTGCTGGTCATCGTTGATGAGCTGGCTGACCTGATGATGGTGGCTCCACGCGATGTGGAGGACTCCATCGTGCGCATCACCCAACTGGCGCGCGCGGCGGGCATCCACCTGGTTCTGGCCACCCAACGCCCCTCGGTGGATGTGGTCACCGGCCTGATCAAGGCCAATGTGCCTTCTCGGTTGGCCTTTGCCACCTCCTCGCTGGCCGACTCTCGGGTGATTCTTGATCAGCCGGGCGCGGAGAAACTGGTCGGGCAGGGTGACTCCCTGTTCCTGCCGATGGGGGCCAGCAAGCCGATCCGCGTGCAGGGGGCTTATGTGGCTGAGTCCGAGGTGGAGGCGGTGGTAACGCACTGCAAGAAGCAGTTGGCCCCTACCTACCGTCACGACCTCACCTCGGCAACGACAAGCGCCAAGAAGGAGATCGACGAGGAGATTGGGGAGGATCTAGATCTGCTCTGCCAAGCCGCCGAGCTGGTGATCAGCACCCAGTTCGGCTCAACCTCGATGCTGCAACGCAAGCTGCGGGTGGGCTTTGCCAAGGCGGGGCGCTTGATGGACCTCATGGAATCGCGCGGCATTGTCGGACCCAGCGAAGGCTCCAAGGCCCGCGAGGTCCTCCTGCCCCCCGACGAGGCTTCCGACGCCGTAGCTGCCCTACGTGGAGAGGGAGCCTAGAGCTCCAACCTGTCAAACCAGGAGCAACCGTGACGCAATGGCGCTAAGGTAGACCAAGCTCATAGCGATCACAGGAGAGAGATGAAGCGATTTTGGTGGCCCCAAACACCTGTTGTTGTGGTGTCATTAGGTGCCGCATCTGCGGTTTTGGCCGCATGCGGAGGAGGCGGTTCACCGCATCCTTCTGACTCTTCTCCTGTCGGCCCTTCCACCCCCTCTAACAACGAGGTTTCGTCGGTTCCACTGCAGGGGAAAACCGGTGGCCTAGCCCCAGTGTGGAAGTCTGATTCGCCCAACTTTGGAAGTGGGAATAATCAACTCGAATGCCAACAACCACAGAATGTGACAGTCACTGACGAGGGCTTGGTGATAACTGCCAAGAAAGAACCTGTCCTCTGTGGCACCTCAAGTACACCCAAACAGTACACGTCAGGTTCGATCAACACCATGGACAGCGTGGCAGTGGGCCCCGGGACCATCATTACAGTGAAAGTCAATAAGTTGCCCAACGGTAAGGGATTATGGCCGGCGTTCTGGATGCGACCCGTTGGCGGAGGAAACGGTGAGATTGGTATCCTCGAAGCCGTAGGGGCTAAGAATGTGAACGATTCGCCTCACTTTGCTGTTACTATTCACCATGATTACGATAAAAAGTCACCTAGCCACCAAGAAAAGCAGGGTAAAAATTTTACAATCAATGATTTCGACCCTAATAAGCCTCACACTTTTCAATTAAAATGGAGTGAAAGCTCACTCGATTGGCTGATTGACAATAACCTTGTTTTTCATCGTGACACCACTACAACGTCCTGGTTTAAAGAAGTTTTTAATAAGCCATATTTTTTCCGAGCCAATTTGGCAGTGGGCGGAACTATGCCAGATTGGGCCGCAACGCCCTCGGGATCGCAAGTGACCCCGGGTGTAGGAAGCCCCGATGCCTCCACGTCATTCCCGGCGCAATTCATCATCGGTTCAATTACCACTCAGCCGTTGAAACAAGGCGGCGACTCGATGAACCCCGCTACCTCGCCGGTTATCTACCGTTCCCCCTCGGCGCCTGGGTCTGGCCCAGCTTCTCGCCAGGCGGCACTGTCTGTGGGTCGTAGGAATGCTGTGGCTGTCTGATGCCTATCAGGTGGCTAACTTAACCATTACCGTAGATGAAACTGTCTTGCAGCGTGCTCGGGTTCGTGCAGTTCAGCGTCGTGAATCGGTCAATTCTTACCTGGCAGAAGTATTACGGCAGTACGCCGATCAACCGGAACAACCGAGTATTTCTGCCACTGTAGCTACAGTTATTGCCACGCATCAGCAGACCTCTGGTCAAGGGGGCGCAACGGTGCAGGCTCGCGCCTGGACCAGAGATGACCTCTACGATGACTAAAACCTTCCCTGATACCAACATACTGGCCTACCAATGTGACAGTGCGGACATCAAGAAACAGCAACGGGCTTATGAGGTGGTCCAGGACACTTCGCTGACTTTTATCATCAGCACTCAAGTGCTCTTGGAGCTTGATACGGTTCTCACACGAAAGGTGTATCCCGCCTTCCCATCCGCTGTGGCGCAAGAAATTATTGCTGGCTATGCGGAATTGCCAGTCGTTGCCACCGATCCCCAACTGGTTCTTCGGGCCGTGGCCACCGCTGGCCGACACCAGCTATCCATAGGGGACGCAATGATTGTGGAGGCGGCAGTTGAAGCCGGTTGTTCGCACCTATGGTCAGAAGATCTAGCGCATGGATCACGCCTGCAGGGAGTGGACATCGTCAATCCGTTTGAGTGAGGCCAGTTACCTGACTTCTGGGACTCCAGGGTGAGTACTACTAACAGAGGCCTATCCTGGCCGCATGGTGAGGCGTGTGGCAGGCATCAGTCGGCGCTGGGCGGCGTTTGTGGCGGTGGTGGTGGTGCTCGGCGTGGGCGTGGGGTATCTGTTGATGCGCTCGCCTCAGCGGGGTCAAGTGAGCGCGCGCACCGATCAGTCTGGGTCCACACGGCAGGAGGGGCCGACCGTTGCGCCTTCTGCGCCGCCGACGCCTGTCGGTGGCAACAGCGGCTCGCAGCAGGGCACGACCTCTACCGGGGGCTCTCACGACGACGGCGCCACCTCGGCGGGTGGGTGCTCGCCGTATCCGTTCAATCCCTTGCCTACAGCCCAGTTGCGGGCCTCGGCGAAAAAGGCGTTTGCGTTTTATTTCCCGCCTTTTCCGCTCTCGATTGACAATAAGGATGCGGGCAGTGATTTCTACTTTCGGTGGTTGAATCGGCTGGACAAAGAGGGTTATTCTAAAGTCTTGTTTTGATGGTGCGGTAGGTGTGTTGTTTTAGGTAAGCAGTGGTTCTCCTGA
>JBDIAW010000033.1:0-25062 GCA_039812585.1 Actinomycetota bacterium | reverse complement strand
CACTACCGTTTTCACCGCACACGCTCTCATGCGGCGATCAGTGACATTCACGGGCGGGCGGCCAGCGCAACGCTCCCCATCGGCAGTCAAGGTTGCAGTCCCCGACAGTTGGCCCCGGTCAACCCCCAGCACCTCAGCGACATCACTCCACGAGGGGTCAAGTTTTCGTGGCGACATTAAAAAGTCGATCACCCGCCCCATTTGGTGTGCTGTGGGCGGCTGAGCGGGATCACCGTTACGGCTTACCCGCAGATTGCTCACAACTGAAGCGACCCGATAGTGTTGAAAAGCCAGCGACGATTTGGAGGCTCTTATCAAATGTTCTTGGCCGGGGAGGCGGTCACGCCCAGCTAGTTGCGCCGCTGAGTTCCGTGGGTTTCTCGTAGCAAATACCTGGTGAATCAGTTGCGTAGTCAGCTCGTTGGGTAAACCCTGCACTTGCGCGATGCGGCGAATTTCGTGCGCATTGTCACGCTGGTGCAGCTTGCCACCCAGCAATCCTGCAGGACCGCGAAGTTTCTCCTGATCACCAGCCGTGATTAACGCTGCCACGACCTGACCTGGTGTGACATCAGGTGGAAAATCACGAATAAGCCGCTCACCGATACGTTGCTGTAAGCCCACGAACCATTCACTGGCAGGTTGGGGCTCCAGCAGCGAGGCCGTTGACTCGAAAGGGTTTCGCCACCCGCGATGCCGGGCAATATGGCTCAACGCCACACTGAGCATCGCCTGCAACTCGGCAGGCTTGATGATCTTTTCGCTAGCTAGTTGTGCACGCACTTTCCACGGGTAGTACGGGTCAGCCTGCTCATCAAGGGCAATGATGGGCCAACCGCGATCCATCATGAAGCGATCCAGTTCTTTCAACCGCCTACGACGCTGATTCTTCAACCGCCTTGCCCGCCGCGCCGCGCCGCGCTGAGCAAGACGCGTGGTAGCAGTTTTGCTGCCATCCGGACCGATGCCGGAGTCGTGGATGAGCACCGTCGCGTTGAGCAGCCTGGTTGGCGTACCGAAAGTGTCTACTTCGATCGCTGCGCACCCCAAAGAGTGAGTCCCCACGTCGATGCCCACGGTGAAAGTCTTACGTTGAGTCATGGGGACACAAACTACCCTGGTCACCAAATGATTTTTGCAGTAGCTTACGACCCAGTACGAGGTCGTGGTCGTGGGCGAGACAAAAAAAGTGGGCCACCTTGGTGGCCCACCGGAGCATTCACGAACGCGAACGAGGCGTCCTTACTGAGAATTAGATCCCCACCAGTAAAGCACACCTTCACAGCAACCACAACACAAGGAGGCACCCTCGCCCCCCACCCCGGCAGCGTGGGAACAACCCCACGGCTAGACAGTGCCACGGTTAAGCTGGCAGTTCACTCCATAGCAGTAGCTTGCTGGGAATTAGATCATTTCCCCTGGGGAGACATCCGGTAGGGAAGGCTTTTCGCCCCGACACGCCGTAGTCCGGACTCAAGGTGGCGGGTTAATCGGTCACTTTGTGGCATGCTTACTCACGTGACTACGGCCATGCACCGCAGCGATCACCGAAACGCAACCATTACGTTCCGGGTGAGCGCCCCTGAGCGGCAGCAGATTAAGAAAATGGCCGCCGAACAAGGCTGCACGGTGCAAAGCTTGCTCGAAGTGGTGCTCCTCAACAGAGAGCCCAAAATCTTGCCACCCGGCCCCGTTTCTCACCAGAAAGAGTTGCCCATAGACACCTAACCATCAGGGCAGTGCCCTTGACATGACAAAGCCCCCGCGCCAACGGGGGCCTGTCTCAAGTCCTCGCCCGGTTACCAGCCGGGCAACCAGCTTCTCTTCCCAATGAGAGGTGGCTTTGTGCTACCCAGACTAACACACCCATGTCCTGTTTCAAGCACCCCCCACCTTTCGGGACGGGGTCGCCGCTACTACCGGCCACGTGGTGGCGGGTACGACCGGTTTCCTCCATCAGGAAAGAAACGCAGTGGGGGCTCCTGGTATCCCAGCGTCACCACTCCCCCACGCCTGCCTTGCTGGCGTTCCCGCACAGTCTGGCTCGAGCAGATCAACATCTGGATCAGTACACCTGAAGGTGAGCAACTGCGTCGCCACTGGAAAATCTCACAAGCCACCCTGCTCGACGTGGCCAACGCCTTCAGCACCTACGCCGACTCAACCACCGGACGCCACGTTCACGTCAGCCACATCACCCTGGCTGGGCGTCTGGGATGCAGCTCGAAAACCGTGCAACGCGCCTACCACCTCCTCCAAGACGCAGCCTTCATCGTCGAAGTCAACCAAGGCCGCTACCTCACCACCGCAGAACGAGCCGATGCCCTAGCCACACACGGCAAACCCCAAATCCGCATCGCCAACGCCTTCCACTGCACCCAACCACCAGCATCAAATGTCCACCTACCCTTAGAACCTTCAGGTTCAAGGGTCAACATCTGTTTATTTAACTCATCCAAACGCAGCTGGCGCTGCGACCGGGCCGCTTCGCGGCCAGCCAAAAAACGAAAAACACCCCGACCGAAGATCAAATACCCTTTGCCGATTCAACTGCTGGCCGCGAGCTTGGCTCAACGCCTGCCCTGGCTAGCCCGCAGTCATATCGGCAACCTCTGCCGCGCCCTGCACACCCTCGGTCTAGACGCCAACACCTGGACCGCTGCTGGGCTACTCGAACGCATCGACACTCACAACCACCAACACGGACGCACACAACCTAACCCAAGCAACGTCCGCAACCCCCTAGGCCTGTTCATCCACCAAGTTCGTCGCGCCCTGGCCGAAACCACACCACCCCCACCCCGAAACCACACCCTGCACCAAGCCAGACAACACCAAGCTCAACAACACCACGCATGGGCTCAACAGCAAGCTGCGGCCGCCTCCGCCGAAACCGCCGAAACCTACATCAATCAAATCCGGAGACAACTGCGCCTCAAACATCACCAAAAACTCTGACCAAACCACGACCCAAAAAAAGCCACAAAAACCACACCAACCCGATACTCATAGTTACGATCTTGTGCAGGTTGTGAGTACCTGCCTACCAATCGTGCTGGCCTGCAAGGCTTTAGGGCCTTGTTCTCTATCGCAAGTTCCCGCTTATGGGGTTGGATGGAATCGCATTCAGGCTGTTTAGGCCTGACCAACCCCACGGAGGATTGCTATGGGTATCAACCGTCGCGGCATCAACCGCCGCTAATCAAACCCCCTCCCCCATTTGGGGGAACCAGACGACTGGGCATACCGCCGAAGCGGTGACCAGTCGTCTTTGTGTTTGGGGGTTAATCGGCAATGCGCTGGAAATCCCCTGTATTCGATATCTCAGTAATGATCTTCGGTTCATTGCTGGCTTTACGGGCAGTCTCGGGTGGCGTGCATTTCACCCACACCGCTTTTCTCGTAGCGCTGAGCATCGGAGTGATTTGCACCGAGCTTGCCCCGATCACAATCAAAAGAGGCAACAAAACCTGGACCGACATCACCGTCTCCAACGCCCTGCTCACCCTGTTAGCGTTATGGGGTGGGGTCCTGGCCTGCCTAGCTGCCTTCGCCGTTGCTGAGTTAATCAACCAAACCCGCCAGCGCTACCCCCTGCTCTCTACCGGGTGCAATCTGGCCGTGACCACCATCACCGCTACGGCCGCCCGGGAGGTATTTCATCTCCTGCCGCGTCAAGATCTGGATCGGGTGGGCTTAGCCACAGTCTGTGGCGCGTGGCTAGCCATGAGCACTGTGATCCTTCTCAACTTCTTCCTGCAAGTCACTGCCCAAGCCCTCTACGACCAAAGCCCTGTAGCCACCCGACTCAGGCAAGTCTTAGGACTAGTCGGGGCAACCTTCGTCCTAGAACTAGCAATCGCTCCACTGACTATTGCCGTGCTGCACATCTGGGCCCCGCTTCTGGTCTGTGTGGCAGTGCCCCTGGCTTACGCACGCCTCGCCACCGCCGCCAACGCACAAACCCTGCACCAAGCCATGCACAGCCCCCTCACCGGACTACCTACCCGACAAAGCCTGGAAGACAGCTTCCCTGGTCTAATCGCCAGGCATCCCCATGCGGTGGTGCTAGTGCTGCGGCTGGACAACCGCCAACAACTCATCCGAGCGCTTGGCCACGCAGCAGGAGATCAACTATTGGTTGAAATCGCCACTCGGTTGAGGGGAATCACTCGCGCCGAGCAAGACCTGTTAGGCCAAATCGAGTCCAGCACCTTCGCCCTCATTGCCCCCTTAGGAGATGACAACGGCCAACCTACCGCTGACGTGGAATCCTTAGGACGGCGCCTGCAAGATGCTCTACATGATGATTTTAGTTTGGCCGGAGTTCAAGTAAGCGTTCTGGCGAGCGTTGGCGCTGCCCTCTACCCCCAACATGGCAGCACCGCCGGAGAACTGCTCGCTAAGGCCCAAGGTGCCATCCACGACCTACCCGGCCAAATTGGGCTCCACTCCCCCACCGACGAAGTGGATAGCCCCGAAAAACTGTCCCTGCTGGGGCAGCTCCGCGACGCCATCGAAGGCGGCCAGTTGGAAGTGCACTATCAGCCCAAGATGGATGCCAGCACTGAGATTGTGCTCGGGGTGGAGGCCCTGGTGCGTTGGAACCACCCCAAACGTGGCCTGATTCCCCCTATGGACTTCATACCACTGGCCGAAAGCACCGGCCTGGTCGTCCCGATGACCTGGGTAGTGCTCGACCAGGCCCTTGCACAGGTCAAAAACTGGGCCAGCAGGCACCATTGGGCATTGAAAACATCGGTCAACGTGGCTGCGGACGCTCTCATCGCCCCAGACGCCCTGCAGCGGGTGCAGCAAGCCCTAGCCCTCCACCAAGTCCACCCTTCACTGCTCATGCTTGAAGTCACCGAATCCAGCTTGATCAAAGACCCCCACAAAGCGGTGGAAGCCATCAGTCAACTCCGGGCCCTGGGCGTGGGCATCAGCGTGGACGACTACGGCACCGGGTACTCATCCCTGGCCTACCTACAGCAACTGCAAGCCGACGAGCTTAAAATTGACCGGCGCTTCATCAAAAACCTCGCAACCCCAGGCAACGATCATGATCTGGCGATTGTGGAGACCACCATCGCCCTAGGCCACCGGTTAGGCATGCAGATCGTCGCCGAAGGGGTAGAAAGCCGTGTTGAACGAGAAATCCTCGAAAACGCCGGCTGCGACCAAATCCAAGGCTTCCTCTACAGCAAACCCGTACCTGCTGACGAGCTCGTGCGCTGGCTCAACACCCAACAAGTCAGACCATGGCTACCAGAGCTCTACCTCACGCTGCCCCACCAAAGAACCCACACCGACAACGCTCACCAGCGGCACCCCGGGGGTCAGCGATGACCCTCCCCGTCAAAACCCGCCAGGAGATACTTGGCCGCGTCACAAAACGCGCCCAAGTCCAAGTCCAAGTCCAAGTCCGTGCGGCGGTCCTTGTACTCATCACCTCCCCCCTCACCTGGATCATCGCCGGAGAACAGGCCCTCGCAATCACCGTCTTAACATGCTGGGTCCTAGCCACCCTTGCTGCCGGGGACTTCTATCTGGTCCAACAAGCCAGAGAAGAACTCGCTACCCTCAAGCCGAAACTGACAGGGGACGATCTTGCTCTGTCAAGAGCAAGACAGCATATCGGCTCGTCCGCCTTAGGCAGGCTAACCAAGGTAGCTATATACATAACCATATAGGCAGCTATATACTCAGTCCAAATCTGCACATATAGGTTACCTTATGGTAAGCAACATCCCACACCATGTATTTGAAAATATGCCAAGCATGGAGTAGCCTCATGTGGCGTGACATACATACAGACATATAGCAATACATCTGGCCTTGCCCGTTGCTTGGCAATAGCCAACGGCAAAGGGGGAGTGTTCAAGACGTCGATCGCGGCCAATCTCAGCGCGCTAGCGGCGGCCGCCGGATGGTCGGTATTGCTAGTTGATCTGGACCCGCAGGCCAATCTCACCGAGGACCTGGGATTGGCTGACATCACCGACGCTGGCCGCGCATTGGTGCAAGCAATCCAGTTCGGTGAAGCGGTAAAACCGCTCAACGCGGGCAGGCGAGGATTAGACATCCTCTGTGGGGGTCAATACGTTGACGACCTGGCCAGCCTGGTCGTGGCCCGCAGGCAAGCCCAACCCGAGGCGTGGGCCTATCTGCTCGCAGACGCACTGTCCCCAGTCAGCGACGATTACGACCTGATCGTCATTGACTGTCCACCTGGAGATAGCGCCCTGCAAGCCTTAGCCTTAACCGCCGCGCGCCATGTCATCATTCCCACTCGCTCCGATGCGGCCTCACGTAAAGGCTTGCGACGTATCGCTTCTCAGTTCGAGTTGGTGCGCAAATTCAACCCGCTGGTGCACCTACTGGCGGTAGTACGCACCGGTACCAGCAGCACTTCCACCGCCATCGCCGCCGCCACCCGCCGTGAACTAGAAACCGACCTTGGGGGAGCGGCGCCAGTCACCCAAACCTCCATACGTCACGCTGAGGCCGCAGCTAAACGTAGCCGTGATACTGGCACCCTGCCCCACGAACTGGAACCCCAACTGCATGCCCAAGCCCCATTTTGGCAACGCCTGCGCGAAGGGCAACCCACCACAGGGATGATCCCCCAAAGCGTGAACGGGTTAGCTCAGGACTACCTAGCACTCACTCAGGAGATTCTCGACCTGATCTCTGCCTATGAACAGCAGGACACTTCGGCGGGGGAGGACCGCTAACCATGACTACTCCTTCTCTGCCTCCCGCTAACCTCGCCTCCGCGTTCACTGCCCCCGCTCCACCGCCGCCAGCATTGAGGTTGCCCCCCAGGGCCAAACCCGAACCCGTAGCGGTGGAGGAGACAACCCTACCGGTGACCACCAGCCGCGAACAGAAGCCCAAGAAAAACGATGCCGTACGAACAACCCCTCGCAAGCCCGCCGCTGCGGCGGCCACTAAGACGATGTTCTCCCTGCCCACTTCAACGCATGCGAGGATGCGCCAGTGTCGGCATTCCACGGGCAGCACCTTTGCCGAGCAGATCCTGACCGCCCTGGAAGCCAATGCCGAACACCTAGAACAACTAGTTCACGCACATCTGCCACAGATAGAGCAGGGACCATTATTTGAACGACTCACCAAACCGCGCGTAACGGAACCGAAGTCTCACATCACCGTCTACGGGCTAACTACCAGTCATCTCGACGTGATCGATCGCCTCGTTCAGGACACCCAATCCCCCTCCCGATCCGCGCTGATCACCGCCGCACTAGAGAAGTGGTTAGCGCCTTAAGCGTTGGGTCGGTCGTGGTGGGGCAGCGGGGAAAGCTGGTGTGGGTTGCCCTCCCCCTGAAAGGGCTTTCATTATCGGCAGATGTCAGAACCCGTCAAAGGCGCCAAGCGTCCCTACAGGATTAGGCGCGCCTCACCTTTGACTGAACCTGAAAGCTCCCTACCAATCAAGCTTTTACCTTCCGGGGAGGGGGAAAGGTGTGGGTAAAAACACCCGTACCCGCTGCCTGCGCATAGACCCAACCGCGCCGCCCACCCCACAACTGCAGCTACCCACCAAACCTCGAACGACTGAACCGAGAACCCACGCCACCGTCTACGGATCGCCAGCCACCTTGAAGTAATCGACCAACTCGACCAGGGGTGCGTCGTTGCGGTGCCTCGCCGCGCGTCCGGCAGTCGCCACTTCCAACCCCCCAGCAGAACCCCGATAAGTTGTAAAACCAGGCCAGGATAAATTGTCAGGAAAAGCTCCGATAAATTGTTAACTAACTTGCCGATAAATTGTAAGATAGACTTATGTCTTTGCGCTACCTCCCCCGCGTGGTTGATGCCGAATTGGCTGAGTATTTGCAGGACCTGCCAGCCATCGTGATCCAAGGTTTGAAAGGGGTGGGCAAGACCGTCACCGCTGAACAGATGGCAAGCACCAGTTATGCCCTGGATTTGGAGGCCGTCGGCCAACTGTTGATGGCTGATCCCACTTTGATAGAAAGTGCAGCCCGGCCGGTGTTGTTGGACGAGTGGCAATCCATTCCTGACTTGTGGAACCGGGTTCGCCGCCTTGTCGATGCTGGGGCAGAACCTGGCAGTTACCTGTTGACCGGCAGTGCCCCGGCCACTGGGTCAGGTCTGCATTCCGGCGCCGGCCGCATGGTGATCGTTCATATGCGGCCGCTGTCTTTGGCGGAACGGCAATGCGATACAGCAAGTGTGAGTCTGGCGGATCTGTTGAGCGGGAACAGGCAACGCATTAGCGGTTCCACGAAGGTGCGGCTGGAAGATTATGTCCGTGAAATTGTGGCCACTGGTTTGCCGGGGGTGCGGGGGTTAGGTTCTCGAGTGCGCAGTTCAGTGTTGGACAGTTACATGGATTTGTTGGTTTCAAAAGAAATCCCTGAGCAGGGAGTAGTAGTGCGACGGCCCCACGTAGTGAAGGCCTGGCTACGGGCCTACGCCGCAGCGACCTCCACCACAGCCAGTTATGAAACCATCCGAAAATCAGCAGCGCCAGGTGAAAACGATCAGCCTCCTTCCCGACTGAGTACGGGTACCTACCGCAACGTGTTGGAATCTTTGTGGCTGCTTGATCCCATCCCTGGGTGGACACCCACACGTAACCGGCTGGCCAAGTTGAACCAGGCCCCGAAACATCACTTGGCTGACCCCGGTTTGGCTGCTCATCTGCTGGGGGTGAACGAGCAAGCCCTGATCAGCCCCTCACAAACCAGCAAGTCGATAATCCGTGACGCTTCACTATTGGGGAATTTGTTCGAATCGTTGGTTACCCAAAGCGTGCGAGTTTATGCCCAAGCTAACCAGACTGAAACGTTCCACGTGCGCACCGCCGGCGGTGAGCACGAAATCGATTTGCTGGTCACCGGCAGAAACGAGAAATCAGTCGCTTTCGAAGTCAAACTGTCAGCTACCCCCCGACCAGACAGTGTGCAGCACTTGCTGTGGCTACAGGAGCAGCTGAAAACTGACCTCCTCGACATGGTGATCATCACTACGGGGGCTGATGCTTACCGTCGCCCCGACGGTATCGCCGTGATCCCCGCCGCTCTGCTAGGCCCATAAGCCAAGCAGAGCATTGAGGCGGTAGGGGGCGTTCCCGCAGATCAACGGTGATGCCCCATACCATTATTACTCGTCCTAACCGGCATTAGGACGAGTAATAATGGTATGATTTTTGGTGGTAAACAAGACTTTACCCCGGCGACATACACCGCAAGGGCGAGAGGAACACCGGGGCTTCCAAGTAAAGGATACGGCAGTGACGGCAGAAAACTCAAGCGAACTCGGGGTAACGATTCCAGAGTACGGGTCGTGGTTTGATACGTGCCTGTCGCCGGAACGTTTCGCCACCTATGTGCGGGTTTGCCATGGAGATCGCCTTCTTGCGTACAAGCTGTACCGCTTCAACGCTGAGGCAGCTGCAGCGATGATGCGTGATTTGGGGTACTTGGAGGTCCTGGTGCGTAACTCCTACCACCAGGTTCTCACGGAGCACTTTGGGCACTCCCCGGCGTGGGTGCTACAAGCCAACACGTTGTTTCCTGCCAACACCACGCTGACCGCGTCTAAGCAGAAGTTCAACGAGAAGATGTGGAGCGAACTTGACCGAGTAGCGAGCACCTACTGCAGCGATGGGGTACATGTTGTGGTCGGCAAGGTTGTGGCAGATCTGTCGTTTTCTTTCTGGTGCGGCCTCAGCGATTCGATCTACATCAAAACAATATGGAGTCAGTTCCTTTACAAAACTTGGCCGACAGGGACCAATCCACGGTGGGTGCATGCAACCCTTAACCACCTACGGGGTTTGCGTAACCGCGCCGCACACTACGAACCCGTGTTCCGTGAGGACCTGGTGCATCTCGCCGCGTGCATCCAGCAAGTAGCGGGGTTATTGTCCCCGGAAATGAGAAAGTTGTTGGAAGCCACTACACGGCTACCTCGTCTGGAGCAGATCAAACCATGAGCCAGGGCGACCAGGCTGCGGTGGTGGCGGCCCACGCCGAGGGGCAGGTGCAGCGGTGGCGGGAGCAAATCAGCGCCTACGCCACGCGAGCTCGTGCCCCGCGCACCCTGGCCGCGTATGAGGACGGGATGCGCGATTTCCGGCTGTGGGCGGATGGGCACGGGTTGTCCACATTGCCGGCTGCCCCGGCGGTGGTGGCGGCTTACCTGGTGGATCTGGCGCGAGCTGGTGCGGCGGTGAGCACCATGGCGCAACGCCGCGCAGCGATCCGTTACACCCACAAGGATGCAGGGCTGACCAACCCGTTTGATGATCCCGAGGTGGCCAGGGTGTGGGAGGGGATACTACGCACCCACACCACACCCGCTCAGCAAGCCAAACCGTTGATGCCCCCACTGTTGTGGGATGTGCTTGAGGCCATCCCCCCCACACGCAGCTGGGTGGGGGCCAAACCCGACGAAGTTAACCTGGCTGGGGTGCGCGATAGAGCGTTGTTGTTGGTCGGTTTCGTTGGGGCGCTTCGCAAGTCTGAACTGGTCGCGATGAACGTAAAGGACCTAACCGAACACCCCAACGGCAGGCTGCTCGCGATCCCCCGTAGTAAAACCAACCAGACCGGTGAACATCCCCATTACGTTGTCCTACCCCACGGAAGTAATCCGACCCGCTCCCCTGTGGAGGCATTGACGCAGTGGCTGAACCAGGCTGGCATCACCAGTGGGCCGGTGTGGCGGGCTGTCAGTAAAGGTAACCGCGTCTTGGAGCGCAGGTTGAGCACAGACGCGGTAGGGCACATTCTGACTCGCTGCTTAACCCAGGCTGGTCTGGACCCCACGGGTTACTCAGCCCACAGTTTGCGCGCTGGGTTCGTGACCTATGCCCACCAGCGAGGAGCCTCTGATCGGGCTATTGCCCACCAAACTCGGCATCGCAGTCTGGCCAGTATCACCGGCTATATACGCCACGACACCGCCTGGACTGACAACGCCGCCAACGACCTGGGATTGTAAGCATCAACCTGGTCGCTCCCCCCCTGGGCTGGTCGCATCCTGTCGGCACTCCGCACAAGCTCACTGGGGGCGTGGGCTATTGCCCACCAAACTCGGCATCGCAGTCTGGCCAGTATCACCGGCTATATACGCCACGACACCGCCTGGACTGACATCGCCCTCTGACTATTCCGGAAGCTTGATGGCACCTTTAGAGCATGGGCGGCTCGGCCGGATGGCAGTTCCCGTTCTGTTGGGGCGTAAAAACTTGGGCTCTATCTAGTTGTGGACTGTCTCTGCAACGACCGATGACGGACTTTGCGTGGGGCGAAGGTCAATGACTTGGTTGGCAGCCACATCGAGGTCAGTCTCTCCGTTCGTGGAGTGCAGAGCAGGGCCCCGCCCCTTGGGCTTTGGTCGTTGGTACCCTAGCTCGCCCAGGGTTTTCGGCGACCATCCGCCCTCGACAGCAGTCTGCCATTTGGCTGCGTATTCCCGCACCGCCGTAGAGGTGTTCCGCTCAGCGGCGGCCGCCAGCTCTTGAGGAAGTGCGCCAGGGCCGAGTTTTTAGGTGATCGAGTAAGTGATGAAATCAGGAGTAGCCCAAGTAACCGTGTTTATGATAAGAGTCATTATCATGTATTGAAATCACCCCAAAGATCTTGGTTCTTGACAACTTCTGTACTACAATAGTACTATGACTCCACGGATCGTTTTTACCCCTTCGGCGAGTAAACACGGCTTCAGTGACAGGGACATCATGTGGGCAATGAGCCACGCTTTCGTCACCGAACCGACGCAAGACCAGTTGCACCCGGAGTGGAAGGCGACTCGCTACATCGGCCCGGCGGAACCCCCGTCTACGCGCCGACTTGAGGTGGTGGCATCCATCGACGAAGAGCACGCGACATTGGTGATCTTCCACGCGATGGAAATGCGTCCAAAGTTTCAACACCTGCTGGATCAACAATGGGGGAAATGATGAGCAGCAACACTGATGAAGGCAGTAGCAAACAGCCCATGATCGTTCATGTGGGCTCCGATTCTGAGTATGCCCATCTGAGTGGAGATGACTTTGTCCGCGACTCCTCCCGTCCGCTGCTGCATGCCGAGGAAGCAGCTGCGCACGGCCAGGAAACGTTGGCGCGGTTTCTAGGTGGCAAAGAGCAGCTAGACAAAGTGCTGGGTCGTCCCTCATTGGAGGCGACCGAGCCCGGCGGGGTTTCACCGAACCGGCAGGTTCGTTTAGGTCCAGAGTTGGACCAGGAGTTAACCCGGTGGGCGCAGGCGCATCAGATGACGCGTTCGGCGATCATCCGCCGCGCATTAACTGAGTTTTTTCATCAAGGCAAAGAAGGCAAGGCCTCCCCCGCATAAGCACCCTCACCGCCGATGTCTCACGTGCAAGAAAACCACCCGGCGGATCGGTTTCCCTCACCTAGTGGTCGGAAAGAAGGGGATGAATCCTTGCTGCGTGGTTACATGCTCTTTGGACCAGAAACAATGCGGCAGAAGAGCAGACACTTCATGAACCACCCTTCACAACAGGTCGCCACCTCTCTTGCCCCGCAGGGCGAACCGCATCTGCCTGCCTGCTTCCCCACCCCACCGCGTCTGGTCGCGGGGTGGTTGTTGTCGTACGCCTCGCCGAACACCCTGCGGGCGTATCGGCGGGGGATCGGTGATTGGTTGGCGTGGTGCGGCCAGGTCGGGGTGGATGCGTTGGGGGTGCGGCGGGTGCATGTGGATGCCTACGCGCGGGTGCTCACCGAGCAGGGCCGCTCACCTGCGAGTGTGGCGCGGGAGTTGGCGTGCTTGTCGGCGTTTTATCGCTACGCCGTGGCCGAGGAGGTGATCGCGGCCAATCCGGTGGAGTTGGTGCGACGCCCGAAGCTGTCCCCGGACTACTCCCCCACCTTCGGGTTGTCCCGCAGTGAAGCCGCGACCCTGATCCGCACTGCAGATAGCTACTGCCCGCGTTCGGCGGCGTTGGTGAACCTGCTGCTGTCCAACGGTTTGCGGGTGGGTGAGGTGTTGGGCATCAACATCGAGGACCTGGGCACTCGGGAGGGCCACCACACTGCGGTGATCACCCGTAAGGGTGGGGTGCGTGCGGTGATCCCACTGGCACCGAAAGTCGCCCACGCGGTGCGCACCTACATCGGTGACCGCGAGAGTGGACCGCTGTTTCTCACCAAAAACGGTAAACGCTGGGATCAGCCAGCAGTGTTTCGCCATCTGCGCAGTCTTGCCCGTAAAGCAGGGCTGGAGAACGCGGAACGGATCTCTCCCCACAGCCTGCGCCACACCTCCATAACCGCCGGATTGGATGCAGATATCAGCTTGCGTGACATGCAGGACTTCGCCGGGCACGCCGACCCGAGAACCACCCGCCGCTACGACCGAGGCCGTAATAACCTTGACCGCAACCCCACCTACGCGATCACTACCTACCTTGCCACAGGCGAGAAAGAGGCGACCTGACGAGTGCGACCCTGGCCGCAACCCAGGTGCTGTTCTTCGCCGCATTTTGCTTCGCGTTGTGGTCCAGTCGTACGAGCAGCCCACAAGAAAAAAGGGCGCTCGACCCGCCACTGTCATAGTGATCTATCTGATCGTTACTTCGCCAGCAAACACCGACCTAACGCCACTCAGTTCAGTGGGTGATCGGGGTTGGTGGTTTGACCGGGTGAGGGTCTGGGGGTAACCGGATTTGGGTGATCGCGGTGGTGATGCTGTTGGCTGGCTCAGTGGTCTGGTTGACGTGGTAGGCGTGGTAGATCGTTGTGAATGATTCGATGTTGGGCGGGGACTGCTGGAGGAGGTCCCTGTGGAGGGTTGGTATGCGTGCTGCTGCCTCCCCTGGTGGCAGTTGGTGTTGGAGTTCTTCTAACCGGTGCAGGGCTATAGCGGCAGTTGGGTAACTGAGCTGCTTCTGCCGGTGGTGGGTGAGCTCGTCAACAGCTTGAGGTTGCACCAACCACTGGCCGTGAGGGCCAAGAAGGTTGACAAATTCCGGTACTCCGTCGCGGGTGGTGACCAGAATCAGATCAAGCAGACGACGTTGTTCCACGTCAGCCAGACCCGTGAGGATGCTGGTGTAGGCGGTTTCATGGTTAGCGGCGGGGGTGAGACGCCCACTGTTGGTCAGTGCGCATTGGCGTTCGTATCGGTCCAAAATTCCTAGCTGGCTTAAAGGGGCTGGGACGGCCATCACCACCAACTCGCTGCTGTACCCGTTGGCTCGGGCTTTGCTCAACGGATCGTGGAAAAAAATGGGTTCGGCCATAGTGGTCTCGATGATGATGTTGCGTTTGTTTTTCAGGAGCCAGTCGATGGAACTAACCCACCAGCGGCGGGTGTCTTCCCGCAGATAGGGGGTGGTGTTGAGTTGCTCGGTGCGGGCCAAATAGTCATAAGCGGGATGTGCTGCCTTCAACCGGTCATAGTCCACCACCGCAGCACCGATAGGACCAAAAGAGTTCACCACTCCGCTGCGGATAGCTGTTTTCCCGGCACCTGGCTGAGCAGCCACGAACGTGATGGTTGGGTGAGTGCTGACCTGGCTGACGTCCAACTCTTGAGGAACTATGTGGTTGAGGAAGGTGGCGTGATGAGCCTTGTCGCTGAGTTTGTACACCGACAGATCGTCTAGTGTCACCGGTTCCTCCAGTGGGTCAAAGCTTGCTGGTTGGATTCGATCGCCGCCGCCACCGCCGCACTGTCGGTTGGACGCAGCGCCCGGTCACGTTGAGCCAGAGCTAAACAGGCCGCATGACATTCGTCCAGTATCTGTTGATCGGGCTGGGGTTTGTTTTCCTCCCGGCCTCTGACCGCACTGATAGCTCCCAACACCTGGTTTGTGGTTTCCTGCGCCACCTCGTAGTTAACGCTGTCTTGCTGGGTCCAAGTGCGGGGCTGCACCCGTGAGACCAAGGAACCGTCAGGAAAGCCGGGGTGAAACAATCTTCCTTCGTGGTAGACGGGCTGGTCCTGGACAGCCACAACCGGCTGCCCAGGATCATCCGAAGCGGTGGAGGTGTCGGTGGGGTTCATTGTGTTTCTCCCTTGGTTGGACTCACCACAAGGTGAGTTGGCGAAGATCGAGTAGAGGTATGCCCGCTTGCATGACCTCGCTGGGGTCGAAGTCGTCCAGCAGGGCTTGTCGGATTGCTTTAGCCCGACCCAGCCGTCCACGGGTGTCTCGCAGGGGCGAGCACAGGATCTGACGGCGGATCATCCAATGGATCTGGTTGTCCTGGTGAGTGCTGACCTGCAGATGGTTGGGATTTTGACACCAGGGTTCGTCGCACATGTGCTCCAGCACTTCGGCCTCATCCAAGTTCTCTGCACCGTGTTGAATGGCCCAGCCGAAACGGTGGGCGATAACAACGTGGTTAACGGTTTCCTGCCCCTGAGTGGTAGCAGCAACCCAGAAACGCCCGTGTCCCGAGCGCATCAAAGCCCCCACCCAACCCACGCAGTCACTGTTGGGCAAGATGCGGCAGTAGGAGCGGTACCTGGCCACCACATCAGGGTTGGACAGGGATTGGATCAGCCAGTCTGCAGGCATAGGGGCTCAGGCAGCAACACCGCTGTGTGGTTGCTGCCCGTCACCTGCCTGTTCAGTTACTGAAACAGGTTCCACCTGAGGCCGATCACTGTGATGGGTCCCTTTGGTGGGTTTACTGCTTTTTAGGGTTGCCTTAACAGTTTTAGGTTCTAACTCGGTCAGAGCAGCGATTTCCTTCGGGGTCAACCCCTCCCCCGCCAGGGCTATCACCGCTTGGTCGCGGGCAACCTCAGCCTGGGCGAGCTGCTCCACAAGAGACTCTACAGTTTCAAGTTTCTCGTAAAAGGATTCGGTAGCAGCCGTGATCCGAGCCGCCTTCTGGGCCTGCGCCGCCTCGCGTTGAGCCAACGCCTGTCGAGCGCGACTTCGAGCAGACGATCCATCCCTACGAGCCATAGCAAGTCCTCTCTCAGATTCAGTCCTCGTTCCAGTCTAGTCTCACCCTCCTGACCAATCCAGTTTACTACAGGATGTCACCCACCTAAGTCCTACACACCTCATGCACTATGGAATGTTATGCTGGGCGCCATGATGACGCTGCACAAGCTGAGCGCAGGTGATGGGTACACCTACCTGACCCGGCAGGTCGCTGCTTTGGATGCCACAGGGTTGACCAGGGGTGGAGAGTTGGAGGCGTATTACAGCGAGCGTGGCGAGTCCCCAGGCCGCTGGTGGGGGGCGGGTCTAGTCGGGTTAGCTGAGGCTTCTGGGTTGGAGGAGGGCGAGGCGATCCAGGATGGGGATGTGGTTACTGAGGCGCAGATGAAAGCATTGTTCGGGGAGGGCCGTCACCCCCAAACTGATTTGATCACGCAACGGGTGGTGGCGGCGCAGACGAATGGGGGTGGTGGTCGGGACCCAAAAGGGTGGGGTTGGCGGCGGTTAAAGCTGCGAATCTGGGGCAACCGTTCCCGCAGTATGTCGGTGATTCGCAAGGGTTTCATCGGCAGCTAGCCCAGGCTTACGCGGCGCGGAACAAGCAGCATGGTCTACCCGCTCAGGCTCAGATTCTGGAGGCGGATCGGGCGACGATTCGCACCCAGGTGGGGAGGCGAGTGTTCGCCGAGAAGTACGGGCGTGAACCTTTGGATGAGAGGGAGTTGTCGGGGTTTATTGCTCGGATGATGCGCCCCTTGAAACAAGCTACCGCTGGTTTCGATCTTACTTTCACGCCGGTGAAGTCGGTTTCTGCGTTATGGGCGGTGGCCCCGCTTGAGGTGGCTCGGGTGATTGAACAATGCCATGACCAGGCGGTGAAAGACAGTTTGGGCTGGATCGAGCGGGAGGCGTTGTTCACTAGGCGGGGCCAGCGGGGGGTGCGCCAAGTGGAAACCCGGGGGATGATCACGGCCATGTTTGGCCACCGTGACTCCCGGGCTGGGGATCCGAATCTGCACACTCACGTGGCCGTTAGCAACAAAGTCCAAGCAGCGGATGGCACCTGGCTAGCGATCGACGGGAGGTTGCTCTACCAGACGAATGTGCCTGCCAGTGAGCGGTACAACTCTCGGATAGAAGCGCTGCTTGGTGAACGTTTGGGGGTGCGGTTCGCGGGCCGGGAACGTGGCGATGGTAAACGCCCGGTGCGAGAAATTATGGGGGTAGATGAGCATTTGATCACCATGTGGTCAGCGCGGAGGCAAATGATTGAAGACGAGTCGGCTCGTTTGGCGCAGCTGTTTCTCCGTCAACATGGACGCGTTCCCACTCCTACGGAGGCGATCGCCCTGGCTCAGGAGGCGAACCTGCGCACCCGTGCAGACAAGCACGAACCGCGCAGCCTAGCCGAGCAACGCCAGCAGTGGTGGGGGGAGGCCACAGCCACTTTAGGGGGCCAACAAGGGTTGCAAGCCATGCTCAACTCGGTGCTGGGGCAGCCCCAGCCTGCCGCGCGGCTGGTGGAACCGCAGGTGGTGGAAGCCATCCCGGGGCAGGTGTTGCAGTGCTTGGCGCAAACCCGGGCTACGTGGCGGCGTACTCATGTGATTTCGGAGGTGGAACGCCAGGTCCGGACGTGGGATTTAGCTCCTCAGGTGCAGGAACAGATGGTGAATCGTTTGGTGGAGGCGGTGATCCACCATCCCGATTCGGTGGCCTTGAAAGCTGAGGATGGGGTGGAAGAACCGGTGGCACTGCGCCGTAGCAGTGGGGAAAGCATGTACCGAGTGCATTTCTCCGAGACGTTTACCTCCACCGCGGTGCTACGGGCGGAGCGGGAGATCCTCGAGTTGGCTGGGCGCACCGACGGAATGAGCATCAGCGAGGATCTGGTTGAGTTAGCCCTGCTGGAGAGTGCGGCGAACGGGTTGGAGCTGAACCTGGGGCAAACCGAGATGGTGCGCCAGTTGGCACGCTCTAACCGGCAAGTGGGGTTGGTGTTGGCCCCGGCTGGGGCGGGGAAAACCGCTGCCCTAGCCACGTTGAACCGGGCCTGGGCCGACGCGGGCGGCAGCGTGATCGGCCTGGCTCCCAGCGCCGCCGCAGCCGCAGTGCTAGGGGAAGACCTGGACTCCCCCACCGACACGTTGGCGCATTTCATCGCCGAACTTCCCACCAACAAGGTGGTTAACTGCTCGACGATGCTGCTGATCGATGAGGCGGGGATGGCCGCTACCACCGACCTGCATCAGGTGATTTCCTGGGCGGTGAACCGGGGTGCCACGGTGCGCCTGGTGGGGGATGATCGGCAGTTGGCCTCAGTAGCTGCCGGTGGGGTGCTTAAGGATTTGGAACGTGTTTATGGTTCGATCCAACTGCGGGAAGTGATGCGCTTTGCTGACCCCCTGGAAGCCCACGCCACCCTGGCTTTACGCGACGGGGACGTGCAAGCGTTGGGGTGGTATGTCGACCACAGCAGGGTGCATGTGGGCCGGGTCGGCTCCCAAGAACAACAAGCCTTCCAAGCCTGGTCAGTTGATGTTTTGGCGGGGAAAACCGCCCTGATGCTGGCCGCCACTAAAGACAGTGTGCGTCAACTCAACGACATGGCCCAAGCCTGGCGGCACAGCCGCGGGGAACTTGGCGGTGAAAGTTTGACACTGCCATCGGGGGTGCAGCTCCACGTCGGGGATGTGGTGATCACCAGGCTTAATAATCGGCGTATCCCGGTCGGGGATGGGCGTAGTTGGGTGCGTAACGGTGATGTTTGGACGGTGGAGCACATCACCGAAATCGGGCAGTTACACGTGAGGCATCAACGCAGCGGCCTGGCCGCAACACTGCCCGAGCAGTATGTGCGTGAGCAGGTCGAGTTGGGGTACGCCAGCACGATCCACAGCGCGCAGGGCCGCACCGTGGACACAGCCCATGTGGTGATCAGGGGGGAGGAGGAACGCCGCGGGTTGTATGTGGCGGCGACCCGTGGCCGGGAAGCTAACCACCTGTATGTCGGGGTCAGCGTGTCCGATGAGGACGCGGCGATCCTGCCCGAAGCCATCATGCAAACCACCGCAGTTGAGGTTCTGCAGCAGGTCCTGGAACGCGATGCCCCCCAAGTCTCCGCCCACACTCATCTCAATGAACACACCCAAGCCCAGTTCCGCCTGGGTCGCTCCGCTGGGCGTTACCAGGACGCGGTGTTAGCTGCCGCCCAAGACATCACCCCGCCAGGGTTGTTGGCCCAAATCAACGCTGCAGCCGAAGATGCCCAGGCCGGGGTAACCAGTCAGGCAGGGTGGGACACCGTGCAAGCTCTGGTCGCGGTAGGGGCGCTGTCCGGGTTGGACGGACCTACCATGATCTGCACCATTATCGGTGAGCGGGAGTTGCTCAGCGCCGAATCCGTCACTGGAGTGTTGGCGTGGCGAGCCGAGAACTACCTGCAAGATCACGGGGTGGATGCTGGTAGCGGGGCTCCCCTGCCGTGGCTGGTCGCTATCCCCGCGCCCCTAGCAGCCCACCCCACATGGGGGCCTTATCTGCAGCGACGCTACCAACTAGTCACCGATGATGCCGCTGACTATCAGCGCGAGTTCACCGCCGGGTCGGCACCGTTCTGGGCTCGGCACATCGCCGACGATCCGGGGTTAACTGTGCAGGTTGGGTTATGGAGAGCTTCCAATCAAATACCCGAGAAGCACACCGAACCTATGGGTGGCTCCCAGCCGGGCGGGCAGGCCAACAACCCCACCAGTCGCCTGCACACGCAGGTGGAACACCACATGCGCGAACGCCTGGAGCGTCGCAAAGACTGGAAGCAATGGTTCCAAGACCACCACCTGCAGGTCCTGGAGGACCCCACGTGGACACTGCTAGCCGACCAACTCATCGACAACCCCGCAGACGATACCCACCTCCGACACGTCATCACCAGCACTGTGGCAGACCAACCCCTGCCCGATGAGACAGCCGCCAGGGCGTTGAGCTGGCGGCTACTGCAGCACACCATGACCACCAGCACGCAACCAAACACCCTGGACACCGCCGCCCTGCTGGCGAACATCCAAGCTCAACAGCAGGAACAGAACAAGCAGAACAAACACGACCACCCAACACCGGCAGCCACCCCCGGACAGCAGATCAGTTAAACCCGCTTCCGTTGTTGAAGCCCACAAGTTGGGACTAGGCGGTAGCCACCCGTTTGGGGGTTTCTCGGATGCTCTTGGAGTCCGCAACCCCACGGAAGTTTTAGGCAGCAACCAACGGCCGTACGCGGGGCACACCGGCGGCGCGGACTTGGGCGAGGTCGTAGGCGTTCTGCAGGGCTAACCATGAGTGGGCGGTGCTGATCCCGGCCTGTTCCAGACGTATCGCCAGGTCGCAGGACACGCGGGCGTGAGTGTGCAGAACGCGGCTTAACGCTACGCGGGAAACCCCTAGCCGGGAGGCGGCTTCGGCCACGGTTAAACCCAACGGCGCGAGAACATCCTCCCGCAGGATTTCACCGGGATGCACCGGATTCTTCAACATGCTGATCACCTCCATAGTTGCTGTGGGGTTGGAAATCAGTGGTAATCCTGATAATCGACCAGTTCGACATTGCTCTCAATAAACCGGAAAGTCACTCGCCAGTTTCCGTTCACCCAGATTGACCAATAGCCCGCCAAATTACCCTTCAATGCGTGAGTGCTAAATGCCGGAATAGCCACATCTTTCGGTAGCTGCGCCACATCCAACAGGACAAGATGCGCAGAAGCTTAGAAACGTGGGCTTTCTGCACCCCCTTGTGGGAACCCTGCCGGTAAAGAGCTTCCAATCCCTTGTGCCGGAAGCTGACGATCACCTACACAGTGTATCGCATGACGATACGTTGAACAAGCGGAAAAAATTGGAGGACTCCTCTAAACGGCAGGCTAGCTGGTCATTGACCCCCGAGGTGCGCGAAGTCTTAAGTTGCTAGGGCTTGAATCCTCCCCACGGCTGAAGCTGGGGATTCCTGACTCAGGCTGCTGGTTCCCGCGCGGCGGCGGGTTCCAGGCTCACACCCTCAACATCACGCCGGCGCCCAATTTTGTCAATCAAAATTCGGGGTTGGCCTGGGTTGCAGCGGCAACCTTTGCCAACCCCGTTAATTTTGGACGATTAAGGACCGAGTAGGGCAGCAGGGATGACAGCGATGCCGTCAGGCCGACGGTAGGCCAGCGAACCAGTTGAGACGACAACTGCGTTAACCAGGTTGTCGCCAATTTTGTCTTTAAGCCAACGTAAACCTTTAACGTGCTCATCGCTGATTGTGCGGGAGAGTTTCACTTCAAAAGCTGCTACCCGTGAACCGGTTTCGACGATGATGTCCACTTCATCACGGTTATTTTTATCTCGGCAATGGTAAACGTGCGCCTCGTTAGGCTGGGCATACACCTGCATGCTTAAGGCAACTAGATGCTCGAATAATGCTCCCAGCATGGGGTGGGGTTGGTGTGGTAAGCGAGTTGGTCGGGTACCGGTAAGCAGGTCTTCAGTGGTAAGCCCCAATAGACTGACTGCCAATGCTGGGTCAGCCAGAAAATGTTTAGGAAATTTTGCTAACCGGCCTAAAGGGGCGTAGTTAGGGGTCCAGCCGGGCAGTGGGTCAAGCATCCACAGTTGAGCTAGCACATCTCGGTATACATCAACTGTTCGACGGGTAGGTTTATCCGCCTCTCCTGGTGTTGCCGCATCCAAAATGGTGCTGTAATTAGCGGTGCTAGCAGTTGCTGCAGCGTAGGCCGTCAGCCAAGCCCGCAGCGTATGGGACTTACGTATTTTCACCCCCTGCTCAGCGAATTCATGACTGGTTAGCTCATCCAGGTAGGTGGCTAGTTGCAATCGTTGTTGACGGGCAGGCAAGGGTCGTATCCCGGGCAGTCCGGAGGCGGTGATTTCTTGGGCGTAGTCAACAGCAGTTAACTGGCAGTGTCCTTCAATGGGTGTTCCAGGGTTGAGCAGTAAGTCAGCCAAGCTCACCGTTGGAGGTGTTAGTCCTCGCTCAGCCAAGCTCAGCGGGCGCATCTTTAGCCCTGCGATTCGCCCAGACCCTGAATGGACTGCCGTGCCAGCGGGCACCGTGGCGCTGCCGGTCAACAAATACCGCCCCGGTGGGGCACCATCATCAACTTGACGTCGAACTTGGTCCCACACTTGTGGAAAACGCTGCCATTCGTCTAGCAGGATTGGCCCCCGAACCTGGGTCAAAAAATCTGGCTGGGCCGCAAAAACCTCTAGTTGATGGGGGTCGTCAAGCGATACCGTAGTTACCGCCCGCCGGGCAGCAGTGGCTGTCTTCCCCACGCCCTTTGCTCCAGTGATCGCCACTGCAGGCAGATACTGGAGATGTTCATCTAGCTCAACATCGAGCACACGAGGCAAGTAAACCATGCATCTAGTATACATCTAGCACAGGTTCTAGTATACATCTAGCACAGGTTCTAGTATACATCTAGCACAGGTTCTAGTATACATCTAGCACAGGTTCTAGGTACTATTTTGCGGGGCCCGGCAGGTTTTGGCCACGACCGTTGTCAAAGGCATGCAACGGTGTTATTAAGGGTTGCACGTAACTGTTCCTCGGTGGGCACTAGCTCGCGTATCTCTTGGGGCAGGATTTGATAGGTGTAATCCGCCACGGCTATCGAGGTGTGCAGGCCTGCCCAGACGTAATACACCACCGCCGGGCCGATTTGGCAGCAGCACCTCCGCAAGCCGACAGGTTGACCCCCTCGGCTTGCGGAGGTGCTGCTGTCAAATTGCTAGCGTCAGGCCAAGCACGGGCTAAATCACGCATATAGCGCAGGTTTCGAGGGCTCAACCCACTGGTATCCGGGAAGCGTCTACGCAGGTCGCTGGCCAGCCGTTTTCTGCGCTCCACCCCGCGTAGCGCAGGCGTAGGTCGTGATCGTCAAGGCTATCCAGCAGGACCCGTTGGTGTTTCCAGGAAGAAAGTGCCACCACCGGGTGCACTTTCTCCCAATCGGGCCACGCCGCAGCGAACTTGCGCATGTATTGAAGGTTTCGCTTGGACGCTCCGATTGACTTCAATACCGGGTCGGAGGCCATGTCTGTCGCGAGGCGCGTGATGACCTGGGAGCCGTATCCTCGCGATCCGGTACCGGAAGCTTCTTGGCGGACAAGGATTTCTCTTCCAATCTTCCAATACATCGCCAGGCGGACCATGTGCGAGCCAACTGCCGCACGAACCCGTGCCTCGCCGGCGATTTGCCGAATGGCAGCCAACAACGCGGTGTATCCCTCGCCTTCAGCCAAATCGAGATTAGTGAGATTACTCATGGGGTTTCCTGGGGTCGCATCAGGTGGTTTGCACTCGCCGATTGAGGCGACCCCGTGCCTAATTTGGCAGCAGCTGCTGCCAAATTAGGAGTTTCGCTGCTCATGGTGGTCCTCCTGAGGGTTGGGGGGCAGGAAGGCTTTGTACGCCTCGGGTTCTGCGGGGCCGATTGATCCCGTATTCGGCGGGTGGTGCCGATCGAGGCAGAGTTGATGCGCCGGGTGCAGCCGAGACAGGAAATCAGGCAAGTAACGCTCGTGCCAATAAGCCGGGTCGGCGTTAGGTTCTGATTCGCCGTCGGTGTAGGCGGCTTGCCAGGCCAGCATTAACGCGGTCAACTCTTCCACCAGCGATGGGTGCTCCCGCCAACACTTAGGCAGGTTCACCGTGATGTGCGGCTCATCCAGGTAGGTGGCTTGCAGCCACGCGGCGAACTCCTCCACCTGCACCCACAACGCCTGCGCCTTTCCGGCGTCCAAGTATCGCCATGCCCACCTACATGGCTGTCCCTGCTTCTTCCCCCCACCGCCGCTGAGCAGGTTCACCGCCTGGGCCAGGTTGTTCACATCCTCACGAAGGCGGTGAATAGCGTCTGCTTGCGCTGCCAGGGTGTCCAGAACCTCCGGGGGCAACTCATCCAACCTGGTCACGACCCCACCTCCATCGGCGAGGCCGGCGACGGGATGGCCAGCGGCAACGTCTCCACCCGCTGCTTCTCAGCCGCGATCTGGGCCAAGTCGCTGCGTTGCCACCACGGGGTCAATCGGACCAGCGTGGGGGGTAACTGCCGGTACAGCAGCAAGCCGGTGCCCACTTCCAGTTCGTGGATCTTGTTCGCTGGCATCACCCGATCCCGCCGGGTGGCCGAGCTACTCGACACGCCGCCTCGTTCGCTGGAGGTCACCGACCGGGTGGCCACATCCCGATCCCCACACAACCGAGACAGATGATCCAAATCATCAGCCTCGGCTAAACCACCCAACACCAGTTTGATGGTGGCGGTAGCCCAAATCGCCCCCGCCTTGTCCTTATCCCACCGGGCCCGCAGTTGGCTAAACGACTGGGTGAACACGATCGTGGTGATCCCCCGACCCCCAGAATCGGCCATCAACCCCGCCAAGCCCGGCAGCGGGGCAATGTTGGGCGCCTCATCCAACACCAGCCGCAACGGTGGGTCCAAACGGCCCTGCGGACAAAGCTGTGAGCGGCGTTTCGCTGCCTGCGTCAAAAAATCCACAAACGCGGTCGTCAACGGGGCAGTCGACTGACCCTCCGCCGCGCTCAACAAATACAACGTGTCCCGGCTGACCAGAAACTTCTCTACATCAAACGCCTCCCCCGCCGCCGGGCTGCACGCCTGCAGCACCTGTGGGGAAGCCAAACTGTCCAACGCCAACGCCACCGTCATCCGCGTGGAATCATTGGTTTCCTTCGCCGCAGAGCGGGTGAACGTGTCCAAATCCCGTCGCCACTGCGGCACCGACGGCGAACGCCCCAAAAGCTCGAACGGCTCCTGATCAGCAGGGTTAGCCACCCACCCCACCACATCCGCAATCGTGCCCCCCGGTTTCAACGCAGCCGCGTGCAGTAAACACCGCAACACCGTCTCGGCGGTATGGGAGAAGAACCCCGCTCCCCGCACCTGCCCCATCGACACCCCCGCAACCAAGGCCGCCGCCCGCCGGGCAGCCTCCTGCGAATCCTCACACCCAGCCACCGGCGACCAACGCAAACGATGAGGCCACGTGGAGATACCCTCCGGGTCCCACACCAAAACCTGGCCGTGTTGCTGCCGCATCCCTGCGGTGAC
>JBDIAW010000032.1:0-27858 GCA_039812585.1 Actinomycetota bacterium | reverse complement strand
GGCCACACCCGAGGGCCACTGCTGCCAAGCCACCTGCCGCAGCGCTTCGGGCCAGAGCAGATTCTCCGCTGGGAGGGCGTACTGCTGGCCCAGGGTGCTCAACTCCTGCCGGGCGCTGGCGAGGCGGGCGGCGGCGGCAGGGTTGCGCTGGCGCCACATCCGTACTGAAGGGATCTCCGTCACTGTTGCTCCCACGGGGGGCCACTGCTGGGGGGGTAGCTGCAAAGCGTGGTCGATGGCAGCTAGCCATCGGTTGTAGTAGCGGGCGGGGGCAATGGTGGTGCGCATGCTGGGCAGGGCTTGCAGCGCGCGTCGGGTGCTGGGTTTCTTCTGCGCCGCCTCGATGATCACCTTGTCATTGAGTAGCCGGGAGGGGGCGGTGTCGGTGGCACTGGCCATCGAGTCGCGAGCCAGCCACAGGTGCTGCACCACTGCCAACTCGCGAGGGTGACGCACCCGATGGATGCCGCTGGTGCGTCGCCACGCTTCGGGGTTCTGCGAAGGCTCGCTTGCCAGGCTGGTGGGCCGGGCAAGGGCCTGCTCGACCAGCCAGGAGAACTCCTGCTGCGCCCAGTCGGCCTTGCCCTGGAGCTGTAGCTGCTGTTGCAGCGCCTCGTGCAGGGGCAGCAGAAACTCAACGTCCAACGCCGCGTACCCCAGCCAGGGTAGGGGCAGAGGGCGACGTGACCAGTCCACTGCGGAAAACCCTTTTTCCAGCCCGATTCCTAACACCTGCTCGGTCATGACGCCCAGGGCGACGCGAGGAAATCCCAGCAGACGCCCGGCCAGCTCCGTATCGAACAGCCGCCTGGGTAACAGGCCCTCCAGGGCCAGACAGGGCAGGTCTTGGGTGGCGGCATGCAGGATCCACAGGGGCGCCGGTTCGCCGCACAGCAACTCTCTCAACGGGGCTACGTCGATACCGGTGTACTGCGGGCTGGAGGGATCCCAACTCAGGGGGTCGAAGAGGAAGGTTCCGCTGTTATGGCGATGCACCTGGATGAGGTAGGCCCTGCCGGTATAGCGAAACCCGCAGGCGCGCTCCACGTCCACCGCCAGGGCGGCGCTACCTTGGCCCAAACGCTGGCACGCTTGCTCAAATTGCGCCGGGCTGCTGATCACCTCGGGGATGCCCCCAGCGGGTTCGTGCACCATGCGCACCGGCACTGGCATCGCGGTGGGGTCATACAGCGGCTCAGGCACTAGACCAACCTAGCCTGCTCCGCCTGAAAACCAGCTAATTGATCACCCCGGCACGCAAGGCAAGGATGACCATTTCGGCCCGATCACCGGTGCCAAGCTTGCGAGCAATACGAGCCAAGTGGCTTTTCACCGTCAAGGCGGACAGCCCTAATGCGGTGCCGATATCCTTGTTCGACTGCCCATCAGCGACTAATTGCAGCACTTCCATCTCCCGGGCGGACAGGCTGTGAGGTCCGTCGAGGCTGCCCCGAGCCCCGCGCTGGGCAGGTACCGCCGCCGAGGCGCTGGAGCCTCCCCACACGACGAAGCTGCGCACCCCGGCGGCCAAAGCTCCTCGCACGGTGTAGGGGTCCTCCAAGGCCGACAAAACCAACGAGCGGTTCCAGCCAGCGTGGCGCAGTTCGTGCAACAAGGCCAGGCCGGAGCCATCGGGCAGGGTGAGGTCGACCACCGCCAGCTCCCGAGGAGCTCCCACCGCGCGGATACGAGCTTCCGAGAGGCTGGCCGCTTCGGCGATATCCACAGCTCCCAGACCAGCCAGGTCTTTGACCAGCGTGGCCCGCGCGAAGGGATCAGCCACCACCACCAAAGCCCTGAAGCGCCCAGGCAGGGTGGGTTGTGGCATTTGGGCGCGTTGAGTGGCAAGCGTGCTCACAGGTCCTCCTGGTTGAGGCCAGACAAAATCGTGTCAACCTGTTCTCGACACCTTCAGCCCACCTCTGTAGCCCATGTGGGGCAGAGCTGGCTTTAGATCCGGGGCCGCAGCGTGGCGACCTCGGCATCGGCAGGTAGGCCTGCGCACAGGCGCAGGAGTTGACACCAAGCATCCAGATGGCCGGCCAGGTGGAGCTGTAGGTGCTCGGGTTCACCCCCGGGTGGGGCAAGCACCGGGGTCCAGGAGGCCCGGATCTGCACCTCGGCCTGGCTGGGGTGCAGATCCGGGCCTGCCATGGCATCGTCGAGCTGGAGTTGCCCGAAGCTGCCGGAGATCACCTGGGTGACCGTGCCGGCCAGGGCCACTGCCCGCACGGCGCGGCTCTCCAGGGCGTCAGTGAGCCAACTCCACCCCACCTGCGGCAGCAGCGGGTCACGGGCCATCGCCTCGTCCACCTGTGCCTGCAGATAGGTGACCAAACGGAAACACCCCTGCCATGCGGGATGGCCGGTGGGGTCGTACAACAGGACGAGGTGACCGCTGGCCCTCTCGGGTGGCTGTTCCTGCTCGTTGATGTTGTCAATCTCGGCGGTGAAGGCCACCGCGTAGGGTGCCAAGTTTTTCGGAGCGGGGATCTCCTCAATGCAGAGATCAGGTCGCTGGCTATGGCGGCGCAACGTGTGGACGGCGAGGGTGAACTGTTCAGACTCATCTGCACGAGTTAAGCCCCGGTGGTGTAACGAAGGCGTCATCGTGTGCTCACTCTCGCCTGAGGCTGGGTGGAGGTATCGTCGCACACCGACCAGGCAACCTCCCCCTCCCGGTGGGCAAGCCTTTACCCAGACATGGTGGGGTAAGTCTGCTTGAACCGGTCGGGGTGGGGATAATGCACTGAGCACCCCGGTGCAGGTCGGGAATGATCGGTGCGGTGGTGGTGTCTATCTAGGAGTGACGGTGTTATCTCATCAGCAGGCGCGAGATCTGGTCGGCAAGCAACTGTGGGCCGAGCAGGGTGTGCGTGTCGGCATTATCGGCCAAGTCTTCCTCGACGACCGCACGCAGCAACCTGAGTGGATCACAGTGCACACCGGGTTGTTTGGTTCAAAGGAAAAGTTCGTGCCTCTGGCCCAGGCCAGTCTGCATGAGACGGGTCTGTCGGTGCCCTACCCCGAGCAGACCATCAAGCGAGCCCCCACCATCGATGTGGAGGCAGGCACCTTGACACGCGAAGAGGAGGCCTGCCTCTACGAGCACTATCAGCTCAGCTACGAGGTGGCCACCTCCGCGAGCCTTCCCCGTCAGGTCATGCCTGCGGTGACCGCAGCGCAGGGCACTCCCGGCGTGGCGCAGCCTGCGCCGGAACAGGCTCCCACCCCGGTTGGCGTGGGAGCCTCACCCTCGCGCACTGCCGAGGGAGCCCATCCGCTGACTCGCCGGGAGCGGGTGCACCCCATCCTGGCCCGCGGGGTGGCGATGGGGCGAGCGCAACGTCTGCGCCGGGCGGCAGCCTCCCGAACCGTTACCGGTTCGGGCACCGCGCGTGGGGAGCAGCAACCAGGTGCGATGCCACCAACTGCGGAGAGTGATCCCACTTCGTGAGGTCCCCTTCTGTGCAGGGACAACCCACCACTGAGGATCAGTGGCGCCAGCGCTTGACTCCGCAGGAATACGCGGTGCTCCGTCAGGCCGCCACTGAACCGGCCTTCACTGGGGTCTACACCGACACCACCACGGCCGGGATCTACCACTGCCGGGCTTGCGATGCGCCGTTATTCGATGCAGCGGCTCAGTTCGCCTCCGGGTGCGGTTGGCCAGCGTTTTGGCAGGAGAAACCCGCCAGTGTGCATCTGAGGCAAGACCGCAGTCACGGCATGCTACGCACAGAGGTGCGCTGCGCGGTATGTGAGAGCCACTTAGGGCACCTCTTTACCGCAGAAGGCTATGACACCCCGATTGACCAGCGATTTTGCATCAACTCCCTCTCCTTGCGCTTACGTGAGCAGGCTCAGTGAGCTCCCCGTCGATCCAGGTCGAGGTGGCCGGACGGCTGGTCACGGTGACCAACCCTGACCGGGTGTACTTCCCGCAACCCGGCCACACCAAACTGGACCTGGTGCACTACTACCTGGCAGTGGCCGACGGGGTGGTTCGGGCGTTGCGGGATCGCCCGTGCATGCTGGTACGCCTGCCAGAAGGCTTAGCGGGGGAGCAGATCCACCAGAAGCGCCTGCCCAAAGGCGCGCCGGAGTGGGTGCCCACTGTGGAGGTGCGCTTCCCCAGTGGCCGTAATGCCCACGAGCTGTGCGTGGACACCATTGCCGACGTGATCTGGTGCGTGCAGATGTCCACGGTGGAGTTCCACCCCTGGCACTCCCGCCGGGCTGACACCGAGAAACCTGACGAGCTGCGCATCGATCTGGACCCTCAACCGGGCACCGACTTTGAAGACGCTCGGCGCATCGCGTTGGAGGGGGTGCATCCCCTGCTGCAGGAGTTGGGCTGGACGGGATGGCCCAAAACCACCGGAGGCCGTGGCCTACATGTCTACGTGCGGATCCATCCTCAATGGGGTTTCACCGAGGTGCGTCGCGCCGCCCTGGCCTTCGCCCGTGAGCTGGAGCGGCGCTTTCCTGCGGCGGTGACCACCCAGTGGTGGAAGGAAAACCGAGGCCAGCGCTTGTTTATTGACTACAACCAGAACGCCCGCGACCGCACGATCCGCTGCGCCTACAGCGTGCGGGCTACGGAAGACGCCCGGGTGTCCGCCCCCGTGACGTGGCAGGAGTTGGCTGATGTCAACCCGGCAGATCTGAGGGTAGCCACGATGCCCGCCCGCTTTGCCACGGTGGGAGATGTGCACGCCGGCATCGACGATGCGCCGGTGAGCATCGAGCCGCTGCTGGAGTGGGCCGACCGCGATGAACGCGACCACGGCCTGGGCGACGCCCCCTATCCTCCCCAATACCCGAAGATGCCCGGCGAGCCCAAGCGGGTGCAACCCAGCCGTGACCGGGACCGCAAAAGCACCGCCAAGGAGGCGCCAGGATGACCGACGCTGCCCCCTGGTCGGGCCTGCCGGTGCCGATCCCGCTGGCGCCCATGCTGGCCCGCTCGGTACCCAGTCTGCCCCAGCCCGACACCGCGGAGGGAGGGTTGATCTACGAACCTAAGTGGGACGGTTTCCGCGCCCTGATCTGCCGCGACGGCGAGGCCGTGGAGTTGTTCAGCCGCTCCCAACGCCCGATGGGCCGCTACTTCCCCGAACTCATCGAGCAAGCGCTGGAGCATCTCCCGCCGCGCTGCGTGATCGACGGGGAGATCATTATGATCGCCGGTGGTGAGGGTAAGAAAGCCTTACCCCGCCTGGACTTCGAGCTGTTGCAGCAACGACTGCACCCAGCGGCCTCCCGGGTGCGCAAACTGGCGGGGGAGATCCCGGCCGTCTTCGTGGCCTTCGACCTGATCGCGGTGGGGGAGCAGTCGTTGATGGACCTCCCGCTAGCCCACCGGCGGGAGCAGTTGCAGCGGTTGATTCCGGCCACTAACCACTCCACAGTGCAAGCGCTGATCAGACAGCCGCAGGCGGACGCTCAACGCCTCCTGCTCACCCCGGCCACCACTGATCCGCACCTGGCTCAGCAGTGGTTGACCCAGTTCGAAGGCGCAGGGCTGGATGGAGTGGTGGCCAAGCTGCTGGAGGGCCCTTACACCCCCAACGTGCGCTCGATGATCAAGATTAAACATGCTCGCACCGCCGACTGTGTGGTGGCCGGTTATCGCCTGCACAAAACCAGCACTGCTGCTCGCCCTCTGGTGGGCTCCCTACTGCTGGGTTTGCATGATGCGCAGGGCCGCCTGCACCATGTTGGGGTCAGTGCCTCCTTCCCCATCGCGCGCCGAGCCCAGTTGGTGCAGGAGTTGGAGCCCTACCTGCTGCAGGATCTTTCCCAGCATCCGTGGGGGCAGTGGGCGCAGGCTTTAGAGACGACCGGCTCACGCATGCCTGGTGGTCAGAGCCGCTGGAGCGCGGGCAAGGACCTGAGCTGGGTGGCGCTACGTCCCGAGTTGGTGTGCGAGGTGGCCTACGACCATCTAGAGGGCGACCGGTTCCGCCATACCGCCCAATTCCACCGCTGGCGCCCCGACCGCACCCCCGACTCCTGTACCTACGCCCAGGTCGAGGAGCCGATCAGCTACGACCTGGCGCAGGTTTTGTCTGCCTCGGCTGTGTGATCACCTCGGCCGCAATGGGCTTGTAGAGTGCCAGCAGCAGTGTCCTGGGGACGGCAAGAGCGTCAGTGGTCTAGGGTTGACCCAGCGTGAGTTTCCCTCGCCAAACCATGAAGGAGATAGAGGGCATGTGCGGAATTGCCGGGTTTATCGACAACGCGCCGAGCTACGACCGGCAGGAGGTTGCGGCAGCGCAGGCGCGGGTGATTGTTCACCGTGGCCCCGATGATGAGGGGTTCCATCAGGTTGACCCCATCACTTTTGCTTTTCGCCGGTTGTCGATTATCGACCTCGGTCAAGGACATCAACCGATTTATAACGCCGACCGCAGTAAAGTGATCATCTTTAACGGTGAGATTTATAACTACAAATCCCTCAGGGAAAAGCTGGTGGCGCGAGGATATCAGTTTGCCACTAACTCCGACACCGAAGTACTGCTGTGTGCCTACGAAGAATACGGGCCGGCGATGTTTGACCATGTGCGGGGAATGTTCGGTTTTGCCGTGTGGGATGAAACCAAACAGGAGCTATTTTTAGCGCGTGACTTCTTCGGGATTAAGCCGCTGTACTATGCCCCCATTGAAGGCGGTTTAGTGTTCGGTTCGGAAATCAAAAGTATCCTTCAGCACCCTAAGGTGGAGAAAAAGCTCAACTACCAGGCACTCAATAGCTACTTGTCGTTCCAGTATTCTCCGCTGACTGAATCCATGTTTGCCGGGATTTACAAGCTGCCCCCGGCTCACTATCTGCTGTGGCGCGACGGCAAACAAGAAATCACCAAGTATTGGGCTGCTGAGTTTGCTCCAGAGCAGGGGCGCAGCTTTGACTCCCATGTGGAGGAACTGGCTGCCGTGTTGGATGACTCCATCTCTGCGCACATGGTGGCGGACGTGGAGGTGGGCTCATTTTTATCCAGTGGGGTGGATTCCAGTTTTGTGGCGGCCAGTTTTGGAGGTCAAAAGTCGTTCAGCGTGGGCTTTGAGCCAGGTGGGACCGATCATTACAACGAAACTGAACCCGCTCTTACTTTGGCTCGCCAGATCGGTCTGCAGGCCAATAGCAAGATCATAACTGCGCAAGAATATTGGGATAGTTTCGCTCAGATCCAGTACTTTATGGATGAACCTTTAGCCGACCCGGCCTGTGTTCCTTTGTATTTTGTCAACAAACTCGCCCGTGAACAGGTCAAAGTTTGCCTGTCTGGCGAGGGGGCTGACGAACTCTTCGGTGGCTACACCATCTACAACGAGCCGCATGGCTTGAGGGTGGGCACCGCCTTACCTCGAAGGGTGCGTCGGGGCTTGTCGGCGGTCGCAGATAAACTCCCTGATTTTTATGGCAAGAACTATTTGCACCGTGCAGCGCTGGATCTCCCGCAACGATTTATCGGAAATGCCTACCAGTTCCGTACGGAGCACATTAAAGACCTCATCACTTTTCCGGTGGACAATCCCCTCACCCCGCAAGAGGTTACTGCCCCCTTCTATGCCATGACCGAAGGCCTCGACGATGCCACCAGGATGCAACATTTAGATATCCACACCTGGATGGTTGGTGATATTTTGCTCAAAGCCGACCGGATGTCCATGGCTCATTCCATTGAACTGCGCGTTCCTTTCCTGGATAAAGAAGTCATGAAAGTGGCAGCTAAAGTTCCTGCGAAATATCGCATGGACGGTCAGCACACCAAAATGGTGTTCCGCGAGGTGGCTAAATCACGCCTGCCGCAGGAGTACTACCAACGCCCCAAGTTGGGCTTCCCTGTTCCTATTCGGGTGTGGCTGCGTGAACAACAATGGCACTCTCGGGTGCGTGATACGTTGACCACCACTTCGGCGGGCCAGTTCTTCAACCCCACCGTGGTCAATGCTCTGCTGGATCACCACGCCAGCGGCGCCCAAGACAACTCCCGCCTGATCTGGACCCTCTACACCTTCATGGTCTGGCACGAGCAGTACTTTGGCTCCGGCCTGGGTGCCTAGGGGGGCGTGGAGGTTACTCGATAGCCCGCATGATCAGCAGAGCCACAGCGGTTTGCTCAGCCCGGTAGGGGTGGAAAGGCGCAGCTCGCCCCACATCGGTGCTGGCATTGTTGATCCAGGGGTCTTTCGAGCAGATGTCGTGACCTTGCGAGGCTTTCTGCACATCGATATAGGTGCTCCTGGTGCGACGCGCTGCCGCTTGCAGGGAGTCATTGAGTTGCTGGTTAACTCGGGAGATATAGCTGTAATCGCCTTTGGCCACACGCACTCGCGAGCAGCCCTGCTGCGGGAGGCGAGAGGGCAGCAGCAGAGGGTAGCCCACCACCATGACTTGGGCGCGAGGGGAGCGTTGCCGGATCAACGTCACCACGTTGACCATGTCCGACTCAACCTGCTGGGCTAAGTGCATCGGGTCGTTCTGCTCGCCGGTGGCCAGGAGATCCTCGCAGGGCGAGCCTTGCCGATCAGAGGCGGCCAGGCGGGTACAGGTGGTGATCAGCCGGTGGAACAGCTTGCCGTTGTTACCGCCGAAGTTGACGGTGACCAGGGTGGTGTCCTGATGCAACGCCTCCATCTGGGCTTTGCCGTTACGGTGCGGCTGGGGGGTGCTCACATGGCTGGTCTGGGCACCCAGACAGGTGACGTCGCTGAACTGATCCGCGCGGACCTCCCGGGCTACCAGCGCAGGGTAGTTGTTAGTGGAGCGTTCACATCCCTGGGCCCAACGGCTTCGCCTGACCCCCGGCGCTGATGCATAGGAATCCCCCAGTGCCACATAGTGGATCTTGCTTTGTTGCAGGGAGCGCAATTGGCTTGACGGCAGGGGAGCAGGTAAGTCTTGGCTGGCCGGTCGACATCCACCCATAGTCAGCGTCGCCATAAGCGTCAGTCCCGTCATCACGACTAACTCGCGCCCAAATAGCTTCAGCATGGCCACATTGTGACACACGCAGACAGAGCTGCAAGCACCTGCTTTAGAGGGCTGTGCGGCGCCAGACCTGTACAGAGCGAGCCTCCACAGTCGTGGTGTCGCCAGCCTTGAGACTGGGGCTGTTGCCGCCGGCTAGGGGGGTGGTGGTGTCCACCACGCACTCCCAAGCCTTGCCGTACTGCTGATCGGGAGCGCGAAAGTCTAGGTCATCGGGGGCGGCGTTAAACATCAGCAGGAAAGAGTCGTCCACAATGGGTTGCCCACGCAGATCAGGCTCGGTAATGGCCAGCCCGTTGAGGAACACGCAGACCGCTTGGGCGTAACCCACTCCCCAGTCTCCTGAGGTCATGGGCTGTCCTGCCGGAGTCATCCACCCAATGTCGGGAAGCCCTGTGGGGTCCTGGCTGACGGGGCGCCCGTGGAAGAAGTGGCGTCGGTGCAGTACGGGGTGCTCCCGGCGCAATGCGGCCATGCGACTGGTGAACTCCAACAGACCTGCAGCGGGGGAGGCCGTGGGGTCAGGGGGGCTGACTTGCCCAGGGTGGGTAGTCAGAGCTTGGTCCCAATCCACCCAGGTGATCGCATTGTCCTGGCAGTAGGCGTTGTTGTTGCCCTGCTGGGTGCGGCCCAGCTCGTCGCCGTGCGCGAGCATGGGGACCCCCTGGGAGAGAAACAGGGTGGCAATGAAGTTGCGTTTTTGCCGCTCACGCAGAGCAATGATGTCCTTGTTGTCGGTCTGGCCCTCAGCCCCACAGTTCCATGAACGGTTGTGACTTTCCCCGTCGCGGTTGTTCTCTCCGTTGGCCTCATTATGTTTTTCGTTGTAACTGACCAGGTCGTGCAGGGTGAATCCGTCGTGGGCAATGACGAAGTTGATGCTGGCAAAGGGTTTACGCATGTCATCTTGGTAGAGATCGGAGGAGCCAGTCAGACGGGAAGCAAACTCTGCCAGTGCGGAGTGCTCCCCCCGCCAGAAGTCGCGCACGCTGTCGCGATATTTGCCGTTCCATTCGGTCCACAACGGGGGGAAGTTACCCACTTGGTAGCCACCCTCGCCGATATCCCACGGCTCCGCGATCAACTTAGCTTGGCTGATGACTGGATCCTGCTGCACGAGATCGAAGAACGCCGACAGGCGGTCCACCTCGTGGAACTGGCGGGCTAAGGCCGGGGCGAGGTCGAAGCGGAACCCATCGACGTGCATCTCCTGTACCCAGTAACGCAGAGAATCCATGATCATTTGTAGAACATGGGGGCTGCGCATGAGCAGGCTATTGCCAGTGCCGGTGGTGTCCATGTAGTAGCGGGGCTGGCCATCAACTAATCGATAGTAGCTACGGTTGTCGATACCGCGAAAGCACAGCGTGGGGCCCAAATGGTTGCCTTCGGCAGTGTGGTTGTAGACCACATCAAGGATGACTTCGATGCCGGCTTGATGAAGGGTGCGCACCATGGCCTTGAACTCCAACACCTGCTCCCCGGTGGAGGGGCTGGCTGCATAGGTGTTTTGCGGGGCGAAGTAGCCAATCGTGTTGTAACCCCAATAGTTGGCTAGACCCTGTTCAACTAAGTGGTGGTCCTGGATGAACTGATGCACCGGCATGAGCTCCACTGCCGTGATGCCCAACTGCTGCAGGTGATCGATCATGACTGGATGCGCTAGGCCAGCGTAGGTGCCCCGAATCTCCTCGGGGATGTCAGGGTGATTGATCGTCAGGCCTTTGACGTGAGCCTCATAGACCACACTCTCGTGGTAGGGGGTGCGAGGATGACGGTCATCCTGCCAGTCAAAGTAGGGGTTGATCACCACGGATTTCAAGGTGTAAGGGCCGCTATCATGCTCACTCCGTTGGGTGGGGGCATCAAAGCGGTAGTCAAATAATGACTCATTCCACTCGATTTGTCCGTCAATGGCCTTGGCATAGGGATCGAGCAGCAGCTTGGAGGGGTTACACCGCGCGCCGGCGTCGGGGTCGTAGGGGCCATGAACCCGGTAGCCGTAGCGTTGACCGGGGCCGATACGGGGCAGATATCCATGCCACACGTAGGCGTTCACCTCTGGCAGGTCGATCGTGGTCTCGACGCCTTGCTCGTCGAATAGGCACAGCTGGATGCGATCGGCTATCTCGGAGAAGATGGCGAAGTTGGTCCCGGCTCCATCAAAACTGGCTCCCAGGGGATAGGCCACACCTGGCCAAATTTCCATTGATCATCCTCACGTGTCGCTTCAGTCAACTCCTAGAGAGTATCCGCTGCTGGCTCAGCGCTGCCTGTCAGGCTCGCCGCTGGATTGTCAGCATGGCGTTGGAGAAGCCAGTACGGTGTCTGGGTGACCCTCGCCGCCCCGCAGCCTTCACCCCCTCCTCAAAGTGACCAGGGTGATCAAGGCGATTTCGGCAGTGACACTGTGTTACCGCCTCCAGGAGGTGTGGCGCTTCCCCGGGCTGATGGAGCTACAGCTTTGGCAGCTCCTCGCCCTTTTGCAATCTGGCGGTTAGTACGAATGACGATCGCTACGTGCTTTCGCTACCGGGTGACTGGCTTGGCTGCAGAAGTTGGGTTCTTTGCGTTGCTTTCACTGCCTCCCCTGGTGCTCGGGATCTTCGGCACGGTGGGGTACTTTTCTCCGCTGTTAGATGATCAGCTGGTACGACAAGGGCAGGATGAGATTATCCGCTTAGCCAACTTGGCGCTGTCAGACAAAAGCGTGCGTGATGTGATCACCCCAACCCTGCATGACGTGATCTATGCCCCCCGTCCCGATGTCATCTCACTAGGGTTTCTGCTGTCGCTGTGGTCAGGATCGCGTGCAGTCAATGTCTACATCGATACCGTCTCGATCATGTATGGCTTAGGGGGTCACCGGGGGATTATTCACCAGCGGGCCCTCTCTTTTGGGGTCTATCTGGTCGGGTTGCTGTTGGGGGTAGTGCTGGCTCCGTTAGTTTTAGCGGGACCCAGCCTGGTCAATCGAGTCATCCCCTCTGACTTTGACTGGGTCAATTCCCTCTACTGGCCGGTGGTTTTGGTGCTACTGCTGTTCTTTTTGGCACTGCTTTACCACTTGAGCATCCCAGTGCGCACTAAGTGGTGGAGGGCCTTGCCCGGTGCAGTTTTGGCTATGGGATTGGTGTTGGCCCTGAGCTACCTCTTACGACAGCTGATCTCGGTTTCGGTCGGGGGCGAATCAATTTATGGCCCGTTGGCCTCTCCCATCGTCGTTTTGCTGTGGTTGTACATGTTGGCGATCGCTGCATTGATCGGTGCAGCCCTCAACGCCTCGGCTGACCGTATTTGGCCTGTGTCACAGACTCAAACCGCTCGTACCCAACACCGCGCCCGGCTGCAGGAGCAGGAGCAGCAGGATGTGCAGCAAGAGCAGGAACACCCATAATCGCGGCTAACATCCAGGCGTAAAAACGTGGGAAATAGTTAGGGCAAACTCGTTGGTGTTGCTGCATCACTGACCAACCTGCCTTATTGTGGGCACAGCACGTAACCCCACAGTGGCAAAGAGCAACGTGCAGAGGATGTGTGGCCTGGTGTGATCACCCAGGCAGTTACGTGTGGCCGGTGTGTCCGCGTAGGGCCATCCTGCAGGCCACTAACGACATGAAGGAGTATCCGATGGTGGAAAGTTACACCGGTGAGGCCTACTGCATGAAATGTAAGGCCAAGAAGAAGTTCACTGGCGAGGTCAAGGTCAGCGACAAGGGTCGTCGCATGGCGCAGGGTAACTGCCCTACGTGCAACACCAAGATCAACCGTATTCTTGGTAAGGCCTAGAACTCAAACTCAGACACACAGGGAGAAAGGGCAGGGCGGCTCACCCATCGTGGGTGGTTCTGCCCTGCCCTTTCTCTCTGTGTCTGAATGGCTTTGCCTACAAGGCCGGATCAGGAAAAGGCAGGGTGTAGGTAGGTGGGGGGAGGGTGATACGCGTTGGTTTCGTGGGCCTAGGCATCGGTGGCCACTCAGGATCGGTTTCCGACGGAGACGGAGATGCCGTTGGCAAGGTAGGGGGAGTGCTCGTAGCGACCGACGTTGGTGAGGTGGTACTGCCCGACGGCGTTGTCGAAATACTCACTGTTGTCGTAGTCGTCGAGGTTTGCGAGCGCACCGCCGTGGTGGCTTTGACAGTGGGAACGGTCTGGGCCGCATAGCTCGGTTGAGGAGCAGCTCCCGCCTGGGCAGTGAACGCATCCTTCATTGTTCCCTGGGTGGCGGGAGCTTTATTGCCTGAGGAGGCTTGGGAGGTATAGGAGGTACCTCCGGCAGTGCTGGAGCGGATGCTGTTAGAGAGTAACACCCCCGCGATCACTGCGAGCAGCACAGTCAGCCCCAGCAACCCTGCTACGACGGAGCCTTCCCGTCCTTGCAGTTGGGCTCTCCAGCGTTCCATGGGGCCTCCTGGATCAGTTGGTCGATACGGTGTGGGGTTGAGACGGAAAAGCCGCTAGCGCTGTATGTTCTGTCGCTTCCTCCACTGTAATGCGCTCTGAGGGGGTGATGGGCTCATAACGGCCTAACCAGGCATAAAAAAGGACTCACCTGACTAGGCGGCCTACGGGGGGCATTTGGGCAAATTAATGCACAGGTGTCGGGTGGTTCAGGCACCATAGGTGCATGGAATATTACCGTGATCCGTATACGCCCTCCCTCCCTCCTGTGCCCGGGCCACGCCAAAGCTCAAGCAAGCCTGCGCCATGGTGGCGTCAGCCGGTGGTGTGGGCAGCGGCAGTACTGGCTCTGACGCTCGTGGCTGGCTGCCTGTGGTGGATCAACCGAAAAGAGCACACCCCGGATGAGGTGGCGGCTGTGCAGATCGCTCCTAGCGCACCTACTCCCAGCGCCCCAACCGCCTCCTCAGTGCCCAGCCCTACGCTGGTGTTTCCCTCCGCTGCGACCGACTCCTTGCCCACTGCACGTACTGCCCGCACTGATGGCCACTCCTCCAGCCCGATCCGGGCCACGGGCAGCGACACAGGAAGGCAGCCCATCGCCACTGGGGTTGGTAGTGGGCTCAGTGTTAGTGGCCGCTACCTGGTCGATAACCAAGGGCGGCCATTCCTGTGGCAAGGCGACACCAACTGGACGTTCGTGGTGCGGACTACCCGTGCGGAAGTCGATCAGTTTCTCGACGTGCGCCAGCGGCAAGGCTTCACCCTCATGCAGATCGTGGGGATTCCCGCAGTGGAGAGTGTGCAGCCGGTGAACTCCATGGGTCAGCCTGCCTTCAACGGTTCCCTGGCCAACCTCAACGAGCCCTATTGGCAACATGTGGATTACATCATCGACCAGGCGGCCAAACGCGGTATACGCATCGCTTTCTTCCCGGCCTGGTCGGTGAAAGTGGCCGGTGATGGCACCCTCAACGCAGGCAATGCTCAAGCCTATGGCCAGTTTCTAGGCAACCGTTACAAGAACAAGTCCCTCATTTGGGTCATGGGCGGTGATGACAACCAGCCCCGGCCTGAGGTGTGGTCGGCGCTGGCTCGGGGGATCGCCATCGGCACCAGCGGCTCAGAGGATTACAGCAAGGTGTTGATGACTTTTCACCCAGGCTGGGAGGCCACCGGCGCCCATTCGGATCAAAAGTGGCTGGACTTCACCATGCTCCAAAGCGGTCACTGTCACGGCAAACCCGGGGAGATGGTCAACACCTGGTACAACCAGGTAGCCAAGCCAGTACTCAACGGGGAACCGTTATATGAAGGGCACCCGATCTGTTGGGACCCCAACCAGGGTTACTCCACGGCCGCTCAGGTGCGTGCCAACCAGTATTTGAGCGTGTTCGCCGGGGCGTTCGGGTTCACCTATGGTCACCAGAGTGTGTGGCAGATGTACGCACCGGGCAGGGAGTTGAACAACTATCCGCGTAATACCTGGCAGGAGGCGCTGAACGACCCCGCCGCCACTCAGATGATCCATCTGCGGCGTTTGCTGGAGTCACGGCCCCTCCGAGACCGCATCCCTGACCAGTCATTGATCACTTCTGATCAGTTTGGTGGGGAGGAACGGGTTCAGGCTACCCGGGACAACGCGGGCACCTACGCCATGGTGTACACCGCAGCGGGTAAGGGGTTCACGCTCAACACGAGCAAGCTGTCGGGTTCTTCGCTGCACGCCTGGTGGTATGACCCTCGCACCGGTAAGGCCAGCGATGCTGGGCAGAAGAGCTCCGGGAGTTTAAGTTTCACCCCTCCCAGTGAGCAGGATTGGGTTCTGGTACTCGATGCGAAGGCTTACAACCCTCCGGGGAGCTAACCGTGGGGTGGGCGATACTGGGATCGAACCAGTGACCTCCTCGGTGTGAACGAGGCGCTCTCCCGCTGAGCCAATCGCCCGGGACCTACATGCTCTACACACTCTATCCAACCCAGGCTAACCGCTGCCAATAGTTAACTGTTCCACCATCGCCACAGCCACTGACCGGTCTTGTCGACAAGTCCATAATGATTGGCAGCCCAGAGGATCGAGACGGTAATGATCAGACCCAAGACAGTGAGTCCAGCATCAGCAACCGGGTGTTTTTTAGCATGCTGCCAAGCCAATTGACCTTTGGTCGTTAATTGTCCCAGCCAACGCTGAGCCCAAGCAAACTCGCTTGACCAAATGTAAACCCCTAAGAGAATGGGAGGGATGGTCAAGGGGCCAGGAAGTGGTGACAACGCAATTCCAACGGCAACACAAAGCAGCCCCACGAGGAAAACCGCGAGGCGATAGGGGTGGTGCGTTCGTTTGCGGGAGCGGATTTTGTCTCGGGTGCGAAACCACCGACCCCATCGTTGACTCCCAGAGATGATCTCTGCTTGCGGCGCATTCGATGAGGGTGGAGTGTCCTTGAGGTTCACCGGACTCATCCCTCCATCTTGCCTTGCCTCACTCTCACCCTGGGCCCAAACTCCAATACCCAGCGCCACCAAACCGTAGCGCTAGAGCCGCCGTATGGGTGGTCGGGGCGGGATAAGCCGGGCAAATCGGTTACTCCAACTGATCGAATGCCGGCGTAGGGGGCGCAAAGAGAACGAAAAACAGGCACCTTGGGTGGTGTACATGCTGATCGCCGAAAGGGTAGCCCACATGAACACACATCCCAAAGCCACCGTGCGTCACGAGCTTGGTGTCCAGCTGATCGTCCCTGGAGACGCCTCAATCTCGTTGCCGGTGACGCTGAGCTACCACACGAGCGATCCCTATGCCATCCATGCTCGTTTCCAAACCGGCCTTGGCGATGGAGTCACGTGGGTGTTCGCCCGTGAGACGCTAGCTGCTGGTATTGAAGGTCCAACCGGAGAAGGCGATGTGCGGGTGTGGCCTAACAACTCCAAGTCGGGGTTGCGCCGTATGCGCGAGCAATCGCAAACAGTGACGATCTCTTTGTCTTCTCCCGATGGTCATGCCCTGCTCGAGGCTCCCGTGACCGGTCTGACCACCTTCCTGTTGCAGACCTACAGCTTGGTCGCTCGCGGGCAGGAGAGCGAGCACCTCGACATCGACAACGCGCTGGTCAGCTTGCTCAACGAGGCCAGCTAGTGGGGTTCATCGCCTGCCTCGCCCGTTGTGCCCGGTTTGCCTCGATAGGGGCAGACCGGGCACGCTGCTCTACAGCGTGGATGCACGATGGTGTGGGCTTGGATCGTTGCAGATATCCGCTAGACTCGGCGGCACGCATTTGCTTCACTGATGGTGTCTCTGATGCGGACGTGGCTCAGTTGGTAGAGCATCACCTTGCCAAGGTGAGGGTCGCGGGTTCGAATCCCGTCGTCCGCTCGTTTCAACGCTCCTCCAGGAGTGTGTCATGGTGGAGTGGCCGAGAGGCGAGGCAACGGCCTGCAAAGCCGTGTACACGGGTTCAAATCCCGTCTCCACCTCGGATTACTTGCCCTACCTGGACGATTAGCTCAGCGGGAGAGCGCTTCCCTGACACGGAAGAGGTCACTGGTTCAATCCCAGTATCGTCCACCGTTGGTTCCCTTTCTCATCTCGTTGCTCTGCGCGCCTTGATGATTACTCCCAAGAGCGTTTCACGGCCTATCGGCCCCCTCCGGAGGGCTAAAGCGGGCGTATCGCGCATATTTCTCTCGATCGAGGAACCTGGACGCTTCCAGGAGCGTTCTATCCAGTGGATGATCGAGGTGATGCCTGGTGAGGCTAAGCCCGATCAATGCCTGGTGTTCATCTGATTCTGGGTGGGTGCTTGTGACGTTGAGGAGTAGGTGACCGTGATAACGCACATACGTCATCGGGCAGTGCTCGCTGTAGGGCGCTTAGTGCGCTGGGTGCTGCAGCTGCGGGGCAGTCATGGGTTTGCCCTTCCCGGTTTGGTGATGGAGCGGTTAGACCCCACCTTTTTGCCTCGCGTATTGGGCCGCCTGCCTTTGGGGGTGGTGGTGGTCTCAGGCACCAACGGCAAAACCACGACCACCAAGATGTTGACTCATGTGTTACGCAGCCAAGGGTTGCGTGTGTTCACCAACAATTCTGGCAGCAACTTCACCCGGGGGATCGTGGCGCAGACGTTGCCGGTGCTTAACCGCCACGGGTACTTGGACGCCGACATTGCGGTGGTGGAGCTGGACGAAGCTCACGCCACCCATTTCGTGCGTCTGGTGCCCCCTCGCTACAGCGTCCTGCTCAATGTTTTGCGTGACCAACTGGATCGTTTTGCCGAGATTGACTACACCGCCACGCTGCTGCGCACCATAGCCAGCTCCACCACCTCTACAGTGATCCTTAACCGGGATGATTCTCGAATCGCGGCGTTGGCCGACTGCGTGCCACCCGGGGTGAATGTGGAGTACTTCGGTGTGCTGCCTCAGCTGGGGAAAAGCGTGGCTAGCGAAGAGCGCATGTATGCACCAGGGTTTGATTCAGCCATTGAGCTAGACCAGGCTGCCCTCAACCCTGTTGACGTCGTGGTGCACACCGTGCAGGATCGCCACGTGCAATTCAGCTGTGCCGGACAGCTCCAGGCCCCGGTCGGTTTGGCTTTTGACGGCCTGTACAACGCCCAAAACGCTGCTGCTGCCCTTTGCGCGGGGCGCCAGATTCTCGGCCCTGATGCCGTCGACTCCTCTGCCCTGACACTAGCGTTGGAGGAGGTCAAACCCGCTTTTGGGCGCGGAGAGGTCCTCACCATTAACGGCCATCAGGTGGAGTTGGTGTTGGTGAAAAACCCAGCTGGCTTCCGCTTGGCGTTGAACATCACCAGCACCACTGCGACCCTGACCATGATCGCCATCAATGACAATTACGCCGATGGACGCGACATGTCCTGGTTGTGGGACGTGGACTTCTCTGCTCTAGAAGCAGTGGAGATTGTCACCGGGGTGCGAGCTGCAGACATGGCTCTGCGCCTGACGTACGACGATATCCGCCCGGCGTGGTGTGAACCTGACCTCGGCCAAGCCTTACGCCTGCTGTTACAACGACAGCAGCAGACCGGTCAGTCGGCCCGAATCTTTTGCACCTACACGGCCATGCTCGGGTTGCGTCAACGGTTGCTGCGCCAGCCTCACGTCACCCTCGCAAGGCACCTGCCATTGGCTGCTGGGACCCGGTCAAGCTCGAGGGAAAGCAAGGTGGCGGCGTGAGTGCTCATGACCGGCCCAGCTTGCGCATTTTGCACCTGTATCCGCAGCACATGAACATGTACGGCGATTGGGGCAATGTGCTGGCCTTGGTTAAACGTGGCCAGTGGCATGGCTATGACATGCAGGTGATTGGTCTCAACCCCGGCGATGAGATCCCTACCGAGGTGGATTTAGTAGTGGGCGGTGGGGGGCAGGACTCCGGGCAGGTGCTGGTCAGCCACGACTTGCAACGGTTGGCGGATCAGTTACACACCTGGGCCGAGCAGGACACGCCGATGCTAGTGATCTGCGGCTTGTACCAACTGTTTGGCCACTTTTTTCAGCCTGTTGGTGGTGAGCGGCTTCCAGGGATTGGCATCTTTAACGCCCAAACCGTGGGTGGCTCCAAGCGGATGATCGGCAACACGGTGGTCAACTCCACCTTTGGAGAACTGGTCGGATTTGAGAACCACAGCGGTGTTACCACCCTGGGTCAGGGCCAGCAGCCGTTGGGGCAGGTGGTGAAAGGCGCGGGCAACAACGGCAAGGATGGCACCGAGGGAGCGGTCTACCGGCAGGTCTACGGCTCCTACCTGCACGGCTCGCTGCTGCCCAAAAACCCGGTGTTGGCCGATGCCCTGCTCCACGCTGCTGCTAGCGGCAAGTACGGGGCCCTGCAGCAGTGGAACACCCTCGATGATGCGGTGGCTGACCAGGCCAGAAACGTGGCCAAGTCGCGGCCTCGTTAGAGCCCTCCCGCCGTTGTTCGGCCTTTCCGCGTAGCCTGGTGGCGGATGGTTCAGGCCTACAGGGGAGTTCGAACGTCATGTCCAACGCAATGATCAATGCAGAGCAACGATTGGTTCAGCGGCCAGAGTTGATGGTTAACCAGATGTTGGACCGGGCCATCGTGGCTGCATTGGTCAACGGGACGCCACGTGACCTCACCCACCCGGTGGCGCCGGGGGACACGGTGGAGCCTATCCGGGCCGATTCTGAGGCTGGGCGTGCCATCGTGCGCCACTCGGCGGCGCATGTGCTGGCCCAGGCGGTGCAGCAGATCAACCCGCAGGCCCAACTCGGCATTGGCCCTCCGATTACCGATGGGTTTTACTACGACTTTGGTGTGGAGCATCCCTTCACCCCTGAGGATCTCAAAGAGATCGATCAACGGATGACTGCTATCTGCAAGGCGAAGCAGCGCTTCGTGCGTCGGGTGGTCACCGATGAGCAGGCGCGGCAGGAGTTAGCCGATCAGCCTTACAAGTTGGAGTTGATTGGCCTGAAAAGCGGCGCTGATGATGCAGCCAATAACGAATCCGTGGAGGTGGGCGCGGGGGAGCTGACCATCTACGACAACATCGCCTCCGACGGAAGTTGCGCCTGGAAGGACCTGTGCCGTGGTCCGCACGTGCCCACCACGGGGCACATCCCCGCGTTCAAGTTGATGCGCAGTGCGGCGGCCTACTGGCGCGGGAGCGAGAAAAACCCCCAGCTACAACGGATTTATGGCACTGCCTGGGAGTCCAAAGAGGCCCAGTCCTCCTACCTGAACCTGCTGGAGGAGGCCGCTAAGCGCGACCATCGTAAGCTGGGGGTGGAGCTGGACCTGTTCAGTTTCCCCGATGAGATTGGCTCCGGGCTGGCGGTGTTCCACCCCAAAGGTGGGGTGGTGCGCCGGGTCATGGAGGACTACTCCCGAGCACGCCACGAGCAGGCCGGCTACAGCTTCGTCAACACTCCGCACCTGACCAAGGGCACGTTGTTTGAGATCTCCGGGCATTTGCAGTGGTACGCCGAGGGCATGTACCCCCCCATGCTGCTGGCGGAGAAACAACGCGAGAAGCACCCGGAGGACTTCGCGGTGGCCGCCGACCAGGCCGACGCTGCGGATCGCTACTACCTCAAGCCCATGAACTGCCCGATGCACAACCTCATCTACCGCAACCGGGCTCGCTCCTACCGGGAGTTGCCGCTGCGGCTGTTCGAGTTTGGCACGGTCTATCGCTACGAAAAATCCGGCGTGGTACACGGCCTGACCCGAGCGCGCGGCTTCACCCAAGACGACTCGCACATTTACTGCACCAAAGAACACATGGTTGAGGAGCTGAAAAGCTTGCTGGGCTTTGTCCTTGGCCTCCTGCGCGACTACGGCCTGGACGACTTCTATCTGGAGCTGTCCACTCGGGGTGAGTCGGAGAAGTTCATCGGTGAGCCGGCGGAGTGGGAGGAGGCCACCCAAGCGCTGCGCACGGCTGCCGAGAGCTCCGGGCTGGCCTTGGTGCCCGACCCTGGAGGTGCGGCGTTCTACGGCCCTAAAATCTCCGTGCAGGCTAAGGACTCGTTGGGACGTACCTGGCAACTGTCCACGATCCAAGTGGACTTCCAGATGCCGCAACGCTTCGACCTGACCTACCAAGCCGCTGATGGCACTCGGCAACGCCCAGTGATGATCCACAGGGCGTTGTTTGGCTCCATTGAACGGTTTTTCGCTATCCTGCTGGAGCACTACGCTGGGGCCTTTCCCCTGTGGCTGGCCCCGGTGCAGGTGGTGGGCATCCCCATCGCCGATGAGCACATCAGCTACCTGCAGCAGTTTGCCCAACGCTTGCGCTCCCACGGCATCCGTGTCGAGGTGGACACCAGCGACGACCGGATGCAGAAGAAGATCCGCACTGCGCAGAAGCAGAAAGTGCCTGTGATGGTGCTGGCCGGACATGACGACATGGCTGCGGGTACGGTCTCGTTCCGCTACCGTGACGGCCGCCAGGAGAACGGGGTGCCGCTGGAGCAAGCCCTTGAGCAGATGATGGCAGCAGTTCAGGAGCGCCGCGTATGAGCAGCCCGGAGCCGCCCGTCCCCGCAGCCAACCCCCACCCCACTGCGACGGGGCGTGAGGATGCCCTACAGCGCCTATGGATGCCCCATCGGATGGCCTACCTGCTAGGGGAGAGCAAACCTGATGTCGGGGTGGACTCCCAACAGGGCTGTCCCTTTTGCCTCATCCCAGCCAGAAGCGATGAGGACGGGTTGGTGGTGGCTCGAGGCACACAGGTGTTTGCTGTCCTCAATCTCTACCCCTACAACAATGGGCATGTGTTGGTGTGTCCCTACCGGCATGTGGCTGACTACACGCAGTTAAGCCAAGCGGAAACCGACGAGTTGGCTGCTTACACGAAAAAGGCTATGGAGGTGATCCGCAGCGTCAGCCATCCAGCGGGGTTCAATCTGGGTATGAACCAAGGAGAAGTAGCTGGGGCGGGGATTGCGGCGCATCTGCACCAGCATGTGGTCCCTCGGTGGGGAGGGGATCACAACTTCATGACCGTCATTGGGCAGACGAAGGTTTTGGCGCAGATTCTGCGCGATACCCGTCAGTTACTCGCCCAGGCGTGGCATGCTCAGTAAACAGTTCGCGCTGCTCTAACGACGAGGGGAAGTACTGTGCTTAACCGTCTGGCCCGGGCTTTGTTTGGCCGGTTGTTCACACCGTTGGCCAAGCTGTTGGTGAAGCTAGGCATCAGTCCAGATGTGATCACCATTATTGGGACAGTGGGAGTCTGTGCTGGAGCGCTGGCCTTCTTTCCCCGCGCTGAGTTTTTCTGGGGCACGATGGTGATCACGGCGTTTGTCTTCTCCGACACACTGGATGGGACGATGGCCCGCCTGACCCAACGGCCCAGTCGATGGGGGGCGTTTCTGGACTCCTCCCTGGATCGCTTGGGTGACGGAGCAATTTTTGCGGGTTTAACGTGGGGTCTGTTACAGGTAGAACACAACAAGGTGCTCGCAGGTCTGGCCTTGTACTGCCTGGTGGTCGGGGGAGTGGTCCCCTACCTTAAAGCCCGTGCTGAGGCGCTGGATGTAACCGCCAATGTGGGCATTGCCGAGCGGGCGGATCGTCTGGTGATTTGCCTAGTGGCTGCCGGCTTCCATGGGCTTGCAGTGCCCTATGTTTTGGCGGTGGCGCTGTGGGTGGTGGCGGTAGCCTCCACGATCACTATGGTGCAACGGACCCGCACGGTGCGCCGCCAGATCTTGGCAGTGGAAGGCCGCCGCCCGCGTATGCGGGAAGCGCGCGCCCAAGTGCAAGCGCAGCTGGCCACCAACGGCCGTACCGATCAGTCTCACGGTGAGCAGGCCCCGCTGCAGGGCGTGCAACAGTGTTGGAGCATTCCCTCTGAGGCAACGGCGCAGGCTTCGAGTACCCCCCCGACGTCTCGATGAGGATGCCCACCTCCTGGAAGAACCGCATCAGCCAGCAGTGTGCCGCGCAGGGCTACCAGCTGGGCTGGTCGGCGGTGCGCCATGCCCCCGAGCCAGTGGCTTACCGCATTTTTGATGCTGTCGCTGACCAGTTGTGGTGGCGCGATGGCAAGGGGGTGAGGCAACTACGCGCCAACCTGGGCCAGGTGACCGGCGCGGATTTGTCCGACCCTGCTTTGGATGCTTTGACCCGCCAGGGGATGCGCTCTTATATGCGTTACTGGTGTGATGTGTTCCGCCTTCCGCAGTGGGATGCCCAACGCATCTACTCCCGGGTTGAGGTAGTGGGGCAAGAGCATGTCAGCCAGTGGCGCGCGGGCAGCCGTGCTTTCATTGGCGCATTGCCCCACATGGGCAATTGGGATCACGTGGGGGCTTACGCGGCGCTGGAGGGCTTCCCGATTCTCACGGTGGCCGAGCATCTCCAACCGGAATCGCTCTACCGTCAGTTTGTGCAGGTCCGCGAAGACCTGAACATCCAGGTGTTGGCCTTGGACAGCCAAGGGGTGCTCGAGGGATTGAAGCAGGCAGCGCAACAGGGGCGCAGTGTGTGCCTGCTGGCTGACCGGGACTTGCCCCGATCGGGGGTGCCGGTGCAGTTTTTCGGCAGCCCCGCCAGCATGCCCCCCGGCCCCGCGTTGCTGGCGGTACTCACCGGCCTGCCCCTGCACCCGGTGAGTACCAGCTATGTGTTGCCACCAGGTCAAGGCCGGGGTGGCCGACACCGCTTGCGGGTGCACATTCACGAACAGATTGAGGTCCCCACCGAGGGCGGCACACGGCAGAAGGTGGCCTCCATGACCCAACAGATGGCTGATGCCTTTGCCCTGGCCATTGCGGCAGACCCGCAGGATTGGCACATGCTGCAACGTTTGTGGCCTGCTGTAGGACGAGCTCCTCACCGCAACCGAAAACCGGTTGCCAACCCAGACCAGGCAGTGCTGTGATGCGTCTGAATCCTTTTGCAGGCAAACCTTCTTTGCCTCCTTCTCCACGGGGCAGGTTAAGGGTCGGTATCGCCTGTCCCTACTCCTGGGAGGTACCCGGCGGGGTGCAGTTCCACGTGCGGGACCTGGCCCAGACTCTGTTGGGGCGAGGCCATGAGGTCTCCGTCATCGCCCCAGCCGATGAGGACAGCTCGCTGCCCACCTACGTAGTGCCAGCCGGACGGGCGGTGCCGGTGCCTTACAACGGCTCGGTGGCGCGCCTGGCCTTCGGGGTGCTCTCGGCGACCCGAGTGCGGCGCTGGTTGGCCGAAGGACGCTTCGATGTGCTCCATGTGCATGAACCGGCCTGCCCCAGTGTGTCCATGCTGGCGTGCTGGGCAGCCTCAGGGCCGATAGTGGCCACTTTCCACACCAATAACGAGCGTTCACGCACTATGGCGGCGGCTTTCCCCATCCTGAGCCCCACCTTGGAGAAGGTCAACGCTCGGATTGCGGTCAGCGAGCAGGCCAGGGCCACCCTAGCTGAGCATGTGGGGTTGGATTCGGTGGTCATACCCAACGGGGTTTTTGTGGATCGGTTCGCAGCGGGTCATCCTCAGCCTGAGTGGCAAAACCCCTTGGGCAGCATAGGTTTCCTCGGTCGCTTCGACGAGCCACGTAAAGGGTTGTCGGTGTTTTTGCAGGCGATGGAGCAGGTGGTCAGTAGCCACCCGGGGGTCAGTGTGCTGGTCGCGGGGCGCGGCGATGAGCAGGAGGCGTTGGCCGGTGTGAGCCCGGCTTTGCGCAGTGCGGTGCGCTTCTTGGGACAGATCAGCGACGAGGACAAAATCAGCTTATTTCAAAGCTTGGATCTATACGTGGCCCCCAATCTGGGTGGAGAAAGCTTCGGCATCATTTTGGCCGAGGCGATGGCAGCCCAGGCAGCCGTAGTGGCCAGCGACCTCGACTCCTTCCGTGATGTGCTCGACGGTGGAAAAGCTGGGGCATTGTTTCCCACCGGCAGCAGTGCTGGGTTGGCCCAGCAGGTGAACCGGTTACTCGATGACCCCGCCGCCCGCCACGAGTTGGCCCAGGCAGGAGTGCGCAAGGTAGCTCGCTTCGATTGGGGCAGGGTTGCTGACGAGATCTTGGCCGTCTACGAGACCGTGGTAGCAGGAGCTCCTCAGGTCAGCGAAGATGTCCATGCCAGCCTGTTGACCCGTTGGAGGGCCTCGTGATGGTCCTGACTGTTGTGGCGCTGGTGCTGCTGGTGTTGGTGCTGCTGGGGTGGTGGCTCTCCTGGACCGCTACCCGCATGGACCGCCTCCATGCGCGGGTGGAAAGCTCCCGCGCAGAGCTGGAGACCCAGTTAATGCGCCGCTGCTTGGCGGCTTCGGCTTTGGCTACCTCCGGATTGTTGGACCCTGCCTCCTCCGTGTTGCTGGCTCAAGCCGCAGCCCAAGCCAGGGAGGGTGAGGAGGTGTTGTGGCGCAAGGATGACCAGAGCAGTCTGACGCAGGCATTGCATGCCGCTTTGGAGGAAAGCTCTGTGGCGTTGATGCGTACTGATCCGGTTGCTCGGGGGATGCTGGAGGACCTCACCTCGGCCTGCCAGCGGGTGGTGCTGGCCCGGCGCATCCACAATGATGTGGTAACCGCAGCGCTGCGGTTGCGCAATGTGCGCCGCGTGCGGTGGTTCGCTTTGGCAGGGCATGCCCCGCTGCCACAAACGTGCCTCATGCAGGACGAAACCCCGCCCGCTCTGGTGGGTTTTTAGGTTGTGAGGGCCAGGATGCTTTCCACTACCGCCGGGAACTGGGTGTACCCGCTTTCGGCGTTGAAATGGCCCGCATCGGGCACGGTGACGGTGTGCCCATCGACGAGACGGGCGAACTTCTCCAGCTCGGACAGGGGCACATAGGGGTCGGTCGGGGAGAGGTAGCACACCCGCTGCTCGACCAGGGTTTTCAGCTGGGCGTAATCCTGCTCATCGCGGGTGCTGACTTCGGCGTTGACCTCGTCGTATTCAGGTAGGCCCAGGGTGACCAAATGGAAACCGCTGATGAACACCACGGCGCGTAACCTCACCTGCCGGGAGGCCACGTAGCGGGGCAAGAAGCTGGCCGAACTGGAATGTCCCACCACCACCGCGTGCTCGTCGAGCAGACCGGGCTGGCTGTAGGCGTCAAGGATCCCTGCCCACGTTTGGAATCTCTGCCCGATCGGGGTGGGTAGATGGGGGGTGAGCGCTGTGTGGCCGTGGCGGCGCAGTTGGGAAGCGGCCCAGCCAAACCAGTTGGAAGCCGGCGAACTCATCGTTCCATGCAACAAGACAACACAACCCATGACGCCAGCTTAGCTACGATGCAGGGAGTGACTGTTCTGCTCTGAAAGGGCCTGGAATGACTGAGCAATCCTCTCTGCACACCGGAACGACCCGGGTCAAACGTGGCATGGCACAGATGCTCAAAGGTGGAGTGATCATGGACGTGGTCACTCCCGAGCAGGCCAAGATTGCCGAGGATGCCGGAGCGGTGGCGGTGATGGCCCTGGAACGGGTTCCTGCAGATATCCGCGCCCAGGGAGGGGTGGCTCGCATGAGCGACCCCGATATGATCACCGGGATCATCGACGCGGTCACGATCCCGGTGATGGCCAAGGCCCGCATTGGCCATTTCGTGGAGGCCCAGGTGCTCCAGAGCCTGGGGGTGGACTACATCGACGAGTCTGAGGTGTTGACTCCGGCTGACTATGCACACCACATCGACAAATGGGTCTTCACCGTGCCGTTCGTGTGCGGGGCGACCAACCTGGGAGAGGCCCTGCGCCGCATCACCGAGGGGGCGGCGATGATCCGCTCCAAGGGGGAGGCGGGTACTGGTGATGTCTCCAACGCCACCACCCACATGCGGGCCATCCGCGCGGAGATCTCCCGCCTGGCGGCGCTGTCACCCGAGGAGCTCTATGTGGCGGCGAAGGAGTTGCAGGCTCCCTACGACCTGGTCGCGGAGGTCGCCCGCGAAGGCCGCCTGCCGGTGGTGCTGTTCACCGCAGGAGGCATTGCCACCCCCGCCGACGCGGCCATGATGCGCCAACTCGGCGCCGAAGGGGTCTTCGTGGGTTCAGGTATCTTCAAATCCGGCAACCCCGCCCGCCGAGCCGAGGCCATCGTCGCTGCCACCACCTACTACGACGACCCGGACATGATCGCCAAGGTCTCCCGAGGCCTGGGCGAAGCCATGGTGGGCATCACCGTTGACGAGTTGCCGGTCTCCCACCGCTTGGCCGAACGTGGGTGGTAGCCCAGCCGCCCGTGGCGGTGGTGGGGAGCTCACCGAGCCTGAGGATGTAGAGGTTGCGACACTACCCACCCCTGGTGATAGTGCTGTCGTTCTCGGCGTCCTGGCACTCCAAGGGGCGGTGGAGGAGCATGTGCAATCCCTCACCCGATGCGGGGCCAGGGCGGTGCGGGTGCGTCGGCCTGCCGAGTTGGACGGCCTGGCAGGGTTGGTACTCCCCGGGGGGGAGTCCACCACGCTGGGCAAACTGTTGCAGGCCAGCGAGTTGGCGCAACCGCTGCGAACGCGGGCGGCGGCGGGTTGGCCGATGTACGGCTCATGTGCCGGGATGATTCTGCTGGCCGACCGACTGGTTAATGAGATGGCTGGGCAAGTCACCCTCGGCGGGATGGACGTGTTGGTCCGACGTAACGCCTTCGGCCGTCAGATTGACTCCGGGGAAACCCCGGTCATCTGGCAACCCCCTGGTCAGTCGCCCACACAACTGAACGCGGTGCTGATCCGCGCTCCTTGGGTGGAGCAGGCCGGTGCGGGAGTGCAGATCCTGGCTCGCGTCGCCACCGCCACCTCCGAAGAGCGCGGGGAGGGGCAAGGCCCCATCGTGGCTGTGCAGCAAGGCAACCTGCTGGCTACCAGTTTCCACCCCGAACTGGACGAGGACCTCACCCTCCACCGCCATTTCCTCACCCTGGTCGCTGCCTCAGCCTGAAAGGTGTGGTGCGCGAGGTGGGTGGTGCGCGAGGTGGGTGGTGCGCGAGGTGGGTTGTCGCATTGACCCGGGTGATAGGGGC
>JBDIAW010000031.1:0-28234 GCA_039812585.1 Actinomycetota bacterium | reverse complement strand
ACTAATACATCGGTTCTCTGAAATAATAGAGGTTTCCAAATACTTCTATTAGAGGAGAACCAATGTATTAGTATTTCGACACGCTGCTAAACGTTTGAAAAGTTACCAACCCAAGGCTTTTGCATAACCCTCCTGCGCGCACACACTGATCAATGTGGGCAACGTTTTGATCTGCTAACCGGACAGCAATGTGTTTGGACATGACACAAATGGTGCCAGTAGTGGTATTCAACGGCAACGGCGAATCTGTATTGGCTTGCCGTCACTGGTGAGAACAGTTGTGATGGGGTGCCCAGGCCTTGCTGTCTCCAGCGCCTACATCAGCCCCAGCTGGTGTTGGTGGTTGCGCACCTGGTGCAGAAGCTCCTGCTCGCGGGCGGGGAAAGGCTGGCGGGTGAAGGCAGGGGTGCCGGCCAGACGCAGCCCGGCCAGGCAGGTCAACATCTGTTGATAGGCGGCCATGGTGGAGGCCCCTGCCGGGCCCAGCCTCCCGGCAGCCCAGCGTCGGGCTTGGCGGCGGGAGGCCAAGGTGCTCATCATGTGCACATCGGCGGGGGAGAGCCACCTGGCCTGCTGGTAGCCGGCCAACACCCCGACCAGCCGCCGGGCCTCCCGCTGGCGCAGCAGCACGACCACCACCACCATGGTGATAAACACAGGCACCATGAGCAGCCCATACACCAGTAATCCCACCATCCCGAATGCCCATCCCAGGTTCCATAGGCCGTGCAGGGTCATCGCCAGGAACAGCCCCCCGGGGACGGCTAGCCAGGCCGCTGCGCCGAAGCGGGCTTTCCATGGTCCCATCGCTAGGCCGATGGCTAGCCCCGTCATCCCGGTGAACAGGGGGTGGGCGAAGGGAGAGAGCAATCCACGGAAGATAAAGGTGATGATGGTCGTGGTGGTCGCGTTGAGAGCCATGCCCCTGGTGGAGTCCTGCAGCCCTTCGCCGATGAAGGCACCGCCGATGTAGTCGATGTTCTCCACAAAGGCGAACCCTGCAGCTACCATCCCGGCCAGCACCACACAGTCGATGACGCTGGTGTAGTGCTTGCGGGCCATGACCAGGGCAATGACCAACACCCCTAGCCCTTTGAGGCTTTCTTCCACCACGGGGGCGACCAGCACGGGAGTGGTCAGGTTGGCCACGGAGCGGCTGGTGGCCAGCTCGATAAGGGCATCGGTGAGGCTATTGGCAATCCCGGCGAGCAGCCCGGCTATCAAGCCCCCGTAGATGAAGGCGATCACTAAAGTGCGGCGGGGCTCAGGCTCCCAACGGTCAAGCCCCACGAAGCTGCCCACGACAATCGTCAGCGGAATCAGCGAAAGCACCAGCCCGACGAGGAACCCTGCCACTCCCAAACTGAACAACCAAATGGCCAGGGAGATCACCCCAGCCACGGTGAAGACCAGCCCCAGCAGCACCAGTGCGATCGCCCTGCCGGCATTGCTGGGGGTGCCCTGCTGGGCCGCAGCAGGAAGGTACTGCGGATGGTGCCAAGCCGGTGCCTGCGCGGCGGTGGGAGCGGGCCGATCGATCCCCGCCCAGCCGTGTGCATCTGGGCCAGCCCAGGATGTGGTCATGAGGGGATCTTAACCAAACAGGGCTGGCAGGGTGGCGGTGTGGGCCTGGCGTAGGAGCTCCAGGTCGAGGCTGAACTGGCCGCTGATCTGCAGGGATTGCCCGCCAACGACTCCCAGATGGGTAGCGGGGACCCCTGCCTGCTCGGCCAGGGCTAGGAATGCCTCCACTTGCTGATCAGCCACAGAGACCAGCGCCCGGGCGGAGGTCTCGCTGAACAGAGCCACGAACGCCTCGGAGTGCACCGTGCTCAGATCCACTGTGGCCCCGAGGTGGTGACGCAGGCACGCCTCCACCAAGGCGATAGCTAACCCGCCATCGGAGAGGTCGTGGGCGCTGGTCAGCAGGCGCTGCTCAGCCCCGCTGGCCTCGGCGAGCAGCTGCGCCAACCGCTGCTCGGCGGCCAGGTCAACCCGTGGGGGCAGGCCGCCGAGGTGGCCGTGCATCACATGCGCCCACTCGCTGCCTCCGAACTCCTCTGCGGTGGCACCCAGCAGCACGATGGCCTCCCCGGCGCGGGAGAAACCCATCGGCACCCGCAGGGCCACGTCGTCGAGCACCCCCAGCACCCCCACCACGGGCGTGGGCAGGATCGAGGAGGTGCCGGTCTGGTTGTAGAAGCTGACATTGCCGCCAGTCACCGGCAGGCCCAGCGTGCGGCAGCCCTCGGCCAGACCCTCCACGGCCAGGGCGAACTCGCCCATCGCGTCGGGATCCTCCGGGGAGCCGAAGTTCAGGCAGTTGGTGACCGCCAGCGGGCGCGCCCCGGTGCAGGCGACGTTGCGGTAGGCCTCCGCCAGGGCCAACTGGGCCCCGGTGTGGGGGTCCAGACGGGTGTAACGACCGTTGCCATCCAAGCTCAGCGCGATGCCGCGCGGGCAGTCCTCGGCGATGCGGATGACTCCGGCATCTTCCGGCTGGGCCAGCACGGTGTGGCCCCGCACATAGCGGTCATACTGGTCGGTGACCAAGGATCGGGAGCACAGGTTAGGGCTAGCCACCAGCGTGAGCAGCTGCTCACGCAACTGCTCACCGGTGGCGGGTCGGCCCAACCCAGCGGTGGAGATAGCGTTGGCTTGCAAGGCATCCAGACCTTGCGGGCGTCGGTAGGGGCGTTGGTAGGTGGGGCCTTGATGGGCCACCGTGTGAGCCTGCACCTGCACTATGAGCTGACCCTGCCAGAAGATCTCCAGGCGGTTGGCATCTCGATCCTCGCAGTCGGTGACCTGGCCGATGACGGTGGCCGGGACCTGCCAGTGGGCGCACACGGCCAGGAAGCGTTCCACGTTCTCGGGAGTCACGATCGCGCACATGCGCTCCTGCGATTCGGAGGTGAGGATCTCCTCTGGGGTCAGGCTGGAGTCGCGCAGCGGAACCCGATCCAAATCCACCCGCATCCCTCCGGTGCCGGCGCTAGTCAGCTCGGTCAGCGCGCACGACAAGCCCGCGCCTCCCAGGTCTTGCACCCCCACCACCAGGCCCTGCGCATACACCTGCAGGGTGGCCTCCACGACCAGCTTCTTGGCGAACGGGTCGCCAACCTGCACGCTGGGGCGCTTCGGGGGAGCCTGGCCCTCGTGCAACGCCTCAAACGAGGCCGAGGCCAACACCGAGACCCCGCCGATACCATCGCCTCCGGTGCGCGCCCCGAAAAGGATCACCGCATTGCCGGCACCGCTGGCATGCGCCAGGTGCAGGTCCTCGTGGCGCAGCACCCCCACGCATAGGGCGTTGACCAGGGGATTGCCCGCGTAGGAGGGGTCAAATACCACCTCTCCGCCGATGTTGGGCAGCCCCAGGCAGTTGCCATAACCCCCCACCCCGGCCACAACGGCAGGCAGCACCCGCAGGGTGTCGGCAGCATCGGCGGGGCCGAAACGCAGCGAATCCATCACCGCGATGGGTCGTGCCCCCATCGCCAAAATGTCGCGCACGATGCCACCCACTCCGGTGGCTGCGCCCTGTTTGGGTTCAACGAAGCTGGGGTGGTTGTGTGACTCCACCTTGAAGGTGACCGCGTAGCCATCACCCACGTCCACCACCCCGGCGTTCTCGCCGATGCCAGCTAGCACCGCAGGGTGCTTGGGCAGGTCAGCGAAACGGCGCAGGTGCACCTTGCTGGACTTGTACGAGCAGTGCTCGCTCCACATCACCGCATACATCGCCAATTCGCAGCTGGTGGGGCGCCGACCCAGTAGGTCGCAGATGCGCTGGTATTCCTCCTGGCGCAGACCCAGCTGCTCCCAAGGCTGCTCCACGGGGGTGGGTTGGGAGGCGTCGGCCACCGTGTCCACGGTGGCAACACTGAGACGATCACTAGCAGTGGAGGAGGCAGTGGTCATGGTCATTGACACTACCGGTTGCTTACGCTATTTCCTGCACACGTGTTAACGCCCTCATTGGGCTTGCCTGCTGGCGTTGGGTTAGGGCGCAGGCGCTTGGGCCGTGGGGGGCGCAGCCGGGGTTGTGGGTGCGACGGCCTGCTCTGGGTGGTCGAGCGGGGGGTTAGGCCTGGGGAGGACCTGCTTGCAGTCGGCTGCCCCGGCGTTGATGAGGTCCTGTACGTAAACCCGGACCTCATCCACCGCCGCGAACTGCTGCACCTGCGGCAGGCTCCTAGGGGGCAACGTGGCGAAATCGGCCCACTTGCGCTCCAAGCTCGCCCCACGCTCGATCATGGCGTTGACCGCCTCCACGTTGTCGGCAATCTTGGGCTTGGCGATCTCACGCATATCTTTGATCAGGATCGCCAGGGCGGCTGCCATATCCGGGATACGGGCATCGCCCCCCCAAGCCAGCGAGGGGAACTTGTTCGGCCCATTACGGCACACACTGCTGACCCCAGCGGCGTACCACTTAGTGCGGTCGTAGTCGTGGCGCTCCTGAGCCTTCTTAGCCCGAGCCTGTTCGTTGTAGTTGATCTCGGTGGTGGCTCCCGGCTTGGGTGGAGGCTCAGGGGCGAAGAGCACCGAAACAGTCATGGAGATTAACCCCACCACCACCAGCACGCCCACGATGATAAACAGCACCCTGTAGATGCGGGGGATCTCGGTGGGGGTGGAGGGGGAGCTCACGATGCGTTCTCCTGGGGGGATCACAGATGGTTAGAGGCCACCTTATCCATCGACCAGCTCCGCTGTGCCACGAGCCCTACCGTGTTGTGACCAAAGAGTGCAGGACCGAGGTGAAAAACCCCAGCCCATCAGCTCCCGGGCCGGTGAGGGGGTCGATGGCGTGCTCCGGGTGCGGCATGAGCCCCACGATGGTGCCGGTGGGGTTACAGATCCCTGCAATATCGCCCGCGCTGCCGTTGGGATTGCCACCCAGAGCCTCGCCCTGGGTGTGATCGGTGCCCTCAGCGATGTAGCGGGCCACGATCTGCCCCTGCCCCTCCAGCTGGGCCAAAGTAGCAGCATCGGCGGTGTAGCGGCCCTCACCATTCTTGACCGGGATGACAATCTGCTGCCCCAGGTGGTAGGCCTGGGTCCAGGCTGTTGAGGTGTTCTCGATGCGTAAACCCTGATCGCGGCAGCAAAAACGCTGGCCAGCGTTGCGTGTCAGTGCCCCCGGCAACAGGTGGGCCTCGCAGAGCACCTGAAAACCGTTGCAGATACCCAAGACCGGCATCCCTTGCTGGGCGGCGGAGATCACCTCCTGCATCACCGGGGCGAAGCGGGCAATGGCTCCAGCGCGCAGATAGTCGCCGTAGGAGAATCCCCCGGGCAGGATCACAGCATCAACGCCGTGCAGATCGGCCTGGGCGTGCCACAAACTCACCGGCTGCCCCCCGGCAGCGCTAACGGCCCGGGCGGCGTCCACATCGTCCAGGGTGCCGGGAAAGGTCACCACCCCGATGCGTGCGCCGTTCACTGGGGATCACCAGCGGAGGGGAAATGCACCTGGTACTGCTCGATCACCGGGTTGCACAGCAGGGTGGCGGCTGCATGCTCGATGCGCTGCCGCTGCTGAGCATCCAACTCCCCAGACACCTGCAAGGCGAAACGCTTTCCTTGCTGCACGGTGGAGATTCCACTGACTCCCAGGCGAGCCAGCGCATCGGCCACCGCCTGTCCCTGGGCGTCGAGAACCTCCGGCTTGGGCATGACATCAACGACAACTTCAGGCATGACCATCAGCCTACCCACCGCCAGGGCCTGTTAGGCGAAAGTGCGACCGGTGAGGCGCTCGTAGGCCTGGATGTAGCGGCTGCGGGTGCCTTCCACCACCTGGTCGGGCAGGGCAGGGGGAGGTTGGTCACTGTCGCGCTCCCACCCGGAGTCGGGGCTGGTTAACCAGTCGCGTACGTACTGCTTGTCGAAGCTGACCGGTGCCTGGGTTGGAGCGCTACCTACCTCCCACAGCCCATCTTCAGGCATCAACCAGAACCGGGAGGAGTCGGGGGTAAGCACCTCATCAGCCAGGGTGAGTGCTCCGGTGGCCGGGTCGGTGCCAAACTCCAGTTTGAAGTCGGCCAGGATGATGCCGCGTTGGGCGCAGATCTGGTGGGCGCGTTGGTAGATCGCCACGGTGAGCTGCTGCAGACGGGTGGCTAGGTCACGTCCGAGCATGGCCTGGGCCTGAGCCAGGTTGATGTTTTCGTCGTGCATCCCGACCTCAGCTTTGGTGGCAGGAGTGAACACTGGCTGCTGCAGGCGCAACCCATCTGAGCTCCCGTGCGGCAAGGCTAGCCCGTCCAGCTCACCCGTAGCGCGCACCTGGGCCAGCGCCGAACCGGTGAGGTAGCCGCGCGCCACACACTCCACCCCGATCATGTCCAGCTTGCGCACCACCATCGCCCGCCCTTGCCAGGCCTGCGGGATTCCGGTCGGGTCTGCACTGACCAGGTGGTGAGGGACCAGGTCGGCCAGTTGCTCGAACCACCAGGCGGACAGTTGGGTGAGGATGCGCCCCTTGTCAGGGATCGGGGTGGGCAGTACCCAGTCGTAAGCAGAGATGCGGTCGCTGGCCACCATGACCAGCTGCCACTGGTCCAAGGCGTAGATGTCACGCACCTTCCCCTGCGCGACCAAGGGCAGAGGGGCCGGGGCGGGGGTAGGTTCGACGGGATTCTGCATACTCTCCATCCTGCCAGGCCACTGGGGCTAACAGCGATTGCTGCATTTGTCACACCATCTGTTACATTTGCAGTATGAAACAACAGGAAGCCGTGGAAGCAGTCAGCGGAATTGCGGCAGGGCAGTGGGGGTTGTTCACCAGCGCCCAAGCCGAGCAGCTCGGGGTAGGGCGGATGGACCTCGTGCGTCTGCGGCAGCGAAGCCTGGTGCGTCGGGTTCGCCAAGGTGTGTATGCCATGCCAGGTGTTCCCTCCGACGCGCGAGAAGAGGTGCGGGCGCAGTGGTTGGCCATTGACGCCGCCAGGACAGCCTCGCAGCGCCGCGAGGATGATGACCCGGTCGTGGTCTGTGACGAGTCTGCGGCTGCCCTTCATGGCATGGGAGATCTGCCCACCTCGGGGGTGCATCTGGCGGTTAAGCAGCGGTTACAGACCAGCCAACCCTGGGTCACCCTGCACCGTCGAGGGATCACCGCCAAGGAGTATCAGTGGCTGGACGGTTTGCCAGTGACCACCCCCCGGCGCACGGTGGAGGACATCGTCACCTCTGGGCGTTGGGAGCACAGTCAGTTGCGTGACTTGGTGGCAGACGCTATCAATCAGGGGCTGATTCCCCGCAGTGATCTCCAGAAGTCCACGGTATTGACCAAGGCTGTGCCCGAGATCTGTCCTCCAGCCAGCCATGCCAGTGTGCGCCAACGCTTGGCCAACGATGCCCGCCAACGAGGCATCGACCCTCAGTTGGCTTACAACACCTTTTCCGCATGCTGTTCGTGTCAGCGTTGAGCGACCACGAAGGATGGGTCCTCAAGGGAGGCACCAATCTGGTGTGTCGCCTGGCCAACTCACGCAGCACCCTTGACCTGGACCTGTTTCGCCAGGGTGATCGATCCGTGGAGCAGACGCTGGCCGCCTTATGCGATGCAATGGAGGGCCGGGTCGTTGGCAGGTATACCTTCCGTCTCGGACAAGCCCACCCGGGAGGCGGCGAGGACATTGAGGTATCGCGCCTGAAGGTGAGTGTGTTAGATGGGACCACTGTCGTGGAGACGTTCAGTCTCGACCTGTCTGGGGACATTGTGCTCAACGCCGAGCCTGATGTGGTGGAGGTGGCTCGGGGTGATGGGGCAGTGTTGCCGGGGTATCCAGCCAGCCTGGGGGTGAGGCTCTATCCGATCGAAAACCAGGTGGCCGACAAGCTGTCTGCCATGTACTCCCGCTACGGTACAGAGCCCTCGACACGCTACCGGGATCTTTACGACCTGGCAATGATCACGGACCAGTTGCCCTTCCGTCCGCAAGTCCTTACCGAGGCTTTGGCTACTCAACGCGGCATTCGCGGTATCAGCGTGCCCAGGGTGCTTCACGAGCCCGCGCCTGGTTGGGCAGCGGCCTACAACCAACAGATGCGGCGCACCCCCGGGGCACGCGCGCCGTTCACTGATTATGCAGTAGCGCTGAATGCCGTGCAGAAGGCGATGGATCTCCTGCCCGCGGAACTGCCAGGCTCCTGAACTGCGCTACCTGTGCGGTGATCGGTGAGGTACAGTACGTGATCATTAGTGCAGGCTGAGGGAGGCGTGGCCGTGAGGCGAATCTGGGCGGGGCTCCTGCTGATTGGGGCAGTCGGCTTGCTGGGGGCCATCTCTCCGGCCATGGCGGCGGCGCCCTCCACGGACTCCGCCCAGGTGCCTTTTGGCACCCCCAAGGTGGCGATCCGTGCGGATGCTGATGGTAACTCCAGTGCGATGAGCACAGCCAGCCACCGGGGGATGACCATGACCTCCCAGGCGGCGAAAAACGGTGCGCGTGGTTTTGACATCAACGCGATGGATAGGCCTGGTTTTCTGCGTTGGGGTGATAAAAGCATGCCTGACCAACCGTTTTTCAGTCTGAGGCTGTGGGTGCAGGTGGTCTCAGCGGTTCCAGGTCAAAGCGTGGAAATCTTCACCCTCACCAACTCCACAGGGCAAAACAGTGCCGATCTTTTCCTCACCCCTGGGCCCAACCGGTGGCGCTGGGATGTGGAGTCGACCACCGCTGGCACCGGCCCTCGGGTGCAGTTGGGAACGTGGTATCTGGTGGAGGCTAAGGGAGGTTTCGCAGCGGGGAACACCACGCTGAGCGTGCGCCTCAACGGGCAGTCCTACCCGCCGGTGGTGAGCAAGGCCAGGCCGGGTGCAACGGTGAAGGGCCTGTGGTTGGGCAGTGTGGAGCCGCGCACGCACCGCCAGTTTTACGACGACATCACCTTGGCCGTCAGCGACCAACCCCTGGACTTCCTGCCGGCGACTGACGGTGGCCAGACGTCAGGCTCGACCTCAACTGTGGGAACCACCTCCGCCACCTCAACTTCCTCGGCTGCGACACCGGTCCAATCGAGTCAAGCGGCCCAGAAAGGGCTGACCAAACGGTGGGCCACCATTTTGGGTGCCAGCTTGATTGGCCTCGGTTTGCTCGCGGCTGGCGCAGCGTGGCAGTACCGCGCCCGGCACCGCAGTGATGTGCAGACTCCATCGGCCCGACCCTCCTAGAGTGAAGATGTCGATGGTGCCTACCCCGCTGGGAGTTTGTCATGCGCGTGCTGCTGATTGGTTCGGGTGGGCGGGAGCACGCCTTAGTGCGGGGGTTACTGGCTGATCCGTCAGTGAGCGCGCTGGTGGTGGCCCCGGGTAACCCTGGCATTGCGACCGAGCGCAGCCCCCACAGCGGCGCAGTCGTGGAGGTGGCGCCCCTTGACCTGGGTAGCCCCGATGTCGCGGCGCAGGTGGCCCGACTGGCTGTGGAGCACCGGGCCGACCTGGTGGTGATCGGCCCGGAGGCTCCCCTGGTCGCCGGGGCGGCTGATGCAGTACGAGCAGCGGGGATTGCCTGCTTCGGGCCCAGTCAGGCTGCTGCGCAACTGGAGGGCTCCAAGGCTTTCGCCAAGCAGGTGATGGCCGATGCGGGGGTGCCCACTGCCGGCTATGCCGTGTGCTCCACGCTGGAGCACGTTCAAACGGCGCTGGAGACCTTCGGCTCGCCTCATGTGGTCAAGGCCGATGGGCTGGCCGCTGGCAAAGGAGTGGTGGTCACCGAAGACCTCACTGCTGCCCTAGCCCACGCCCAGGCCTGCCTGGGTGAACCAGGGGCCCGGGTGGTCATCGAGGAGTATCTTGACGGGCCCGAGGCCTCCTTGTTCGCCATCACCGATGGCACCAGCGCGGTGGCTCTGCCCGCAGCGCAAGACTTCAAGCGAGTGGGCACGGGTGACTCCGGTCCCAACACTGGAGGAATGGGCGCCTACGCCCCGCTGCCCTGGGCTCCTGCAGACCTAGGCGAGCAGGTAGTGGAGCAGGTCGTGCACCCTACGCTGGCTCGGATGCGGCAGCTGGGCACGCCCTACCAAGGGCTGCTCTACGTCGGCCTGGCGCTGACCAGCCGGGGGCTGCGGGTGGTGGAGTTCAATGCCCGCTTCGGTGACCCCGAAACCCAGGTGGTGATCCCCCTGCTGGAGACCCCGTTGGGGCAGTTGTTGCATGCCGCTGCCACAGGTCGGCTGGCTGACCTCGGGCCGCTTCGGGTGCGGCAGGGCAGCGCGGTGACTGTGGTGCTGGCAGCTCCCGGCTACCCCCAACAGACCTTGACCGGAGGCCGCCTCACCGGCGTCGCACAGGGCCAGGCCGAGGACGGCCCGGTCGCGGTTCTGCACGCCGGGACTGGACGCGACGAGCAGGGTCATCTCGTTGCTACGGGAGGCCGGGTGCTAGCCGTTACTGCCTACGCCTCGACGCTGAGCCAGGCCCAACAGCAGGCCTACCAGCGCCTCGAGCAGATCCACCTGCCGGGGGGGCACTACCGCACCGACATTGCCCAAGCTGCCCTCGACGGGCGCATCGGGGTGGGCTGAGCGGTGTGCTTCTGCCGGGTAGCTCCAAAGCCGGCGCAGGCCGGCGGCTAGCATCAGCATCCCATGAACCCCGCGTTGAGCTCCTTATTGGTCAGTATTGGCCTGATCTTGTTGTTCATTCTCATCGGGTCATTTTTTGCCGCCTCGGAGATCGCTTTGGTTTCGTTGAGGGACAGCCAAGTGCAAGCGTTGGCCGCCCAGAAAGGCCATCGTGGGGCCAAGGTCGCCAGCCTGTTCAACGACCCCAACCGTTTTCTCGCCGCTGGGCAGCTGGGAGTGACGGTGGCGGGTTTCTTCTCGGCGGCTTTTGGAGCCTCCACGCTGACCGAGCGGCTGGCTCCGGTGCTGCAGGGCTGGGGGCTCTCCCAAGGCGCTGCTGAGGCGATCTCCCTGGTGGTGATCACCTTACTCATCGCCTATTTCTCCATCGTGCTGGGCGAGTTGGTGCCTAAACGTCTGGGAATGCAGCGCCCTGAGGGGTTCGCCCTGCTGTGCGCCCCCCTATTCGACGGGATTGCCACCCTGGCGCGTCCAGTGACGTGGTTGCTCTCGCGAAGCAGCGATGTGGTGGTACGGGCGCTGGGCGCTGACCCCAACACCGCCCGCGATGGGGTCAGCGCCCAGGAGCTACGTGACCTGGTGGCCAGCCACGAAACCCTCGGTGGGGTGGAGCGCAAAATGATCGACGAGATCTTTCGGGCGGGGGAGCGCCGCCTCTACGAGGTGATGCTGCCGCGCACCGAGGTGGACTTCCTCGATGCCAACCTGCCGGTGGTCAAAGCAGCCGTCCTGGTGGCAACCAAGCCGCATTCGCGCTACCCAGTGGTGCGCAACAGCCCTGACGACGTGGTGGGGTTCGTCCATGTGCGTGACTTGTTGGCATCCAACGTTCAGGAACAGTCGCTTCGGGTTGGTCAGATTGCCCGGCAGGTGATGGTGCTGCCCTCCACGGTGCAGATCGTGCCGGCTTTGTCGCAGATGCGTCGCCACGGCCAACACCTGGCCATTGTTTTGGACGAATACGGGGGAACCGATGGCATCGTCACCTTGGAGGATCTGGTCGAGGAGCTCGTGGGAGATATCCGCGACGAGTATGACCAGGTGCACGGGCAGATTCGCACGCTGCGTGGGGGAGTTTTCGAGGTCGATGGCCTGCTTTCCCTCAACGATTTCAGCGATCACACAGGCCTGCGTCTGCCTGAGGGCCCCTACGAGACCGTGGCCGGTTTCCTCATGGCTGCCCTGGGTCGGGTTCCTGCGCCTGGGGATGTGGCCCAAGCTGACGGCTACGACCTCACCGTGCTGCAGCTAACGGGTCGCCGTGTGGAGCGGGTGCGCCTGACTCCCATCGCCACCGACGGGCACGACGGTTGAATCCACCCTCTGACCATCAACCCCTGCCCGCCCACCCGAAGCCTCCTCGCCCACCCAGAATGCGCGTTGAGCCCTCCATCGCTTGAGGTCTCATAGACTTGGGGGCGCTCGTCCATTCTGCTCAAGGAGCCATCTCATGACCAGCGCCTCGCCTGTGAGCCGCCCTAGGGTGCTTTCTGGCATCCAGCCTTCGGCGGACTCCCTGCACCTAGGCAATTATCTGGGGGCCGTGCGTAACTGGGTGGCGATGCAAGAGGAGTTCGACTGTTTTTTCTGCGTGGTTGACCTGCACGCCATCACCGTGGAGCAGGACCCGAACCTGGCTCAGCGCACCCGCCGGGTGGCAGCGCAATACCTCGCGGCAGGCATCGACCCGGCGCGCAGCACGCTGTTCGTGCAGAGCCACCTGCCTGAGCACAGCCAGTTGGCTTGGGTCATCAACTGCTTTACCGCCTACGGTGAGGCCGCACGCATGACCCAGTTCAAGGACAAGTCTGCCCGTATCGGCACGGACGGGGTGAGCGTGGGGCTGCTCACCTATCCGATGCTGATGGCCGCTGACATCCTGCTCTATCAGGCTGATCGGGTTCCGGTGGGGGAGGATCAACGCCAGCATTTGGAGATCACCCGCGATGTGGCGCAGCGTATGAACAGCCGCTACCCGCAGGATCCGCCGCTGCTGACCGTGCCACAGCCGCACATCATGGCCTCCGGGGCCAAGATTTACGATTTGCAGGACCCCACCTCCAAGATGAGCAAGTCGGCCAGCTCCGCCGCAGGGCTGTTGGAACTGCTAGAAGATGGGGCAGTCAGCGCTAAGCGCATTCGCAGTGCCGTGACCGACAGCCTGGGCCAGGTGCGCTACGACCCGGCCACCCAGCCGGGCGTGAGCAACCTGCTGACAATCCTGTCGTTGCTCAGCGACCAACCCATCCCGACGCTGGAGAAATCCTTTGCAGGCAAGGGGTATGGAGACCTCAAGGCGGCGGTGGCAGACGCCTACACGCAGTGGGTGCAACCCTTCCAACAGCGCACCCAGCAGTTCCTCGACGACCCCGCGACTCTGGATGCGATCCTTGCTCAGGGGGCGCAGCGGGCTCATGAGGTGGCACAGGTGACGTTGCAGCGGGTGTATGACGCGGTGGGCTTCCTGCCTCCGATCAGCCCTGCGGTAGGGCAGGGCCGCTGAGGTGTCCCCTCACCCTCCGGGGCCTGGTCAGGTGATGGTGGGCATCGTCCTGGCTGTGCCCGAACCCTATGAGTCGGTGCTGCGCTCGTGGCGCGTGGAGCTGGGTGACCCCTTGGCTCTGGGCACCCCGCCGCACATCACCATCTTGCCGCCCACCCCGGTAGACCCCGATCAGCTGCCCGCCATCGAGGCGCACCTGCTGCAAGCCGGTCAGGCGTGCCAGCCCTTCGAGGTCCACCTCTGCGGTACGGATACGTTCTTGCCGGTCTCACCGGTGACGTTTGTGCGCGTGACGGAGGGCATCGAGGGCTGTCGGGCGGTGGAGCGCCAAGTACGCGCCGGGGTTCTGCACCGGCAGCTCAGCTTCCCCTACCACCCCCACTTGACGGTGGCCCACCAAGTTCCCCCGGAGCAACTGCAGCGTGGTCTGCAGGGTTTAGCCGACTTCCAGGCCCGTTTTACGGTCACCAGTTTCCACTTCTACCTCCACGATGAGGATCACGTGTGGCGTCTGCGCCGTGAGTACCGGCTAGGGGAATGAAGCCAGTAGGTCAAGCGCAACTCCCGGCCTTTGCAGATATGTTTCGTGAGCCAGCTGTCGTTGGATCAACAGGTTGATCGTGCCGCTTCTGGTGACCCGTCAACTCAGCCTGGCGGCGTTGCGTCAAGCCGCTCAACGCGGCAGGCTGCAAGCCCATCAGAGAAATGACGGTATCTGGCCAGCAGTGCTGAGGCGGTGCAGACCTAGCTTGCGCACAGAGGCAAACGGGGACGTCGTCCTGCCCAGGACGCTGATCCGGCCATCTCCACCCCTGCCGAGGATGGGTCCCACGCCTCACAGAGCGAATCACTGCGGCCACTTTCCCCGCTAGACTGAACCGCCAGTGTGCCAGGCGGCAAGTGAGAATGGCAGGAGAAACGTATGGCGTCCCAGTCTGGGCAGAAAACCGATTCCCGTGCAACAAAACCGGGGTTGAAGGATCGGCTGCGGCAGCGGTATGGCTGGCTGGACCACCTGCTGCGTATGCAGGAGCACTATGTCCGGGTCCGGGGCAACCAGATGGCTGGGGCGGTCACCTACTTTTCTTTCCTTTCGCTGTTTCCCATCATCGCGATGGTTTTCACGATCCTGAGTCGATTTCTGGGTGACAACAAGACGTTGAAAGACAACGTTCAGCAGTTTTTCACCGACAACATGCCCGGTTTGGTCGGCACTGATCAGGGTCAAATCAACCTCGACCAGATCGGTAACGCTGCAGGCAGCAAGGTCGGCGTGGCTCTGCTCATTGCCGTGGTTGGTTTCCTCTACTCCGGTTTGGGGTGGTTGGACTCCACCCGGGAGGCGCTGCGTCAGATGTGGGCGTTGGAGCCGGAGAAAACCTCCCTGGTCAAACGCAAACTTGCCGACATGCTGATCCTGCTCATGCTGGGTAGTGCTATTGCCGTGGGCACCCTGACCTCGACGATCGCCACAGGTCTGTCCACCACGGTACTGGGTTGGGTGGGTCTGCAGGACAGCATGGTGGGCAAGGTCGTGCTGGTGATTCTCGGGTGGCTGCTGGGAGTGTTGGCGACCACCGGCATTTTCGCCATCGTTTTTGCCCGCCTGCCGGGCCACCGCTTGCCGTGGAAAAACGTGATGACCGGTGCGTTACTGGGGGCAGTGGCAGTGGAGCTGCTCAAACAATTCGGGGTTTACCTGTTGAAGGGCTCTGCAGGAAATCAAACACTGTACGGCATTTTCGCCATCATCATTGGTGCGCTGGTCTATCTCAACTTCATCGCTCGAATCACTATGTATGCCGCTGCCTGGTGCGTCGTGGGGCCAGTTCCCACGGTGGAGGAGAAAATCGCCGCCCAGGGGGAGAGCCTGGACCAGGGTGAGGCGCAGGCCACCTCTCACGCCCGCAAACATGCCGATGACCAGGACGAGGAACAAAGCGTTGGAGTTCCCCACGACTCCTCGGGCGGCAGCGTGGGTGCCACCACGATGGATCTGCAAGAGGAGAACGGCTCGGGTAGCTTGACAGGGTCCGCCCCGGCTCACGGTGGCTGCACCAACTCTGGCTGCCGCTGCGCCTGCCATCGACAGTCAGGCACTACAGCTGGCCAACCCTCACGTCCGCAGAGTAAAGGATCGCTGTTTTCTTTTATGGCCCTCATCGGTCTGGTAGGGATGCGGATGCGCAAGAAGAGGACCTCTTAGCCTCTTACTTGCCGAAAAATCTCTTGCGGTGTGGGGTTATCTCGTAGGCTGTGCTCCAACAGACCGATGAGATAGGAGGCCCTCGTGCCTAACATTTTTGATGACGCCCACCGAGGCTCCCATCCCATCGACCAGTTGCCCGGCTTTCCTCCTCCTCCCAGTGTGAGGCGGCGGATCCGCACGTGGGTATCCACCAAACCTCCCGTGGTCGTGGGAAGTATGACTGCCCTGGTGGTGGCGATGGCAGGCGCAGTAGCTACTGCGGGGATGAGTTGGTCGGGGGTGTGGACACCTCCACCGAGTTTGACCGCCAACGTGCCGCTCATGCAGTACATTTTGCCTCCCAGCAGCGGGGTCAATTCCACGAATAGGGTGGCGCCTCCTGCTCTCGCCCCGATGCAGCGCATGGCGGGGCGTGAGGAGAGCGAGATTGTGAGCTCAGTGGGTCCGGTTTTTCCGGGCGCGAAAGCTGAGCTTGCTGCCGCCCAGCCTGGTGTCCCTCAGCCCAGTGCCCTCCAACCTGGTGTTCCCGGGGTTGCCCTGGGCCCCGGGCAGACTCTGCCCGCTGTCCCTGCGCAGGGTGCGCTGCCTGTGGGTGCTGGGCCCGTCCAAGGCCAGCCTCAACCGGGTCAGCCTCAACAACCCCCGGCGGATCAACAGCCCGGTGGGGCGCCGTGGGTACCAGGAGGCCAGGATGCTCCTGGTTCAGCAGGGCAGCAACCCCCTGTGGGCGGCGGTGAAGGTCAGCAGCCTCCTCCGGCACCGGCACCCCCAGTGGTAGAGCAGCCCCCGGCGCCTCCCGTCGAAGTGCCCCCTGCCCCTCCCGCTCCTCCCGCTCCTCCCGTTGAGCAGCCTCCGGCCCCTCCCGCTCAGGACAATGGTGGCGGTAATGGGCATGGTCGCCCTGACGATAAGCCCGTCCCTCCCGGCCATGACAAGGACAAAGACAAGGACAAGGACAAGGACGAGAGGGTGCCACCCGGGCACTCCAAAAAAGGTAAGAAACAGCAGGACGAGCAAACAGCAGCTCTGTTAAGCGCGATCAGCGGGTGGCTTTTCAGCGTGCTTGCGGCGTAGGATCTTGTTGCCCAGCCACACTGCGGGATCGTATTTCCGATCCACCACGCGCTCTTTCAGGGGGATCAGCGCATTGTCGGTGATGTGAATGTGCTCGGGGCACACATCACCACAGCATTTGGTGATGTTGCAATAGCCCAAGCCGCCTTGAGAGCGCGCCAACTCGCGTTGGTCGATGGAGTTCAGCGGGTGCATATCCAGTTCGGCGTAGCGCATCAGGAATCGCGGGCCGGCAAAAGCTTGCTTGTTTTCCTCATGGTCGCGCACCACGTGGCAGACGTTTTGGCACATGAAGCACTCAATGCACTTACGGAACTCTTGCCCCCGTTCCACGTCTTCCTGCATCATCCGGTAGCCACCCTCGGGTTTGGGGATGGGCTGGAAAGCGGGGATCTCCCGGGCCTTGGTGTAGTTAAACGACACGTCGGTGACCAGGTCGCGGATCAGGGGGAAGGTGCGCATCGGGTTGACCGTCACTTCGCCCTCAGGCAGGGTGTCCAGCCGGGTCATACACATCAATTGCGGCTTACCGTTGATCTCCGCCGAGCAGGAGCCACACTTGCCGGCTTTACAGTTCCACCGCACCGCCATGTCGGGGGCCTGAGTTTCCTGGACGCGGAACACCGCATCCAGCAGCACCATGCCGTCCTCGACGGGAACCTCATAGGTGACGAACTGGCCGTCGGCTCCGCCACGCCAAATCTTCAACGTCAACCTGCGCTGGTCACCCTCGGTTTCGGCTGCTGAGGTGGTGCCTGCTGTGGCCAGTTTCTCCTGATCCAAAGGGATTGGGTCGGGGTTGGCCCCGGTAGTGGGCTCAATGGGTGTGGATTGCGGCTCGGTCATTGTCTGTACTCCCTTAAGAATCCTTGAGCAGGGCGGCCAGTTCCTCGGGCATCTCCGGCAGTGGTTGACGCTGCAACTGCACCTGTCCCTCGTGTAGTGCCAGGACCAGGTTGGTCTTGCCCCAGGTGGCATCTGAGGAGGGGAAGTCCTCGCGGGTATGGCCCCCTCGGCTTTCCTCCCGCTCTAAGGCAGCCATAGCCACGCAGCGGCTCACCAGCATCATGGTGGCCACATCCATGGCCAGGTGCCACCCTGGGTTGTATTGCCGATTACCATCCACCGCCAGATGCTTGACGCGCTGGTCGAGTTGGTCAAGCTCCTTCAATGCCTGCTCCAGCTCGGATTTGGTGCGGATGATGCCCACCAACGATTGCATGCTGGCCTGGAGTGCCTGATGCACGGTGTAGGGGTTCTCGCTGTGGGTGTCGTCCAGGCGCTCAAAGGGGGCTAGCGCTTCAGCAATGATCGCATCAACCTGGCTCTGATCGACGGGTATGTCGTGAGCTCCAGCTGCATACTGGGCGGCGGCCATTCCCGCGCGGCGTCCGAAAACCAGCAGGTCAGACAGCGAGTTGCCACCGAGCCGATTGGCGCCATGCATGCCCCCGGCGACCTCTCCAGCGGCGTAAAGACCGGGCACTCCCACAGCTTGGGCGGTATCAGGGTCGACCTCCACCCCGCCCATGATGTAGTGGCATGTGGGGCCAATTTCCATGGGCTCTTTGGTGATGTCCACTCCGGCCAGTTGTTTGAACTGGTGGTACATCGAGGGCAAGCGCTTCTGGATGTAGTCCGGGCTCCTGCGGGTGGCAATGTCGAGGTACACCCCGCCGTGCGGGCTGCCACGCCCGGCCTTGACCTCGGTGTTGATGGCCCGGGCCACCTCATCGCGGGGTAACAGCTCCGGTGGGCGCCGGTTGTTGGCCTTATCGTCATACCAGCGGTCGCCTTCAGCCTCGTCAGCGGAGGTCTCCGCCTTGAAGTAGTCGCTGATGTAGTCATACATAAAGCGCTTGCCCTCGGAGTTACGCAGCACTCCGCCGTCGCCTCGCACCCCTTCGGTGACTAGCAGACCTCGCACTGAGGGAGGCCACACCATGCCGGTGGGGTGGAACTGGATGAACTCCATGTTGATCAGCTTGGCTCCAGCCTTGAGGGCTAGAGCATGGCCGTCACCGGTGTATTCCCAGGAGTTAGAGGTGAACTTGAACGATTTGCCGATCCCGCCGGTAGCCAGCACGACGGAGGGAGCGTGGAAGACCTCGAAGGTGCCGGTCTCGCGCCAGTAGGCCACAGCCCCGGAGATCCGTTCGCCGTCCTTGAGTAGACCCGCAACCGTGCACTCCATGAACACGTCGATGTCCATACTCACGGCCTTTTGCTGCAACGTGCGGATCATCTCCAGGCCGGTACGGTCGCCCACGTGGGCCAGGCGTGCGTAGCGGTGGCCACCGAAGTCACGCTGGCTGATCTTGCCATCCTTGGTGCGGTCGAACAGCGCCCCCCAATCCTCCAGCTCGTAGATGCGATCAGGGGATTCCTGGGCGTGGATTTGGGCCATACGCCAATGGTTGAGCATTTTGCCCCCGCGCATGGTGTCGCGGAAGTGAACCTGCCAACTGTCCTCGGGCCACACGTTGCCCATAGCGGCGGCTGCGCCCCCCTCGGCCATCACCGTGTGGGCTTTACCCAGCAGCGACTTGCAGATCACTGCGGTGCGGGCTCCGGCCTCCCGGGCGGCGATGGCGGCGCGAAGCCCCGCTCCTCCCGCACCGATGATCACCACGTCGTAATCGTGTACAGGAGCGTTTTCGCTGGTGGGGGCCGGGATGGGGGCCTGGTGGATGGTGCCGGTCTGTTCAGGGGAGTCGTTCATTGATCTATACCCAGCTTCCGTGAATGGTTCCCGCCGCTACCAGGCGGATGTAGTAGTCGGCAACGACAATGAAAATCATGGAAACGATGGCCCATTTGCCGTGGTTGGCGTTGAGACGGCTGATCCCGGTCCACATCTTGTAACGCAACGGGTGTTGAGAGAAGGAGTTGATCCGCCCTGCCGTGATGTGACGGCAGGAGTGGCAGCCAAAGGTGTACAGCGCGATGAGGATGGCATTGATCACCAGGATGATGCTGCCCAGGCCAAGGTGGAAGCTGCCTTCATGCCAGAAAGAGCGGAGGGCCTCCCAGCCCAGTAGGGCGCTGAGCAGTACAGCCGGATACCAGGTCCAACGGTGAATGTTGTTGAGAATCAACGGGAATTGGGTCTCACCGGTGTACTTTTTGTGCGGTTCGTTCACCGCACACGCTGAAGGGGAGGCCCACAGGGAGCGGTAGTAGTTCTTGCGGTAGTAGTAGCACGTAGCGCGGAAAGCACCCGGGAAGACCAGGATGTAGAGAGCCGGGGAGATCGCGCTCCAGGGGAACAGCGCCCATCCGGAAGCCCCTGAGTCCACACATTGTTGGGACAAGCAAGGGGAGTAGAACGGGGCCAGGTAAGGCTCGTGGAAGTAAAACTGCCCCTCAAAAGCACGCCAGGTGCCGTAGGCAACAAAACCCACCAGCAGCAAGGCATTCAGCAGTGGGGACAGCCACCAACGATCTTTACGGAGGGTGCGTTTGCCTCCCAAAGACACTCGCTGGTGGGGCCTGGGCCCCGGCGGAGTGGGGTAGGGGCTGCTCACGCTGGTTTGCACGTCCGTGGCCACAGCACGTCCTTTCTGCACCAGGTGGTGGTGGTACTGGCGATCGGGTCTTCCCAGCGCTGCTGGGGCCAGGGCCCGTGCCGATGCACTTTCTGCCGATGCACATTCTGCCTCGAAGCTAAAACCGACACGCACCCGACACGCACGCATAGAGCAACGCCGATGGTCAAGAGGTCTTCTGGCATTATCAAGAGACTGCCCCCCGGCTGTGCCTGGCTGCCATTCGTCTGCTCTGCTGCACGGTGGTGACTACTGAAAAGGTTGCGCCTCCATAGCGGGGACGCACTGGCTGAACCCAAGGTGATTGGTCGTACTTGCAATGGTAGAAAAACCCAGCATTGCCACAGATCTTGCGCACATGCTCGCCGCCTACGCTGATCTCCCGGCCCTCGCGCAGGCGATGGAGACCGACTTGGTGGCCCTGCGCCGGCAGCTGCATGCCCACCCTGAGGTCGGATGGCAGGAAATCCGCACCACGGCAACGTTGAGTAATCGGTTGCATGCGTTGGGGTTAACTCCCACGGTGTTGTCGCAAGGTAGCGGCCTGTGGGTCGACATTGGGGAGGGCGACCCAGCGGTGGCCTTGAGGGCTGATATTGACGCTTTGCCGATCACCGACATCAAGACGGTGGACTATAAATCCTCCATCCCGGGGGTGTGTCACGCCTGTGGGCATGACGTGCACACCAGCATCCTGGTGGGCGCCGCGCAGGTGTTGACTCACCTGCATCATGCGGGGCGGCTGCCTGGCAGAGTGCGGCTGATCTTTCAGCCTGCGGAGGAGACTGTTCCCCTCAGCGGCGCCCCGGAGGTCATTAAAAACGGCGGGGTGGAGGGGATCAGCCGTATCTTCGGCCTGCATTGCGATCCCAGCCTGCCCGTGGGAGTGGTGGGGCGCCGAGTCGGCCCCATCACCGCTGCCTGCGACGTGCTGGAGGTGACCCTGACTGGCCAGGGAGGCCATACTGGGCGCCCGCACCTGACTGGCGATCTGATCCACGCCCTGGCCACGGTAGTTACTGACCTGCCGATGGCACTGAGTCGCCGGGTCGATGTGCGTCATGGCCTCAGCGTGGTGTGGGGGCAGATTGAGGCCGGGCATGCGCACAACGCAATCCCCCAAACGGGAATGGTGCGCGGGACGGCGCGCAGCCTGAGCACCCAGGCCTGGCACGAGAGCCCGACGATCATCGCGCAGCTCATCGAAGACTTGGTGCGCCCCTATGCCGTGCAGGTGTTCGTCAACCACCAGCGGGGTACTCCGACCGTCGATAGCGACGCAGCCAGTGTGGAGATCGCCACTGGGGTCATTGCCTACTACTTCGGCCCGCAGGCAGTGTTTACCTCCCCGCAAAGCTCTGCGGGGGAGGATTTCGGCTGGTACTTGCAGAACACGACCCATGGGGGAGCGTTCCTGCGCCTGGGGGTGAGCTCCCCGGAGGCTGAGACCTCCCGCGACCTGCACCAGCCCCACTTCGACGTTGACGAGGGGTGTATTCCCATCGGCGTCACCACCCTGGTGGGCTGCGCCCTAGCCTCGCTGGAGCACGCCGGGTAACGAGGGGGTGGTGGGGGATAGTCGGGTTTCAGGGTCCCTGTGAGAGATTCTCGGCGCTGACTTCACGAGGGTAACCCTCAATGCCTCGAGCGCGCTGGGAGCGGGGTAAGACTCGCACCCAGGGGGATCCGGATTCTGCCGGCCGCAACCTGCACTTAATACTAGAGTATTAAGTGACTCAAAGACGTTAATACTATAGTATTTAGCTATGGACCTTGAGAGGATTATCAAGCGGCTGCGCCATGAGGGTTGCGATAACGAAGAAGTGGAGGCTAAGACCGCACAAGATGGCTTCCCTGAACGCTTGGCAGAGACCGTATGCGCTTTTGCCAACCGGCCCGATGGGGGGCTCATTCTGCTGGGGTTGCAAGAGGCAGAGCACTTCAAGGCGGTTGGGGTGTACGACATTGGCAAGTGTCTTCAACACGCCAATGAGGTAGCACGCCGGGCTGTTGAACCGCCGGTGCATATCACCTGCTCCACCCACCGGTACGAGGGGGCGGATCTGGTGGCCATCCAGGTCCATGAGACCGACCCCTCCCAGAAACCCGTAAGGGTGAAAAAGGGTGATCAGGAAGCATTTTTACGCCAGTACGACGGTAACTTTGAACTGTCCGACTTGGAAGTTCAAGCGTTCATCGCTGGACGCACGACCCACCACTACGACCTGGAGCCGGTCGAAGGTGCCGACCCGGACAGGGACTTAAACGCTGATCTGGTGGGTGCGTATGTGCGCATGCGGCGTAGCTCTTCCACCACCTTGGCCAGTGCCTCCCAGAACGACATTTTGACCCGCACTGGAGTCCTGACTGCTCAGGGGCAGATCACTATAGCGGGGCTGCTGGGTTTAGGAGTTTATCCCCAACAGTTTTTCCCCACGCTGTCTTTTCAGGCCTACATCACACCTGGGGAAAACGACCCGGCAGGGACACGGGCCCTGGATTCACGCATCTTCGCCGGACCGCTGTCGGTGATGCTGGATGACATTGTGTTGTGGGTCGCGCGCAATACTCGCAACCGCATCCGCATTGACGAGACGGGGATGGGGGTTAACGAACCGGATTACCCGGAGGTGGTGGTTCGTGAACTGGTGGCTAATGCCCTGATTCACCGTGATGTGGGCCCACACGCCCGGTCCAGCCAACCACTGCTACGGCTGAACTCGGGATTCATGGTGATCAGTAATCCTGGGGGGCTTCACGGATTGTCGGTGCGCAATCTGGGGCGCGGGCCTTCGCATACCCGCAACTGCTATCTGGCTGACATCGCTACTCACCTGCAAACTCAGGATGGCAAAAGGGTGATCGAGCGATTGGGCTCGGGGATACCAACTGCTCAACTGGCCCTACGACAAGCTCAGATGCAAGCCATTCAATTCCACGACAGTGGCCTGCAGTTCACCGCCAAGGTTTATGCTCGCAGTTCCCCACTCACGCAGGTGGTCCGTGGGTCAGATCATGTACCCGCTGCTCTCCCAGTCAGTAGCGGGAAGGCTCGGATCACTCCCCGGCAGCAACTCCTTCTCCAGTGCTTAGGGGTGGGTCCCCTGACTAGGCAGGAATTGGTTCAGCGCACCGGTCTGAGCTCGCGCAACGTGGCCGGTCTCCTGCGTAGTCTGCGCCAAGCCAACCTGGTGGGCATGACCGGAGGACGCGGTCATCCCCGCAGCGAGTATTTCCTGGTCGAGGCTCGCCCGAGTGAGAGGTAGGGCACGCTCCTTAAGGGCATCTGGCTACGTTCTGCTCACTCGGGTACAGCCCCACTACACTTTCCTCATCAGCTTTGCCAGCTCATCCACCTGAACACCCGCTCCAGCACCCTATTTTCCTTCAGCCTCGATGGCCTGCTTCAAGGGGATCACCGTGACGGAACCTACCGCTACGCCAGCGCTGACCGTGATTGTGCCAACCCGGGATCGGGTGAGCCTGCTGCGGCGGGCATTGCGAGCCATTCTGAACCAGGAGTACCCCGGACAGATCACCGCACTGGTGGTGTTCGACCAGTCTGACCCGCTGCCTGCCCACGAGCTGGTGGAGGATCTGCACGATCTGCCTGAGAACCGCCACCTGCGCGTGCTGGCCAACACGCAGCGTAAGCCTGGCCTGGCGGGGGCGCGCAACACGGGGATCCTGGCCGCTGACACCGAACTGATCGCGTTTTGCGATGATGACGATGAGTGGCTGCCAGGCAAAGTGCAGGCCCAGGTGCAGTTGTTGCGTCAAGCGCAAGCCGAGGGTCACAACGTGGCAGTAATCAGTTGTGGGTTCTTGGTGCACTATCAGGGCAAGGACAAGCCACGCATTCCCGGGGAGCAGCCGTTGGGGTTTGCTGATTTTCTGCGCGATCGGCATCTGTCGGCGGTGCATCCCTGCGCCTTGATGATGCTGCGCGATCGGGTCATCAACGAGATAGGCCTGGTTGATGAGGAGCTGCCCGGCAGCTATGCCGAGGACTACGAGTGGGTGTTGCGGGCTAGCCGAGTCGCTCCGGTGCGCTGCGTGCCCCGGGCGTTGATGCGCGCCTACTGGCATAGCGGCTCCTACTACACCAACAAGTGGCGCACGATCCGCGAAGGCCTCGAGCACCTACTGGCCACCTATCCGGAGTTCGAAATCGACCGTCGGGGCCTGGCCCGTATCGAGGGCCAGATTGCTTGGGCCAGCGTGGGAATGGGAGACAAGGTGCACGCTCGCATGATGGTTCGGCGCACGCTGGGTCACCACTGGAAAGAAAAGCGCGCTTGGCTGGCGTTGATCGCTAGCACCGGGTTGATCAAGCCCGATCAGGTGGTGGCGTTAGCTCATCGGACTGGCCGTGGCATCTGAGGGTGCCCCGACAGGCACCCCACCACCCCGGCGTCCGGCGTGGGAGTCCGACCCCACGCCGATGCCCCTAGGCCAGCGTGCGTTAGGGCGTCTGATCGCGCTGATGGCACCGGCTGTGGTAGGCCTGGTTGTCCTGCCGCTCGTGGTGGCTCACAGCGTGGGGCCAACCTGCTTGGGGCTGTTTTTTATTGCCCTGGCTGGGTTTTCTCTGCTCAGTGCGGTGGCGGGCTTGGGGGTGCAGGCAGCACTGGCCGAGTTGGTGCCCCGCTTGCGCTGGCAGCATCGGGAATCTGACCTGCGGTGTTTGGTCAGACTCGCTCGCAGCCCCGTGTGGGCAGCCAGCCTCAGCGCCGGCGTGGGGCTCCTGCTGGTGGCGCCTTGGGTGGCGCGCTGGGTCACCCAAGCCGGCGAACACTCCACGGCTACTGCGGTGCTGCGGCTGGTGGGGGCGGCGGTGGTGGTGGGAGCTGCCTTGGGCGTGGCGCTGGAGGTGCTGCGCGGTCTGTGCGTGCGGGGGCTGGCTCGGGTGGCTGCGGCAGTGGTGCTGGTGGCTCAAGTGGTGACGGTCAGCGCGGTGGCATTGCTCGGTGCAGATGACAGCTCGGTGGTGTGGGTGGTGGGGGCGTGGGTTGTGCCCCTGATGGTGGCGGTGGCGCTGGCCTGGGTGGCTGTCCGGCGGGAACTGGCTGCGGTGGACGCCTACGTGGCCGACCATGCGGGTCGCCAAGTGCGACCCCCTCGTTCCCCTGCGGTGGTCTCAGGGTTGCTGTGGAGCACCGCCCGCCCCTGGTGGGTGGATGCCTGCGCCCGCGCTTGGCTGGCCTGGGCGGATGTGCTGGTGGTGGCCCTCTGGATGGGCGCTCAGGTGGCGGGAGTCTACGGGGCGCTCACGCGGCTGCCCCGCGTGTTTCTGGTGCTGCGGGAGCGGTTGGTGCAGGCCGTGGCCGCCCATCTGGGCCCGACGGCCTCACCGCACCAGGCGTGGAGGTGGGCGCACCACGCCACTGCTTGGGCGGTGGTGCTGACCTGGCCTGCGCTGTTGATGCTGGCCACCTTCAGCAGCCTGTGGGTGGGGATGTTCGGTTCTGCATTTCGGGTTTCCGGTAGTGCCACGGCACTCACGATTGCCGCGTTGGGGATGCTCGTGGCGGGGCTGTCGACGGGTGCGCACGCGGTGGTGTTGGCTGCCCGCTGCACCCCCGCGCGGGGCAAACTCCAGATGGGTTTGGCAGGCGTGCTGACGGGGGCATGTCTGGTCCTGGTCCCGCTGGCAGGAATGATCGGGGCCGCTGTGGCCACTGCGCTGGTGTGGGTGGTGGATGCGGTGATAGCCCATCGTCAATCCCGCGCCCGCCTGGAGGCCGCCCCTGGCTCGGCTCGCAAGCAGGCGCTGGGTTGGGCGTTGCTGCGCCGCCGAGCGGTGCTGCGCCAAGGAGTGCCCGCTCCTTCGCGCCGGCACGTGCTGCACCAGACGGGGTTCGACCTGATGCCGCTGGCGTTGGTCATGGTGGTGCTGTTCGGTGGGCTCGGCGTGGTGATGGCATGGCTCACCGAAGCGAGCCTGCGGGGGCTGGTGGGGTATCTGCTGGTGGCGGGGGTGGGGTATGGGCTGGTGTGCTGGTGGTTGCGCGCGATGCTGGAGGGGCGGCAGCTGGTGGCCCTGTTGGCCACCTCGGGGCAGTCCGCACCCACTGAGCCGACTGGTGCGACATCGCCTGGGGGTGGGGTGGGTTGGGGCGGGTTGACCTCGTTTGGTTTACCCACGGCTCGTCCGGTGGACCCGACGGATCAAGATGCTGCGCAGAGGCAGCAGTGGCGAGACCAGGCGGCAGCCAAGGCGTCTGCGGCCAATCCCTCCCCGGGGATGGCGGGCTGGCATCACCTGGGGGTCAACGCGGCGTTCCCTCCCACTGGGGTTGAGTCTGCTGCGGGAGCACCACCTGCCCCCTCACCGACCGAGCAGGGGTGGGATCCCACGCAACGCCGCCAGCGCGACGAGGCCCGCCCGCAGGTGGAGCAGCCCACCCTGCCCCGTTCGGAGCTGATCGTGCCCGGGTCGTCGCGCGACCCCGATGACACGTATCTGAGCCGTTCCTCGTTGTGGCGCAAACAGGAGCAGCAACGCGCAGAAGCGGCGGGGGTGGAGTTGCCCAGCAGCGCCGATCCTTCCGCTGCCCATCATCCCGACACCAAGCGCCGCCCGGAGGGTCCCCCCCGCAAGCCACGTTGATCTGCGCTAGGCGTGGGGCGGGCCTTTGGTCGTTGCTGGGCCCTCGTGGGTGTGGTGCCCCTGATCATCGGCTGGCCCAGCCGCTACGGTAGGGCATGTCATCGGCGGGACGGCAAAGGAGCAGCAGTGACGGACAGTGTGGAGCACCTGGCGAAGTCGGTACGCAAGGTCATGTCGACCGGTAAGGATCGCTCCCCGCGCTGGCTGAAAGATGCGGCCAACTCCACCACCCGCGCCTACGCTATGGCGACCGCTGCGTATCGCCCGCTGCCAGACTTCCTGATTGTGGGCACCAAGCGCGGTGGTACCACCTCCCTGTTCAATTATTTGTTGGAGCACCCCTCGGTATTGCCCATGTTCCCGGCTGCTCGCGGCAAGAAAAGCCCGTACTACTTTTTCGAGGAGTATCACCGGGGCGCGGTGTGGTATCGCTCGCATTTCCCCACCCAGGCGTATCGCCGCCGCATGGAGCGCATTTTGGGCAATCCGGTGGTGGCGGGGGAGGGGTCCCCGTATTACCTGTACGACCCCTGGGGAGCGGAGAAGATTCACGAGTTAATGCCCGACGTAAAGTCGATTATTTTGCTGCGTGACCCGGTCAAACGCGCTTATTCCCACTATTGGGAGCGGGTGGGGCAGGGCAGCGAGCCGTTAAGTTTCCGCGATGCCCTAGCGGCCGAATCCCAGCGTTTAGCTACTGAACATGACCGCATGATGGCTGACCGTAATTTCTACAGTCGGGAGCACGATTTTCACTCCTACCGTGATCGGGGGATCTACCTGCCGCAGTTGCAACGCTGGTTTGAAAAGTTCCCCCGTGAAAACGTGTTGATTCTGCGCAGCGAAGACCTCTACGCCGACGAGCAAGCTATCCTCAACCAAACCTGTGATTTTCTGGGTATTCCCCATCACACCATGTCATCATTCAAGCAACATAACGAACAACGCCCCGACCCCATGCCCGACGACATCCGTGAGGAACTACGGGAGTTTTACGCCCCCCACAACGAGCAGCTGTACGCCTACCTAGGCCGGGACTTTGGCTGGTAGGGGGGAGAGTAGGGCAAAAGGGTGTAAACGTTCCCTGAGGGGGCTAATGTTGTGCTCATGCCCTCGACTGTTTCTCACAACCCAGCAACAGGGGAGTTCGCTGCGTCATGGACAGATTCGCGTGGGGTTGCCGTCGATGGAGACGGGTGTTCAGCGGGGCAAACGAGATGGCTGACCGTAGCGGGCTGGGCATCAAGTAAATCAGCTTTACTTGATATGCTTGAGCAATGGAAGGCCCCTGACGAACTTAAAACCCAATGCAATGATTTAACTTTTCTTGACACCGCACAAAAACCTAAGATACATACTCCAGACTACCCTCGTGAAGGCCTTAAGGGTGACTTCAATTTACGTCTTCTAGATCGCGTCCTTGAAAGTTTGGTTACAGCAATCAAAGAGCATCTTGAGGCGGGCTATTCGCTACCGCAGCAATTACAAAAAGCAACCCAAATAGTTAATAGTTTGCCGGGTGAGCAACAGGTTTCTTATGGAACAACTCGTATTGCAACGGGTTGGTCTTCAGGATATGCGTGGATTAATCCACAAAAGATCGATAGAGGGTTATGCAAAAGTCTGTATGAAGAATATTAGTGCTCTCGCGGTTCGGTATGTTTGCATCCAGGCCGAGAGTG
>JBDIAW010000030.1:0-28600 GCA_039812585.1 Actinomycetota bacterium | reverse complement strand
GCCGAGATGGTCGAAAGCTTCATGGTTCGGGCTACAGGCCTGCAACCAAGCCCCCCGAGAACTCGTGCTCCCATTGATGTGCGGCTGTTTGTTGACCAAGGTTTTGTACTGACCGGAATCCGTTTGTTAGATCACCCGTTGTCCAAACGGTCTTACCGGTTAGCTACCTATCAAGGAGCGCTCAGTCCTACGGTGGCTGCCGCAATGGTCGCCATGGCTGGTATGGCCAGGGGTGGAAATCCTCTGACGCGCTTGGGTGACCCGTGCTGTGGTTCTGGCACTATTCTTGCTGAAGCTTATCGTCAAGCAGTTCGCTTTATCGCCGGTTCGGATAGTAATCCTGAAGCAATCAAGGCGGCTCGGAGCAATGTGAGGGCTCTAAATCCTCGATGGACGATCCCGGTTGAAAAAGCTGACCTCACGTGTGCTGACACATGGAAATCCCCGTGGTTATCACAAGCCGACGCTGTGGTCACCAATGTGCCGTGGGGCAAGCAAGTTCCCACCGCTGGACGAGGATTCTTTGGCATACTCGCTCACCACCTCGTGGAACGGGTCCACGAGGGAGCCGTAGGGTGCGTTTTGACCACCCACCCAGATCAACTCCAGGCCCAGATCGTCAAGAGAGCACCACAGATTGCTTTAGATACCCGAGAACTTGGCTTTCTGGGGCAGACCCCCACCGTGGTCTTGGTGGGAGGATCGACTGCTCTGCCCGCAGCGGTGCAGACCGCCGGCTAACCTGCACCCCATGGATGTGGTGGAGGTGTTAGCGCAGGCCCCGCGCACCAGTGTGGAGGGTGTGGCGCAGGCAGTGCAGCTGTGCCGGGATGAGCCGGGTCAGGTGGAGTTGGTGGTGCAGTGCTTGGACTGGCCCCACGCTGGGGTGCGCATGCGCGCAGCGGACACCTTGCAGAAACTTGGCGAGATCGACCCCGGCGCGGTGCAACCGTGGGCTCAACTCATTGTCCAAGGATATTGCCAGGCCGATCAGCCGGATGTTCGTTGGAACCTCCTGCAACTCATGCCCATCGTGGACCTGGATGAGGCTTGTGTGCACACTCTGGTACCTATCATCAGACACGATTTCCACCACAGCACCAGCCGCATAGTGATGGCGTGCGCCCTCCATGCTCTGGTGGAGTTGGCGCGCCAGCATCCTCAGGTCCAACCGGTTGCTACGGCAGCGTTGCAGCAAGCGTTGCGCTCTCCAATCCCATCGCTTGCTGCCCGAGCCCGCAAGCTGTGCCGTTAGTCGCTATCGGGCCGCTGGTGGCTGCCGGGTAGGTCGGTGGTGGGAGTGTCATGCCACACCGATTCGGCCCCGGCGTGGCCAATGCGGATCACCTGGACCGTGGTTCCCACGGCCAGCAGAGTAGCCAGAATGCCCACGATCAGGCCCGTGCGCCGGGCTAGCAGCAGCGCGATCGCCCGAGCTTTGCCCTGAGCACTTGCCTGGGTAGTGGACGTGTCATTGCGGTGGGAGAAAAAATCTCGGGCCGCCAGAATCAGCGCCACCACCAACAGCGCCACCACGAAGAGGACCAGCTGATCGCCTAACTCGGCGTGGCGACGCACGAGATCGGTGTCTTCGACCCGCTTCTGCAACTGCTCCCCACTGCTAGCGGCCAGGGGAGTGAGCAGCATCGCCAGGGCAGCCAAGGCAACGGTGACATAGCCCAGTCGGGCCCGGGCGGCTGGCCACCAGGCATGCAGCACCACGGCCAGGGCGGCCAAGGGGACTAGGACGATGGTGGCGTGAACAATCAAGGGGTGGGCGGGAAGGCCTCCCAAGCTGGGAAAATCCATGATCGACCCTTCTTGTTCAGGAACAGCACCAGGCGTGCTGCCGCAAGTACCCTAGCCCTGTTTCCTGTCCCCCTGCGCGGGCGCGGGCTGGTTGCCTTCAGGGCTTGGTGGCAGCCAGCGATGGGAGACCATCGGGCACCCGCTGCGGGAGCGGAGGAACCTCCGGTCACTTGGTGCATAGCCACTGTGCGGAGGCAAGGGGTGGGTATGCCAGGCTGGGATGCCTGCCGCTGGCAGGCGTTGATTGTTGAACCACTCCGACAGGGCGCCTCAGGCCGCTGTCTGACTCACGAGGATCACCACCATGCACCAACAGCCCCTCACCCCTACCAACCGCCCCGCCCCTAGGCGCTGGGGGACTCATTGGACTGCGGTGGTCCTGGCCGGTGTTCTTGCCCTCAGCGTCGGGCAGAGCGCCCAGGCGGCAACCGACCAAACCCGGCCCTGGCTGCCTGTGGTGGAGCAGGGCAAGCTGGCCCCGACGCCGCAGGCGGACAAACTGGGTCAACATGACCGGCAGTTGCTGGCTCAGGCCCAGCGGGCAGGTCGGCGCAGCGTCACGGTGCTGGTCGCCACCCAAGACGGAGGTGCTGCTGCAGCAGCACAAACCCTGGACACCTTGGGAGCCCGGGTGACCTACCGCAATGATGGCTTGGGGTATGTGCGCGCTCAGGTGCCGGTTCGGGCCGTGGAGAAAGCCGCCCAGGTGCGAGAGATTGTGGGGATGGACGTCAACGAGAAGCTGCGTGTGCCTCAGATTCGACCCGACTCCCCGCACCTGAGGCGGTATCGCCTGGCAACTGGCCAGGCTGTGGGGAGCCCAAGCAGCATCGCCCCACCTGGCCCCGATGCCACCACGGGCGTGAACAACCCTTACTTGCCGATCAGCGAGGTGGGGGCTACCCGTTTGGTGGCTGAGAACCCGACCTATGACGGCCGCTCAGTGACCATCGGGGTGCTGGATTCGGGCATCGACGTGGATCACCCTGCTCTGCAGGTCACCACGACCGGCCAGCGCAAGATCGTGGATTGGGTCAGTGCCACCGATCCGCTCACCGATGCAGACCCCCTGTGGCGCAGGATGAGCCAGCTGATCTCCGGGCCTTCAGATAGCTATGACCAGCAGACGTGGAAGCTGCCCCTCGGCGACTACCTCATCTCCAGCCTGGCCGAGAGAGAGTCTGAGGCCAGCGAGTTTGCCGGAGATTACAACCGCGATGGGGACACCACCGACACGTGGGGCATCCTCTATGACAAAGCCCGCCAAACCGTATGGGTGGACACCAACCGCAACCATTCCTTCCTTGATGACAAGCCGATGCAGCCCTACTCGGTTGCCTATGACACCGGCCACCTTGGTTTTGACCGAGCGAAGACAGCACTAAATGAGGCGGTGCCGTTCACTGTGCAGATCAAACCTAATGTGAGCCTGGAGCCGCTAGGGCAGGAGGGAACGGCCGATTTTGTCAACATTGGCCTGGTCAGCTACTCCCACGGCACCCACGTCGCTGGCATTGCCGCCGCGAATCACCTCTTCGGTGGGGCGATGACCGGTGCGGCTCCGGGGGCCAGGCTGGTCTCCGCTCAAGCATGCACCGTTGATGGCACCTGCTCGGCCTCCGCTCTGGTCGAGGGGATGATTGACCTGGTGACCGCCCGTCACGTGGATGTGGTCAACCTCTCGATCGGTGGCCTTCCCGCCCTCAACGACGGAGTGAACGCCCGCGCGGAAATCTACAACCGCCTCATTGATGACTACGGGGTGCAGATCTTCACCTCGGCGGGCAATGACGGGCCTGGCCTCAACACCAGCGCAGACCCGGGGGTGGCCTCCAAAGTCATCAGCGTGGGAGCCACCATCTCGCAAGCCACCTGGTGGGCTAACTATGGCTCCCGGGTCAGTGCCCCCCGTGCGTTGTTCCCCTTCTCGGCGCGTGGCCCGGCGGAGGATGGGGCGCTTAAGCCCGACCTCACCGCACCCGGAGCGGCCATCTCCACCACCCCGCAGTGGTTGCAGGGCTTGGCCGTGCCCGAGGCAGGGTATGAGCTCCCGCCTGGGTATGCGATGAGCAACGGCACCTCCATGGCCTCGCCGATGGCGGCTGGAGTCGCGGCGTTGGTGCTGTCGGCCAGCTGGGCCAATGAGATCCCGGTCACCGCCGCGCAGCTGCGTAAGGCCCTGCTATCCAGCGCGAGCTTTTCCCCTCTCATGAGCCCCAGTGAGCAGGGTGCAGGCCAAATTGTGGCCCCCAGAGCTTGGCGCTATCTCCGTTTCGATGAGGCGCTGCAGCCCTGGGACTACACCGTGCAGGCCCCAGTGTGCACAGCCTTATCGCGATTTTTGGCTACTCCTCACCAGGGTGTGGGGCTCTATGACCGCTGCCCACCCGGGCAGGTCGATCCCACGCAGGGCCAAGCGCGCAGCTACACCCTGACCCTGACCCGCACCAGCGGGCCGGACGAGCCACGGGAGCACCTGCTGCGGATACGGGGCAACCAGACCGCCTTCACCGTTGCGCCCAGTGTGCTGCTGCCCCTGAACCAGCCGGTGGAGGTTGCGGTGCAGGTGGCCACCCCCCAAGCCGGGGAGTACTCAGCAGCGTTGGAGCTGGACGACCCGGGCAACCCCGGCTTGGAGCGTCTGATTGCCCTGCAGGTGGTGGTGGGCCAGCAGTTCAGCGCTGCGGACTACCAGTGGCAGGAGGCAGGCAGCGTGCAACGCTCCCGCACCCGCAGCTACTTCCTCACGGTGCCGCCCGGCGCGCGCACTCTGCAGGTGAGCCTGACGGGCTTAGCGGCTGGCAGTCAAACCCGCTTCACTGCCTTCCATCCTTACGGTTTGCCGGTGGACTCCACCGAATCGCGCGACTGCTATGCCCACTACTCCGACCCGCAGACCTGCCACCCCTTACGCCGCACCTACGCCGAACCCACCCCGGGGATTTGGCAGATCAGCGTGGAGGCGCGACGCACCACTCACACCTTGCGTAACCCCTACCTGCTGCAGGCACGTGTGAACGGAGTGCAAGCCTTCCCGCAACCCCTGCAGGTGCAGGCCGTGCGGGTGGGGCAACCCAAACGGTTGATCTGGTCGTTGAGTAACCAGTTCGCTCCGGTCACGATCACCGCTGTGGGTGGGCCGTTGGGCAGTGCGCATCGGGAAAAACCGACCCTCACCACGGGTCAAATGCTCAGCTACACCGTGACTGTGCCGGAGCATACGGCCACTTTGCGAGCCTGCCTGAGTAACCCCAGCGACGCTGGAGCCGACTTGGACCTGATCGTGTTGCGCGGCAGTCAGGAGATTGCCACCAGCGCCGGGGGAGATTCGAGCGAGGCAGTGGAGATCCCCAACCCGCCGCCGGGCACCTACACGGTGATCATCGTGGGTTATGAGGTTCCCTCCGGCAGCACCACCATCGACTACATGGACCTTTACACCACCAGTGCCTTGGGATGGTTAGACGTCAGTAGTGTCCCGCTCACCCTGCCCGATGCCACCCCTGCGCCTCTGCGGGGGGAGTTGATGGCAGGGTTGGTGCCCGGCTCCGGTCGCCAGTTGCTCGGGGAGGTTCAACTGCTCAGCAGCGACCAGCAGTTGGTGGGGACCGCCACCGTGACCGTTGATGATGTCCTGCCTGCTGCGGATTAGCGCTGCGGTGCCGGAGGGTTGAAGGTCTGCGGTCGTACTGAGGGTAGGGGGATGGTGACCCCTGGTTTGGTGATGACCTCCACGCTGGTGACCCGCAGCGGTATGCCTTGCTGACACATCGAAGCCATAGTGCGCTCAACAGTGCCGGTGACACGCACCCACGTGCCCACGACGAGCTTGGCCCGCTCCCCTCCCAGCAGCAGATAATCCGCAGGCGCGGTGTTGCCCAGCAACAGGCACCCCTGCTCCACCCCTTGCTCCACTTGGCCAGTCACGGTGATCACCGCCCGGTTGGGGATCGGCACAGTCTTGGTGGTGGTCGCCGTGCGGGTCTGTGAGGTCGTAGCGGGGGGAGCAGGGTCGCTGACAGTCGAGGGAAGCGTGGGGGAGCTAACCGATGCTGACGTCTGGCCGGAGGCTGATGGTGGGGTGCTGGCTGAGGCTTGAGGGGAGCTCTGCTCGCCCGCGCTGCAGGCGCTCAGCGTCAGCACGACGGCGACCACCACAGGCAGCGCTGCGAGGGGGGAAAGCCTGATCACACGGTGGTTCATGCGGGTACCTCCAGGTTGAGCACGGCCATGACTTGGTCGTGCAGGGCGGGAACACAAGCCAATGCGCTACCTCCGGCAGGTCCCGGGCGTCCGGTCAGATCGCTGACATGCGCACCAGCCTCGGAGGCGATCAAGCTGGCAGCAGCCACGTCGCACAGGGCGGCGCTGGGCTGGGCAACAACGTCGAGCCCTCCTTCGGCCAGCAGGAGATAGGGCCACACCGAGCCGTAGGCGTGGGTGCTGGCGCAGTGGGCGCTGAGCTGGCTCAACTGCCCCAGGCGTTGGGTGCGCGCCCAGGAGGTCAGGTCGGTGCAGCACAGACGGGCCTGCTCCAAGCGCTGGGTGGGGTGCACCTGGCAGCGGGTGGCGCTGCTCAATGCCCGGCCGGTCCAGGCGCCGCTGCCCTTAGCCGCCCACCACCGCCGGTTCACTGCGGGTAGGCACGCCAGGGCGGCCACCACATCCGGGCCGTCGAGCAGGGTCAGGGTGGTGGCCCACAGGGGCACTCCCCGTAGCAGGTGGTCAGGCTCCACGACCGGTTGCACCAGCCAGCAGCGGGCTCCTTGGCTGCCTGGTGTCAGGCCGGAGACTCCCGTGGCCGCCGGTTGAGGCTCCCGGTCACCTCCGGGCGTGCTGGCAGCGACCAGCACGCTGTCGCGAGGACGGGCACGGCGCATCACCTGCAGGATGGCCGACTCCACGGCTTGCGCTGCGGCGGCGCGGGCCTGATCAACTGCGGCGATGTTGGCGCTGCGGTGGTGGCCGTAAAACGGCATGGCGGCTGCCTGCGCGCTGTCAGCCACCACATGGGCAAAGCGCACATCATCGTCGTAGGTCAGGACGCCAGGTCCCGCGTGCTGCTGCATACCTGTCCACGGTAGGCCACCGCCGCACCTAGCAGTGCTCAGTGACGCGCAAAGTCACCAGACTGGTGCGGTTGGTCAGTGGTGTCGGGCTATGAACGGTTAAGATAACGATTGAGCAAACAGGAAGGTGGTTGTCATGGGGGCCGCTGCGCTTGAGCAGTCACAGCCGTTGATGTGGCCACAGCCCGATGCCCTGGATGCCGAGGTGATCGCAGCAGTAGCCGCCACCACCTGGACGGAGCAGGCCCTCGGGTTGGAGTCCACCCAGCCCTCTCACCCCTGTTGCCGAGGGCCAGTGCCAACTCCCACACTTGCGGTACAGGTGCGAGAAAGCACCGACTCCACCATGGCTGATGCCTTACATGCCGCCCAACAGTTGCCCCCTGACTTGGCATCAGAGGGTGCACTGCCGCTGGTCCTTGCCGAGCATCAGCGAGCGGGTAAGGGTCGCCGCGACCGAGCCTGGTCCACTCCAACCGGTAGCGGGTTGGCTTTGTCCCTGGTGCTACCGCTTCGCGCAGTGCCCACCAATCGCTGGGGGTGGCTGCCGCTCATGACGGCTGTGGCGGTGTGCCAGGCCACCAGCCGCCTGTCCGGGCTGCAGTTGAGCATTAAGTGGCCTAACGATGTGCTGATCGGCTGCCGCAAAGTGGCCGGCATTCTTGTTGAGCACGCCCGGGTGCAAGCAGGGCGCCTGGCGGTGGTGGGAATCGGTCTTAACGTGGGTATGGCTGCTGCCGATCTTCCGGTCCCCACCGCCACCTCGCTGTGTGTTGCCGGGGCGCCACCCGTGCAGCGCAGCGTGCTGGCTGGGCGCATCGTGGGGGAGCTGCTGGCCTGGCATCATCGTTGGGTGGCCGTGGCGGGTCAAGCACAGGCCTGCGATTTAGCGCAGGAATACCTGCGTCGCAGTGCCACCGTGGGCCAGGAGGTGGTGGTCCAGCTACCGCAGGGTAAGCAGATGCAAGGTCATTGCGTAGGGGTTGCGCGCAGTGGTCAACTCCAAGTGCGTTGTCAGCCCGCTGGTGGTGTGCGCAATGTGGCGGCGGCGGATGTCGTCCATCTGAGGCCGGTTGCCGCATGTGCGGTGGCGTCGTGATGGACAGGTTTTTGACGTCAAGAATGCCTCATGGGGGTGTGTTCCACCCCAGGACAAGGCGCTAGAGTAGCCACGCGCAGTTACGGTTAGGGAGCGTGCCAGGGCATTCTGGGCTGGTGCTGAGCAACGTGAACGTCCTGGATGTTCATGTTCTCCCTGCGCTTTGTCTGCTGCCTGGTCGATCAATCGTGGTCGTTGTGTCTCAACCTGCAAGGAGTACCTATGAAGCGCCGTTTTGCTCTGATAGCTGCTGCTGCGGCACTGGCGTTGAGTGTGGCCGTAAGCGTGGCTAGTGCGCCCCAGACCAGTACATCTGCCGGGTCGAGCGCCTCAAAGGGCAGCGCCTCTCGGGTGTTCATGGGCCGTTCGTGGGGGTAGTTCTCGCCGCAGCGTAGGCCGTCATCACTAGTGAGGCAGCATCGATCCGACGTGTCCCTGCGCAGTATCGCGAGTCGATCTCTGTCTTGGGAGGTCCTCCAGCGGCGGGGCAACCTGACGCGCGGGCTGCTGGCCTGCTAGAACTGGACGTTATGGTCGATAAAGATGCTCTTGTCGACACTTTGCGCTGCCCTCAGTGCAGCGTCATGTTGGTCCAGGACGGCAACTTTTGTCACCACTGCGGGTTGGCCTTGGACGCTCCCCAATTGGAGCAGGTGTGGCAGACCTCTCAGCGGATCGCTTCCCTGTTGCAGCAACGGGAGCAGCTGCTCGCCCAGGCGCGCCAGCAGGCTCCCGCCCTTGCTGCCCCGGTGGCAGCTGCCAGCGCCGTGCGGGAGCAACCCTCTCCTGCGAACTCGGCGTCGCAACTTCCCACCCCGGCACGGCTGAGTCCTCCGCCTCCCGGTTCGGTCAAAGCCCCAGCGGCGGCCCCAGTCACGCCGCAGCTCACTTCGCAGGAGGATCCGCACCCGCAGGAGGATCCACACCCGCAGGAGGACCCGGCTCCACCGGAGCCGGGCAATCGGCCCGACGTGGGGCCGCTGTCCACCCGCACCATCCTGGTCTTCGTCGGGGTTGGCCTGGTCATCCTGGCTGCAGTGATCTCCACCGTGACCACGCGGGGAGTGGACAGTATTAGCCAAGCGTTACTGCTGTTGGTGGCTACGGGAGCGGCCCTGGTGCTCACCGATGCGGTGCGTCGCCGGGGGCTGCTGGTCACCGCCGAGGGGCTGGCCGCGCTCAGTGTGGGTCTGATGCTGTTGGACCTCTACGCGCTGCGCTCCAGTGGCTTGACCTACCCGACTGAAGCCGAGGGGGGGATGAGCGCCCGCGTCTACTGGGCGGGTGGGCTGCTGGTCATCGTGGTCGTGGCGCTGGTGGCCAGCCGTTTCGTGCCCTTGGTGCCTCGCATGACGGTCGCTACGTTGGGGCAACTCCCTCTTCCACTGCTGGTGGCTAACATCAACTCCTTGGCTCTGCTGACCTTGCTGTTGGGAGCTCAGGCCACCGCCTTGGTGGCCATCGAGGCGCGTTGGGGCGCTCAGGTGCGTCAGTTGGAGGGAGGCCAACAGGCGCGGCTGTCCACGTGGTTGCGTAGCGCTGCCAGTGGGGGAGCAGCTCTGGCTTGGGTCATCGGCTTGGGGTGCTCCTTGGCCATGGCCCTAGTGCCGGCGGTGCAAGGGCCGCAGTTGGTCGGGGTGTTGTGCCTGCTGGGTATGGCCTTAGTGCCCTGGACCTTGGCCTACCTGCATCGGGAGCAGCCATTGCTGCGTCACGCGGGAACCGGGGTGGCCACGGGGATCATGCTGTTGGCGGCGTTGGTGCTGCTCATCGTCACCGGGATGCCGGTGGTTTGGATGCCGGCCTTCATGGTGCTCATGGTGTTGGGGATGACCTGGCTGGCTACCGCACTACCACGTCCCGTACGCCCCGGCCCGATGGCCGCCACGCTGGTCTATGCGGTGGTTGCCTTGGTCATCATCGGGGTGCCGTTGCTGGGGCTGTTGATTTCTCCGTTGCAGTGGTGGTTGCAGCCCTGGTCGATTGCCGCCACCCGCCCAGCCTCACGCTCCCTGTCGGTCGCCGGTGGCAATGTCACCGGGGCAGATGGTTGGTTCGGCTCAGGTAACTACGCAGTTTCTCAGGTGATCACTGCGGCTTTGGCTACGGCGGTGTTTGCCACCATGGCCTGGGCCTTACGCCCGGCGCAGGACGAGCATCCTGATCAGGGGGAGGTGGTCGGTGACGCCCCCACCTACGGCTGGCTGGACCAGCGCTACTCCGGCAGAGTGGCCCATGTCGTGGGGACGGCCACAGCCTTAGCGGTGCCGGTGATTCTGCCGGTGCCGCACGTGGTGGCGGTCAGCCTGCAGATGCTGTGTGGAGCGGTTTTGGTGCTGCGCTTGCCGGTCCTCATGCGCACCCTGCGCACCCCCGGAGCGTTCGCCTCCGCTATGGGAGTGGTGGCCGTGGCCGTGGCCTTGTCATGGTCGGTGGCCTCCCGGTTCAGCAGCGTGGTGGCCACGGGGTTAGCCACGTTGGTGCTGGCGGTGGCCACTTCCAGGGCCCTGCCCGCGCAGCGTGGCCGTTATGCGGGGCTGACCGTGGCCTCCTGCGCGGTGCAGGTGGTGGTGTTCGGCCTTGCGCAGCACGTGGGGTTGGGCCGCTCAGCCATGGTGGCTGCCTTGGTGGTGGCGCTGCTGGCGGTCATTGCCGGGTTGCTGCCCGTTGAGGCGGGGAAAGGAGCCCAGCTGGGGGCGGCTGTGGTGTTCGTGCCCTGCTGGTTACTCACTGCTGATGTTCGGATCATGGGCTGGTTGGCTGTCGTGGCAGCGGTGGCAGCAGCTGTGGTGGCGGGCCGGCGTGATCGACGTATGGCGGCGGTCACCGGCTCAGTGATGTTCTGCTTGGCGGTGGGTCTGCTGGCCTACTCCTACACGTTGGTGCTGGCGATGGCCACTCTGACGTTGGCTGTCGTGGCAGCCGATATTGTTCTGGTCGGTACCTACTTTGTGGTCGGGGAGTGGCAGCGCCAGGAGTCTGATCCCGGCGTGCCTGACCGCCAAGGCAGCCAGGAGCAGCCAGACCCTGACGTGGTCGAGCAGCAGCAACGCTGGCAGCGCCGGCAGGCAGCCCGAGCCACCCAAACGGTGGGGACTCTCGCCTACGTCATAGCAGTGATCATGTCCCTGGTCAGTGCGGTGCCGTTGCTGCCCACCGTGGTGTTGAGTGTGGGCAGCGTGACCGCAGGGGTGGTGAGCGTGCAGCGGCATCATCGCCGCTTGTGGTGGGTCAGTTGGGGGTTAGGCACTGCGGCCTGGTGGACTCTGCTGTTCCATCTGCGCACCGACTTGGTGGAGGCCTACACCTGGCCCAGCGCTGCAGTCCTGATCGCGGTGGGATACCTGCGCCGCCGCCGGGGGGAGGCGGTAGGTTCCTGGCGGGCCTATGGTCCGGGGCTGGTGGGGGGTCTTGCCCCCAGTATTGTCACCGCCCCGCTGGATCACGGGGTGACTCGACCGTTGCTGGTGGCCAGCGTGGCCTTGGCGGCTACGGTGATCGGAGCCCGCCGGCGCTTGCAGGCCCCCCTGGCTGTGGGGGCCATCACGTTGATCATCGTTTCGTTCTACCAGTTCGCGGCTTACGCCACGGTGATTCCCCGCTGGCTGGTGGTCGCTGGCGTTGGCGGCCTGCTGTTTGTTATTGGCGCCACCTACGACAAGCGCTTGCGTGATCTACGCCGTTTGCGGGCCCACTACCGTGGCCTGGCCTAGCCCCATTGCTGGTTCAGTGCGCTGATGCGGCATCGACCTCGGCGTGGCCATGGTGATCCACAATGAATACCTCTTACTCGCCCTGAGACGATTTGGGGGACATTTGGTGCAGGGGGTGTCGTGAAAGCTTCCTTGCAGGCGTTAGTCTGCCTGTATGACGCAGGTAATGCTTGCCGAAGATGACCCCACTCTGTCTGAGCCGTTGGCTAAGTACCTCCGCATTAAGGAGGGCTATGACGTGGAGGTGCGCGACGACGGAGTGCAGGCACTGGAATACGCCCTGACCGGCCAGGCCGATATTGTGCTGCTGGACCTGGGATTGCCCTCCATGGACGGCTTGGAGGTCTGCAGGAGGCTGCGGGAGGCGGGGGTGATGATCCCCATCCTGATGCTCACAGCTCGTGCCGATGAGATGGATAAGGTGGTCGGCCTGGAAACCGGCGCTGATGACTACGTGACCAAACCGTTTGGCCGTGACGAACTGGCGGCGCGCATCCGGGCCCTGCTGCGGCGCAAAACCGTGGAGACCGCCCCGGAGGTCGTGCATGGGGTGCGCATCGACCCCGATTCGCGCATGGCCTGGCACAACGACGAGAAGCTGGAGCTCACCGTCAAGGAGTTCGACCTGCTGCACGCACTCATGCGCGAGGCTGGCAAGGTGGTGTCCCGGGAGAAGCTCATGCGCGAGGTGTGGGAGACCAACTGGTGGGGCTCCACGAAAACTCTAGACATGCACGTGTCGTGGCTGCGCCGCAAGCTGGGTGATGACGCTAACAACCCTCGGCTGATCACCACGGTCCGTGGAGTTGGCTTCCGCTTCGAGCGCGACTAAAGGCGGTCAGGAGCCTCTATGCGGCGCCGTATTCTGCAGTCCACGCTGACCGTGGCCGTGATCGCAGTGTTATTGCTGGGTATTCCCCTAGCCATCGCTGCCGGGGTGGTGGTGTATCAAAACTTCCGCAACGACACCCAAAAACTGGCCGAGCAGGTCTACAAAAGCGCCAGCAATCGCTATGAATCGCGGCGCGTCATTGACGAAACAATCTTTCAGGATGCTCCTGAGCAGGCCTACATTCGGGTGATTTGCCCCGCTGGGTTGAAGGGAGATCCGGGGCAGACAGCAACCAAGCAGTTGGAGCACGGCATCAAGCCCTCTCACCCCTACGAGGTGAAAACCTCCAGCCTCAAACCTGATGGCACCTATGACGTGATCAACGTGACGGTGAGTATGCCTCGGGGTAAGGCCTTCACGCGGATGGCTGAGGGGGCGCTAGCGGTGCTGTGCGTGGCGTTGTTGGCTGTGCTGGTGGCGGTGCTGTTGGGGCTTCGCCAGGCTAACCGCCTGGCCGAGCCCCTGGTCGACCTAGCCGCCCGCGCCCGTCGGTTGGGCTCTGGCCACGCTAAGCCCCGCTTTGCCCGCTATGACATTGAGGAGGTCGACCGGGTCGCCGATGTGCTGGAGCGCAGTGCCGAGCGCATGAACGCCATGCTCGCCGCTGAGCGTCAGTTCGCTAGCGACGCCTCCCACCAGCTACGTACGCCACTGACGGCCCTGTCGATGCGTATCGAAGAGATCCAACACTCCGAGGATCGAGAGGTGATTCAGGAGGAGGCCCGCATCGCCTTGGAGCAAATCCAACGCTTGGCCGGCACGGTGGATCACCTGCTCTCGCGCACCCGTAAGCAGCGCGCCGCCACGGCGATCCCTTTGGCCATCGACGATGGGATCAGCCAGCAGGAGCAGGAGTGGAAGCCCGCTTTTGCCAATGCTGGGCGGCATCTGAAGGTGGCGGGCACGCGCGGGCTGTGGGCGACTGCTACTCCCGGTGGACTCAGCCAGATCATCGCCACCCTGTTGGAAAACAGCTTGGTCCATGGAGCCGGCATGGTTACGGTGCGTACCCGTTGGAGTGGTGGTTCCGTGGTCATCGAGGTGGGCGATGAGGGACCTGGGGTCTCCCCGGAGATGGCCCCGCTGATCTTCGAGCGTTCCGTCAGTACCCGGGAGAGCACCGGCTTGGGCCTAGCGCTGGCCCGCGACCTGGCCGAGGCTGACGGAGGGCGGCTGGCCCTGGTGACGCTACGACCAGCAGTATTCGCCTTATTCCTCAACGCCCCTGAAGGCATGGAACCCAACAAGCGCGGCAAGCTGCGCAAGTCGGTGGTTGTTGCAGCTGGCAGCTAGGCCCTAAGCGACGGCCTCGTCGGCGTAGAGAGGGCTGTCGTAACGAACGCTCATGCTCGTCAGGCTGGGCAGCGCAGTGACGCCAGCCAAAGGGTGTGTCGCGATGATGGAGCCGGGGATGAGCTCACTGACGCTGTGGGTGTCAGAAGCGGGCTGGGTGTTGGTGAACACGAACCGGCGGTAGGACCAGAAGCGGAACAGGGTGCCTAGTGCGATGCCGACCAGTGCGGCAAGGTTGTCGGCCAGCCCGGACGTGAAGCCCATGAGATGGTGGGAAAACCATACGCACGTCAGCGAGATCACCAGCCCGACCCCGTTGAGGGCGAAGAAGATGGCGGTTTCGTTGCGGATATGATCCCCTGCCCGGTGGCTGAAACTCCAGTAGCGGTTACCCAGGTAGGCCACGAAGGTGGCAATCACCGTGGAGAGAGCTTTAGCGGCCACCGAAGAACTGCCTGCCTGGCGCAGCAGGTTGAAAGTGAGCATGTCGACGACGAAAGCCGCACCACCGACAGCGAGGAACTTGCCCAATTCGCTGGCCACCGCGTCCCAGCGAGCGCGAAGCCCTGACAGTGGTCCAGCCGAGCAGGTTGCTGGCGCGGGAAGAGTGGCGGGAATGGAGCTGAGCTGTGCGGTCACGGTGGGCGAGCTTTCGTTCGGGGTTTGCCCTCAGGTGAGGGCGCAAACCAGCGGAGATCACAGGGGGCTCGTAAGGCTCTGCAGGAGCCGGTTGTCGTTGCCAGCCAACGTATCGATTCCCCGTCTCGCCGGGGTGCCGACGCGGGAACGGTTCGGTCACGAGTGGCTCTCACAAAGGTCACGACAGCGAGTGATTCGTAATCGCTCACCTTTGCCTTCTTTGGCGCAGTTGTCGGCGTGGCGTTTTGCTGTCGCCGCCTTTGGGGCCTACGTTCCCTATATGTAGTGGTTCTGCTTAAACAGATGTCCACAGGTTGTGGATATCTGCCCGGGCAGATGGAGCTACATTCGCCCCCAGCGTGCCGGCAAGGAGTCCGCCATGAACTGCCCGTTCTGCCGACATGGCGATAGTCGGGTCTTGGACTCGCGCTCGGCTGACGAAGGTGCAGCCATCCGCCGCCGCCGTCACTGCCCAGCCTGTGGCAGGCGCTTCACCACGGTGGAGACCGCCAGTCTCACCGTGATCAAGCGCAGTGGGGCCACGGAGCCATTCCGCCGGGAGAAGGTGCTGGCCGGGGTGCGTCGCGCGTGCCAGGGTCGACCGGTCACTCCTGATCAGCTGGCCCTGTTGGCCCAGCAGGTGGAGGAGAACATTCGTGGCAGCGGGGCCGCCGAAGTTGACGCCTACGACGTGGGTTTGGCGGTGTTGGAGCCGCTGCGCCAGCTCGATGAGGTGGCCTACATGCGCTTTGCCTCGGTCTATCGCAACTTCGACACCTTGGCCGACTTCGAGGCCGAGATCGCGTTGCTACGTCAATCCCATACCCCGGCTGATCCCCTTTTGTCAGACCCAGCTGTTACACCGTTAGTGTCAGCCTGATCGTCCCGCCCCACCCTGTACGTCATCCGCACATCCCCGCACAACGAAGGAGCACCACCATGACCCAGACCGCGCCGGAAACTCACCTCGACCACGGATCTCACCGCGATCGCCCCTCGAAAAAGAAGACCCCGGCTACCTCCACGAAAGGTCTGCGCATGTCGCGCATCTTCACCACCCCAGGGGTGCACCCGTATGACGAGATCACGTGGCTCTCGCGCGATGTGGTGATGACCAACTGGCGTGATGGCAGCATCAACTTCGAACAGCGCGGGGTGGAGTTCCCCGACTTTTGGAGCGAGAACGCCGTCACCATCGTCACCAGCAAGTATTTTCGCGGAGCTCTGGCTACCCCCGCACGGGAGCACTCCCTGCGACAGGTGATCGATCGAGTGGTGCTGACCTACACGCGGGAGGGCAAGAAGCACGGCTATTTCGCTAGCGAGGCGGATGCCGAAATCTTCGAGCATGAGCTGACGTGGGCGTTGCTTCACCAGGTGTTTTCCTTCAACTCCCCGGTGTGGTTCAACGTGGGGACCACCAGCCCGCAGCAGGTGTCGGCCTGTTTCATTCTCTCCGTGGATGACACCATGGACTCCATCCTGCAGTGGTACACCGAGGAGGGGATGATCTTCAAAGGAGGCTCTGGCGCCGGGGTCAACTTATCGCGGATTCGCTCCAGCAAAGAGCTGCTCTCCTCTGGTGGTACCGCCAGCGGCCCGGTGTCGTTCATGCGCGGCGCCGATGCCTCCGCCGGGACCATCAAATCCGGGGGAGCCACACGCAGGGCGGCCAAGATGGTGGTCCTCGACGTCGACCACCCGGACATTGAGGAGTTCATCCAGACCAAGGCCCGCGAGGAGGACAAAATCCGTGCTCTACGTGAGGCCGGGTTCGACATGGACCTAGGCGGTAAGGACATCGTCAGCGTGCAGTATCAAAACGCCAACAACTCGGTGCGAGTCAGTGACGAGTTCATGCGCGCAGTGGAGACCGGTACACCGTTTGGCTTGCGCTCGCGCACGACTGGCGAGGTGATTGAGCAGATCGACGCCCGCAAGCTGTTCGGCACGATCTCCCAGGCGGCCTGGGAATGTGCCGACCCGGGGGTGCAGTACGACGACACCATCAACGATTGGCACACCTGCCCCAATGCTGGGCGGATCACCGCCAGCAACCCCTGCTCGGAGTATGTCCACCTCGACGACTCTTCCTGCAACCTAGCCAGCTTGAACCTGTTGAAGTTCTTGCGTGAGGATGACACGTTCGATGCCCACACGTTTGTCAAAGTGGTCGAGCTGGTCATTACGGCGATGGATATTTCCATCTGTTTTGCCGATTTCCCCACTACCAAGATTGGGGAAACCACCCGTGCGTACCGTCAGCTAGGCATTGGCTACGCCAACCTTGGGGCTCTGCTCATGGCAACTGGTCATGGGTATGACTCGCCAGGGGGGCGAGCCATTGCTGCAGCCATCACCTCCCTGATGAGTGCGACGGCTTACCGCCGCTCTGCCCAGATGGCCCAGGCGTTGTCTGCCTATGCGGGCTATGCCCGTGATGAGCAGGGTCACCGTCGGGTCATTGCTAAACACCACGCTGCCCACCAGGCGTTGGTCACTGTGGATGACATGGATCGCAGTATCGCTGAGCACGCCGCCCATGAATGGGTCCGTTGTGAGGAGATTGGTGGTCACCATGGTTACCGCAATGCCCAAGTGTCGGTTCTAGCCCCCACTGGGACGATCGGTCTGGCCATGGGGTGTGACACCACGGGGATTGAGCCGGATTTGGCGCTGGTGAAGTTCAAAAAGCTGGTGGGTGGCGCTTCGATGCAGATCGTCAACCAGACCATCCCCAGGGCGCTACGCAAGATGGGCTACACCGACGAGCAAGCGGAGGCCATTGTGGCCTACATCGCCGAGCACGGCCATGTGGTGGATGCTCCAGCGTTGGATCCTGCCCACTACGAGGTGTTCGATTGCGCGGTGGGCCAGCGGGCTATTGCCCCGATGGGCCATGTGCGGATGATGGCTGCCACCCAGCCGTTCCTGTCTGGAGCGATCAGTAAGACGGTGAACATGCCAGAAACCGCCACGGTCGAAGACATTGCTGACATCTACTTCCAAGGGTGGAAATTGGGGTTGAAGGCGTTGGCGATCTATCGCAATAACTCCAAGGTGGGTCAGCCGTTGTCCAACTCCAAGGGCGCGGGTAACTCACAGGGCAAGCAGGAGAAAGCTGTTGCTGGGTCTGCAGAATCCGCTCCAGCGTTAGAGCGGGTGGTGGAGTACAAGCCGATTCGTAAGCGTTTACCCAAGTCCCGCCCTGCCACCACCACCTCCTTCACCGTGGGTGGGGCTGAGGGGTATATGACCGCCTCTAATTACCCTGACGACGGGCTAGGAGAGGTGTTTCTCAAGATGAGCAAGCAGGGCTCCACCCTGGCTGGCATCATGGACGCCTTTTCGATCGCGGTCTCGATCGGCCTGCAATACGGGGTGCCGTTGGAGACCTACATCACCAAGTTCGTCAACATGCGCTTCGAGCCCTCTGGTCTGACTGACGACGAGGATGTGCGCCTGGCAAGCTCCGTGCTGGACTACATTTTCCGCCGCCTGGCGCTGGACCACCTCAGTTTCGAGCAGCGTTCGGCGTTGGGGATCTATTCTGCTGCCGAGCGGGCGCGTCACGTGGAGACTGGCTCCTACCTACCTGCTGCTGGCGAAGGTGAGCAGGAGTCGACTCAACCGCTGCCCGTGCAGCCTGGGGGGCAAGCAGACAGCCTGAGTGAGGATTCCACTGCGGCTGATGAGCGTCCTGCTCCGGCCCAGGTGGGCTCCTCGACCGAGCTCATCGAAGCCAAGCTGCACCACCAACTGGCTGATGCACCTTTTTGCATGAGTTGCGGTACCAAAATGCGCTCAGCAGGAAGCTGCTACGTCTGCGAAGGTTGCGGCAGCACTAGCGGTTGTAGTTAATGAGTTTCAGCTGTTCGTAGGCTCAGCTTGGCCTGTGGAGGGGCTAGGCTGGCCTACGAACAGAAAAACCGGAGGTAGTGACACCATGGTTGAACCATCCCCTAAGAACCTCCCTACTGGAATCAGTACCTTTGCCAAAATACGAACTGGTGATTATGTTTATGTTGATAAAACTGGATTAATCACTCGCTTACTTCGGGGTCAATATTTTTTTCTCTCCAGGCCTCGCCGTTTCGGAAAGTCACTGCTAGTCGATATTATTAAAGAAATGTTTTCCGGTAATCGCGAACTTTTCCAAGGTTTAGATGCTTACGATTCCTGGGACTTTGAGCCGCATCCGGTGATTAGTATCAATTTTGCCGGTCGTGTCATTAGTACTCCGAGTCAATTGCGCAATCTCATGCAGACTCTTGTTGAAGACAATGCACGTCGACTTGATATTCAGTTACCATCCACTGACGATGTGGGCCGTAATTTCGAGTTGCTGATTGCTGAGACACATGCCAAATATCACAAAAAGGTAGTGATTCTGGTTGATGAGTACGACAAGCCTATTCTAGATAATCTGACCAAACCTCACGCGGTGGAAATTAAAAATCAGTTGCGCAATCTCTATTCAGTTCTTAAGGCACATGATTCAAAAATTAGGTTCGCGTTCTTTACTGGCGTGAGCAAGTTCTCTAAAGTGTCAATTTTTAGCGGTTTGAACAATCTGGTGGATATTAGTCTGGAGCCAGCGTACAGCACCTTGTGTGGTTATACCCAGGGTGAGTTCGAGCGGTATTTCGCCGGCTGGCTTGAGGGTGTTGATTTGTCTGAGGTCAAACAATGGTATAACGGCTATAGTTGGGATGGGGAGTCGGTTTATAATCCTTTTGATATTTTGCTTTTTCTCGGCAGTGGGCGGGGCTACTCTCCTTACTGGTTTGAAACCGGAACCCCCACGTTTCTAGTCGATATCTTGAATGCCGGAATCTATTATCTACCGAAGTTTGAAGATTTGGAGGCTAAAGTTTCAGACCTAGGTAATTTCGATATTGGTCGGTTCAGTCTGGAAACACTGTTGTTCCAAACCGGGTATCTGACGATCAAGAACGTAGAAAGACCGTTTGGTACCCCTATTTATCAATTAGGTTTTCCCAACACTGAAGTACGTACAGCTTTCGGGCAGTTGGCGTTGGATAACTACCTGCTCAACAGCTCGCCCTCCACGTTGCCGATGCTCAAAGCTTTGAAAAGCCAAAACATCGCCACCATTGAAACCAGTCTGCGTAACCTGTTCGCTAGCCTGGCCAACGACAATTACCGAAACAATGATATTGCCCACTATGAGGGTTATTACGCCAATGTGATTTATGCTTACCTGTCATCTTTGGGGGTGTTATTAACCGCCGAGGATGTCACCAGCACTGGTCGGATTGACTTGTCAGTGCAGTTCCGGCAACCCGGAGGCCAGCGAGTGGTGTATATCTTCGAGTTCAAGGTTGATAAACCCTCAACCCCAACCGATGCCGCCTTGCAACAAATCCTCACCAAAAAGTACGTTGACAAATATCGCAACCCCGAAACCACCATTCACCAGATTGGCATGCACTTCGACCCCACCACGAAAACTCTGGCCATTTTCAACCACCAGGCTGTGTAATCTCCCTGTGACCGTGCGAGCCATTGTCACTCTCACCCTCTTGCCCACTGATCGGGGCGGGCTGAAGGCGCTCAATCATCCCAGTCCTGTTCTTTGTTGTTCGTGTGCGACGCTTGTGACCCCCGAACACCAACATCATCGGTGAGGGCGACCAGACCAGCCACCCAGGAGTTGCCAGCGGTGGGTACTGGGCAGAGCTGGCTGCTGAGGTGGGGCCAACCTCCGAAGGTTGCCACCAGTAACCAGGAGAGCCACACCCTGGCCATGTGAGGGGTGACGCACTGCACCACCTGGTCAGTGACAGCTGTGGCAAGACGAACGACCAGCGCGTGAAGTTTCGGTCCCTGCTCGTTGGGGGCACTCTGGCGAGCCCATCACACCTCCCGATGTGATCACCTTGAGAGATTCTTGGTGACTGTATCGGCGCACGGGGGGAGGCAATAACCGTCAGGCGAGCAGAATCACCTTCAAGCGCTCACACATGCTGATGGCCCGCCCCCCGCAAGGGGACAGGCCATCAGGAAAGCGGACGGTGTCTAGCGGGTTCGCAGCAAGTCACCGGGGTAAATCAGATTGGGGTTGTCGATGACTGATTTATTCATCACAAATAGTGCCTGCCATCCTCCAGCCACATCGTGATCATCAGCGATGCTCGTCAGGGTCTCCCCGCTGGCCACTGTGTGGAGGGTGCGTTGCGAGGTGGAGGGTTTGGTGACGGTCACGGTAGGAGCTTTGACCATGGGAGCGCGGGTCGTGCTGCGGCTGGCTCGGTCCGAAGAAGAGGAGGTGCTGGTACTCGGCCGGGTCACTTTGGCATCCAGCGTGCTGGCTATGCCTCGAGCAGCGTCCTGATCAGCCAAGTGAGCCAACCCTAGCTTGCGGTTACAGGCCGGCCAGGCGTTCCACCCCTGCACGGCCTGCACTTTCTTGGCAATCTCAATCTGTTCGGCTTTGGTGGCTAGATCAGCACGCGCCGCGTACTTCAGCCCCCCAAACTCTTTCCAGGTGGTTGAGGAGAACTGCACGCCTCCGTAGTAGCCGTTGCCGGTGTTGATCGACCAATCATTGGTGGATTCGCAGAAGGCCAATTTGTCCCACACGGTACTGGTAGCCGCCGAAGCGGTGGCCGCATGGAAAAGTGGCACCGTGGCCGCAGCTACAGGTACGGCTGCAGCGAGTATCAACCCGCGACGCCGAGGTGCAGCTTTGCAGTGACGACCCATCGAATCCTCCTGGTGTCTGTGGAAGGACCGCAGACTGTTGTACGAGATCAGGACTGCCGAACGATGAAATGAGCTTCAGGAATCACAGTTGTGGTGTATCCCTCAAAAAACAGGGATAGCCAGACCATAAACGCCCCTACCCCCTCCAGGGGGCTAAGTCGGGTCAACGATAAGCAAAACTACAAGCCGTGATCACGCGGTTACCTGCCGCCAGGGTAAAAAGAGCAAAAACACCGGCATTATTCGCGAAAACTCCTCACCTGTGTGAGGAGTAGGGGTACTGCTTAGGTGTAGTGGTGGCCATGGGAGTGGCTTCCCCCTCCAGCTGGGGCAGGTGGGTGCGACGCCAGGGGCGGCGCTGCTCAGGTACGCATAATCCGTAGGCAGCTGTCGCCACGCCCACCCAAATAAGGACATCGCCGATGCTGAACACGTTAGCCAGGGGTAAGTGGCCCGGGATCGCCCAGATATCGCCGAGAAAGGCCAGGCGGGGATGCTCCAAGGCTGCCGAGTTGGCAAACTCGCCAGGGTGAGAGTGCAGGCCAGCAGTGCGTAGCGCGGCGGGGGAGGCCGGTAGCGTACCGTGATTGAGGGCAATGGTCACGCCGTTGCTTAACCCCCCCAACCCGATGATGGCTAGCCCGGGAATACGCCAGTTGAGCAGGACAAAGACCGCTGCCAGTGCGTAGGTGGCGATGTGCAATCCCGCCTGCCACGCCTTGCCTGTCGCTGAGCTGGTCTGCACTACGCCCAGGACCACCACTTGAAGCACCAGGCTGATCATCAGCAGCCACACTGCGCGAAAGCGGACATGGGCCAGTCGCCGCCAGTCTCCTCCCAGCAGTGGAACCAGAGCTAGGGCAGCAACCGCAACCGCAATCATGATCATTCGGCGCTCCTGGGGGGATGGGGCAGGGTCGTCCTAGGGGTGACGCTCGAGAGTGATGACATCGGTGCTACCCGTAGGGTGGTCATGAGCCACGCGGCGGTCCTGCAACCAACGGGTCAGCTCTCCGGCTGGCACGGGGGGGCTAAGGAGAAATCCTTGCACCATGTCACATTTAAGATCGGCCAGACGCCGCCAGGCATCTACATCCTCCACCCCTTCGGCGACCACCTGCAGGCCCAGGTTGTGCCCCAACTCAATGGTGGAGCGCACGATCACCTCGTTGCCGCCCTCCTCGGACAAGCTCTGCACGAAGCTACGGTCGATCTTCAGCTCGTCGATCTGCAGTTGTTGCAGGTAGGCCAGGGAGGAATACCCCGTGCCGTAGTCGTCTACCGAGATGCGAATCCCCAAGGCACGCAACTCCTCTAGCACCCCCTGAGAGCGCGCCGGGTCTTTCATGATGGTGCTTTCGGTGACCTCCAGGGTGAGCAAATGTGCAGGAACACCGTGTTTCTGTAGGGCCATCTGCACTTGTCGGGGCAGCTCAGTGTCGGTGAGGTGGCGTACCGATAAGTTGACGGCCACGCTGAGGGTCCACCCCACATCCATCCACCGTCGAGCTTGCACCAACGCCTTCTCGATAATGATCAAAGTCATGGGTCCGATAAGCCCGGTGTTCTCGGCCATGGGGATAAATACTTGAGGTCCCAGCAGCCCTTGCGTGGGGTGGCGCCAACGGGCCAAGGCCTCTACGCCCACCACAGTGTTGGTCCCCAGAGCCACTTTGGGCTGGTAGCGCAGCTCCAACTCGTCGCGGTTGAGTCCATCACGCAATTCACCTAACAACGACAGGCGCCCAGGAGTGTGCTGGTCTTTGAGAGGGTCATAGATCATGCACTTGCTGCGTTCTTCCTTGGCGTCGTAGAGGGCGATGTCGGCTCGTGACATGAGCAGGGTGAAATCGGTGCCGTGCTCTGGAGTCAATGCGATGCCAATGCTGGCCTGCACATCGATACGGATGCCATCAGCGTTGAACGGCTCGACTAGAGCGTCCATCATCTGGCTGGCCACCTGCAAGGCTTCGGTGCGGGTGTCGCCCAGGGTGAGGGGCACGAGGATGGCAAACTCATCGCCTCCAAACCGTGCCACGGTGGCATGGGGGGGAACCAAAGACAGCATGCGGTTAGCGACCTGTTTGAGCAGCAGATCCCCCAGGTGGTGACCCAACGTATCGTTGATTTCTTTGAAGTGATCAAGGTCAAAAAAGATGAGTGCGCGTGTTTGATTAGTCTGGGCGCTCTCGCTGTTAAAACTTTTCAGCAACATCTCCCGGTTAGGCAGGCCGGTCAGTGAGTCATGCAGGGCCTCATATTCCCTCATCGCGGCTAGGTTGGCGCTCTTGTGGGCAGCAGCGATAGGCAGGATGAGCAGGGGGAGCAGCAGGGGAGTGTAATCCACAGTCGAGACCGCTAAAGGAGCCATTCCCAGCTCCACCGCCACGGTCAACATTTCGACCTGGATGTTGTTGAGGATCACCATAGTGAAGGGTGTGCGTTGGGTCAGTGACTGCACCACGCCAAATAACAACCGATTGGTGACAAAGTAAGTAAAGGCAGCTACACCTACCGCTGGTAGTTGCTCAGGGGGTAACAGGGAATGTGCGTACCAAGGGTTATTGGTAATAAGGTTAAAAGTTATCCCTGTCATCCCAAATGTCAGGGTGTATTGCGAGAAATTAAAAACCAAACGTTGATAATTCGGTTTTTGTCGGTATTCGTCAATAATAAGTGCCGCAGTCTGCGAGACTAAAGCAATCCAGATAGGGGCAATCAAAATGAGTGCAAAGCTAAATGTGCCAGAAATGGTAATGGCGTATGTTTTTGTGCCACGTTTGATGACAATAGGGAGCAATTCGGCTACTACAAGAGCTATGGCCAGCGCAGCTATCGCAGTGATAGGTCGCCCCAGTTCGCTGCGATACGACTTCAAAGTCAAGAAGGTGGCTAATGGGGTGGCGATAAGCGCGAGCCCGGTAACATACCAGGTCAAAGGTTCAACGCGCTTCACGGTCACTCCATCGACTCATCCGATGCCTGTCCCTATGGCGAGTGCCTTGGCGATGCCAGAAAACTTCCATGACATCGACTAGGGGGTGATCAGGTAGTAAGGCCCAACCCGTCATTCCCTCATCGACACGTGGGGTGCAGGGGTGAGAAGTGCGTGATATCAAGAGTGAAACAACGGCTTGCGGTGGTTGAGGGGCACCTTAACGCCACTTCACAGGGGCACCCAGAGAGGCGGATACTGCGATCAACGCCGTGGCTACTACGGCGGCTTTGGCGTAGGCGGTGGTGAACATAATGTTTCCTTCCTGGATAGGGAGTAGCCTCCGTGCGAGTGAATGTTTACCCTTACATTCACCGTCTCGGGCTAGTAGACCCAACACTTAAGTAGTTGTTGTGATCTCGGCAAAACATTTTTTTCATTCCGGGAGGAATTGCCGGAGTCTGACCGGAAATTTTGTTGATGACTTTTTTGCCCGGGGGGGCAAACCCCTACCCCTCTTGGTCTCACCATTGCCCTGGGCCGACTTGATGGTTGCATCCTTTACCTCTGACTCCGCCATACGCCTCATCCCCTCATCGTGATGTTGTCCTGGGCCCACCGCTGCAATGGGAGAACTGTAACGCCGCTCTCACGCCTGGTACACTTCTCAGGAGCAATCTTGGGCGGTTTTGACTAGCCCAGAAGCTGTGTAGTGCTCTGGCGAATTCACTCATCTGCCCACACACCGAGCAATACGTGCCACACTGGTCCAGCGATCATTTAGTGTGGGAAAAGTACAGTGTGATCTAAGGTTGGCTGTACTGACGTGTGCGTGCCGCAGTGGAGCAGGGCATCAGTCCTGCCCATCCAACCCGCACGGTAAGACTTGGGCAGCGGTGAGGAGTCAAGAATGTCGTTGGGCTGGAAGACCCAGGTTCCCCCCCGTGGGGCGGGTGGGGAGTTGGTCCGTCCTCAAGAGCGAGTGGGAATGGGTGCAGGTGTTGCTCTAGCAGTGCAACACCTAGCTATTGCTCTAGCCACGGCGGCAGTTTTTGCCCGATTCATGCAGGTAGATCTCAATCTTGCTTTGCTGATGACCGGTATCGCCACCGTGGTTTTCCTGATGGTGGTCAAAGGTAAAGTCCCTGGTTATCTAGGCGTTAGTGCGGCTTTTATACCGGCGGTGCTGGCGATTCGGGCACAGGGTGGCTCCACCCCAGAAGTGATGGGCGCCGTCTTGGTGGCTGGCTTGGTGGCCTGCGTGATTGGCATGGTGGCTCATATAGCGGGGGGTCAGCTCATTTCCGCTCTCCTGCCACCTCCGGTTGCCGGGGCAATCATGATCGTGGTGGGGCTGAACCTGGCGCCGATGCTGCTCCGACAGTACTGGGCGAGCGACCACACAGTGGCCTTGATCACCCTGGTAGCCATTATGGTGATCTTCGCGCTGTCACGAGGTGTGGTGGCCCGCATAGCCCTTCCCTTAGGGTTGGCGTTCGGTGTGCTGGCCTGTTGGATGCTGGATCAACGAGCGCCGTTGTTTTCTACTGTCGCTGGGCAGAATCTACGCACACCTGCAGGAGCTCCCTGCCTAGTCGAAGGCCTCTCTTGCTCTCCTCAACCGTTTAATCATGCGCGGCTTGACTTTTCCGCCGTGGCTGATGCGGCCGCCTTAGCCAAACCCACCCTTGACTCACCTACTTTTACTCTGTCAGCAATCTTGCTGGCTTTACCCTTCGTGTTGGCGGTGCTCGCTGAGACCACCAGCCACGTCAAATCGGTGGCTCACGTGATGGACCATCGTGGTGCCACTGGAACGACAGCGGTTTATCGACCCCGCCGTCGCCGCTCTCAACCGTTGATTCCCTCCTTGGGGCGGGCATTGATGGGAGTAGGGCTTGGCACCGTGGTCTCTGCAGGGGTTGGGGGTGGCCCGGTCTCACCTGACTCGGGCAGTGTGAAGGCCATGGCTTCCACCCGGGTCCTCTCCACTCTGCCCCTTTATCTCGCTGCAGGGGGGGCCGTCATCTTGGGATTTTTCCCCAAAGTTGGCGCACTGCTTGCGGCTATTCCCACGGCGGTGATCGGAGGGGTAGCCCTCGTGATGTGCGGGTTGATCGCGCTGTTAGGGGCGCGTCTTTGGGTGGAAAATCGGGTTGATTTCTCTCAACCCACGACGGTAGTCCCCCTGGCGGCTGGTTTGATCATAGGGATCGGCGATCTGGGTTTGAAAGTCAACGAACAGTTGACGATCACAGGGGCGGCGTTGGGCGTGATGGTCATTGTGGTGTTTTATCACCTGCTCAACCTGTTTGCACCCACTGATGCCAGCCCAACCCATGCAGAGGAAACCTCAGTGGACTGGCAGGACACCTCGCCGGTCTCGCTCATTGACCTACGACAGTATGAACGAGGTCAGGCTGGTGCTGCGGGCTACCGTGTTACCGATCAGGCAGCAGCACCAGCTGCTTCTTCTGCAGCGACCACCCTGACGATGCCTGGCGTCCCCGCCCATCTGCAGGGTGGTCATACCCACGTGGCAGGAGGCCCAGGGTCGCACAGCTCGGCTGTCCCGCCCACCTGGAGCTAAGAGTGTGCACTGAAATCCCACTGCGGTGTGGGGGGGGACACGTCTGTCGACAAGTGCAACCGCTGCCCTTCCACAGGGGGGATGGTTGAGGGCTTTTCCAATAATGTGGTGATCTTTTCCAGTGTGGTGGGCTGGGCGAACAAAAAACCTTGGGCTGAATTGCAGCCAATGTCTTGCAGCTGACGTAGCTGCCGTTGGTTTTCTACCCCTTCAGCGGTCACTTGCAGGCCCAGGGCATCGGTCATGCGTACCACAGCGGTGACGATGGCCTGGTCGTGTTGGTCGGTGCCCAGTTTTTCAATAAAGCTGCGATCAATTTTCACTTCATCCATGGGAATCTGCTTGAGGTAGGACAAAGACGAATAGCCGGTGCCAAAGTCGTCAATGGAGAGGTGTACCCCCAGTTTTTTCAGCTGATTCAGGGTTGCAATAGCGGCCTCTGTATCGGTGCTCAAGGTGCTTTCGGTGATCTCGAAACCGAGATGGTGGCCGGGGAGCTCATGTCGCTGAAGGGCAGATTTCGTGTGTTCTACCAGATCGGTATCTGAGAGCTGCCGGGGGGAGAGGTTGATGTGCACGGTGATCTTGCGATGCTGAATGCGGTGCCATTGGCTGGCTGCCTGGCAGGCTTGGTCGATCACCCAACGACCTATGGGGATGATCAAGCCGCTGTCTTCGGCAAGGCCGACGAACTCCTTGGGGGACAGCAGCCCCAAATCCGGGTGCTCCCAGCGCAGTAGAGCCTCCACATCGCTGATGCTGTGATCATTGACACGCACGATGGGTTGGTAGAGCACCCGTAACTGGTTGTGATCAATAGCTCCCCGTAGGGCCTGCTTGAGTTGGAGGTGCTGCAGATGCAGAGTGTGCAACGTCTCATCGAAGATGGCACATTTACCGCTGCCGGAGCGTTTGGCCTGATACATAGCGGCATCGGCATTACGCAGCAGTGTTTCCGGATTGTCTGCGGTGCTGGCTAGCGCAATTCCGATACTGGCCGACACGGTGACCATGCCGTTGCTGAGGCGAAACGGTTCGCTCAAGCCATCGCTGATGCGCTCGGCGATCGCTCGACTGACGGAGTGCCCTTCCGGTTCCTCGACAACGACCACAAACTCATCCCCAGCCAGCCGAGAGATGGTATCTGTGGGTCGCACCAGGGTGCCTAAACGCTCGGCAAAGGCCATGAGCAACTCATCGCCAGCCTCGTGGCCCAAGGTGTCGTTGACCGGCTTGAAATCATCGAGATCGATAAACAGCGCTGCGACATCGACTCCTGTGCGCGTGGCGCGGGCGAAGTGTTGCTGCAGACGGTCCAACAATAACGCGCGGTTGGGTAAACCAGTGAGGGTGTCATGCAGGGCTTGGTGGCGTACCTGCTGCTCGGTGTCATTTCGCATGACTGCACTAGAAAGGGTATTGGCGACTAGTTGGAGAAACACCACGTCGTCGTAGGTGAATTCGCGTTTCGTGCGCGTAGCAGCAAAGAGGGCTCCCCAGGGCCCATGTTGGCCTGGGATATTAACTCCAGCGCTGCTGACGACGGCGTGTTCACGGAACAGGGAAGGCATAGTGAACTGCTTTTGGGAATGAAAGTCATGAACGACGACTGGCTGCTCACCCACGATGATGGCTCGTGAGTATGAGTCAGACCCCGACAGGTGAGCGATATCTACCAAGCCAGGTTTCCACCCCATGCCAGAAATCAGTTTCGTGGAGCCGTAGCTGGGTTGAGTTTCCAGAATGCCGCAGTAATCCACATCTAACACCTCGTGGACCAAACTGCTGGCTTGATCAAGCAGAATCTTCAAAGGCAAGCCAGTCAGGGCGGT
>JBDIAW010000029.1:0-29314 GCA_039812585.1 Actinomycetota bacterium | reverse complement strand
CACACCATCAACAACCTCTCGGTGGCGGTGGAGAACCTGTCCGCGTCGGAGTCACGCATCCGCGACACCGACATGGCTCAGGAGATGATGAGCTTCACCCGCTCTCAAATCCTGTCCCAGGCCGGTACGGGCATGTTGGCCCAGGCCAACCAAGCCCCACAAGGCGTACTGCAACTCCTGCGCTAAGCACGAAGTGTTTCACCCATGGGGGGCGGCTCCGACCACGGAGCCGCCCCCCATGCTGTGCTCTGAACTCCACCAGGAAGAAATCCTCCCCTGTGGTGGTTGATGCGTGTCAGTGCACTGATCACCACATAACACATTGATGACCTAGTGAGTCGAGGAGCACCATGAGCGCCAACCACACACCATCAACAACCTGCCCTGCTCCGGCCCCCGGTTGGAGAGGACGGCTGGAGCGGTGGACTCGCACTGGGTGTGTGGACTGCGGTCGTCCTGGCAAGCTCGCCCGTTATCTGATCTGGATCGGTTTACCGTTGGCTCTGTTGCTTAGCGTGGCAAGTACTGTGTTGGCCATGCTGCAGCGGTGATTGGGCCAGGGTTTAGGACAAGCACCCGGCGGGACGCCCCACCTTGCGCAGGCCCGTCACATCTCCGGCGCCAAGAACCGGAGGCAAGGAGCGGTTGAAGTAGGGATACATGAGCTGGTCGCGAGCTGAGACGTGGTCTAGACCCGAGGCGTGGCCGATTTCGTGGACGTAAAGCTGCATCCGCGTGCCTTTGCCGGTCCCGGTGGGCAGCATCGTCGCTGCCGGGCGGTTGATCATCACCATCCCGCGCCGAATGCGCCCGTGGCTATCCCAGGCGGGCCCTCCTAATCCCAGCAGGGAGTTGTTGGAGAACTCGGTTGGCGCGTAGGGCTGGGTGGAGGATTTTTGCACGAAAGCGAAGACCAGCGGCGCATCGCTGGGTTGTGGCCCAGTGCGCCCGTACCGGTCGTAGTACCACCGGGTCGTGCCTCGGTACACATAGGGCAGACCGCTGGCGTCGCTAATGCGTCGAAATGCCGCCCTGACCTCCAGAATGTCCGCGCTGGTCATCCCAGTGGGGTTGATGCGGTAGCCGATCACTGTGCACGGGTTCCACCGCACCGGCTTGCTGTTCGCCGTGGAGATGAACGTGTAGGCCCTGGAGGAGCCACGCAGGGTCGTAGAGCCCAGCAATAGGGGAGGTGGCTGCAGAGGGGGGAGGGAGAAAAAATGGTAGTCCGTACTGAGGCCTGCATCAGGATCAGTGGAGACGCTGACCAGGTCGGCCCGCAGGGTGACACTGTGCTTGGGCGCCCCAGCAAGAAAGCTGCCGCTCAGAATCAGGGCTGCCGTTAGCGCAGTGAGGGCGACCAAGGGGAGGCGTCGGCGCATCATCCGTGACAGGCTCATGTCTAGGTATCGACACTGTGTAGACGCCTGCTTAAGCGCCTATCCGGGTAGATCGACCGCCGCGTGACGTGGGCAAAAACCCCTCGAACCACCCCCCAGTGCAAGGGGGTCAGGTGAGGCCTGTCAAGCTACGACTGGGAAAGAAACCCGCTGCCCCCTGCCCTGCCGACGGGGTGCGCACCACGACGCGAGCCGTTGGAGGAGGCCCATGCTCCCGGCGTTGCCTGCCCACCTCCGACGCCGATGCGTGGTGGGTGTGGTGCTGGCTGTCCTGGTCGCGGCAGGAGTGCTACAGCTGCGCAAATTGCGCGCGCAGCTGTATGCGCAACAACGTTTGGTGACCCTTCAGCCCTCTGCGGCCGCTCTTGTGCCCCGCCGTCGTGATTGCCTCACGCCAGCGACTCAGGCACAAGCATTGGAGGTGTTTCAACTGGCTGACGGGGCATTAGCACTCCAGCAGGAGGTGAGTGGTAACGCGATGCCTGATCCGCATGACAATCCTCGTGTCGTGACCCAAGCGCTGCAGCAGGTGACGTTCGCTCTAGGTGGGTCACCACTAGTTACTCCTTCTTCTTCTTCTTCTCGCGTTCCCCCTGAGTCAGGTGTACCTTGCCCGCAGGCTGAGATGGTCGTGGGTGAATCCCTCAACGAGGCCACCTCCCCGACACAGACCGCAGAGATCACTACATTCCGGTCTGAGGTCCCCGAGGCGATAGCTGCGCCCCCTCGTGCGCGTCACGCTCGCCAACGCAGTCCCATGGAGTTGGCAGGCTCAGTGGCCGATGGGGTATTGGCGTTTCTGGCAGCCACGACAGCCTGGCTGGTGGTTTTCGCCTTCGCTCCAACGGCGTTTGGGTGGGACTCCCGTGTGGTGATCTCTGGCTCGATGATGCCCAAAATCCGCATTGGCGATGTGGTGGTGATCCAGAGAACCACTCGAGGTTTGAAACCGGGAGGTTTGGTGACCTTCCATGATCAGGCCATACCGGGCAGAATCATGACTCACCGCTTGGTTAAGCAACGCGACGATGGGCAGTGGATCACCAGGGGCGATGCCAATCGTTCTGATGACAGCACTCCGTTGCCCGAGTCGGCCATCATCGGCCAACCGCGCATGGTGGTGCCGGTGGTTGGTTTACCCACCTATTGGCGCACTTCTGGCAAAACGCCCGTGGGTCCTCTTCTGGTGGCGGTGTTGGCGTTGGTCCTGCTGGTCGCCGTGCGTACTGCCGGGGCGAATGCCGCAGATCGACACAGACGCAGGGTAGCCTCAGTTCCACCGGATCCCTCGGTCACGGCTGGGTTGCCGCATCAACGCAGCGCGCCGAACGCCGAGAGCCTTGGGTACCACGTCGAACCGTCCGCTGTTGGTGGAGCCTCTCAACTCGAGCAGGCGCCACCCCAGGAGTACACCCCGGGCACACCCTGGAGTGATATGCCTTACCCTCGCTGATGATGCAAAGGAGTTGTTATGGGAATCGGTGTCAGCATTGCCTTGATCGCTATCGGATTGATTATGGCATTTGCCATGAACGACCTCAGTGTTCTGGGGATGGATATGAATGTCGTCGGCTTCATTCTGGCCGCTTGCGGAGTCCTCGGGCTGATCATCACCTTGGTGATCTTTGCGCCGCGTCGGCGGGTACCAGGGGATCACTACACCCAACAGGCGCCTCCTGCCCCCCCGCAGCCAGGGCAGTACCCCCCCTCCACGTACTGAGACGTGGTCAGCGCATGATGACCGTGCCGTGCCCCGCCCTCACCGGGCTGGGCACGGCACGGTCATAATCGAGCTATGTTTTCGCACAGCGTGCCTCTCACTCCCGCTGAGCCAGGATGCGTGCCGATGCGCTTCTCGATCTGGACTTGCGTGTTGATCGGCAGTTGCGTGGCGTTGCTCGTCGGTATGCCGATCTACCTTGCTGTGCATCAGCCGGATGACTCGGCCGTCCTGGTGGCCCAGAGCATGGTGGCGGCCCTGCTGGGTGTCGTGGTCGCCACCACCTACCGCAGAGTGGTTCACCGGGCGCGGCGTCACCAGCGACTCAACGAGGCGGTGGCCGAGCTGGGTCGGCGGGCGTTAAGCGTGCAGGAGCCCGACGAGTTACTGGGGGAGGCCCTGCGGGTGGCCGTTGAAGCGATTGGGGCGGACTACGGCACGGCCATCAGGCGTTTGGAGGGTGATACGGCACGCCTGGCTGCTGAGGTGGGCCCCGATCCCCTGCCGCAGGGCACCCTGCTGCCGCTGGATCCCACCCACTCCTATGTCAAGACGGTGATGGAGAACGGGGACAGTTTTATCAGCGCAGATCTACGCATCGACTCGAGAGTGAACCCTCCTTCGCAATTGTTGGAGCGTGGGGTGATCAGCAGCATGGCGGTGCCGGTCTTCGGTCCAGACTCCACGGTGGGATTGTTGGGGTTGCATTCGGTGGATGCCAACCGTTTTAGCACTCAAGATGTGGTGGTGCTGCAAGCCCTAGCCACGGTGGCAGCCACCGCATGGGCTCAAGCCTCCCACCGGGAGGCGATGAACTACCTAGCGCTGCACGATGCCATGACTCACCTGCCTAACCGTTCACTGTTTTTCGACCGGCTTGATCACGCGCTAAGCCGGCTCTTCCGCCGGCCGGAGATTGCCGCTCGGGGTACAGCGGTGATGGTGATGGATGTCGACAACTTTAAAAACGTCAATGACACTCTGGGTCATGCCACCGGTGACGAGGTTCTGATACGCATCGCTGAGCGCCTGCGCGAGGTGGTGCGCCCTGCTGACACGGTAGCGCGTCTGGGCGGAGATGAGTTTGCGCTGTTGTGTGACCCTGCCCCACCAGACGATGCGTTGAACTCCTTGGCTCAGCGACTCAGGGCTCACGTGGGCGAGCCCATGACCATTGAAGGCAGCTTGATTTCAGTCACCATGAGCGTGGGGGTGGCGTTGACCCGCAGCCCGGTGCGGTTTGTGCACAACGCCAGTTGCCTGATGCAGGAGGCCGATGCGGCTTTGTATCAAGCCAAGCGCAGCGGGGAGGGTCTGTGTGTATTCGACGCCCAGATTCACCAGCAGGTACGTACCCGCGTGCAGTTGGAGGCTGATCTGCAACATGGCCTGCAGCATGACGAGTTCTTCGTTCACTACCACCCGGTGCGTGACCCGGCCAGTCGACGCATTCTGGGGGTGGAGGCGTTGATGCGCTGGCGCCATCCCGAGCACGGCCTGCTGATGCCCGACCAGTTCCTTGAAGTAGCTGAACGTACCGGGCTGATCATTCCGTTAGGGATGCATATTCTGCGTACCGCCTGCACTCAAATGGCCCTGTGGCAGCAACGCCTCGCTGCCACTCACTCCAAGGGTGGGCCCACGAGGGAGCCCCTCTGGGTGGCGGTCAATCTCAGCTCCCGTCAACTTGATGATCCCAATCTGGCGGAGAAGGTGGCCCAAGCGCTGCACAGCACTGGTTTGACTCCTCAATGCCTGCACGTGGAGCTCACGGAGGCGGCGGTGATGGGCGCTGGGCAACGGGCGTTGGAGGCGTTACGCCAATTACGCGGTATTGGCGTCACCGTGGCCTTGGATGATTTCGGCACGGGCTATTCCTCCTTGACTCACCTGGCTCGATTGCCCATTCAGGTCCTCAAGGTCGATCGCTCTTTCGTGGCCGGTATTGGGCTCAATGAACGCGATACCGCTGTGGTCTCCAGTGTGGCGGCCTTAGGTCGCCAATTGGGTTTGCGCGTGATCGCTGAGGGAGTCGAGACTCCAGAACAACTGCTGCAGGTCATCACCTTGCAGTGCTATGGGGCGCAGGGGTATCTGCTTGACCACCCAGGTGATGCCGCCACCCTGGAAGGCGGTGCCCTGAAGGCCATGCCCTCCCAGTTGGGCCCCTTCGGCCCAGCCAGGGCAGCGATGACTGCTTCTTTAGAGCCCCAACCCTAGATCCCGCCCACAGCAAGAACGCTCTGGGTCTAGGGGCGCTTGGTCACATTGAAGCGTCGCAGACAGATGACTGTTGCGACAACGCAACCCACACAGCCGACGATCATGACGATCCCTAGGAAGGCGGGACCGAGCTGAATGCCGGTGGCGGCCAGAAACGTAGCGCAGATCGCAAAGAAAAAAGCTAAGAAAGGCTTCAAGCGGGCATTGTTGGATACGTTCGGGTTGTTGGCCATCACCACATCCTTTCGCTCGAGGCGGACCAATCCTTTTGAGTCTCAGTCTCGAGTCACCATGGCCCTGCGAGGGTTTCTCGTACCCCTGGGAGCTTAGTACTCCCGGCGTTTGGCGAAACTGAAGTAGCGCACCAGAAAGCCAGCCGCAGCCAGGCAGGCGACACAGGCCACGATCAGGATGACTCGCACTGTGGTGTTGTCAACCTGCGTGACGTTGAAACCGAGGAACACCGCACTGATGGCGAAGAAAATAGCCAGAAATTGCTTGACGGGGGCACCAGCAGATTTGCTCAGATCGCGGGTCATGACAAGGTCCTTTACGTGAGGGGTTACCAGGGTCGTAGGGCAATGCAAACGACATAGGCATTGTGCACTTTCAGGCGAGGCGTCTGTGCTAACTTGGCCAAGGATCTTCGCCTGAAGATCGTCAGAAGCCGTAGAGAAAGGGTATCTCCCATGTCGGCTGAGGAAGCGATGCCTGTGCGTGTGCGAGGGCTGATCAAGCGTTACGGTGAGCGCAATGTCGTGGATGGAATTGATCTTGATATAGAGCCAGGAAAGGTGTTCGGCTTTCTGGGCCCTAATGGGGCGGGAAAGTCCACCACCATTGACATTCTGACAGGGACTCGTCCCCGTACCGCCGGCGAGGTGAGCGTCCTGGGTCAGGACCCGGCGCATGACAAAACCTCCTGGCGCAGCCGTATTGGGGTCGTGCCTCAGAGTACGGGTACGTTCAGCGAGGTCAGCGTACGAGAGATTTTGACGGTGTTTGCCTCTTTCTACCCGCAGCCATTGCCGGTTGATCAGGTGATCTCCATGGTGGGATTGACAGAGAAATCAAAGGCGAAGACCGAGAGTTTGTCGGGGGGGCAAAAGCGGCGCTTGGATGTAGCGATTGGAGTCATTGGCAATCCCAGTCTTATTTTCCTGGACGAGCCCACCACGGGTTTGGACCCGGTGGCTCGTAGGGAAGCATGGGAATTAGTGCGCTATTTTGGCGAACGAGGCACCACCACCATCTTGACCACTCACTACCTCGACGAAGTACAGGAATTAGCCGACAAGGCAGCTGTCATCGCAGGTGGAAAGATCATTGCTCACGGCACCCTGGCGGAATTGGGACGGCAGGGTTCTCACCACACGCAGGTGCGCTTTTCGCTGACCGGTAGCCTGCTCGGCCACCCCCTGCCACAGTTACGGGGGCTCCCACCTTTACAGCCCGATGCGGCAGGGATGGTTTCCTTCTCCACCGATACTCCCTCCGAGGCCGCCTACAGCGTGTTGAGTTGGGCGCGAGAGTTGGGAGTACGAGAAGTTCCTGATTTCGCCGTGATCAATCCCACCTTGGAAGATGTTTACCTTGCGTTGGTGGCCGGGAGTGAACAGCGCAATTGGGAGGCTGATCAAGCATGAGCATTGACATCGTGAGCCAGAAAGAAACCGCTCAAGGAGGGATAGTGCCAAACAAGTTTGCACCGCATCGAGCATCGGGGGGATTAGTGCGCTCCAGTATCGCTTTGTCGCGGATGGAGTTACTCAACTTCTTCCGCGACCGTCGATCGCTAGTGTTCGTCTTACTATTTCCAGTGCTATTACTGGTAATTTTTGCTGCCATATTTACAGGCACCATTGAAGGGGAGGGTGTACAAGTCCCTCTCAAGCAGTTATTTATGGCCGGCATCACCGCTGCTGGAGTGATGAGTTGTGCGTTCCAGGGATTATCTATCAACATTGTTCAAGAACGTGAGAGCGGTCTGATTCGACGATTCGCACGTTCGCCAATGCCTAAAGCTGCATATTTTATCGCTAAAATGGTGCGTGTTCTAGTGACTACTGTTGTTGAAGTGGCCATTTTATTGGCCATCTCTATTGGCTTCTATGGACTTCCACTACCTTCTTCGGGGCAGGCGTGGCTTACGTTGGCGTGGGTCATACCGTTGGGCGCTGCTGCATGCGCACTGATGGGGATGGCATACGCCGCTCTGATTCCCTCTGCAAACTCAGCTGCCGCCATTGTCACCCCGGTCTTCATGGCATTGCAATTTATTTCAGGGGTGTTTCTTCCCTTTTCGGCAGTTCCGGGGTGGATGCAAACTATTGGCTCTTTCTTTCCATTAAGGTGGTTAGCTCAGGGGCTTCGTTCGGTATTTCTTCCCGAGCAATTAGCGGTGACTGAGGTCGCCGGTAGCTATGAGCTGGATCGGGTAGCTCTCTGGCTGGGTGTCTGGGTGGTGGCCGGGTTGATTCTCACCTCCATGACCTTCAAGTGGAAAGGCCCTAAGGTCAAGTAGGGCCCTGTGTGGTGGGCGGCGTGTCCACCACACAGGTTGACCCCCCAATCATGATGTGCGCAGGCTCCTACCTGGGCACACGTTGAGGGGCCCTGGACGGCTGCCCGCCACCAGGGCCGAGCATGGCAGTGCTGCCTCGCCGCCGGAGCTCCTGGTTCGCCGCAGGCCTGAGCGCCACTGGCATCGCTCGGTGCAACACCGTCACCGCCCCTTTGCCCCAGTCTGCTGATCCTCGGGCGGGGCAGAGGTGGGATCTCGCCCTTCGCCTACCCCAGGGCTGGGATCTCGTCGAAGGGGACGCTGATGACCTCTGCCTCGCTCAGGCCTAAGTCGGCAGCCATCTCCACGGTGGGGTGGGGATGCAGGATGACAGCGAAATCTCCCACCTGGGGAATCTGCACCAGCAGCACCGTGTAATCGCGTCCGGGCAGGGTGTGCAAAGTTTCGTTTTTGGTCAGGGTGCTTTTGCGCCCAAAGGTGGCGTCTAGTTCCTCGGTGCGTGCAGCGGGGTCCGCCACTGCCTCGGTGCGCAGCAGGTCGAATCCGCCGTTGCTGGCCTGCAGGTGGGTCAGGGTACTGCCGTGCTGGTCGGTGGAGAGCTTGAGCACCTGCCCAGCCGGTTGCAGGAAGTAGGCGCACTGCACGTGCAGTGTTTCGCTCACCTGTGCCCCCATCGCAGACAGCCGCCGCTGCAACCCCTCCAGGTCGACCACGCGCATCTTCAGTTCTTTGTTCGCCGCCATCGTGAGTCTCCTGCCAGGGTGGGGGATCGGTGGCGTCACCTTAGCGCATCGACTCCTGGTGCAGCGGTGAAGAACACCGGGGCTGGTGGTGAGCGCTGACCTGAAACGCCTGAGGGGTGTTTTTTGTCAGGGGTAGCTGCTTGACTGGTCGGTATCAGGCTCACCTTGGGCCCCGCACCTGATGAGAAGGAGCCTCCCATGCCCACGCGCGACACCGCCTGGCCCACAGGCATCCCCTGTTGGATCGACGTGATGACCCCGGATGTTCAGGCTGCCCAACAGTTTTACAGCCAGCTGTTTGGGTGGCAGTTTGCCGATCACGGCCCGCAGTATGGTGGTTACCACTTGGCCGCTTCCCAAGGCCGCCCGGTGGCTGGTCTGGGCCCGGTGATGCGTGAGGGAGAGCCCACCGTATGGTCCACCTACTTCGCGACCGATGACATTGCCCTCACCTCGGATCGGATCCGCCAAGCCGGGGGCACCATGATGGTTGAGCCTATGGAGGTGCCACAGATGGGCCATATGGCCATCGCTGTGGACCCCCAGGGTGCGGTCTTCGGCCTGTGGCAGGCCTCTGGGATGATCGGCATGCAACGCTTCAACGAGGACAATGCCCCGGTGTGGAATGACCTGCATACCACGGATGTGGAAAAGGCCAGTCAGTTCTACGCGCATGTGTTCGGCTTCACCGTCGGTGACTCGCACATGCCCGGTAGGCAGGACTACCGCACCTTCACTGTGGAGGGTGAGGGTCGCGGGGGGATCACCGCACTGGAGGATGCCCCAGCGGAGGTGCCCCCACATTGGCTGAGCTGGATCATGGTGGCCGACGCCGATGCCACCGCCCAAGCCGCCACCGAGAGGGGGGCCACCCTGGTGGCGCCGCCTTTCGACGCCCCTTGGGGTCGCTCGGCCATCTTCACCGACCCGTGGGGGGCCACCTTGGCTGTCATGCAGCCCTCTGCTGGCTAGGTTGACGCGGACTGTCTCCCACTGGGATGGGCTGCCCGCCTCGCTCGCCCAGTGGGAGGAACCGACCTTCGTTGGTAGAGCCGTTCGGTCCAACCGTGGTTGGGTTCGGAATAGGTGCGCTCGGTAGGAAGCAGCCCCACCCGATGCAAAACTGCCTGGCTGGGAAGGTTGTCGTCCTCGCAGTAGGCGATGAAGCGTTGCACAGGAAGGGCGGCGGCCACCACCTCCATCACTGCAAGCAGGCTGTCGCTGATCAGTCCACGCCCACGGGCATGGGGGGCAAGGAAAAAGCCGAAGCCATAGGTCTGGGGCATTGCGGGCTCTCCGAAGTAGCCGGTATCGGCCCAGACAGATACCAAACCGCAGCAAACACCTTGCTCCACGAGAGCAAAACGGATCAGGCCCAGCTCTTGAGAGTAGTGGCGGACCACATCAGCCACCCCCGCCGGGCTGTTCATGGCGGCGGCCACCCCTACGCGCTGCCGGATGCTGGGATCTTCCTGCAGGATGGTCAGCAAGGCAGGGGCGTCATCCTGACGTAGGTGGCGCAGAGCTACCCCAGGTCTCACCTCCACCTGCTGGAGTTCAGGCACCGCAAGCAGGTCCGCCACCCCCGAAGGGCTGAATTTGGTCATGGTGAGGCAGTCTAGATCGGTTTCTGATCCCTGGGGAGTCAGGGCGCGTTCCGACTGAAGCCCAAGACTACTTGACACCACTATCTAGTTGGTGGCACTATCTAGTTGTGATCGATACGGCGGAACGACAGGCCCAGTGGTTGCGGGGGGTTCTTGACCTCGCGGCCCTGGCCACGCTGGCCCGTCAAGGCACCACGTATGGCTACGTTTTGCTGCAGTCGTTAGTGCAGGCGGGTTTGGATGACCTTAAAGGAGGCACCCTCTACCCGCTGCTCAGCCGGCTGGAAAAGGACGGCCTGGTGGGTAGCCAATGGCAGGCCGGGGAGGGCGGACCACCGCGCAAGTACTTCACGCTGACCCCCGCTGGGCAGGCCGTCCTCAACCAAGGGACGGGCGGCTGGCGCGAGTTCGCCGCTACGATCACGCAGATCCTGGGGGACGCCCCCCGATCAGACCCACAGGGAGAAACACCATGAATAGGGGAGCCGCAATGACGACCGACAACACACACTCCTCGGCCCTAGAGAGCTACCTGGCTCAGTTGCAGATGCAACTGGCCTCGCGGGGAGTACCGCCGCAGGAGGCTGAGCAGATCCTCGCGGAGGTTCGCGCCCACGTGAGCGAAACCGGCGAAGATCCCTACACGGCCTTCGGTTTGCCCGCCGCTTACGCCGCCCACTACGGCAGCGAGGCGACTGTTCCTCCACCCATGCCCCATGTGGCCACGACCCCCTCGCGCGCCGGGTTACCCGCAGAGCTGAAGGCCTTGGTGATTGCTCTGGTAGTGATCTTTGTCGTCGTCCCGATCGGACTGGTGTTGTTGGGGCTACTTTTTCTCGGTGCAGGGCGAACCGGAGAAGCACCCACCCCCAGCCCGAGCATCTCCGTTGCCCCTACCTCCTCTCCAGTAGCCCCTGATGTGCAGACTGGATCGGGCGACCCTCAACCGTAGAGGTTTGGGGGAGAGAGGGACCGTGCGCATAAGCCATCGCCGCGAACCTGAGTGAGCGAGGTGGGCGGTGGGACTCAGAGCATTCATGCGACCACTGATTGCTGAGGGTGACCCTAACTGTCGAGTCATGGGAGATCAAAACGGGGTATTTATCATCTGAAATCAGGACATACCTCTGCATTTTACTCTCTCCGGTGTTTCACTGTGAGTAGTTGCCATCGCATGAAGCAACGAGAAAGAGAACCTGATCATGAACCACAGTGACCACGGCGCCACAGCTTTGCCTGAAAGCAGTCACGCCATTGTCAATTTTCCACCAGAACGGTTGCTTCCACTCTTAACTCTGCTCAACCAGTCTGGTTACCGCATTCCTGACTTTCAAGATCATGCTGTTGCAGACGGCAAGCGTGATCCTCAAAACCCCTCTCAACCCTTGTGTCATGTCCTCGTTGAAGTGGTTCACGACAATCGGGGTTTACCCTTTCACCAGTTGCGAATCTTTTATGTGAAGCCCGATCCTCAGGTGCCGGGAATCTCTACTAGTCTGGGAGTCACCTTAAGGCATTCGGCTTTAGCACCCCTGACGCTCAATTCTCTCCCTCATCCCCCCGGATCGTTGAGGCCAAGAAGAAAAATACTCAATCCTCCCTCTAGGTCGCCGGTGCTGGTCAGTGTGGATGGTGAAGATTTCCAGCGCGTGCCAGAGTCAACCTTTTCTCCTTATGCCTTCTGGAATTTCTATCACTTAGTTGTGTTGATGGAAAAAGCCTCTCGAAAAGTACAATTGAAAGGCCCCACCTCCATAGGTTCAAGTCTATATTATGATTTAGTCAAGGATTCCTTGCGTCTGCAATTTACTGAAATGAGTAACCAAAAACGTGGGTTCGCTCATGATGATGCACTACAGCCTCTCACCTACCTTGAGGGTGAACCGATAAAAAATAGAGACGGCGAAGTCGTTGACAGTAATTTCCGACTTATTTTTCATCACGTTGACCCTGCTAGCCATCAGTACGGTCGTGCCACGGTCGAGATTGATGTAAGCAAAGGATGGAACAACGTCAGCGTCAAGTACCCAAAGAGATCACGTGGGCTTGGTGATCATTCGTTTGTCAGGGATTTAGATCTTGCCAGGTTTGCTTATTTTCTTCAGCCACTTGTCGACGCAGCAACACCTCAGCAACACCGAGACCGAACCCCGGTTATTGCGACCGGCGCCAAGGAGGTGCCAGAAGCTAGGCCGTGCACCTCAAACACTCCTCCACGGTTTAGGCGCCGCGCAGCAAAGAGGACAACCGGCAGTAGGTCTGGGGCCGCTCTTGCTGGACGACCATAAAAAGCACCTGAGGTTAATACCTAACAGCCCACCGCTCACGCCGGAAACCTGCGCGTCGAGGCCCTGCCCCTAGCCGCCGCTTCCACAACGGGCCGCAGGGTCACTCAACCCGAGAAGATTCACCGTTTCGGCGCGTACCAAGCTGAGTGATAATGATGAAGGCGAGCAGGCCTGTCATCAGCGCGCCATAAAGAGCAAATCCATAGTAGATAAATGTCCACGAGGTAATCGTCAGCAGTGTCAACCCCGAGCCCAAAGCTCCGCCGAGATAAGCCCACGGACTTTCCGAGTCGGGGTGTGACCAGGCTTTACGTAGGGTGGGAAGAGCCGCCAACCCGTCAGCTGCGATGGAAAAGGCGACGGCGTAATCCCCCTCGCGTGTCAGCGCCCACAGCAGCAATCCGACTAAAGACAGGCAGCCGCAGACCACATCGAAACGCGTGATAACCCACGTTGCCTTTGGGGCTCGAAATGATGCCACAAAAACCAATGCCGGCATGAGGCCAAACCCCACTGTTTGCAAGGTAACCAGTCCAACTCCTTCATGAAGCTGGGCTACCAACGCCACAGAAGGAATGAGTGCCCATAAAAACCATGTCACTCGATGGGGAGTGGTCTTTCCTTGCAAGGTCAACCATACGTAGCTGATATCTCCCATCACCATGAGCAGCAATGCCAACCAATTCCACTCAGGGCTGAGCATGATGACCTTTCGCCACGTGAGTCGGGTCAGGGTGGGGCTCTGCAGAGCACCAAGCCGCAGGATTAGTCTGAGATCACTGCGATGTTACTCGACGCCTGAACTGGCAGGTCAGCTCCTCCCACGCATCGATCACGTAGTCTGCCTCGGCTTCCACCAGCCTGGCATGGCGCTCGGCGGTGCGGGCAAAGCCGATGCCCCCAACCCCCGCGCTGTGGGCGGCAGTGATATCGCTGGGTTGGTCGCCAATCATGACGGCCTGGCTGGGTTTGAGGCCGAGTTGGTTCAGCGTGGTTATGAGCAGGTGGGGATGGGGTTTCATCAGGTGCGGATCGTGGGGGTCGCGCCCCTGCACGTGGGCAACGAGATCGGTCAGATGGTGGTGCTCCAGGTATCGGGTGATGCACTGTGAAGTGTTGTTACTCACCATGGCCACCCGATACCCCGCCTGGCGGCAGGCATACATGAAGTCGTGAGCTCCCTTCGTGGGAGTGGCGGTTGCTACCGCGTGGGTTTCAGCGGTCTGCAGGTGGAACTCCAGCGCATCGGTAAGTCGTGGAGCTAGATGGGCGGCAAGGGCGAGCAATTCATGTGGCCCGGTGGCGCGATGGAGTTGATCGACCAGGCGCCGGGGGACACCATTCACAAGGGTCAGCATTTGCTCGGTGATAGTTGGGGCAGGACAGCCAGCAAAAACTGAACACACAGGCCCATCAAAATCGACGAGCACGGCGTGGATGGACTCAAACATGGTGGTCGGGGGATGAGAAAGGCTGCGCTGAATCGGCATACAGTTTCCTCGCCTGTGACTTAAAGTAGGCCGCCCGGGGCTCGAACCCGGAACCAACGGATTAAAAGTCCGGTGCTCTGCCATTGAGCTAGCGGCCCGCTGCATTAGCACACGTGGGCGAATGTCTCGCTCAAGCGTGCCACCCTCCATGCTGCCACGTGCACACCAACTTTGCCCTCGATTTTGCCCACCTCACCAGATGCATTCGGGTGATTTGCGGCAAAGGTACCTCAAATAAGCTCGAGGTTGCAGGTAAGGGCTTGACCAGATGTGTTTCCATGGAAGTGGCCGACCCGCTCCATGGCCCCGGGCTCCATCACCCCGTCGCTTCGAGCGACCACTTGCCGAGAGGCGCCTGGCGGGTCGGCTTTTTACTGCTCCAGATGCCTGGCGATGGTCAGCTGGGCAGAACTCGGAATGAGCGGATCATTTGAGTAAACATCCTTTGTGATGCTGACCAGTTATCGGTGGCAGTGCTGAGCATGACCGAGTAGGCGTACTCCCCGGGCTTGATCACCAAGATCTGCCGGACACGGCGCGGAGGTACCTTGTCTGGCACCCAGGTGTACTCGTCGATGTGGAAGGCCCGTTGGGCGTCGAAGTAGTCATTGGAACTGATCAGGGAGAAGCCAGGCACCTGACTGGGATCGTTCTGCATTCTGCGGGTGTCGGCGATGACCTCCTCCACCGTGGTAGGTACCGCTAGCTTCTGCACCTGCACGATGCCGGTGTCTTCTGTACTGGAGTAGGTGGTGGAGTTAGGCGCCTGTTTTTCCGAAGGGGTGAACTTCCACTTGGCCGGCAAATCCATGGCGAAGCTTAAGGCAGGATCCTTCAATATCTGATATCCGGTAGGTGGATTCAGCGGGGCTGACTGCCCATCGTGGGCTGAGGGCACTAGGGAGGGATTGGGGCTGGCCGTTGACCCGGAAATGCTGGTTGGCCCCAAGGAGGGTGTAGAGACCGGGCGAGCGGTGGCTGAAGGGTTATCCGGCTGGCTGGTGGAGGAGCCACCTAAGCGCGTCATGCCAAACCACACCAGGCCAATGACGGCTGCTACGGCGGCAATCCCTCCCAGAACGGCCAGGATCGAGCGCGAAGGATCCTGATGGCGTCCTGAGATGGGAGAGCGCAACAAGTCGTGGTGGTTGCCTCTGCGGCCTGCTCGCGCAGCTTTGCCACCCTTACCCTGCCTTCCACTCAAGGAGGGGGAAGCCGGTGGGGAGGAGGGGGCTATGTCCAGCGGAGGCTTGTTGCGGACAGACTCAGGCAGTTCAGTGAGCACCCGTAGCGAAGCGGTGTCCAGGTCGGAGATGTCGGTCTCGGGTACGCGGTTGGCATCCGCAGCAGTGCCCTCCATGCCCCGCATGAGCTGGAGCACCATCTGCCGCGCTTGCCCAGCTGTGAGGCGTTGGGTGGTGTCACGCTCGAGCAGCCCCAGCAGCAGCGGGGTGAGAACACCCGCACGTTCCATGGCTGGCAGCGGCTCGGTGAGCACCGCGTGCAGTGTGGTCAAGGCGTCCTTGCGGGAGAACGGCCCTTTGCCCTCCACGGCGGCGAACAGGGTGGCTCCTAAACCCCACAGGTCCATGCCCGCGGTGGGTTCCAGACCTTGGGCGCGCTCAGGAGCCATGTAGGCCGGCGAGCCCATCACCATGCCCGTGGCGGTCATGCCCGGGTCTCCGTCAAGGGTGGCAACTCCGAAGTCTGTCAGGGTGATACGTCCATCGGTGGCTAGCAGCACGTTGGCCGGCTTCACATCTCGGTGCACTACTCCGGCGGCGTGGGCAGCCTCCAGGGCCTCCAGCATGGCGAGGGCGACGCGAGCCACTGACTCCAGGGGTAGTGGACCATCGGCGCGGATGACCTCGGCCAGGCTGCGGGCGTTGACCAGCTCCATGACGATCCAAGGGCGTTGGTTGTCCTCCAGCACGTCATAGACGGCTACAGCGGTCGGTGAGGCGATGCGCGCGGCGGCTCGGGCCTCGGAGAGGGAGCGGTTGCGCAGATTTTCACGTTCTGCTGCGCTGAACTCAGGATGCAGGTAGAGCCCTTTGAGGGCCACGGGGCGGTTGAGCAGCTCATCATAGGCGCTCCACACCTCGCCCATACCGCCAGAACCAAGGTTGCTACCCAACCGGTAGCGGCCGCCCACGCGACGCTGAGGGGACACCTGCGCTGACGCTGGTGCCTGCAATAAACCGACCACTCGACCTCGCCTGCCCACAACCTCACCCAACGCCATGTGTTGGTTCGCCGATTCTTTGGAATGTGTTTTTTCGCTGTCGATCGTTAAGTGCGTGCCGGAAAGCATGTCCGCTTCATAGCGCATAAGCACAGAAGGAGACACAGCTGGACAACACGAACCTTTATCGAGAGTAAACGCCAGGGCCCGGTTATGCAGCAAAACGTGAGCGGCCCCAGGAAAATAGCCTGGGCTGGGCACCGAATGGCTCAGCCCGCGAGGAACTGGTGGGCAGGGACGGCATCGATCCGTCGACCCTTCACTTTTCAGGCGAATGCTCTACCAACTGAGCTACCTGCCCGTGCTGTTGTGGCTGTCCCGAGGTTACCCCAGCTAAGCGGCTGGGGAAAATTAGTTGCAGCTGGCCTCTACAGATCGCCGGGAAGGCTCGGTGTCCCCACGCGTCCAGACGTGTCTCCATTGTCCGTTTCGTCACGACTGCGGTGAGGAAACTATTACTCTGTGTATAAATTGCATGACTGTAGGGAATCGAACCGGTCACGGTTCGTCAAAGACCGGCGCCCCGGTCTAGCTACCCAACGCAAGCATGTGGTTACGTGGAGCCTGGCAAATTAAGGCACAACCGCGGGGGGACCGACGACCCTGGCCTCTTGCCAAAAGTCATCATCATCCACTCACCGTCCACGTAGTCTTCACCAAGACACGTTTCGGCGTTGGCTACGCATGTGCCCCTGAGGAGATTGAGTGTTCGTCACCCTGTTGCAGTTTCGGCACTTCTTTGCCGAGCACGGCCACCTCTACCTGTTTGCCATTTTTTCCGCCATCGTCTGGGCCATGTGGGCGTTGAAGTCCCTACTCTCTCGCCGCTACCGCCCGTGGACGCGGGAGTACCACACTTCCACCAGCGTCATCATTCCAGTGGTGGACGAGCCACCCGGGCTGTTTCGCGATGTGTTAGCGCGTATTTGCCAGCAGCAGCCCACCGAAACCATTGTGGTCATTAACGGTCCACGCAATCAGGTGTTAGAAACCATCTGTGATGACTTTGCCGATCAGGGTGTGCGCTGGACGTGGACGGCGGTGGCCGGTAAACGCAACGCGGTGCGGGTAGGCACGCAGATGGCCAGCGGGCAGATCCTGGTGTTGGTCGACTCCGACACTGTGTGGACCCGGGGCACCCTGACCGAGCTGGTTAAGCCTTTCGCCGACCCCAAGGTGGGTGGGGTGACCACTCGTCAGCGCATTCTTCATCCCAACCGGCATTTCCTGCTGCGCTGGGCGGATTGGCTGGAGAACAGCCGCGCCAAGTACTCCATGCCCGCCCAATCCGCGCTGGGTTACGTGGGATGCCTGCCTGGGCGCACGATCGCCTTTCGCAAGCACATTGTGGAAAAGGCCATGCCGCACTTCATGCACGGGCGTTTCCTGGGCGTGTTCTTGGAAGTCTCCGACGACCGCACGCTGACCAATGAGACTCTCAAGCAGGGCTACAAGTCGGTGTACCAGTCAACTTCATTGGTCTACACCGATGCTCCCACCAAGTGGAAAAAGCTCTACAAGCAGCAATTGCGTTGGGCACGTGGATCGCAGTACAACACCCTACGGATGCTGCCCTTCATGCTGCGCCACACCCCAGTGTTAGCCCTGTTCTACCTGGTGGACATCATCCTGCCCTTCCTGCTCATCGGGGCGATCATCGGTGGCGTGCGCCGGGCGCTGGACGGCTCGGGAGTCAACTACTACATGGGCTTCATCGAGAAGTACGGCATGGGCTTGGGTGCGGTGTGGGTGATTGTGTTGAGCCTGCTCGCCACCGGGCTTTCGATGTCGATTCGCCACCTGCGCCATCTGGAGGAGGTGCCCAGCGACATCATCCGTATGCCGATCTTCGTGCTCATCGCGACGTTCTTCCTCATGCCCATCCGCATGATCGGTTTCTTCCGGATGGGCCACGTAGCTGGTTGGGGCACCCGGGCCGATGCCTACGCCGGGGGAGGCGATGACGACCTCATGAAGGAGCTAGAGCAGCTGCCCCCCACAGCTCCCACCGACATCATCGATCGGCATGTGGAGTCGGGGGACACGGTTGACCTGCATCAGGCTGGGGCGCAGTTCACTGGCCAACCCGGAGGCAGCCCCGCCCGCCCTGCAGGCCAGCCGGGAGCCGTGGCCACACTGGAGCGGCCCGAGGTGGCCGCTCTGGCCCCGGCTGTTGGGGCTCCTGCGGTGGATGACCCATCTCGGACCCAGGCTCACGCTCCCACGCGGACCCACTCCTGGCGAAACCCCAACCCCTGGGCGGGCATCCCCTACTTCATCGGCTTCGCCATTCTGATCGCGGAGATCATCTATCGCGGCTAACCCCCCACCCGTCCGTTGTTGATCACCCTGGACTAGAGGAAACCCATCGTGACCCACGCATTGCCACCCCACCCCGACCACACCCCGCAGCCTGACTCCCACCCGCAGGAGCAGGCCTCCCCCTACCTGGAGCACCAGGACAGCCCCGCGCACATCATCTCCGGCTCTACCTGCACCCGCCTGGTAGGGGTGGGGCTGGTCGCGGCGCTGGCTGCCACTTCCACCGTGGTGTGGGCCTCCCCGACGTTGCGGCGCAACCTGGACAACGCGCTGGAGAAAGCCCCCCTGCCCAAAGTGGTGCAGCGGGCGTTGGGCAACCACGACACGGATTCGGTAACCGCCGCTCAAGCCAAGGCCAAAGCCGCGCAAGAGGTGGCTACCCAAGAGCAAGCTCGCCGGTTGATGCTGTTGGCGGAGAAATCCAAGGCGGGCTCGCAGGCCAACCCTCTGACTCAGGCTGGTGGCAAGGGCGACTCCAAATACCCCACCAGCGAGTACGCCCCCAGGGGCAAGGGTGACCACTCGGGCGGAGGCGATGGCACCAGCGCCAAGCCCAAGGCCAAGTACTGCTGGGACTTCACCTGGCAGCAGGATGCACAGGCCTACTACGCAGCCGACCCTACAGATCCCAATGGGCTGGATGGCAACCCGGGCCCCCGCGACGATGATGGGATCGCCTGCCGCAACTTGCCCGACGATCCCAACCGTCCTGCCAGCACTGCTGTGTGGCCTTACGTGCTCCCTACTCCCTCGGCCCCACCACGGGAACAAATCCTCAACCCTGCCCAGACATATTTTGGGTTGTTCACCGAGCAATCTCCTTTTAACTTCAAGGAGTTGGATCAGGTGGCCTCTGCGGTGGATCACCGACCCAGTTCGGTGACCTGGTTCGCCGGATGGGATCAGAGCTTCCGCGCCGATGTGGTGCAGGCCGCCTGGCGCCGTGACATGCTGCCGGTGATCACCTGGGAACCGCGCCCCATCGTGACTCCCATGGGACCGGGCTCCAACAATGCGGTGAATGCTGACTACCAGCTCTCCGACATCCTGCAAGGCGACTACGACGCCTACATCCGTCAATGGGCGCGGGAATTGCGCGAGGTTAACCTGCCGGTAGCCATCCGCTTTGCCCATGAGATGAACGGTTTTTGGTACCCCTGGAGCGAGCAGACTAACGGCAACAAGCCAGGTGAGTTTGTTGCCGCGTGGCGGCACGTGCACGACCTGTTTGCCGAAGAAGGGGCCCTCAACGCCATCTGGTTGTGGACGCCCAACGTCACCGGGTTCCCCCAAGCCCAGCCGTTGGACCAGCTCTACCCCGGTGATGACTACGTCGACTGGGTGGGCCTTTCCGGGTACTACCGCAAGGTCAACCCCGGTTATGAGGCCAGCTTCACCAATACCTACGGCAAGACATTGACCCAGCTGCGTGCCGTAGCACCGGGAAAGAAGATCCTGCTGGCGGAGGTGGGTGCCACCGAAACCGGTGGGCAGAAGATGAACTGGGTCACCTCGTTTTTTGCAGGGTTGCCCGCCAATCCTGACGTCATTGGGTTCACCTGGTTCAACCGCTCGGTCACGGCAATCCCCAATGGAGAGAAGACGCCGGTGACCAACGACTGGCGCATCACTTCCTCTCCGGAGGTCACGGCCCTGTTCCGTGACAAGCTGACCGACCCGCGCTATAGCTCCGGCTCTGCTGGCCCGGGGGCTCGGTGGGAATGGCGTCCGGAAACACCGGCGACGACTCCTTCGCCCAGCCCCACCCCAACCCAGACGCCCACCACGACCCCGAGCGTGCAACCCCCGGTGACGCAGACTCCTCTGCCTAGCCCCAGCCCCAGTACCAGTACCACGGACACGCCGGGGGAGGGGACACCTCCTGCCTCTGCCACCTCACCACTGCCGGAGCCGGTGCTGCCGGCTACCCCCACCACCCCGGCGCAGCCCTCCTCACCGACCACGCCGGCAAGCCCCACCGCTCCGCTTCCGGCCAGCCCCACCACGGCGATCACCACGTCCTCCAGCCCCCGCGAGCAGGACCTCACCCCCGCTGCGGCCTGAAGGATTGACCTCCCCGTAAGCCAGGCTCTTGGCGAAGCAAAGCCAGGCGTGGGAGCTCTTGGCAACGAAAAAAACGAGAACCCTGCCCGCCCTGATGTCGTAGAGGCGGTGGTGCATGTCCTGTAGCCGCGCCAAGACCGGTTAGCGCCGCTTCGGCCTGTAGAGGTGTAATCCTTGCGCAAGGCCACCTTCGTGCTGTGCTGCTTGCGCCGACCCGCTGGGTGCGGCGGCGGTTGCTGATCGAGCCGGCCTTGGCGCACCTCGAAAGTGAACCCTTCTGATCTCTGCCGACGCCCTCAGGCCCAGGCCTGAACAGAGTGCCCGCGAAAAACTTTCAAGATTTTTTTCCTGACGTGTCGCTGGAAGCGAGGTCAACGTACTTAGGGTGGCCAGGGTGAGCTCGTGGCCTTTCGATGGGTTTGCCCAAAGTAAGCGCATTTTTGCTGAAGGTGAGGAAGAATCTTCTCCGGTGATCAAGAGAGGTTGCAAGGGTTGTCAGTCAAGAAGGACAGGCTGCCTCAACGACTCAGAAAGTGAAACGCACGTTCCATGACCATGCACACTCAACGCGACAGTGTCCCCGCTCCCCCCGATGTCGATGGCCTGAGGCAGCCGCCACAAGGCGCGCCCCTGCCCGGCCCCACCGTGCCCCCCGCTCCCGTGGTGCAAGCGGCGGCCCCAGCCCGACGCAGCAGTCGCAAACTGTTAGTCGTCAGTGCGTTGATCGTGCTTATGGGTGGCTTGCTGGGTTTGGTCGCGGGTAGGGCGCTGACTGCCAAATCCCTGGTGGTTGGAATGGCCCATCCGGTGGACGCCGGGCGGATGATTACGGAGAACGACCTGGTGGGGGTGGCCGTCCAGTCCAGCCCGGGCCTGACCGCGATTGCTTGGGCGGATCGTGGGCAGGTCATTGGCAAAACCGCCACCACAGCGCTGGCCGTTGGCCAAATTGTGGTGCGGGGCAACCTCTCTGACTTGGTGCAAATCCCCTCCGGGCAAGTCATGATCGGTGTGCAGCTCAAACCTGGGGCTTACCCGCAGGTGAGGCTGAGCTATGGGCAAGCGGTGCAGTTTGTCTCCACTGCGGCCCAGGTAGGCGCCCCGCTAACGCCTGGGATCAAGGCAACTGGAATCGGCCCCATCTCCGCGCTTTTGATCAATGCTTCCACCCCCAAGCCTGACACCCAAGAGCTGTTCGTCACGGTGCAACTGCCCGTCGACCAAGGGCAGCTGTTAGCAGGCCTGGCAGACCACGTGGCGATGATCCTGGTGGCTGCGCCGGCACTTGCCGAGGGGAGGTAGCCGATGCTCACCGTTGTCACCTCAGGTAAAGCCGCCCCAGGAGCGTCCACCGCAGTCTGGGCTTTGGCGTTGCAGTGGCCCCGGCCGTTAATTGTGGCCGACTGTGACCCTGCTGGTGGGGACTTGGCTCCGGGCTACCTGGGAGGTCGGGTGGCTATCGACCGAAGCGTGCTCACCTGGGCCACCGCCAGCCGTCGTAGCCCCCTGGCCGAAGCCACTGCCATGCTGGCCAGCCACATCATCTCCGTGGAGTTGCCCACCGCCGGGGCAGGAGGACCTCGGCAAGTGTGGCTCCTGCCTGGAGTGCACAACGCCACGCAGGGCGCCTCTTTGGCGGCGGGAGGGTGGCAACGGTTGTCCACCGCGTTGCTGCAGGTCCCTTCGACGTTTGGCCGGGATGTGCTGGTCGATGTGGGACGGCTGGGGGTGCACTCCCCTTGGCTGGTGTTGCGTGCCGCTGACCGGGTGCTGCTCACGGTGCGACCCACGATCCGTAGCGTCCACGGTGCCCGGGTCGCTACCGAACTGCTGGGGCAGGAGTTCGGGGAACTCACCCGGGTCGCCGTGCTGGTCGTGGGGGAAGGGCCCTACTCGCCCCCGGAGGTGGCTTCCAGTCTGTCCCTGCCCTTAGCCGGGCACCTGCCCGGCGATCCGGGCGCAGCGGCGGCCCTGTCCGACGGGTTGACCGCTGGCGTGCGTGCGTTGGGCAAGTCGCGACTGTTACGCAGCGCCGGGGAGTTGGCCGGGCAACTGGTGGCCCTCTCGACCGACGGCGCACCGCGATGACCACCTCAGCTCCGTGGAGCCACCTTCGCCTCACCGACCCCCCGCGCAGTGGGCAGCGGGTCGAGCCGACCCCCGCTGTGCCCTCCTCGGGCCTGGTCAACCAGCCTCCCGAGTTGGACTACGCCGTGGTCACCGCTATCCGAGCCATCGTGGCCGAGCGGCTCTCGCGTGAAGAGAAGAACTACCGGGAGTTGGCTGCACCGGCCCGTCGAGAACTGCAACGCAGCTTGGTCTACGACGAGTTGGAGCAGTGGATTCAGCAGCAAGTGCGCCAAGGCCAGCAGGCTCCTGGGGTGGAGTTAGAGGATGCCATGGTGGCGGCGGTGTTGGCTGAGTTGGAGGGGCTGGGACGTCTGGCGCCGCTGCTGGCCCGCACCGATGTAGAGGACATTCACTTCGAAGGCACCAAGCCCACCATGCTGCGCCTGACCAACGGCCAGTACGTCCAAGGCCCGCCCATCGCCCAGGACGACACCTCACTGGTGCACATGTTGCAGGCCATTGGAGCCCGCTACGGCGATGGGCAGACCAGCCGGGAGTTCTCCACCGCCAACCCGATCCTCAATGTGCGTCTGCGCGGGGTGGGAGCTCTGGGTGCCCGCCTGGCTGCTGAGATGGACGTGGTGCAGCGTCCCATGGGGTGCATCCGGGTGCATCATCACGTTGATGTCACCCTGGACCACCTGCACACTCTGGGGGCAGTAGACACTGCGTTGCTGGCCTTCCTTCGCGCTGCTGTGGTGGCCGGGGCTTCCATCTGCATCACCGGCTCGCCAGGTGTGGGCAAAACCACGCTGTTGCGCGCCCTGGTCAACGAGGTGCCCTGGAACAACGTCATTGTCACCGTGGAGGACGAGCGTGAACTAGGTATTCACCTGCTGGGACGCCACGCCGTGGTCAAGTCTTACGAGCAGCGCATGCCCAACGCCGATGGGGTGGGTGCCTTCACCATGGGTGACGGCCTCAACCAGGCGTTGCGTGACAGCCCCACCCGACTGGTCGTAGGTGAGGTGCGTGGGGCCTACGTCATTCACCTGCTCGACGCGGTCACCAACGGGATCGCCGGAGCGATGTGTACCCTGCACGCTCCCAGCGCCCGGGGAGTCTTCGAGCGTGTGTTGATCAACGCGCAGAAGGCCACTCCGGCCCCGAGCGCGGAGCTGGTGATGCGCTCGCTGTCGACACTGGACCTGGTGGTGCATCTGGCCCGCGACCAGGACAACCAGCGATTTGTCACCGAGGTGATCGAGCTGGGTCCGGTGGGTGACTCCGGCGATCCCAGCGCCACCCCTATCTTCACTCCCCGTGCGGATGGCCGGTGTGTGGGCGTGCCGGGGTCGCTCAGCCCCGAGTTGGCCACTCGGCTGGAGCGTGCGGGCTTCGACCACGCGTGGCTACGCCCGGAGTTCTCCGATTGGGGCGCAAGCCCAGCACTGCCGGTCGGCGAGGTGGCCAATGCCAGGCGGGAGCGTGTGGGATGACTCCGCTGATCGTGCTGGCCGCCCTGGCTGGGGTGGTAGTGGCGCTGGGTTTGGTAGGGGTGATGGCTGCAGTGACCGGACGGCGTCTGCCCTCGGTGCGCCGTCCCCGCTCCCTACGCCGCCGCCCCCACCACAGCCCGTTGCTGGTGGTGGGAGGGGCGGCGGCTGGGGTGTTGACGTTGCTGTTGACCCGCTGGCCGGTAGCGGCTGTGGGTATCGGGCTGGGTGTGTGGTTTGTGCCGCAGGTGGTCGGTGGGGGCAAGCAGTCCCAGGAGGTGATGGCTAAAGCCGAGGCGGTGGCCAGTTGGACCCGCCGCCTGGCGGACCTCCTAGCCTCGGGCGCGGCTGGCTCCTTGGATATGGCTTTACGTCGCAGCGCCATCAGTGCTCCGGCGGCTATCGCGCCTCAGGTGCAGGCGTTAGCGTCGCGCATGGACATCCTGGGCACCGAGCTGGCTCTGCGTCGCTTTGCCGTGGAGGTTGACGATGTCTCGGCGGAGCGGGTGGCGGCTGCGCTGATCCTGCGCACCCGTCATGGTGGCCGTGGTTTGCCGGAGGTGTTAACCGGGGTAGCCACTGATTTGGACGAACGGGTGCGTATGGTGCGCGAGATTGAGGCTGAGCGTGCCAAGCCTCGCGCCAACGCTCGCATGATTGTGTTGCTCACCCTCAGCCTCATCGTGGTGATGCTGCTGTTTAGCCGCGACTTTTTGCAGCCCTACTCCACCACTGTGGGGCAAGTCTGCATGGTGCTGGTGGTGCTGGTCTTTGGCATCGCCTTGCGTTGGATTCGTCACCTCTGTCAACCGGTGATTCCTCCCCGTTTGCTCACCGATCCCTCCCCGCAGGCATTGGCTGGCAAGCAGGTGTTGCGATGAGCACAACCAACTTGCTGGCCGCTGCTGGCCTATTGCTGGCGTTAGGCCTGGTCGTGGCCGTCAAATCGTTGTACCCGGCTCCGCCGGCGTTAAACGATGCCTTGGCACAGTTGTCGGCCACCCCAGCGCCAGCGTGTCTTGAACCGGCTCGAGCCCGCCGCCGCTGGATGCCTCAAGCCCTACGCCACTTCTTGCAACGCTGGGTGACTGTCGCGCCTGAGGATCTGCGGTTGGTCGGCTGGTCGCGAGAGGACCTAGCCGCCCGCTGTTTCACGTTGGGTCTGGTTGGTCTGCTGTTTCCCAGTCTGCTCACCGCAGTGGCTGTGCTCATGCGGGTCTCGGTGCCGGTGGTGGTGCCCGGCATCGCCGGGGTGGTGCTGGCAGTGGTGTTGTGGCGCCTGCCGATCGGGGAGGTCCGCGAGGACGCTGAGGCGGTGAGGGCCCAGTTCCGCAGTGCTCTGGCCAGCTACTTGGACTTGGTGGCGTTGGAGCGCGTAGCCCGAGGCTCCATCCAGGAGGCGCTGGACTGCGCCGCAGAGGTCTCGGGAAGCGAACCGTTTGTGCAGGTGCGGGCCGCCTTGGCCCGTGCGGCTTTGGCGGGGCAACCTCCGTGGGAGTCGCTGCGTCAGCTGGGGGACCTATTCGGGGTGGAGGAGCTTCGCAACCTCGGTGCCATGGCCCAGGTCGCCGCTGATGGTGGCTCGGTGTATAAGACGCTGCTAGCCGAAAGCCGATCGCTGCGTCATGCCGAGCTGACCCGCGCCCGTGAGCAGGCGAATAAAGCCAGCGAACGTATGTCGGTGCCCGTGGCCCTGCTCACCATCGGGATGCTGCTGTTCGTCTTCATCCCCTTTGGCCTTCGTCTGTTCGGGGAGATGTGAGGCCTATGACCCGACCGGATCGAACACTTGTTGCCAGTCTGTGGACAACCGTGGTTGAGGCTTTGAAGCCTTTCCACAGCACTGAGTTTTGTTGGCATGTCCCCCTCCGATCACGTAACGATGATGATGAACAGAAAGGGATGCTCATGACTAGAGCACTCACGCCCCTGCGCTTAGCTGCTGCCCACGCCATGCGGGCCGTGGTCACCGCCCAGGTCCTCGCCTGCGCAACTCAAGCCTGGTTGATGGCTCAGGACGATAAGGCACGTAACGACCGCGGCTCTGACTCCACAGAGAAGGCCATCATGATTTTGGCGGCCATTGCTATTGCAGGTTTTGTGACGATCGCGGTCAAGGCGTACATCAGCAAAAAAACCGAGGAAATCGGGAAGCAGCCGTAAACGTCATGACCCGACCAACCCGCTGCCACCCCACCGATCGGGGCTCCTCGACGGTGGAGTTTGCTGTGCTCGTCCCGCTGATCCTCATGCTCATTCTTTCTGGCCCGCAGTTTGGCCTGTGGTACGTGGGCCGCCAAGCTGCGCAGGAGGCGGCACGGGTGGGAGCCCGCGAGGGCAGTGTGGAGGGAGCTGCTGACAATCAGGCTCACGACGCGGCACTGGAGTACGCCCAGCGGGTGGGAGGTAACACCCTAAACGACCTGCAGGTGGATACCAGCGGGTCGGACGCGACTCAGGTGCAGGTGGTGGTGACTGCGACGATTCCCCTGGTGATGCCTCTGTTAGGCCATCAGCTGCGGGTGTACGCCCAAGCCAGCCGACCTCGGGAGCGCTTCACCAAGGACCACCAGCCATGAGGGTCTGGTGGGCGAGGCGGCAATGCGAGAGCCAACGCGGTTCAGCCAGTGTGGAGCTAGCCGTGCTGGCGTTGCCCTGCGTCATGCTGCTCGCTTTGATGGCTAGTGGCTTTCGGGTGGCAGATGCTCAGCATCGCATCAGTGGCGTGGCCAGTGCCTCGGCCCGGCAGGCCTCCCTTGCCCGTGATGTCAGCACAGCAGAAGCCCTGGCCACTGACAAGGCCCTGCAAGAGTTGTCGGCCAAAGCTTTGACGTGCTCCCCACAACCACACGTGAGCACTGAGTACCGCCAGGGCTGGAATGGTGATGGTTCTGCCGGTTTGGTGGTGGTGCGGGTGAGCTGTTCGGTGCCTTTTGCCGACCTAGGGATTCCCCTGCTGCGCGGCTCCCGCACTCTGACCGATGTAGCCGTCAGCCCCATAGACCCTTTCCGCAGCCTGTCGGGTACGACCAATTCCACGCTGGGGGCAGGCTCATGAGACTGTGCCACCTACCCCACTTCAGCCCCAGGCCCCGCGACAGTGACGACCGAGGTGAAGTCGCCATCCTGGTGGCCACTTTGTGCGTGGTCGTCGGTGCACTGGTGGGCTTGATCATCGAAGCCGGGGCCGTGATCACCGCCCAAACTCAGGCTGACACGCTGGCTGCGGAGGCTGCTCGTGCCGCCAGCTCTAGCCTGATCGCCCAGTCCACTGGCACTGACCACCCAGGCTCCGGCTCCACCACGGCCAGTGCCAGACTTTCGGTGCAGTTGATGGGCCGTCCCACACCCTCTCCCGTCGATGTGCCGTTGGCCCAAGCCCGCCTGGCTGTGGAGTTTTACCTTGCACAGGTAGAGCAGATCTCTGGCCAGCAAGCCAGCGCCACCGTGAGTCAAACCGGTCCCCTCACCATCGAAGTTCGCGTGAGTGTGACTCGGACCAGCCTGCTCGGCAAGTCCTATACCCGCACTGCGGTGCGTGAGGCCCACTTGCACAGTGGGGTCAGCCAGGCCCCCCTCTCCGAGGGTGACGGTGGGGCCGCAACCCCTGCGCCCACCGTGCCCGCGCCGACTCAAATACCGCCAACCAAACCTCCCGCGTCACCCAAGCCCCCACCCACCTCGGGTCAGTCCCCGACCAGCACCTCCACGACCAGCAAGCCCACCAGCAAGCCCACCAGCAAGCCCACCATCCACGACGCCAACCCAGAACAGGCGGGAGGCACCCCATGACCCCCACATCCCCACCCTCCTTAGGGACCCCACACTCGCCCAGGGCGAGCGTGCGCCTAGCCCGAGGTCTGGGCAGCCTGCTGGTGCTGCTGGCGTTGCTGGTTGGCGTGCCCGTGTTGCTGGTTGCGGTGGACGCTTTCCCCACAGCGCTGCCCACCCTGCATGAGGTGTGGCAGTCGATGACCACCCGTGACAACGGGACTGTGCTGTTCGTCGTGCTGTCCGCCGGGGTGTGGCTGTGCTGGGCCCTGTTTGCCCTGGCCACTGTGCAGGAGGCCTGGGCTGTGCTACGCGGCCGCCAGGCTCACCAGGTGCGCGGCTTCTCGCCGTTCCAACGCCCTGCAGCCGGCTTGGTCATGGGGGTGGCGGTGTTGTTTGCGGCCAACCTGGCGCACTCCACAGCAGCTCAGGCAGCGGTCACCTTGGACCAAGGTCTGGGCATGGCTCAACCGCTAGCACGGCACGCTTCGCAAGCGTTGCTTGATGGGGTCAGTAACCGCTCGGGCCTTGAGCAGACAGCCCTGCCCTCCAGTGCACCGCTGGAGTCTGGTCTGATCGCTGCTGTCACGAGTCGCAGCCAGACCGTCGAGCAAGCACAGGCCAGCCAGAGTACCGGCGCGTGGCCCACCGTGGTGGAGCATGCCGACCAGCGTGCCTCCACCACGGCTCCCATCGGGCCTGGCGGGGCTTTGACTGTGGACGAGCAGGGTGTAGCGCGCTACACGGTCAAACGCTTTGACTCGTTGTGGTCCATCGCACAGAACTATCTGGGCGATGGTCAGCGTTATCACGAAATCGCTGATCTCAATCCCACCCAGGTGGATGGGGAGGGCACCATCAAAGTCGGTGCGGTGCTGGTGATGCCCCCCGTGATGCCAGAGGTCCTCCCGCAAGGAGTAGCTGAAAACCCTCAGCATCGGCAGGTGATGCCCTCAAGCAGCCTCCCTCACGCAGAGGCGCCTCCCAGCCCCACCGCTACGGTGACCGTCAAACCTGGGGACACCTTGTGGGGTTTGGCCCAGGAACATTTGGGCGATGGTCGGCGCTACCCGCAGATCGTGCAGGCCAATGAGGCAGTTCGCCAGCCAGATGGGGCAACGTTGAGCGACCCTGACCTCATCCAGCCAGGTTGGACTTTCACCCTGGAGGACCCCGATGAGCAACTCTTGCCTGCCCCACCCTCGTTGGAGCAGTTGCATCACGACCTTGCGTTGATGTCGGCTTCCTCCCCGCTCGATGAGTCACCCGCAGCGGGTGCGCAGCACCCTGCTGCAGGTGTGTCCGTGGCGGCCCGATACCTGAGCTTGGCCTGCGGGGCTGGGCTGTTGGC
>JBDIAW010000028.1:0-29827 GCA_039812585.1 Actinomycetota bacterium | reverse complement strand
AGGCGGGGTCGTTGGTTTGCTGAGCAGCACTGTTGACACCAGGTGCGTTGCGTCATTGGGCCAAGGACAGGCCATGGCTTTCGACCAGACCAACTCCAGACCACCCGCCACCCGCCTCACCTGACCCACGTAGGCTGGCGCTGACGCGAACCTCACAGTGGTGGGAAGGTGGGACACGCATGGCTCTGATTGTGCAAAAGTACGGTGGCTCCTCGGTGGCTGACGCTGAGGGGATCAAGCGCGTAGCCCAGCGGATAGTGGCAACCAAACGGGCAGGTGACGATGTGGTGGTGGTGGTCTCCGCTATGGGTGACACCACCGATGAGCTGATCGATTTGGCCCAGCAGGTCAGCCCGTTGCCCCCTGGACGCGAGCTGGACATGCTGTTGACTGCCGGCGAGCGGATCTCCATGGCTCTGCTGGCGATGGCGATTGCCAACCTGGGGGAGCAGGCGCGCTCCTTCACCGGCAGCCAGGCCGGAATGATCACCGACTCCAGCCATGGCAAGGCCCGCATCATCGACGTGACCCCCGGGCGCATTCAGACGGCCATCGAGGCTGGTGACATTGCAATTGTTGCCGGTTTTCAAGGGGTCTCACAGGACACCAAGGACATCACCACCCTGGGGCGAGGCGGAAGCGACACCACGGCGGTGGCGCTGGCAGCAGCCCTGCACGCCAGCGTGTGCGAGATCTACACCGATGTCGACGGGGTGTACAGCGCCGATCCGCGGATGGTACCCAGCGCCCACAAACTCGACCACATCAGCTATGAGGAGATGCTGGAGCTGGCTGCTTCTGGGGCCAAGGTGTTGCATCTGCGCTGTGTGGAGTACGCCCGCCGCTACGGCATTGCGATCCATGTGCGGTCGTCCTTCTCCACTAAGGAGGGCACCTGGGTGGGTCCGACCGCCAGAGGCAGCCAGGCGGAGCAGGGCTCGCACAGCCTGATGGTGAAAGGGGAAGGTGAAGTGGAGCAGGCGATCATCTCCGGTGTGGCGCATGATCGCAGTCAGGCCAAGGTCACCGTGGTCGCAGTGCCCGATCGGCCCGGCTGTGCGGCCCAGATCTTCCAGGCGTTGGCTGATGTGGGTGCCAATATTGACATGATCGTGCAGAACGTGGCCACGACCGGAGCCACGGATATCTCCTTCACGCTACCCAAGGATGAGGCAGCGTCGGTGATGACTGTCTTGAATGGCATCCGCGAGGCGGTCGGGTTCGACTCGCTACAGTTTGACGACACGATCGGCAAGCTCAGCTTGATCGGCGCGGGGATGCGCCACGCTCCGGGAGTCTCTGCCCGCTTCTTCCAGGCGTTGGCAGGAGCCGGTGTCAACGTAGAGATGATCTCCACGTCGGAGATTCGCATTTCGGTGGTGTGCCGCGAAACCGACCTGCCCCAGGCGGTAGCGGCAGTGCACACTGCGTTTGGGTTGGATTCGGCTGACGAGCAGGCCACGGTGTATGGAGGGACGGGACGATGAGCAAGCCAACGTTGGCGGTTGTGGGTGCGACCGGTGCAGTCGGCACGGTCATGCTGGAGCTTCTCACCCAGCGCGAAGACCTTTGGGGGGAGATCCGCCTAATTGCCTCGGCGCGCTCTGCTGGCCGTTTGCTGTCGGTGCGCGGTGAGCAGGTGCAGGTGCAGGCGTTGGCTCCTGAGGTGTTCGACGGCGTGGATGTGGCGATGTTCGACGTGCCTGACGAGATCTCCGCTCAGTGGGCACCCGTGGCTGCCGCCCGAGGGGCGGTGGCGGTGGATAACTCCGGGGCGTTTCGCATGGACCCCGAGGTGCCTTTGGTGGTGCCGGAGGTCAACCCGCAGGCCGCCCGGATTCGCCCGAAAGGGATCATCAGCAACCCCAATTGCACCACCCTGTCGATGATCGTTGCCTTGGGTGCGCTGCATCGCAACTTCGGCCTGCAGGAGCTGGTGGTGGCCTCCTACCAGGCCGCATCGGGAGCCGGACAACCGGGGATCCAGGCTCTGCACGACCAGCTGGCGACCGTGGCAGGGCAGCGGGAGTTGGGGCAACGTGCCGGTGATGTGCGCGCTGCCATCGGCCCCGACGGGCTGGGCCCGTTCCCCGCCCCATTAGCGCTGAACGTGATCCCAGTGGCTGGCTCCTGGAAGGAGGCGGGTTGGACCTCCGAGGAGCTCAAGGTGCGCAACGAGTCGCGCAAAATCCTCGGCCTGCCTGACCTTCGAGTCAGTGCCACGTGCGTACGTGTGCCGGTCATCACCACCCACTGCCTGGCCGTCCACGCAGTGTTCTCCCAGCCAGTCACCCAGCAGCAGGCTTGGCAGGTGTTGCGCGAAGCCCCGGGTGTAGTCGTGATCGACGATCCTGGTGCTGGTCAATTTCCCACCCCTGCCGATGTGGTGGGCACCGACCCCACCTATGTCGGCCGGGTGCGTCAGGCGTTAGACAACCCCAACGCCCTGGATCTGTTCCTGTGCGGGGACAACCTGCGCAAGGGTGCAGCCCTGAATACCGCGCAGATCGCAGAGTTGGTGGCTCGGGAGGGTTAAAGGTGACGCCTTGAAGCCGTCGCCGCTGATGGGTGGCCCTGACCCGGTGGGCGTCGAGGCTGCGCAGGAGGATCGGCAGATGGCTGTGGTAGCGACCATTCGACAGGCTTGTTGGAGGCCTGTTCACGTGTAGCTCCTACGCGTTCAGCCAGGGAAAACATTGCGGAGATGATTGATTGGGGCAGGTGGATAGTCTGCGCGAAGAGCTCATTTTCTACTCTCATGCTGAGCAGAACATTGACCTTCTCTCCTTCGCTGCCTGTGAGGCAGGGCAGCGTCATGACAAGGGTTTGATCTCTTCGGGTTCCCTCAGGGCCTCGATGCTTAGAGGCAAACCTTACTTGTATTCCCTCATCTATCACCCAGCCAGGTTTTACCTCAAACCCCGTGACCCACAGGAAGGAAATTTTTCTTAGATTTCTCATATCAGCAAACAGATCTATAAAAAAACTGCTTTCTCTGAGCTTTGCCTTTACGCCATCATCAATCATTGCAGTCAGGACCCCCACCTCGGGGGCAGAGAGAAGAAAAGCGTTACCTGTAAATTCATGCGTTGTACTGATGCCCTTGAGGGGTAAGGAGGGACCAAAGGTTCTCTGTAGAGGGCTGGGGTGAATGCGCAGATCCTCAGGGATGAACCTAGAAAAAACCTCCACGAGCTGAGCAATTGTGCCTGCATTGACTCCTATTACAGGAAGGTGGTTGTCATCTATGTATTTAAGTGCGATACTCGGGGAAGGAACAGAATGAAATGGTAAGCGCAATTCAATCCCAGATCTTTCCTGACGCTCGTTGGCAGGAAAAAGTTTTACTACTAAGACAGGAACTAACCCCTTATTTTTTACTTTTGCCTCCGTGTACTGCACTTTTATTGTCGCAGTTCCAGATTGCAAGGAGTCCTTGAGGACTTGAGACCATCTTAAAGCGTCTTGATTTCTTTGCGCAGAACTGTTTTCAATAGGGCGGAGAGAGTTCCAAACACTTTCAATGAATCCGAGTACTTCAGGGTCCCGCAGCATGGGCATTGTTCCCACATTCGACTCCTAGCTTGTTATCAAATTGATCTTACTCTAGCAGGGCTGGTCACGAATCAACGCTAACCAGAAAAATCTCCGCAGTTGTTGCGACCCTGTGAGGGCAACAGGTGGTTGAGTTGCTGAATAGGCAACTGAAGGTAAGGGAACTTCCACATTCTGTTGAGTCGTCGTCTCTAGCCAGTGCGGTCTGACCCATGACACGCTGGAGGTGATTCGGGCAACCACTGAGACTTCATCACCAACTCCACCATTGGGCAGCGGTCGAGTCGTTCGCTTGACTTCACCGGCCCACTATTGCTGGCTGAAGATGGTGGTTGCTTCCTGCGCTCTTGAGGCGCACCGTGAGGGAACACGCGGGATTGGCTGGTAACGCTGACTCCAACATCTGGAGAAGGACCAGGCTGTGACGCCAATCTAGGGAAAGCGGATTTCTTGAAAATTGGGGTTCATGGCAGAGATTTCTTGTGTAGATTGCCACAGAACAGCCATGGCTAAGGAGTTGAGTGTGGAGAAAGATAAGCCTGACCTAGAGGTGAGGTATGAACAATTATCACGGGTGGTCAGAGAGGAAATTTTTGGAACAGAAGAACAAGGAATAGTTTTTTATCTCGACAAGCGTGGAGGGATACCTAACCCCCACATTTTACCTACGATCTTAGAACTGCTAGAAATTTCTGATCAGTTAGATACATATGAAAAAAACTCTGGTAGACTGGGGTATCATAATTCCCTCGCAAGGGCCCGGTTTATCTATTTCCTTTGTTTATGGTTAGATCGCTTTACTACACATGAAGTGAAGGTGTTTCACTTCAATAAATTAATGGCGGCCTGTCTGCTTGCGAAGGAATACGAAGAAGCCTACAGGCTCACTGTTGATAACGCCTACTGCAGTTTTCAATCCCTTGTCCTTGACTGTTACCAACTGGAAATTATCTTACGTTACGAACTCGTCAGACATTTGGCGGAGCTGGCGGGTGCGAAAGGGGATAAACATCATATCGTTTCGCTTCTGAAGTCAACAGTGGATCTCGTCATTGCGCCGAGATTAAATGCTGATCATGTCCTGCATGTCCATGAAGCGCATTATGTGGCGGATATTACCGTAAGATTACTCGATGCCTATTTAGGGCCTAGCCGCTCCTCTGGAGAACTTGACCAAGAATATGTAAGTGAACTTATGAGATTTTCCAAGGCCCTTTTGGGAGATCCGGTATTACAGTCTGTTTTTCCAGATAGTTCATTACGGTTACGCACAAAACACGCTGAACTTCGGCGTGTTTTTCGCGAGGTCTCAATGAGAATGCACGGGGGCGATCCATTCCGCAGAGCGGATCCCACGCGCTCTAGCTTGAGGAGTAAACCACCGGTCCATCGTCCACCGCAGGAGGGTCCGACCCCCTTAACCCCCTGAAGTTTCACCCCGGATCGTCAGCGCTAGCCCCATGGCCATATCCCCGGGGACTTGCCGTGGGTGCAGACTCGGCGTTTGTCTGAGGTGTCTCAAGAGTGCGCACGCCAGCAGTGCAAGCAACGACTCCCCTGGAGATTTCGGTTGCGATCGGGTTGGCATTCGCGGCGCAAACAGCGCTTCGCAATGCCAGGAGGTCGGCCCGCTAGGCTCAAGGCAGGACCCTGCTTTCTGCTGCGAGAGGACCGCTCATGGCTGAACCGGCTCAACGATTGGATGGGAAAGCCACGGCGGCGCTGGTACGCGAGCGCTTGGCTGAGCAGGTGCGCGCGCTAGCCGCTGTGGGAGTCACTGCGGGGTTGGGAACTGTGCTGGTTGGCGATGACCCTGGCTCGCACTCCTACGTGGCGGGCAAACACCGAGATTGTGCGCAGGTCGGCATCACCTCCATCCGCCGGGATCTGCCCGCCAACGCCAGTCAAGCGCAGGTGATGGAGGTGATCGCTGAGCTCAACGCCGACCCGGCCTGCACCGGCTACATCGTGCAGTTGCCGCTGCCGCGTGGGTTGGACTCCGGCGCGGCGCTGGAGGCGATGGACCCGGCCAAAGACGCAGACGGGTTGCATCCGGTCAACCTGGGTAAGTTGGTGTTGGGGGAGCCGGCGCCGCTGCCGTGCACTCCGCGCGGGATTGTCGTGCTGCTGCGGCATTTCGGCATCGAGCTAACCGGAGCCCATGTGGTGATCGTGGGGCGCGGGGTGACCGTGGGCAGGCCGCTGAGTTTGCTGCTGACTCGACGTAACGAGAACTGTACGGTGACCTGCTGCCACACCGGTACTCAAGACCTGGCCGAGCACCTGCGGCGGGCCGACATCCTCGTCGCTGCCGCCGGAGTGCCGGGGCTGATCACTGCTGATCTGGTGCGCACGCAGGCTGTGGTGCTCGACGTGGGGATCACGCGCACCCAAGCCGGGTTGCAGGGAGACGTAGCCCCGGAGGTTGCGCAGGTGGCCAGTTGGGTGGCGCCGGTACCCGGAGGAGTAGGGCCGATGACCCGAGCCATGCTGCTGGCCAATGTGGTTGAGGCTGCCCAGCGCCAAGCCGGGTTGGCCGATATGGCACACGCGGCCAGTACCACGCTGGACCTGGGTCACGTGCGGGCATGACCCATCCTCATCATCCTCGCGCCCGCCCGGGTTATGTGCCCGAGGGGGCCAGTGTGGTTTCGCGCTTGTGGGCCTCCGCCTGCCGTCAATGGCCGCAACTGTTGGTGATCGCCGTGGCACTGGTGGGTGTGGCGGTAGTGGCCAGCCATCACTTCCGCCGAGGCACGTTCATTGTGGGGGTGGCGTTGCTGCTGCATGCAGGTTTGCGTGCCGTCTTGCCTAACCGTCGTGCTGGATGGCTGGCTATCCGGGGGCGCTTTGTTGATGTGGTGACCTCCGGTGCGCTAGGGATTGCCTTGGTATGGCTCAACTTCTGGGTCCCCCCGGTGCGGTAGAGACTGGTAACACAAGTACGAACTAGTGTTACTATGGTGATATGGATCACGTAGAGGCGTTAGCTCACCTGGGGTTATCTCAGAGCGAAGCGGAGATTTTTCTGTTCGTGTTGCGCAACCCCCGCTGCTTTGCTCCCCAGATTCAAGCAGGGCTGCGGCTGGAGAAAATGTCTGTCTATCGAGCCCTGAACAGCTTGAAAGATCAGGGGTTTGTGGAGTCCGTGGGTGCTCTACGCAATCAGCAATTCGTGGCTGTGTCTGAGCAGGACGTGTTGGGATATTTCAACCAGCGTCGGGAGTCTCTCCGTCAGGCCTGTGAAGATATGACGCAGATCTTGCACGAATTGCGCGATCGGCAGCATACGGTCTATAAAGAAAAACGTATTACGGTCTACGAAGGCTTAGATGGTTGGACCTCATGGAATGAAGAACGTCTCCGCCACCCCAATGGCCCTATTATGGAGTTCGGGCAACACAGTTTTGTCCTGCAGTTTTTCGCTTCCCCAGCTGATTATTTTGCCTACACCCAGGACTTTATCACCCGACGGGTAGCTAAAAAGTTGCCGATACACGTCTTAACAGATGCACGTGACCGAGATACACATTTTGATACCACATCGACGCAACTCTTGAAAGAAGTCAGAGTGGTCTCCATGGACCAGTCATTAGATGCCCTGGTCAGCATCTTTGGCAAGCGCTTCGGATTTTATACCCAGGAGGCTGGTAGCTACCTAGGAGTCATTATTGACGATCCTATGCTGGCCACGCTGATGGGGATTCTTTTTAAAGCCCTCTGGAACCAGGCACAGCCCGTATGAGTTGGCTACTGTTCACGATGATTGCTGTGGGGTCACGAAGCGCGTACGGGGTGGCTAGCAAAGTATTCAGCTCACGTGTCCCGGTGTCTCCGTCAGCACAAACGGTCTTATTTGGCGCCGTTGGAATGCTGGTGGTGTTAGTGGCATGTGCCTTAGGAGGTGGTATTTCAATACCTCACTCCACGATAGAGTGGATACTTCTTTTCATTATATTCTTGAGTAATGGCGTAGGGAATCTTGTCTATTTTATCGCTCAAAAGGGTCTCACTGTGGCCTCTACTCAAATGGGGTTTTCTAGCATACTCATCTGGAATGTGGTCTTTTCGTTCTTGGTGCTGCATGAGAGTTTTTCTCTCATGCAAGGCGTAGGGGTTGTCGTCATGATGGTGGCGATAGCAGTCTCTCAACGTGTAGGGCGCACCCTGGAGATGAAAAAAGAAATCTGGATCGTCATTGCTTCAGCCGCAATCTTTTCAGCCGCGAATGTCATGACAGCGATGCTGTCCAGACGCCTGCCTGCCCCTACGGTTATTCTGGCGCTCTTTGTAGGAATGACGCTGATCCCTGCGCTCCTCTTGCCGCGTCAGGTCTACCGGGAATTAACAGCAGCGCGTCGTCTACCTTTAACTACCCTCTGGCCTCTTCCACTCTGTGTTGCCACCTCGCTGGGATATCAGTTCTTCCAATACCTTGCCCTACGTCACGCTGCCCACCAAGGGGTGGTCCTGGCGATCATGACGGGGCAGGTTGTTGGAGGGGTCCTCCTGAGCGCGTGGCTTTTGCGCGAACGTCACCACCTAGGACACAAAATCCTGGCTGCGCTGTTAGCCCTCATGGCCGGGGCGCTCATCAAAGGCTAGGGGTAGCCTGAAGGCAAACCTCACCAGGGAGCTTGCCCATGCCCACCAGTGACCCCGCTGCGCTGCGCGACCTCGCCGTCGAGGTGGCGCAAGAATGTGGCCGCATAGTGGCTCGGGAGTTTGGCCGACCCACGACAATCACCACCAAATCCACCCTGGTCGACATCGTCACCGAGGTGGATGTGGCCACCGAACAGCAGGCGCGGCGGCTGCTAACGCAGGCCCGCCCACAGGATGGGTTGTGCAGCGAGGAGACAGTCGACTCCCCAGGCAGCTCAGGTCTGACCTGGGTGATTGATCCCATCGATGGAACGGTGAACTTCGTCCATGGCATTGCCCACTGTGCGGTCAGCGTGGCAGTGGTGCGTGGAGATCCGCGCCGGGCGGGGCAGTGGCAACCGGTGGCCGGATGCGTGTACAACCCCTTGACCGGCCAGACCTGGCAGGCTGCGCAGGGCCTGGGTGCCACCCTGACCACCGCCGAAGGCAGCTCTGGCCCCCTGCGGCTGGGTCAACCTCCGCAGCTAGAAACCGCTTTGGTGGCAACGGGGTTCTCCTACTCGGCGCCTCACCGCGCCGAACAGGCGCAGGTGCTAACCACTGTGCTGCCCCAGGTGCGCGACCTGCGTCGCAGCGGCTCGGCGGCGTTGGACCTGTGCGGCGTGGCCAGTGGGATCTACAGCGCTTACTACGAGCGGGGAGTGTGCTCCTGGGATATCGCGGCAGGCCGTCTCATCGCCACCGAGGCGGGAGCTACCTACGACGAGATCCCTGGCCCGGACCCGGCCAGCCAAACGCAGGCGGTGGTGATCGCCGCCGCCGACCCGCTAGCGGGGCAACTACGTGCACTGCTGGAGCGCGCCACTGGCAGCGGCGCGTAGGGTTGAGGCGGCAGATGGCCCTCCTGCCTGTGCCGCCGCTGGGGCGGTCGGGCTCCGAGCAGAAAGGCAGTCACTCCCATGGCACGTCAAGGCAAAGTTGCGGTGATCGGCGCAGGGTTTTATGGCTCCACCACCGCCATGCGGCTGGCCGAATACGACATTTTCGAGCAGGTGGTGCTCACCGACATCATTGAGGGGCGTCCGGCGGGCATTGCCCTGGACATGAACCAATCCCGGCCCGTGGAGGGTTTTGAGACCGAGGTGATCGGCGCCACCACCGGTGCGGATGGTTCGGGGTATGAGGCGATTGCCGGCAGCGAGATCGTGGTGATCACCGCTGGCCTTCCGCGCAAGCCTGGCATGAGCCGTATGGACCTGCTGGAGACCAACGCCAAGATCGTACGCGGGGTGGCGGAGAATGTGGCCAAGCACGCCCCTGAGGCAGTGATCGTCGTGGTGAGTAACCCGCTGGATGAGATGACCGCCCTGGCGCAACTGGCCTCTGGCTTCCCCCATCAGCGCGTGTTGGGCCAGGCCGGGATGCTGGACACCGCTCGTTTCACTCACTTCGTGGCTGAGGCCGCCGGGGTGCCGGTTGGTGCCGTGAAGACCCTGACCTTGGGCTCCCACGGTGACACGATGGTGCCGGTCCCCTCCCAGTGCACCGTGGAGGGCAAGCCGCTGGGCGAGGTGCTCTCCGCCGACCAGATTGAGGCCCTGGTGCAGCGCACCCGCGACGGAGGTGCCGAAATCGTCAAGCTGCTGGGCACCGGCTCGGCCTACTACGCCCCCTCTGCTGCGGCGGCCCGCATGGCCCGGGCGATCCACGAGGACTCCGGAGTCACCATGCCGGTGTGCGCCTGGGTTGAGGGCCAGTACGGCATCTCCGGGGTGTACCTGGGTGTGGAGGCCGTGCTCGGGCGCCAAGGGGTGCTGCGGGTCGTGGAGACTGCGCTGAGCGAGTCGGAGAAGGCCGCCCTGCACACCGCCGCCGAGGCCGTGCGCGCCAAGCAAGCCGACGTGCAGAGCATGTAACGGCGAGGATCTACCGGTTTCCCCAGCCCGTTCGTGCCGGGGGTGCAAGCCAGCGGGGTGGTCGCATTGACCCGGGTGAGAGAGGCCTCTCCACCCGGGTCAATGCGACCACCCCTGGCCTGTGGTGCCGGAGCCGCTTGGCCATGCTGTCAAGGTTCAGCAAAAAGGGCGCCAGAGGAGGGGCAGGTGTTTACGGTGAGGTGTTGTGCTCACCTGGCGGAGGGACGACTGACGTGACACTGGTTTCTGTCGTAGCGGCACCGCTGGTGGCGGTGTCCATCATGGCAGCGGTGGTTGCTCCGGCGTTCGCGGCCCGGCCACCCCACCCTGCGGTAGCGGGCAGTCTGTCCGCTCCGGCTCCCACTCCTACAGTCACCACTGATAAGAACGGCAACATCATCGTGGTGATGCCCACCTCCTCGCAGCCCACCGTGACGGCCACGACCAAGACGACGACCACCGCAACGCGCAGCGCCTCGAGCTCTGCCAGCCCGACGAGTGCTCCACCCACTGCTTCGACCGGTGCTGCCTCTCAGAGGGCAAGTACCACCTCGCCAGTGAGCGAAACGCCGTTCTCTCCGATCGGAACAGCCCCAACAACTGAGGTCGCGCCCACGGTGGGCAACTCCACCTCCACCAACCCGACCGCCGCTGAGCAGAACGAGTCATCGCTGTGGATCTGGCTGATCGGCATTGGCGCTGGCCTAGTCCTCGGCGCCGGAGCGTTACTCCTATTCCTGCGCCGTGGCTCAGGTCGGTGACTGGGGCGCTTGCAGTGCGGGTCGCCCCGAGGTCGGCTCAGGCCTGTGCCCCTCGCTGTTCCCCTAACGACCTCACTTGGGCGAGCACCTGGTCGGGATGCTCCTGCAGGTCGTACCAGGTGAAGCGCAGTACCCTCCACCCCAGGGAGACGAGGGCATTCTGGCGGGAGCGGTCGTGCTGAAAGCGCCCCTGGGAGCTGTGGTAAGCGAATCCGTCCACCTCAATCGCCAGGCCAATGGCGGGGAAGGCGAAGTCCACTCTGGCCACCAATCTCCCGTCGATGTGGACCTGATAGCCCGCCTGCCAGCCGGTGATACCCGCCTCACGCAGCAACCGCAACAGGATGCGCTCGGCGGTGGATTCCCCACCCAGAGTGATCACCTGCCAGGCTTGGCGCAGCCTCCGATTGCCGCGTCGCTGTTCGAGCAGGCGGCGCTGCACATCACGGCTGCGGATCCACCCTTGGGTGCGGGCGCGATCGGCGAGGGTGACCGCCTGGCTCAGCGGCAGTTCGCCGATGCAGTCCAACACCGTTTCCACGCGGGAGGTGACCGGCAGTCCCTCCACGATCTGGTGTTGGCTGGGGGCCAGGTTGAGCCGGGCGCACGCCACCCCGGGGACGCAGGCTCCCGAGGGCCCAAACGGTATGTACACCCCAATTTCTGTTGGTAAGTCGTGGTCCAGGCGGTGAACGTAGGCTGCTGCCTGCCCGCGCACTACTCCGCCGGTGGCAAGCACGGCGAACCACAGGAGGGTCCTGGGGGTGGTTTCGGCGCCGGCGCAGTGGTAGAGACCCCTCCGTCGCCGCACCAAGATCCCCTTGGAGACCAGGGTGCGTACCACCGATTCAGTTTGACCGCAGGTCAGTAGTTGGCCGTAAGTGATGAGTCCGGCTTGCTGTTCAGCCTGTTGAGTCCAGTGCATACCTCTCTAAGTGCACAAAGAGCCCCCACAGCGACACCCGGCTGAAAATAGTTTCGAGAAATCGTCGCAGGATCGCGATTACTCGAAACTTTTTTCGGCCAGCCCTGGCGGCTGAGGGGTCAGGCTGGTCGATACGCTGGGCCGCAACCGCCCAAACCGCCTAGGAGGTCGCTGTGCCAACCAAGATCCGTGTTGCCAACCCTGTGGTGGAGCTGGATGGCGACGAGATGACCCGGGTGATCTGGCAGTTCCTCAAGGAGCGGCTGATCCTGCCCTATCTCGACGTGGATCTGCATTACTACGACCTGAGCATTCAGAACCGCGACGCCACCAACGATCAGGTCACCATCGATGCGGCTAACGCGATCAAGCAGCACGGGGTGGGGGTCAAGTGCGCCACCATCACTCCTGACGAAGCCCGGGTGGCCGAGTTTGGGCTGAAACAGATGTGGAAATCTCCCAACGGCACGATCCGCAACATCCTTGGGGGGGTGATTTTCCGCGAGCCCATCATCATCTCCAACGTCCCCCGGCTGGTGCCGAGCTGGACCAAGCCGGTAGTCATCGGTCGTCACGCGCATGGTGATCAGTACAAGGCCACCGACTTTCGCGTGCCGGGGCCGGGCAGCCTGACTGTCACCTTCACCCCCGAGGATGGCAGCGAGCCGATCCAGCACCACGTGGCCCACTTCGACGGCGCTGGGGTAGCGATGGGGATGTACAACTACGACGAGTCGATCCGCGACTTTGCCCGCGCCAGTTTTCGTTACGGGCTGGCCAGGCATTACCCGGTCTACCTGTCGACGAAGAACACCATTCTCAAGGCCTATGACGGTCGGTTCAAAGACCTGTTCGCGGAGGTTTTCGACGCCGAGTTTGCCGCCGACTTCCAGGCAGCCGGCCTGACCTACGAGCACCGTCTCATTGATGACATGGTGGCCTGTGCTTTGAAGTGGGAGGGAGGCTACGTGTGGGCGTGCAAGAATTACGACGGAGATGTGCAGTCTGACACGGTGGCGCAGGGGTTCGGCTCCTTGGGGCTGATGACCTCGGTGCTGATGACTCCCGATGGGCGCACGGTGGAGGCGGAGGCAGCGCATGGCACGGTGACTCGGCACTACCGCGCCCACCAGCAGGGCAAGCCGACCTCCACCAACCCGATTGCCTCGATCTATGCCTGGACTCGGGGGTTGGCTCACCGGGGCAGTCTTGATGGCACCCCGGAGGTCACCACCTTCGCCCACACCCTGGAGCAGGTGTGCCTGGACACGGTGGAGTCCGGGCAGATGACCAAGGACTTGGCTCGTCTGATCAGCCCTGACCAGCCGTGGCTGACCACGGAGCAGTTCTTGGCTGCCCTGGACGAGCGCCTGGCGCAACGGTTGGGATGAAAATCTGTGCTTGTTCGTGAACGTTTGGGAGGTTATGCGGCTCTTATCCGATGAGGAGGCGGCCAACCCGACCGTCTCACCAGCCGCAAGGGATGACTCATGAAACGTCTCACTGCACTGGCCGCCCCCGCCATAGCGTTGGGGATTGCCGCCGCCGTCGTGGTGCCGGGGGTGGCCTTGGCCTCCTCGCCAACCAGCGGTCCCACCTCCACGGCGACGAACTTGCCACCAGGGGTCTCCATCCCTGCCTACATCCCCTCGGGGCCCACCTGGACCATCACTCAGTGGCCTCGGAGTTGCCGCATGCCCACCGATCCAGCAACGCCATTCGTCGAGGTGGACGGCACCTCCACCTACACGATTTATCCGATGCCGCCGTGCGATCAGTCCACGGGGTCGCTGTCGGTGCCCTCTCCCACCGCTTCCTTGCTGGGCAAAGGTGGTCCAACCCCAATCATGGACCAGTGCGTCACCCTGACCCCCGCAAAAAAGCTAGGCGATCCAACGGTTGTGGGGTGCCCGTGGGAGCAGTCCGTGCCGCCAAGCAACACCACTGCTGATACCTCGGTAGCCATCACTGCGACCCGGCGCGCTACAGCGGCCCCGGCTGCCGACACTGCTAAGCAACTGCCCACCCCCTCGGGAGGGATCGAGGCGGGGCAGGGTGATCTGGTGGCTCTGCAGCGGAGCTCCACCACCCACACTGCGGATTCCACGCTGTCGCCGGTGGTGTGGGCCTTGGTTGCAGCAGCGGCGATTGCGGCCTTGATGGGCGGGCTGCTGGCTCGGCGTCGGGCTCAGGCGCGCCGGTAGTCCGTCGAGTGTGACCGCGCACGCAAGGCAACCCCGATGAGTCGCCGCGCGGCGTGGCAGGAATGGCGGTGTGGAGTGGGACGCGTTGGCCGGAGGGCGTCCCCCTGCCGCCACCCTTCTGGGCAGCATCGGGCCCGATGAGGTCGTCCGGTTCTGCTGCGACGCTCGGCCAGTCCAGCCTGCGCCCAGTGCGGGCCTGCCCGCCCTCGCCAGTGACCAAGCCGTTTGTGCCGTCCCAGGTGGCGATTGCCTCCTTGGCAGTGCAGGCGCCGGTAGGTCGGGTGGGGCTGGACCGCAGCCGCCACGTCCAGGTGCCGGTTGAGCCGTCGCAGGCTGGGTGGTACACGGGCAGCGGCATGGTGGGTCAAGCGCGCCCCACGGTGATCGTGGGGCATGTGGATTCCGTTGCTGGGCCTGGGGTTTTCTTCGGGCTGGCCAAGGTGAGGGTGGGGCAGACGGTGGTGCTGCGTTCGTCTGGTACGGCCTGCGCTCGCTTCACGGTGACGCGGGTCGTGCAGGTTGCCAAGTCTGCCTTCCCCACCCAACAGGTGTACGCCCCCACCGTCACCCCTCAACTGCGTCTGGTGACGTGTGGGGGAGCCTTCAACCCCTCCATGGGCAGCTACCATGACAACGTGATTGTGTTCGCCACCCTGGACCAGGCCAGGTGAGCCACATGCGTGACGACACCGAGTTCGAGGCCTTTTATCGACGCCTGCAGCCTGGGCTGGCCGGGTACTGCACGCGCTTATGGCCGATCCAGCCACTGGCTGGGACACCGCCCAAGAGGCTATGGTACGCACCTGGACACACTGGGGTGGGGTGAGTAACCCCGATGCCTACTGCTACTTGGTGGCTGTCAATCTGGTGCGAAGGCAGTGGCGGCAACGATCCCGCGCCCGGCAGGTGGAGCATCAAATGGCCAGCGACGCTTCCGGTGCCGCGCAGGCCGGTATGAGCCGAGAGGAGTGCCAGGCGGTGCGAGACATGGTGTGCCGCCTGCCCCGGCGCTTGCAGCTTCCCACGTTGTTGCACTACTGGGCCGACCTGCCCAGTGTTCAGATCGCCGAACTGCTGGGCAAACCGGAAGGTACGATCCGTCGTCGTCTGTGGCAGGCGCGCGCGCTGCTGGCGGCTCAAGTGAAGGAGTTGGCGCATGTCTAGGGGCGCCAGCACTGGTGATGAGTGCTTTCCTGCAGGGCAGGCCGACCCGTTGGCTAGCCAACTACCGGGCCGGGGAGCGGTCCCGCTTCGTGCGGTGAGTACTGCTGACGTGCACACGGCGCTGCTGCTAGTGCATCGGCATCGGCATAGGCAGCGGATGGTCGCAGGGTCCTGTCTGGTTGCGGTCGTGGCGGTGCCAATTCTGCTAATGGCTGTCTGGCTGTCAGGGTGGGGCCGGACGGTGTCGGTGGATGTGCGGCCGGCGAACCAGCCCACGCCCTCGGACTCGACGACGGTGTCTACCGCACCGGTAAGGACACCTTCCACGGCTGGCCGGGGGGGGCAAGCACCCTTGCCCACCTCCTCGAGCACGTTGCCTCCCGCGTCCTCCCTTCCGGGTGGCCCGGCATCCATCCCGCGCAATTCCAGCCGTGGGGGACTGACGATGATTTCACCGTCCGGACCTGCCACCCCGCCCCATACAAGCAGTGCCTCGACTCCATTACCGACCACAACTGTGCCTGAGCCGACCATCCCCTTGGCGACCACCAGCTCCTCCGGGGTTGGCATCCCGCCGTCGACCACCGTGCTGTCTGGGCCTCCCTCCTCCTCCTCCGCCACGGCGGGTCCGTGAGTCGCCGCTTCACTGGTCGGCAGCTGGGAGTCCGCTGGCAATCCCCACAGGGGTTGTGCCCTCCTGGCTTGAGCATGGCAGGCTGGGGGTATGACCTCCCGCTACCTGCCGGATCGCCAGTTGACTGCCCGTATGGGGGTGACCATGCTGCTGCTGTTCGGGCTCTACGCGGTGCTGGGGGTGGTGCTGTGGTGGGTGGGCCTGCCGTGGCCCTTGGTGGTGATCCTGGCGGTCATTGGGTTGACTGTGCAGTACTTCATGGCGGGCAAGGTGGCGCTGCGGGCGATGGGTGCCCGGGTGGTCACTGCTGAGGAGGCGCCGCAACTGCACGGCATTGTCGACCGGATCTGCGCTCTGTCCAACACGCCTAAGCCGGTGGTGGCTATTGCTGACACCGACCTGCCTAACGCGTTCGCTACGGGGCACTCCCAGGGTTCGGCCACGATCTGCGCCACCACCGGCCTGCTGCGCCGCCTGGATGGGGCCGAGGTGGAGGCGGTGCTGGCGCACGAACTGGCCCATGTGGCGCACCGGGACGTGATGGTGATCGGCATGGCCTCCATCGGGCTGGTGGCTGCCGGTCTGATCATGAAGTTACAGTACTGGGGGGCCATGTTTGGTGGAGTGGGGGTCAGCTCCGGTTCGCAGCGTGACGAGGAGGACAACCGCAGCTCAGCTCCGGTGTGGCTGGTCATTCTGCTGGCGTGCGCGGTGATTTACGGGGTGAGCTTCCTGCTGATCCGGGTGCTCTCCCGTTACCGGGAGCTCTCGGCCGACCGCAGCGCCGCCTACCTGACCGGCCAGCCCTCCCACCTGGCTAGCGCCCTGGTCAAGGTCAGCGGGGAGATGGGGCAAATCCCCACTCAAGACCTGCGCCAGGCCGAGACCTACAACGCGTTTTTCTTCGCCCCCGCCTTGGCTGCTGGAGCATCGCTGAGCTCCCTGTTCGCCACCCACCCGCCGTTGGAGCAACGCCTGGAGCAGCTGGGTCAGATCTCGGCGCAACTGGGCCGAGCTGGATAGGGTTTGGCTATGGGTTTGATGAAGCGCTTCGCGGCGGTCATGGGTCGCACCCCGCCGCCGCAGGCCAACCTCGACGACCTGTTCGCCTTGCCCGGTGCCGCCCTGAGCCTGCAAGCCGGGTTGGACTACGCCCCCACCGGGCTGGGCTCGGTGTGTTTCCGGGCCGTGGAGGGTGGGGACTTCACCCGAGTCCAGGCCGAGGTGCAGCAGTTGCTCGACGCCGACTCTGGCCCCAAAGTTGAGGTCAGCCAAGACGATTTCGGCTTCACCTGGCTCACGGTTCGTGCCGTCGACCCAGGGGACGTGGCCACGATCGTGACCGACCTGCATGCGGTTAACTCCACCCTGCGCGACCACGGCTACGGACCAGCTCTGCTATGCACCCTGGTGAGTTTCGCCAACTCCACCGGGGAGAAACTGGGCCTGGTTTACCTTTACAAACGCGGCACCTTCTACCCCTTCGCCCCCCGCCAGGGCCAACGTCGCGACAGCGCCCTGGAGCTGCAAACCAAGGGGGTGTTGGCCAGCGACCTACGCATTGAGCCCGACCTCCCCCGCTGGTTCGCGGTCTGGGGAGCCCCAGGGCTGTAGGACGAGCACCTTCAGGCAAAGGGGTCGGCGGCCTCGGTGGCGGTTTCAGCGCAAGCTTCGCGGGCGGTGAGCAGCGGCTGCCCGGCCAGGTAGTACCTGCCCCGGGTGGAGCCATGGGCCACTAACAACCCCAGGGTAGTGAGTTGGCGCAGGTCGCGGCTTACGGTTTGGTCGGACAGCGTCACATTGAGGTCGCTGTCGGTGATGATTGCCCTGTAGGTGGCATTGCGGATGCGTAGCCCCAGGGCTGCATCGTGCAAAACGGCCAGTTGGCGTTCCTGAAGTCCATGCGTGGTGCATAAATGCTCCAATTCGCGCCATAGCCGTTCGCTTTCGCGGATGCGACGCCGCAAGGTGTCGGCCTGGCGCAGGTGGGCGGTCAGACAGAAGCGCACCCACGCCCGCGCGTCGCGCTGCGGTTGCCACGAGCCGCCTCCGACCTTCCCCAGTACGTCGTAGTAGGCCTGAGTGCGAGCCCCCAGGTACTCCTCGATACTGAGAAACACGGGGCTGAGTACTCCACTGTCAGCCAGTACCACGCTTTGCAGGCAACGGGCCATACGGCCGTTGCCGTCGCGGAAGGGGTGGATCATCACCAGGTTGAGGTGGGCCATCGCGGCGTTGACCAGGGGGTTTTCTCCCGCCAGGCGGGCGGAGGCGATGCTGCTGACCAGCTCGGCCATCAACGCAGGGACCTCCTCCACCGGCGCGCCTTCGTGGACACGTTCACCGTTGGCGTTGCTGACGAAGATTGATCCGTGCCGCCAGCGCCCTGGGCGCACGGACACGTCGTGCCCAGTGATCATGAAGTGCAGGCTGCTGAGGAGTTCTTCGCTGACGGTGATAGGGGGTTCTTGGGCGAGCTGGAGCACGTAGGTCATGGCGTTGCGGTAGCCCACCAAGGCCTCATGGGTATCGGTGGAGGTTTGCTGGGGCTGTTCGCCCATGGCGATGGCGGCGGCGTCATCAAGCGTGGCGTGGTAGCCCTCGATGCTATTTGAACCCTGCATATTCCGGGCAAAAGCCAACCGCCGCAACGATCCAGTCCATCGGCGCGGCTCGTGCAACTGGTAGCGCAAGGCCTGTTTGGCCTGGTTGATCTGCTCCAACACCGCCAGTTCTGCTTCCTCCAAGGAGGGACTGCTGAAGATCATGGCAACCCTTCATGCGATGAGGTAATGATGTAATCATTCTATTATCATGAGGTAATGATTCCATCATCACCTCATGGGAGTCGGTTGAGTCCTTACGTTGAGTGGTGGAGGCCTCAACCCATCTGCTGTACGAGGATGGCGGTCAGGCCCAGCAGGGCCAGCACAGCGGAAAGGGTTTTGCGGGCCAGCTGCTCGCGCTCCCCGAGCAGCACTACGCCGAGGATGACGATGATCACCACCCCAAGGCTGGACAGGTAGTTGGCCACGCTCACCGAGGCGCCCAGGGCCAAGGCCAGGGTGAAACAGTAGGCGGACAGGGCGCGCAGCCCCATGAGGGCGAGCATGGAGGGTCTGGTGAACATGCTCATCGACACGCGTCTGGAACGGGGAATGACGCTCATCCACATAACGATGGCAGCCAGAATCATGGTGGGTACTGCGTAGTGGAGAAAACCTATACGGCTGATGATGGCTTTTTCGTTGGCACTTAACACGCTCATGACCAGTGCTGCTGCTAACCCCCAGCGTATTCCTCGGATGGTGAGGTGGCGTTGGCCCTGCTGATTACTCACCACAATCGATGAAAAGATCAACAACCCGCCCACGATGCTCCAGGGCATCAACGACTCACCAAGAAAGGCAAGACCCAAAATAGCGATCAACACAATGCGCAGGTTGAACAAGATGGTGTAGACACTGACCTCCAGGTCACGCAGGCCGCGCACATTGGTCAGGTGCAGCAAGGCAATCAGGACAGCAATCACCACGATCTGGAGGTAGTCCCTCCACGTGTAGGCGGTGAAGTCCGGCGGGCTGACCATCGCCAGGACCACGGCGGGCAGGGCAATGCCGGTTTGCATGACCAGCGCCAGCGTCCATCCGTCGGTCTTGGTGGTCAACGATCGGCGCAGCAGCAGGTTGTACCCCACCAACCCCACGAGGTGGGCCAGCACCACCAACAACCACATCCGTTTCCCTCTTCCCGCTTCCTTCTGCGAGCCGACAACAAGGCTTCCTGCGGGCTAGTCCTGCAGGGTGGTGCGGCACTGGTCGGCTGCTGTTGCGGCGGCCTGCTGCAGGGCAGCGGGGTCGGGCCCGGCGGCCAGAATGGAGCGACCGTACATGGGCAACACCTGAGGCAGTGCCGCGCCGAAGACACGGGGCAGGTCGGCGGCGGTGGCGCCCTGCGCTCCTAGGCCTGGGGCCAGGATCGGGCCGCGCAGGGTGGTCAGGTCATAGGCGGGGGGCTCCACGGTGGCCCCAATGACGGCACCGAAACTGCCGAGGGCAGCGTCGGGGAAGGCGGCGGCGTTGCGGGCGCCCAGCTCGCGCAGGATGCAGTCGGCAACCGTCCCGGACCCGCTGGCAGCCTGGGCGTGCTGCACCTGTGCCCCCTCCGGGTTGGAGGTCAGGGCCAGCACGAACACTCCGGTGCCATGCGCGGCGGCAGCGTCGAAGGCGGGTTGCAGGGAGCCCACCCCCAGGTAGGGGCTGATGGTCAACGCATCCACCGCTAGCGGCGCATCGGGGGTGAGGTAGGCATCGGCGTAGGCGGCCATCGTGGAGCCAATGTCACCGCGTTTGGCATCGAGGATGACCAGCGCCCCAGCGGCGCGAGCGCGAGGGATCCAGCGCTCCAGCACTGCCAGACCAGCGCTGCCGAACCGCTCGTAAAAGGCGCTCTGGGGCTTGAGCACTGCGACCTGACCGGCCAGGGCTTGCACCACGGTGGCGGTGAAACGCTCCAGGCCCTCGGGGGAATCGGGCAGTTCCCAGGCCGACAGCAGGCTGGCGTGCGGGTCGATCCCCACGCACAGTGGCCCGCGCTGCTGCAAGGCGGTGTGCAGGCGTTGCCCGAAAGGCAGGGTCATGGCGGTCTCCTCCGAAGGTAGGCAGGGTGGTGGAGATCAGCCTATGCCGCCGAGGTTGGTACGGTCGGGGTCGGAGGTTGGCGCAAGGAGGTCGATGCGGATGCAGGCGCGTCTTCCCCCTGCTCACCGGGCCCTCTGGAGCGCCACCACTGTGCTGGTAGCGGCCAGTTGCGCGTTGCGCCTGACGGGCTTGGGTCGGCAAAGCTACTGGACTGATGAGGCGTTCACGGTGGTGCAGTGCCGTGGTTCCTGGGCCATGTGGTGGAGGATGGGCGCGGCGGAGGTGCACCCTCCTCTGTTCTCCCTGTTGGCCCGAGGGTGGATCGCGCTGACCTCAGATGCCCCCAGCCAGGTGCGACTGCTTACGGCCTTGATCGGCTGCCTTGGCGCCCCAGCGGTGTGGGCCTCACTGCGCCGAGTCGCCCTGCCCCAGACCGTTACGCCGGTGCTCGTGGCGGCCACGGCGACCAACGGGATGGCGATCACCTATGCCCAGGATGCGCGCTCCTACGTCTTGCTGTGGCTGGCCGCTGTGGGGCTGACCGCCGGCACGCTGCGGATCGTGGTGGGGACGCGGGCCCCCGGCGGCCCGCAACCGGCGGGGTGGGGCAGTTGGCTGGGGTGGACCGCCTGGGCGATGCTGGCCACCGCGACTCACCTCATGGGCCTGATCCTGGCCGGGGCTGCAGCCTTAGCGCTGGTGGCCGTCAAGCCCAACCTTCGGCGCCTGGGCCTGGTGGTGGTGCTCCTGATGGAGGCGGCACTGCCGCAGCTGGTGTGGCTAGCTCAGGGGATGCTCCGGCAGGATTTCCCGCAGAACACCGGGTGGATTCCCGCCCCTACCGGGGCGAGCCTGACGCAGCTTTTCACCACAGTGTTCGCCTGGAGTGGGCTGCAGATCTCCCCGACGGGTTTTGTGTGGAGTTCCTGGTGGCTGTTGGGGTTGATGGCTGCCCTTGCTCTTGCTGCCCTGGGCTGGAGGGTGGCGTTGCGACCCCGGGCTGCTGCTAGGCAGAACCGCGCCACGGGCCGTTGCCTGCGGGTCCTGGCTCTAATCGCCGGGGTCACGGTTGTGGTGACTTGGCTGCTGGCCCAACAGGTCCACATCTGGACTCTGCGGGGGATGATCGTGGTCAGCCCCGCTCTGACGTGGGCGGCGGTGCTCGGAGTGCTAGTGCTGGCTGGGCGGGGCCGCGCGCTGCAGGTGTTCGCCTCGGCCACCCTGCTGGTGCTGGCGCTGAGCTTGGTAGCAGTCGGGCACACCTTAGGCACCACCACCTATAAAACCGACCTGGCCGGGGTGCTCGATCAGGTGCGCGCGGTGCGCGCCCAGCGGCCAGATGCCCTGGTGGTGCTCTCCTGGCGGCCCTCGAGGGAGCATTGGGTCAGCGCTGATCGCCACGGCAGTCGGGTGGATTACTCCTGGCTGGAGCTCCACACGGTGATCGCCCCAGAGCACAACTTCTTGGCGGCGGCCCATCCGCGACCGGGCACGACCCTCTACGCCTGGTACGACGAGCCCGAGCCCACCCGCCCCGACCGGGTCGTTGCGCTGATCGCCGCCGCTGGAGGCCCCTCCGTCTGCCATCAGGTACCGCTCGTGGGAGTGGTCGCCGTCCGCTGTGACCTGCCGGGCTAACCGTTTGCGCAGTCGGCAGCGGGGCCTGCGGGCGGCTAGCGCTGCGCGAGCTGGCCGTTCAGGACGGTGGGAGCTCCTCGCAGGAAGGTGGCCACCACCTGGCCGGGCAGCTGCATCCCGGCGTAGGGGAGGTTACGGCTGCGGGAGGCCAACTCCTCCGGTGAGGCCACTCGGCTCACGCAGGGGTCGTACAGCACCAGGTTGGCCGGTGCTCCGGGTTGGATGGGCTGTCCGTGGCCCTCCAGCAGCCCTATGCGGGCTGGGGCGTAGGACATGCGCTGGGCCACCTGCTCCCAGCTGAGCAGCCCCGTGTCGACCATGCTCTGCTGCACGATCGACAGGGCGTGCTCCAAACCGAGCATGCCTGGCTTGGCTGCCTGCCAGCCGCAGTCCTTATCACAGGTGGCATGGGGGGCGTGGTCGGTGGCCACGATGTCGATGACCCCCTCGGCCAGGCCAACGCGAACCGCCTCCACGTCGGCCTGGGTGCGAAGCGGGGGGTTGACTTTGAACACCGGGTCGTAGCTTCGGGCCAACTCCTGGGTGAGCAGCAGATGATGCGGGGTGACTTCGGCGGTGACGGGCAGGCCGCGTTGCTTGGCCAGGCGTACCAACTCCACCGACCCTGCAGTGGACAGGTGGCAGACGTGCAGGCGGGAGTTCTCCGCGCTGGCCAGCACGATATCGCGGGCGATGATGATCTCCTCGGCCACGCTGGGCCAGCCCGGCAGACCCAGGACATGAGCCAGCTCGCCCTCGTTCATCTGCGCGCCTTGGGTCAGGCGTGGGTCTTGGGAATGCTGGGCAATCACTCCGCCATAAGCGCGGACCTCTTGCAGAGCGCTGCGCATGAGCACCGGGTCGTGCACGCACATTCCATCATCGGAGAACACCCGCACCCTGGCCTGGCTGTGGGCCATTGCGCTGAGCTGCGCCAGCTCCTGCCCCTGCAGCCCGGCGGTGACTGCGCCGACGGGGAACACGTCGGCCCAGCCGTGCTGGCGACCCAGGTGATACACCTGCTCCACCACCTCGGGGCAGTCGGCCACCGGAGTGGTGTTGGCCATGGCGTGCACGGCGGTGAATCCACCCCGGGCGGCTGCCTGGGTACCGGTCTCGATCGTCTCGGCATCCTCGCGGCCGGGCTCGCGCAGGTGGGTGTGCAGATCCACCAGGCCGGGCAAAGCGATCAACCCGGTGGCGTCGATGCGCGTGGCATCGGAGGGTGCGGTAGTGGGATCGGCGAACACCCCTTGTTGCAACAGGAGGTCACGTGGAGCTCCCCCGAGCACGCTAGCGGCAGTTATTAGGTATGAGCGCATCGTGAGCTCTCCTTACAGATGTGGCGGTGCTGATGACGGATCTGGACATGAGATGGTCGGATATGCGCCCGATCTGGCGGACCAAGGGCCTGCGTGAGCTGACCCTACCGCCTGGCGAAAAGATCCACAGGGCTTTCTTTTAGACTTGAGCCCGAGCTTTGCTACTGACTGTAATCATCCCTGAGGTCTTGCTTGAAAGGCCAATTGCTGACGAAGGATTGTTCATGAAGGTAGAGCGCCTGACCATGCTGCGCGATAAGTTACCGCGCGTGAGGATGCCTCGGGTGTCCGTGGATTGGTTGGGTCTACTCATGGCAGGTTCGCTGGTCGTCGGCGGCATGATCGTGGCGTGGGCCTGCTTGCGCCCCGTAGATACTCCCAGTTATGCCTTGCCGGTCGCTTCGAGCGCTGCAGGATCCGCCGCCTTACCCGCTCCGCGCTCATCGGCAGTGCGTCAGATGGACTCTGCTTTAGCGCCGGCGCAGGAGGGTGCCCCGGACACTTCGATGACTCCCTCCCGCGAGGTGGTGACTCCAGTTTCCCCCGACAGTCCAGGCGCATCGACCTCATACCTGCCTGCAACGCCGGACACTGCCCGGCGTGCGGCACGCGCCCAAAGCTGTCAAGACCTGATTGAAACCGTACGCCCGCCTTATGCTCCCCAGACGGGCTGGTCCATTGCTTGCGTCAAGCAAATCCCCGCCGATGTGCGCAAGCAAACAGGCTGGACGGTGGAGGAAATTACCGGCTGGACAGATTTTGCCACCCACCGTATCAATATCATCAACTCTGGTCGCGTGCCTCAAATGCGCCAATCCATTGCCCACGAGTGGGCTCACGCCGAATCTGCCAGTTGGGGCCTGCAGGAGGCGAAGTTCACTGCTCATTGGGTCAAGCTGTTGGGTTACGCCCCGGCCACTGCGCAAGAGTTTTGGAACGAAAAGCGTCATTACGAGGATCAGGCTGCCGAACGCTGGGCGGAAAGCCGCAGCCGTTGCGCCGGCTACACCTACGGCCAACCAGTGGCTCGTCTCGTTCCCTGCAGCACCGTGGCCTCGATGTTGGAATTCATTGCCTCCTCCCGCCGTTAAACAGCCCCGCCCATGCGGTGAAGAGGCGTAGGCTGATCGTCTATGACCGCTGCCTTTGCCTCCAGCCCTGCCCGTCACGCCCTGCTGCCGCTGATCAAGGATTTGGCGGTCGTCCATGGCAAGGTGATTCTCTCCTCCGGCCGTGAGGCGGATTACTACGTGGATCTACGTCGTATTACGTTGCATCATCAGGCGGCGCCGCTGGTGGGGCAGGTGATGCTGGAGTTGACCGCAGCGTTGGCTTTCGACGCGGTTGGAGGGCTGACCCTGGGTGCGGATCCGGTGGGAACGGCCATGCTGCATGCCGCCGCTGCGCAGGGCCGGGCCTTGGACGCGTTCGTGGTGCGTAAGCAGGGCAAGGCTCATGGCTTGCAGCGGCGCATCGAGGGTCCCGATGTGACCGGGCGCCGTGTGCTGGCCGTGGAGGACACCTCTACCACGGGAGGTTCTGTTCTGACCGCCGTGGACGCGCTGCGTGAGGTCGGAGCTGAGGTGACGGCGGTCGCGGTGCTGGTCGACCGGGGAGCCGGCCCTGCGGTGCGTGATGCTGGCTTGGATTACCTGTATGCCTACAGCCTGTCCGATTTGGGGCTGGAGTAGAGGAGCAACTCTGCAGCCTCAGACGAGGCGTTGCCCTCCGCAGCAGCGTGGTGAAGGGTTATCGGGCGTGCAGGGCCAGGTGTGGGGGGAGTGTCGGCGCAAGTCTCGCCGGGCAGCCCCAAGTTTGAGGCGTTGCCACCACCGGGCAAGACGCTCCCGCAGCCGGGGCCGGTCGGTGAAGGCGGATCCTTGAAGCCGGCTGGTGGCGGGGGCATGGCGCTGTACATGCGTCGCGGCGGACATGAGGTGCTCCTGATGTAGCAGGCGCCTCAGGCGCCACGGGGGAAGGGGCAAGGAGGCCATTGCACAGCCCGCGAGACGATTGCGCAACGTAACGGAGGTAACACGCATTCGGACTGGGCTGTGAGAGGCGCCTAGGGTATGGGTATGGTTGATGCCCTCCCACCACTTGAGCATCTGCCCTCTGGTCTGCGGCAGTTGCGGCGTCAGCGGGGATGGACGCAGGCTCAGCTCATTGACCACTTGCGGGCTGCGGCTGCTCAAGACGGAGTTCGGCTCCCTCCCGCACGCAGTTTGCGCATCATGGTCTCGCGCTGGGAAAACGGGCATGTGCAGCCAGAAAAAGATTATCGGCACTATCTACGCCAGGTGTTGAGCCAAACCTCCCACCCAGCTCAAACTGATTCGTGCAGTATCCCCACCCCTGGCCATGCCCCCGTACCGCTGGGTGGGCAGCCGCCGGGATGGGGACCGACCACCTTGACCCCGGAGCTGGTGGCTCACTACACCAGCATGCTGTCCCAGCAAGTGGCTGCCGATGTGCGGTGGGGCTCGGGAGTGGTGGCCGGAGCGGCTGCCTCATTGGCGCTCACCCTGCAGCGTGCTCTGTCAACCTCGAGTCAAACGCCCAGCCGCCCCTGTTTGGAGCTGGCTTTCCATGCCATCGAGTTTTACGGCTGGGTGTTGCAAGATGCGGGTGAGCTGCAGCAGGCGCAGGCATGGACTGATCGTGCGTTGAGTTTGTCGGACCCTCTTGAGGATCCTTTTCGTCGCTGTTATGCATTGATGCGCAAAAGCAGTATTGCCTCCGATGCGGGTCACCACGACCTGGCCAGGCACCTGAGCGAGCAGGCTTTGCATCGAGATATCTCCAGCGCCCCCCGGTTGAAGGCGGTGGTCTTGAGGCAACAAGCCATCGCCTATGCCGGGGTGAATCGGCCGCTGCTGGCCATGCGAAGCCTGGACCGTGCCTGTGAAACTGTGGCGGCATGTGCTCAAAGCGCTGCTGAAGAAGAGTTGATTTGCTTGTACTGCACGCCTTCCTATATTGCCTCCGAGGCTGGGGCGGCTTGGCTGCAGTTGGGCTACCCCGATCGGGCGGTTGGGTTGCTGCAAGACGCTGTGGTGACGTGGGCCAGTCCAGATCGCGATCAGGTGTATTTGTTTTCACGCCTGGCCCGGGCTCACGCGTTGGTGGGAGATGTCGATTCGGCTCAGCGCGTGGCCCAGCTTGCCACCCAGGCAGCGGCGGAGGTGTTTTCTCCTCGCGTTAATGCTGATGTGCAGATGGCGATGGCGGCACTGCGCAGGAGAGAAGCTCCCGTCTTCGCGTGAGGTGTGAGGGCAGGGGGGTGGGATAGGTCATCAGGTCTAACCGGGCTTTGAAGCCGTTGATCAAGCTGTGCATAATGACGCGGCCTTTGTCGGCGCTGGCTTGGGAGGGTAGGCCGATGACTCCAGTCGGGCTATGCCCACGGGTGCCGATCAGGTGCAAATCTTGGGCCCAGTCATCGACCAGGTAGTCAGCCTCACGGTAGGAGGGGTCCACCAGGGCAGGGGCGTAGGCGAGCATGATGCTGGTTTCGTAGTCACCGGCATGCATGTCAACGTCCCCGGGTGGGCATCCTGCGGCCTCGCGGGCTTGGGATTGCGCCTGATGGTCGGGGTAGAGCACCACAGGCGGGCGGGTGGGTTGAGTCGTTGCGCGTGGGGCGTGGGCCCGTCTCGCCTGCAGGTTGACCGCCGTGGCGTAGGCCTCCAGGTAGTTGCCTCCGTGGCAGTTGGCGACCACGAGCTGGTCGATCCCGTTGGCGTGCACTTCGTTGCGGATCTGCTCCAGCACCCCCTCCAGGGTGGAGCTGGTGATACTGACCGTCCCAGCGAAATCTCCATGTTCAGTCGAGCAGCCGTAGGGCAGAGCAGGCAGCAACCAGAGGTGGTAGGTCTGGCTGAGCGCCTGAGCAACGAGCTGGGCGATCACCGTGTCGGTGGTCAGTGGGAGGTGGCCGCCATGCTGTTCCAAACTTCCCACCGGCAGAATCGCGATGCGGGGATGCCCCTGATCGCGGCGGTGCTGTTCTTGCGTGCTGGTCGTGGGGGGCAGGTGAAGGCAGAGGTCAACGCCGGGCAGGGGTGATGTCATGCCGATCGTGCTCACGGAAGTTCCTCTCCGACGGCTGCTGAACAATGCTGAGGCTCATGACCCACTGTAGGGCGCAGAATCGGTGCGGCATAGCGCAGCGTGAGGGGACTTTATCTGCCGCGCCGGCTATGCTCCCGACGTGGATACCGACACAAGTTCTGTGCTGAATGCTGCGTCCATGATTGCCCAGGCAGGGGCGCGGTCCGTCACTGCACAGCCGGGTGTGGCTGTGACCTACATGGCCGACCCGCGTTGGAGCGGGCACCCAGGGGCGTGCTGTTGGCGGGAGGCCGTCGTGGATGTGTTGGCTGCCTCGCCAGGGGTGACGCTGACCAGGGTGCAGTGGCATGGCAGCCACAGCACTGACTCCGAGTCGCTCGGCGCGCGCTCTGATGCCGGTGGGGACCGTCCGGGGAACTCCCTGCTGGCGCGGGCTGCGCGCAAAGCGCAGCGGGTGACGCTGGGCTCTTCCGCCCCGCAGAGGCCGCACGCCCCGCTGCCTAAGCTGCCCGCCCGGGAGGCTCACGCCTTGGCTGAGTTGCTGCAGGGCGCCCAGGTGATCGTGGCTGAAACCGTGGAGCAAGCCCTGCTGGCCCGCCAGGTCGGCCCCGCCGCAGCGCAAGTGTGGGCCATGGTGATCCCCCGTGAGCGCCCCATGCCGGCCCAGCCGGTCAGTTGGGCCCAACCCTGGTTGGACGCGGTTGCAGCAGGAGTCAGCGGGTTGGTTGCCGATAGTCAGGCTGCCCGCGACAGCATTGAGCGAGTGCTCAGCCCGCATCGCCTGCCGGTGGTGGTGCTGCCGGCGGTGGCCATTGACCGGCCGTGCGCGGCGTGTGCCGATGTGGAGGCTCCTCCTGAGGGAGCCATCCCTCTGACACCTACTGCTCCCATTGACCAACTTGCCCTCTGGTGGCAGGTCAAGCAAGAAGCTTTGACTGGGCAGATCCAACGCCGCCCGTGGTCGTTTGCCCTTTCGCGCATGGTGGGGGAGCAGGCTGATTTCACCCCCGAGGAGCCGGGGTGGGGCCCCGTGTCCGATAACGGTCTGCAGCCTTTGGTGATCTCCCAAGAGTGGTCCAAGTTGGCCCAGCACGAGGGGGCGCAGGCGTTGCTGGCCTTAGCGCAGCCTCCCCGCCCCGTGGATGACAGCCACCCAGCGCGCGCGGTGAGCATCATCGGCCACAGTCTCAAGTTCATCCGCGAGTTGGCTGGTCGCCTGGAGCAGCGCGGCGGGTGGCAGATCACCATGGACGAGTGGGAGAACCCCTCGCGCCCTAACGGCTCAGCCACCGATAAGGCTCTGGCCAGCGCTCAAACCTTGGTGGCGGAGTGGTTGCGCCCCAATACCGCCTACCTGTCACAGCACAAACGCCCCGACCAGTTCCTCATTGCCCGCCTGCATCGCTTCGAGCTGGACAGCGAGTATCTGCGAGGGGAAAACCTGGCGGCGATCAATGTCGATGCGTTGGACGCGGTGGTGTACATCTCCCCGTTGCTGGGCCGACGTATTGCCGCCGAACTGGGCTGGCCGGTGGACAAGTTGGTCTACATCCCCAACTTTGTGGACGTGGAGTGGTTGGACCGCCCCAAGTACCCCGACTCCCGTTTTTGCCTGGGCCTGGCCGGAGCGGTTCCCTCCCGCAAACGCCTTGACTACGCGCTGGATGTGTTGGCGGCTGTGCGAGCTCAGGATCCGCGTTTCACCCTGTCGGTGCGCACCACCCAGCCCTGGGAGGACAAGTACGCCTGGCGTGACGCGGCGCAGCGTCGCCACTACCAGCAGTGCCTCCAGCGCATTGAGACCGATCCTCTGCTGCGTGGCGCGGTCAGTATGGACTACTTCGGACGCGATATTGCCGCCTGGCTGCGCCGTATTGGCATCGTGCTGTCCACTGCCGATGCCGAGGGCGCGCCGGTGGCGATCAGCGAGGGGATGGCCTCCGGGGCGGTCCCCGTGGTGCGCCCGTGGGATGGCTCCCGGGAGCTGTTCGGCAACTGGATCGCCGAGGACGTTGCTGCCGCCGCCGCCGCGATCATCGAGTGTGCTGACCCGATGACCTGGACCCAGCGCCGCGTCAAAGCCCGCGACGAGGCCCGCGTCACGTTCAACCCCGTCGGGGTCCTGGATGCCTGGGAAGATCTCCTACGAGGAGACCGCGAAGCCGCCCGCCACCACTTCGCCGCCTGGGCGCGGTAGGCAAGGCTTTGAGCCGTAGGTCCCATTGAGGTTGATTGAATCGCCGATGGTCATGCTTGAACTCCTGTAGGGTGATCAGTAGTAGGTTTGGCGGTCATGCCGTGGCTGGTTCATAGGGAAGGTCTGTGAAGAATTGAGCGAACAGAATGCTTTTATGAGCCTTGCTCTTGATGTATTGGACGGGTTACAAAG
>JBDIAW010000027.1:0-29923 GCA_039812585.1 Actinomycetota bacterium | reverse complement strand
GGTGGAGCTGAGGGGATTCGAACCCCTGACCCCTTCCATGCCATGGAAGTGCGCTACCAACTGCGCCACAGCCCCAAACTGTATGTCCAGCCTAGTGCAGCCTACCCCCTCGATGCCAATGGGTTACCCCTCCTCGGTGAGGGCGGGTTGGGGCAGGGTGCCGGCGTTGTGCTCCAACAGGCGCCAGCGCACCGGGACATCGGGCTGCCCAGCGCGCTCACCCAATAACGACCAGCAGCAGTTGGACAGCCCCCCGATTGCTCCCCATGAGGAGTGTTCCAAACCGAGGATGCTGGCAATGGCCACACGGGAGGCCCCCCCATGGGTGATCACCACCAGGGTGCCCCCATCGGGGACCTGCTCCAGCCCGGCGCCAATCCCCTCCACCATGCGGGCAGCCACCTGCAGTCGGTTCTCCCCCTGGTCAGGCCTGACCTGCACATCGCCGGTGAACCAGCGGTCGAGCTGCTGCGCCCATTGGGCCTTGATTTGGGCGGTGGTCAGCCCCGACCACACACCCAGGTCGGTCTCCCGCAGACGGGGATCAGTGACCACATCCAGGCCACAGGTGCTAGCTAGCACTTGGGCGGTGGAGCGGGCCCGACGCAAATCAGAGCTGATGAGCCAGTCTGGGTGCAGCGCCTCCAACAGTGCCGCTGCACGTATGGCTTGCTCCCAACCGGTCTGGTCCAATTCAGGGTCCAGATGACCCTGCCATCGACCCTGGTGATTCCACTCGGTCTGACCATGGCGCAGCAAGATCACCCGTCGGCCAACGGGGGGCACCGGTGTCACTGCAGCCTCACTCATTGCTGGGGGTGTGCTGATCACTTCCTTGGTGATCGCTGGTTAGGGCAGACAGGGGGACAGCGGGGCAGTCGCGCCATAGACGCTCCAGGGCGTAGAAAGCACGCTGTTCCTCGTGCTGAACGTGGACAATAATGTCCTCATAGTCCAGCAGTACCCAGCGGCCTTCCTTTTCTCCCTCCCGACGGGCCTTGTGACCTTCGAGCAGGAGCACCCGCTCTACCTCGTCGACGATGGCGTTGATCTGGCGCGAGTTGGTACCAGAGCACACTACGAAGATGTCGGTGATGCTGGTGGCCTGGCTCACGTCAAAAGCCACAATGTCGAGTGCGCCTTTGGCCGCTGCGGCCTGGGCAGCCTTGCCTGCCAACGCGATACTGGTCTGATCTGCTGCCATGATTGGCTCCCTTGATGAGGTATCTCTGCTTCCAGCCTGACACAAGCGGGCAAAGTGTGATCACCTTCTGCCTCAGATCAACGCCCGGGGAAAGCTCAGAAAGCCCTTCAGGAGGCCGACTCGAGATGAGAATGGCCAACGGCCGGTTCGGGTCGTCATTGGCTGTCGGCGGGAAGGGTAAGGATCACCCATGGCACGTGTCGCAGTCGGACGCCAGCCGATCTTTGACCAGTCTCTTGCAGTGACCGGCTTTGAACTGTTCTATCGGGAGAGCCAAGACGCACTGACCGCCGCTGATTCCGGAGATAGGGCCACCGCCGTCGTCCTGGTCAGCACGTTCACCGAATTAGGCACCCAACGCCTGGTCAACAATCATCCGGCCTGCCTCAACGTCACCCGTAACTTCGTCACGGGTGCCCTTCCCCTTCCTGTACCCCCCCAAGGAATGGTGTTGGAGCTACTGCCCACGGTAGGGGCCGACGCTGAGGTGATCGTCGGGATGCAGCGGCTACGTGCCGCCGGCTTCCGCCTGGCTCTGGATGACTACGTGCTGGGTGACGCTCGCGACGCCCTGATCCCCTACGCCGACATCGTCAAGATCGACCTGGCCCGTACTCCCCCCGCACAGCTGAAGGTGTTGGTGGAGCAGTTGCGCGGCCATCAGGTGAAGCTCTCGGCGCTGCGGGTGGAGGGCCTGGAGGACATGAGTCGAGGCATGGAGTTAGGTTTTGATTTTTTCCAGGGCTATCACCTGGTACGCCCTGACGTCGTGGGTGCCACAGTGATCACTCCCTCTCCCCACGTGTGCGCAGAGCTGTTGCAAAGCTTGACCTTTGGGCTGGACACGGTTGATGAAGCGTTACGCACTGATGTAGCACTGAGTTACCGGCTTCTGCGCGCCATTGATGCCACGGAGCCTCGTAGCGCTGGCCTTCCTGCCCCTACCCAAGTGCGTAGCCTGTCCGAGGCGGTTCAGGTGCTCGGCCATCAACGGTTGCGCTCCTGGTTGCAACTGCTGACAATCTCTGAAGCTGACCGCCCCACGGAGGGGCAATTGTCTGCAGCGTTAACCCGTGCTCGGGCGATGCAACTACTGGCGAACACTCAACCGGAGGCCGCCACCGGGCTGTTCGCCGAGGTGGCCTATCTCACCGGGCTGGTGGCCTCTCTGGAGCAGGTGTTGGGCCGTCAGGGCGCCGATATCGTTGATCATCTGCCCTTGGATGCCCACATCCAAGCCGCCGTTGTCCAGCGCAGCGGCATCCTGGGTCACATGCTCACCGCCTTGGAGGCTATCGAAAAAGGCGACAACGCAAGCCTGGCCATGCCCGCTGGGCGACTTGATACCTTTGAGCTCAACCGGATTCACCTCGAGGCTGTGGGCTGGTCTTTACAGGTGTGTGAAACAGGATAGGGATTCCCTACCCGCTTTGCAGGCAGGCAAGCAGCAATTAGGGTGCCTGTATGAGCGAGCCCTCACTGCCCCCCACCACCGAAGACCTGTTGTCCTCCGCCTCTGCTGGTGATTCCCAGCTCTACCAACGGGCGGCCTACCAACTCACCCACGCAGGCCTCAACCCACGCTTGGACGAAGACGATCAGGTTATTGTCCTCACGTTGGAGCAGGGCGACGACATTGTGATCATGTTTGACGAGGTGCCGAGCGCCACGATGCGTCTGTTCGGGCAGTGGGCCATCGACTCCAGCTTGCCCACCGATGAGTTGACCCGCCTTCGCGCCGCCATGGCTACCACCGAGGAGTGCAAACTGGCCAAAGTATTCCTGTCGGACAACACAGTGATCGCGGGGGTGGACCATCTGATCCACCCCCAGACCGACATCGTGGAGCTGGTCACGGTCTGCATCTCCGCAGTGCTGTTTGCCATCCACACCTGGCACGAAGCCATGGGAATGCGTCTGGATGAGGCCGCTGACCCCACGTCGTGACCCAGCGCTTTGCACCCAACCGGGCTTTTCGACCCTTTACTCGGGGGATTTCTTCCCCCAGACCTGCCCTAGCTGGGTACTCTCGTTCTTGTGAGCACACATTCTTACGAGCAGGACCCATCTTCCGGTCGCCAGGAGTACCCCTCCTACACCCCTCGCAGCGGTGGATACCAACCCCCCACGGCTGATCCTGCTGGTCCCCACCAGGACTACGATCAGGATGATTCGGGCTATCCCGATTTTTCCGGCGCCGGCTATGGACAGCAGGCTGGCCACCAGCAAACTACCTCAGCTGAGCAGTACCAGCAGGATCAGTATCAAGGTGGCTACCAACAGCCCTATCCCGCTACCCACTACCCCCCGGGCGAGCCCTACCCAGCTGCGGGCTACCAGCAGCAAGAGGACTACTCAGCCCAGCAGGCGCCACAGTACGACGCGACTTCCTATAGCGGCGGTTACCAGCAGCCCTACCCTCCCACGTATTCTCCCGAGCAGTACGAGACCTCCGGCTATGCGCCACAGTCGAGCCCTGGGTACTCCTCCGGGCCTCAGGCCACACCACCGTTCGAGACCTCGACCGAACCGTTCGGTGCCGGCGAGGGGATGGCCTCGACTGGCTACGATGCCACGTCCGCTCAGCCCAGTTCAGCGCTCGGGCAAGAGATCATGAACGCGCTGCGCCAGAAGAACTTCTCCCCGCGCCTTGATAACGATGGCGACATCATGTTCGAGGCCAGCGACCAGGTGCTCTTCGCCCAGTGCACGGAGACTCCCTTGCCCGCCATCCGCATGTTTGGGCAGTGGAGAATCGACGCGGCAGTGTCAGCCAATCAGCAGGCACAGCTAGCCGCGTGTTCCAGCGTGAGCATGGACAGCAACTTCGTCAAAGTCGGCATCATGGACAAAGTGGTTATTGCCCGGGTTGACCTGCTGGTCTTTCCTGGCACTGACATCGCCATGCTGGTGGACATCAGCGTGGCCTCCATCATGCGAGCCATCACCGATTGGTATCAGAAGGTCAACTAAGCGTGGCCAAGCAAGGCTGAGGAACCGCAGTCGGGGTGGGACGCAGGGCCGACAAGGTCTGCTCGTGCGCCTGCACACTCTCGGCGTAGAGGGCCATCTCTTGGTCGGTGCGGGTGTTGTCCCACCCCAATGCTCGCGACATGTGGGCCGCGACATCGAGTTGGGTGGCCTCCGAAGCCGGGCCGGTCAGGCAGAGCTTCAACCGGCGATCAATCACGTCGGCCACATGCAGCGCCCCGTCGAAGCGGCAGGCGTAGACCACCTCCGCTGCGATGGTCGTCTCCGTGTCAGCCACCGGTAGGGCCAACTCCGGCTGTTGGCGCACCAAGTCGAGCAACTCGAAGGCATGGGCACCGTAATGCAGTGCCAACCGCTCCCCTACCTCCACACCCAGGCCCAGCTCGCCGGCCATACTGGGAGCATCGCGCAGGGAAGTAGCAAAAGCTCGCGACCCAGACAGCACCATGGTGGCGGTGCGACTGGGTGGTAGGTGCTGGCCTAAAACCGGGCGCATCGCCTCAGTAACACCCACCTCGGCCATCCACCGGTAGGAGGTCCACCGCCCTCCAGCCAGCCCCGTCAGGCCTGGAGCCAACTCCTCCACCAGGAAGTCTCTGCTGACCCCAGGGCTGCCCACACGGGAGGGGTAGGCGCGCGAAGAGGGGGGCAAATGGTGGGGCTCCACCCAGGGCCGCAGGCCGGTGAAGGCCCCCACGACCTGATCAGGGCGAATTGGACGCTCCAGCACACTGTTGGTGAGCTCCAGGAGGTGCTGCAAGTCGGCGAGGCTGACATCCTCGCCAGGAGCACAGGGCCTGTCCGTCCCCACCAGCCAGTATCCCCGCCAAGGGATGAGGTAGAGCACACCCTGTGCGGTGGGAGTGATTAACCCGACCTGTGAGTCCACCGCGTAGCGGTCCAGCACCAGATGCACCATCCGTTGCGCAGTGATCGGCAGCGGTAGAGGTCCCGACTGGCCGGTCAGGTGGTACAGCTGGTCGGTTGCCACGCCTGTACAGGCCAGCACCGCCTTAGAACGCACGTGGATCAGCTCATCGGTCTCTTCATCGACGATGACCGCCCCGGCAATGCGGTTGTTGTTCTGCAGCAAGGCCACCAAGGGGGTGGCAGTCGTCACTGCGGCCCCTTGCTCAGCCGCAGTACGGGCTAAAGCAATCGCCAGGCGCGTATCGTCCAGCTGCCCCGCAATGTAGTGCAGGCCTGCCCGTAGGTTGGCACTAGGCAGACAAGGGGCCAAACGGGCGGCCTCAGCCGCTGACACACGCTGGCGACGGGCGGCAGCACGGGTGATGCCTAAGACCTGTCCCCCTTGCCTGCCCGTGCCAGGGCGCCGGGAGCCAGCCAGGCGCAGCGGCACCATCAGCGACATCGGCTTGACCAGGTGCGGAGCCAGGTGCCTCATGAGTAACTCCTGCTCACGCAACACTTGCCGCGAAGTGGACAGCACGAACTGCTCCAGGTAACCCAAGGCTCCCGGCCCGACCTGGCAGCTAGGCCCAAGGCTGCCCGAAGCTAGATCAGTCTGCTCCACCAGGGCGACCGACAACCCACGAGAGGCAGCATCGAGGGCCGCCCCACAGCCCACTACTCCCGCCCCCACAATGAGCAGGTCAAACACTTGGTCAGCCATACGCCGCAGAAACCGTTCTCTGCTTCCGGGGCCCAGCGCAGTGGGCACACACAAGTCGGCGAAGAGGCGGCGTGAGGCAATGCGAGGTGAGGCGACCGTTGAGGCCAGCGCGGGATAATCAGTCTGATGCTGCACAGAATCCACAGCCACCCCTCCTGCCCTCGTTAAACCCTTCATCACCAGCGTGGCCGAAGTCGACCATCACAGTAGGCAAGCACAATGGGCGTTGACCTCCGCTTAGAGTAACCGTCGCCGACCGGCAACTCCACGACTTAGGACCTCATCAACCGCACTCAACGGCTGAGTCGTCTCTGGGATCTGCACCGACTCCAGCTGGCTCACCACGCTGTGCATCTGTTCGATCATGGGTCGCAATCGGGCGACCACAGCCGCCGCGTTGGCCTGAAGGATGCCATTCCACATCGCCGGGGAGGAGGCTGCCACCCGGGTCATCTCCTTCAAGGCAGGCCCAGCCAACTCAACCACCAGAGGATCGGCCTGCTCTACCGCCGCAGCTAGCACGCACGCCAATAAGTGGGGCACGTGGGAGGTCAACGCCACCGCGTGGTCATGTTGGGCCGCACTAGCTCGTACAGGCCGAGCTCCGACCAGGGCCACCAACTCAGACACGGCTTGTACGGCAGCTGGGTGCAGACCAGGCTCGTCGACGATAAACCAGGAGCGCCCGCTGAACAGGTCAGCCCGCGCCGTGGAAGGCCCGGAGCACTCGCCCCCAGCCATCGGGTGGCCGCTGACAAACCAGGCCAGGTCCACTCCCACATGCCGCCCGTGACGCCGAACTCCCTCCGAGGCGCTGCTGACATCAGTGATAGCGACCTTGGGGTAGCGCTGCTGTAACTCCACGACCTGCCGGGGGACCGCAGGGGTAGGGATGGCCACCACGATGAGGTCAGGCGCCTGTGCGTCACCCTCGGGTAACCCTGCCCGGCCAGCCCCCCGCTGCACGGCCTGCTGCAGGTGCTCGGGGTTGAGGTCGTGCAGCCACACCTTCACGCCGGCTTGGCGAAGTGCCAAAGCACAGGAGGTACCAATGAGGCCAGCCCCCACCATGAGCACCCGTTGCACGCTGGTCTGGCTCATAAGGCGAGGTCGCGGCGAAGCTGTTGCGCACCGCGCAAGTAGACGTGGCTGAGTTCAGCACGGGCCAGGTCGGTCTGCACATGGGCCAAAATGCGCACCACTCGAGGCATGGCCCCCGCAACTTCCATCTCCTGAGAGCACAGCAAAGGCACCTCGCCCAAGCCCTCCAGTCCGCCTTGGCGCAGGGCCAAGGCGGGGAACTGGCAATGCACATCCGGGGTACAGGTCAGAATCACGCTGATCACGTCATCGGTCTTCAGTCGATTGCGGGTTAGCATGTGAGTCATCAACTCGATGACAGCCTCGCTCATCTCCTGCGGGTCGTCGGCCTGTAATGCAGTGGCCCCTCGGATTGCGCGCACGTTCACGACGGCCGCCTTTCCCTTGACGCGTGCACGCCCACGCTGGAGGGATACGGGCGTCACACTGGCTTGACCTTGCTCACCCTATGTCAGAGAAAGGGACTTTTCACCCTATGTATGAGGTACTTTTTCATCACTTGCTCACCCGAGCTGATGCCGAACGTGTTCACCATCGCACGGTGCGTGGTTTACAGCTGGGACAAGCGCTGCGTGCCCCTTCACTACTGCAGCAGTTGACTACTCCGCCGGAGATTCTGCAGATCAATGCCTTAGGGCACCTCCACCCCACCGTGCTGGGAGTGGCTGCCGGTTTTGACAAAAACGCGCAGGTGTTTCCCGCGCTTGCGGGTTTCGGCTTCGGCCACATCGAGGTGGGCACCATCACTGCCTATCCCCAACCCGGCAATGACCAGCCTCGGCTCTTCCGTCTACCTGCCGATGATGCCCTGCTCAACCGGATGGGGTTTAACAACGACGGCTCTGCGGTGGTGGCTCGTCGGCTCGCCCGTCTGCGCGGCGCAGGTCAGCAGGGGGGGCCGGTGGTGGGTGTCAACATTGGCAAAACCAAGCGCACCCCCGATGAGCACATCATTGATGATTACCTGGTGAGCACTCGCCGGCTGGCTGCCTATGCCGACTATCTGGTAGTCAACGTGAGTTCCCCCAACACCCCAGGGCTTCGTGACTTGCAAGCAGTGGAGCAGCTACGCCCCTTGTTAGCAGCGGTGGCCGAGCAGTTGCAGGACCTCGCTGGCGACCACGCAGAGGCAGCTGTGCCGCTGTTGGTCAAAGTGGCTCCCGATCTCGCCGACGCCGACGTGGACGCTGTGGCCGACCTTGCCCTCGAGCTGGGGCTAGCCGGCATCGTCGCCACCAACACCACCATCAACCGGGAGGGGCTACGCACTGACGCGCAGTACGTGGCCAGCCTGGGGGCGGGCGGAATCTCCGGAGCACCAGTACGCGCTCGTGCCCTAGAGGTGACCCGGCGCCTGGCAGCTCGGGTGGGCCAACACCTGTGCGTGGTCAGCGCTGGAGGCATCGCCACGGTGGAGGATGCCTGGCAGCGTCTTAGTGCGGGAGCAAGCCTGATCCAGGCCTACACCGGCATGGTGTATGGAGGACCCTTGTGGGCGCATCGCCTCAACGCTGGCCTGGCCCAGCGCTGCCGCGAGCAGGGTGTGAGCAACATCGCCGAGATCATCGGGAGCGAGCTGTAGGTGGTGTCATCAGAGAAAAGGCCCCGCCGTCGTGGCGGGGCCTTTTCTCTGATGACTTTTTACTCCTCGGTGGGAGATTGACTGGCCACGTAACCACGCAGCGGGTCATCGCCTCCAGCTTGGCGAGCACTAGCTGCCGCCTGGGCCTTCACGTCTGGTGCGTTGGTACGGACTTTCTCGATCCATTCCTGCCATACGCGAGACATCGGCAGGACCAAGCCTCCACCAACACCCACGATCAGGATGCCCGACACTGTTGCAATCAAGCCAATGACGACCGTGCTGGTGATCACCGGCATGATGTTGAGCTGGCTGAGTGCTCCCAACACTCCAAAGACCATGATGGCCACCGAAGCGGCAGTAGCCAGGATGTTGCCAAAGTTGGTGGAACTGAGCAGCGTGCTCACCATGTCCTTGACAGCCTTGGCCACCGCCGAGGCGACCACGATAATGATGATGGCCACAATGATGTTGGGCAGGTAGCGCACCACGGAAGACAACATTTCACTGACTGGGTTATTGGCTCCAAACACGTTGAAAGCCATCATGAGCACCAGCAGCAGCACGGCGTAGTACGCCAGCTTGGCGACAATGTCGCTGGCGTCGTAGTTGCTACGCGCCAACGCCTGCTTCACCCCGCCACGCTCGACCAGCTTGTCGAAACCGACGCGCTCTAAAATGCTGTTGACCGCCTTCAGGACGATCTTGGCAACGATCAATCCCACGATGAGGATGGCCAGGAAGCCCAAGAACTTCAGGCCGAAGTCACCAACCTTTTTGATCCAATCCGAGGCCTGTTGGCCCCAATCAATATCCGAAGCAAGCTGCACCGAATCGGCAGCGCGAGTTGATATCACCACAGTTTTCTCCTTCACCAGCTGAATGGAGTTCACTCAGCCTCATGTCGATAGCGATGACTGCCCTCGATGATGACCGCATGATTGACAAAAGGCAGTGATCTGACTCTAAACCACCAGCTTGCGCCTCCTAGCTCTAGCTGGGCTTTTCCTGGGCGTGTCGGGCATTAAGCCTGCTGGCGGCGGGTCTGTTGAGCGCGCTGTCGTAGGGCTTGCACCGCCGCCGCCGGGTCGTGGGAACCAAACACTGCCGTGCCAGCGACAAAAGTATCGGCACCGGCTTGGGCACAGGCGGTAATCGTTTCTAACGTCACTCCCCCGTCGACCTGAATGCGGATATCCAGCTGGCTTTGGTGAGCCAACGCGCGGGCACGTTCGATCTTGGACAGCACACTGAGCAAGAACGGTTGCCCACCAAAACCTGGCTCTACGGTCATGAGTAGCAGCAGATCCAGATGCTCCAGCAGCGCAGCGTGTGGCTCAAGGGCCGTCATGGGGTTCAACGCGGCTCCCACCCGTACTGCCTGCTCACGTAGTCGCCGGGCCAGGCGCACCGGAGCCCGCGCCGCCTCCACATGGAAGGTCACCCCCGCAGCTCCCGCTTCGGCGTAATCAGGAGCCCAGCGGTCGGGGTCGGCAATCATGAGGTGGCAATCCAACTTGGCCAGGCCAGCCTGAGCCAGACTGGCCACCACTGGCACACCCAGGGTGAGGTTGGGCACGAAGTGGGCATCCATAACGTCCACATGCACCCAGTCGGTGTGCTCAGTCACACGGGAGATCTCCGCACCCAAGTTGGCGTAGTTGGCGTTGAGCAGGCTGGGGCAGATCTGCACCTCCTGCAGGGGGGGCTCAGACATCGCTGCCCCACCGTTCGCCTGGTTGGGGATGGGCTCCCCGGGCCCAGTCGGTGGCCGGCATCGGCGCGCGCCCGGGGGGTTGCAGCCAACTCAGCCGCACTGGCTGCGTGCCAGTCCCCACCCAGATGGCACGCTTATCCACGCTGAGCTGGCCAGGAGCCAAACCCTGCGGGATCACCGCGTCGGGGTGGGTGGCGGGGTCGAGCCCTTGCTGGCTCACCGGGCCGAGCTTGATCTTGCTGACCTCGGTCCCGCTGCGGCGGGTAGTCCAGGCTCCTGGAGCGGGGGTGCAGGCGCGAACACGCCGGTCTAGAGCCAACGCAGGTTGGCTCCAGTCCAGGTGGGCATCCTCCACGGTGAGCTTGGGAGCCAGACTCACTCCCTGGCTAGGTTGCGGGCGAGCTTGCACCTGGCCAGTGGCTAAGCCGTTGAGGGTGGCCTGCAGCAAGTCAGCACCCGAGTCGGCCAAGGCAGCCAGCAAGTCCCCGCTGGTGTCCTGATCTGCGATTGCCTGAGTAACCACTCCATACACCGGTCCAGTATCGAGCCCCTGCTCCAACTGGAACGTGCAGGCCCCGGTGATCGCATCTCCGGCCAGAATCGCGTGCTGCACGGGGGCCGCTCCTCGCCAGGCCGGCAGCAGGGAAAAGTGCAGGTTGACCCAACCCAAGCGGGGGATCTCCAACGCCTGCTTGCCGATTAAGGCCCCGTAAGCCACGATGGGGCAGCAGTCGGGGGCCAGTTCGCGTAGCTGCTGCAGAAACGCCTCATCATTGACCTTGGGTGGGGTTAACACGGGGATGCCATGCTGTTGGGCCAACACTGCCACCGGGCTGGGCGTCAGCTTCTTGCCCCGACCAGCAGGAGCCTCAGGGCGGGTCAACACCGCCACCACCTGATGGGGGCTGGAGGTGAGTAACCGCTGCAAGGAGGGCAAGGCCGCCTGTGGAGTGCCGGCGAACACCAGCCGCAACGGCCTCACGACGGTCGGGGAGCTCGTCAAATCGCCAGCCCTCCCGTGGGATGGGGGGAGATCTTCACCTGGGGGGTCGCTAGCCCCGACCAGGCGGCCTCCCGGATCGCACGCATGGCTACCTTGCGCTGCTGGGTATCCAGCCGGTCGATGAACATGATTCCATCCAAGTGATCAGTTTCGTGCTGGATGCAGCGGCTCAGTAGATCCGAACCTTCGATGGTCAGCGGGTCGCCGTACTCGTTGAAACCAGTGGCCACCACCGTACTGGGGCGCTTGACCGGGTAAAACAGGCCGGGGATCGACAGACACCCTTCATCGCCCTCCTCGCACTCCTGCCCCAATTGCAGCACCGGGTTGATCAAGTGGCCCAGCACCCCCTCCACGTCATAGGTGAACACACGCAGCCCCACGCCAATCTGCGGGGCGGCTAGACCCACACCGTTGGAGTCCTGCATGGTTTCGGTGAGATCACGCACCAGGGTACGTAGCTCCTTGTCGAAGGTGGTCACCTCGATGGCGGGGGTGCGCAGCACCGGATCACCGAACAGGCGGATGGGTTGAATAGACACGCGGGGCCTCTCAGGGTTGGGAAGGGTCTGCTGGTTATGAAGCCTCATTCTATGAACCCTCAGCCGACCTCTGCTGGGTCCAGATGGATCCGTGGGGGGGGAGCGGTGGCTCCAGCCGTTGCTGACCAGTGGCGTCGGGCCTGCCCCAAGGCGGTGGCTAACGCGGAGCCACTGCTGCGCGGCACTCGGATCATGACGCGAAACTCGGGCGCTGCGTTGAGTTTGCCGGCTCGAGTCGGCAGAGCAGGCAAGTGATCCACCAGTGCTCCATGAGGTAACTGAACGTGATCGAGTAACGCTTGTACCGCCGTACGGGGGCCCTCCACTACTGCGGCGCGGGCAGCGGGAGGCAGGCGGGTCTGCTCACATTCGCGCAGCCCGGTGACGGCATAGCCCAGCGGATCCCAGCGCAGCAACGCCTGCACCGTGGGTAGCCCCGGGTCAGCCACCAGAACCACCCGGGAGGGCTGGGCAGCAGTGCAGCGAGGGCGCGCTAAGGCGGCGGCGGCCATCCACCGGCGTAACGCCTGCTCCCCGGCGCGAAGGCTCACCCGCCCCAGCAACACCCAGGCATCCAGCAGCACCACGGCTGCATAACCTCCTGCTGCCACCGGTTCGGCTCCTGGAGTGGCCACCACCACCTGCGGGGTATCCTGCACCGTCTGCACCACCTGGGCCGGAGCCTGCGGATCGGCCTGTTGGCGACCCGAGACCACCACGGGCACCCGAGGGAAGGCCCGGCCCAACTCTTGTGCGCTGCGTTGCAGGCCGCTGACCTGAGCCCGCAGCCCCTCATGGGCGCAGTGCGGGCAGGCGTGGTCGCGCTCCTGCTGGGCAGTCCATCCGCAAGCGGGGCACAGCAACGCGGCTGGGTCCAGGCGGAACTGCCCGCCGGGGTCCTCATCCTGTCCCCCGTCCAGCCCGAGCCGTTGCCCACACCCGGGGCAGCACCGCGCTTGCCGGCATCCGGCGCACACCACCCCCGGTACATAGCCCGCACGGGGAACCTGCACCAACACGGGGCCCCGATGGAGCCCCTGGCGGATCGCTTCCCACGCGGCAGTGGGTAGGCGCCCAACGCGGGAGGGGTCAGGGACCGTCTCCGACTGAGCTTCGGGGTCGGGCTGACCTTCGGTGTCAGGCCTGGGGTCGCTGCGGGCAGTTCCCCCCACTGCATCGATGCGCGGGCAGGCGGCCCGCAGCACCTCCCGAGCAGCCTGTAGCGGCTGCGCCCAGCCCGACTCCAGCAGCAGCGCGGCTTGCGGGGTGCAGGCAAACCCACCCACCAGCACAGCAGCCTGCTCCTGATGGGCGCGCAGCAGCAGCACATCGCGAGCATGGGGGTAGGGAGCACGCGGCTCGTGGTGCAAGGCGTCCCCGTCGTCCCAGATCGCCACCAGCCCCAGGTTGGCCACCGGAGCGAACATGGCGGCCCGAGTGCCGATCACGATGCGGCCACCACCCCGCAACACGTGCAGCCATTGCCGGTACCGCTGGGTGGGCCCGGCATCTGCGCTGAGCACTGCCACGACTGCTGCCGCCGCTGCGTCTTGATGGCGCAGGGCCGTGTGCACCTGCTCCACTGCTCGGGCGTCAGGCAACACGGCCAATGCTGCCCGTCCTGTTGCTGCAGTCGTCAGCAACGCCTGAGCAAACGCTGTTTGCCAGGCCGTATCGAGGGGTTGCGCGGGTAGAGCCTGCCACACCGCGCGGGCAGCTCCCCCCTCTCGCAGGCGACGCAGCCACGCGGAAGCACCCTCGTAGGGCTGCCAGGCGGTTTCTGCCGGAGGCTGCAGGGCTGGGGGTGGTGCCAGCAGGGGTTCGGCCTCCACCCGGGCTACCCGCGGCGGGATGGCCAGGCGCAACACCTCAGCGGTGGTGCCGGCGTAGCGCTGCGCCACCGCCTGCACCAGCTGGGCCAGGGCGGGGGTGAGTACCGGCACCGGGGAGATCACCCGGCTCAACGGCAGCAGCCCCCCGGAGTAGTCGCTGTTCTGCCGGCGCTGAACCACATAACCGTTACGCAGGCTGCCCGCCAACATGACCCGCACCCGAACCCCAGGTTGGGCATCGACGTCGCAGCGCTGCGGGACCAGGTAGTCCATTGGTCGATCCAGATGGGTGACTTTCTGCTCGATGAGCACCCGGGCAATGGGTAACTGCTCCGCGAGAGGCTGAGATCCCCCCCTCTGGCGCCGAGGGGCTGGCCCAGCCACCACCTCCAAGCCAGGCAGGGTAGCCCGCTGCGGTGCGGCGGGCACAGATCGAGTCACACCATGTGCCTACCATGCCGCACCGACAAACCCTGAGGGTGAGGCGGAAACTCCTTACTTTCTGGGCCGACTGGGCTGGTGCAGTTCCCCTCGGGCATGGGGAAATGGGGCCGCCTGGCTGGGGGCTTCGACTCCACAGGCGACGGCCAGAGCGGCGGCGCGGTCGGTGCGCTCCCACGTAAAGGAGGGCAGCTCCCGCCCGAAGTGACCGTAGGCAGAGGTGGCGCTGTAGATGGGTCGCAGCAGATCCAGCGCGGCAATGATGGCCGCCGGGCGCAGGTCGAACACCTGCAAGATCGCATCGGCCAGCACCTCGTCGGGCACCTGACCGGTGCCGAAGGTGTCCACGAACAGCCCCACCGGCTCGGCGCGACCAATCGCGTAGGCCACCTGGACCTCACAGCGGCGAGCCAGACCAGCAGCCACCGCAGTCTTAGCCACCCAGCGCATCGCGTAGGCCGCCGAGCGATCCACTTTAGAGGGGTCCTTGCCAGAAAACGCCCCCCCTCCGTGGCGAGCGAACCCCCCGTAGGTGTCCACGACAATCTTGCGTCCGGTCAGCCCTGCATCGCCCATGGGGCCGCCGATTTCGAAACGCCCGGTGGGGTTGACCAACAGGCGGAAATCCCGCACCTCCAGGCTGGCGGCAGCTCCGGCATCGTGGCGTTGTAACTGGGCCAGCACCGGCTCCACTACATGGCGACGGATGTCTGGCTTCAGATGCGTGGCCACCTCCACATGCCCAGCATGTTGGGCGGAGATCACCACGGTATCTAGGCGCACCGGACGATCGTGCTGATACTCAATGCTGACCTGGGTTTTTCCATCGGGGCGCAGATAGTCCAGCGTGCCGTCTTGGCGCACTGCGCTCAGGCGCTCAGCTAGCCGGTGAGCCAGCCAAATAGGCAGAGGCATCAACTGGGCCGTGTCATCGCAGGCATAGCCAAACATCAACCCTTGATCCCCCGCACCTTGGTGCTCGAAAGGGTCGTCGGGTTTGCCCTCCACGCGCACCTCGTAGGCACGATCCACCCCTGCAGCAATGTCTGGAGATTGGGCTCCGATCGACACCGATACCCCGCAGGAGGCTCCGTCAAAGCCTTTCTCGGAGCTGTCGTAGCCGATCTGCACAATCTTTTCCCGCACCAGCCCTGGGATGTCCACATAGGCCTTGGTGGTGACCTCTCCGGCAATGTGCACCTGGCCGGTGGTAATCAACGTCTCCACAGCGACCCGGCTGTGAGGATCGTGGGCGAGCAATGCGTCAAGAATGGTGTCGCTGAGGGCGTCAGCGATCTTGTCCGGATGCCCGGCGGTGACCGATTCTGAGGTGAATAAACGCTTGGTCATCGGGGTGTGCCTCTTTCGTTGTGCTTAGGAACGCAACCGGACCACCTGATCAAGAATCTGATGAGCCAGTGCAAGTTTGCTGACTCTACCGACTCGCTGGAGATGACCATCACCCCGGTAGAGGCTGGCCTGGTTATCGGCGGTGGCAAACCCGGTCCCCAGACGGTGCTCGGCACCCACGGGATTGACCACCAGCAGATCCGCTCCTTTACGCGCCAACTTGGCCCACGCCCGCTGATCCCACGCAGGGCTGTCCGGCTGATCGCCATCCAAAGTTTCGGCGGCGAACCCGACCACCACCTGACCGGGTCTGGATCGGTGGGCGCACAGCTGGGCAAGAATGTCGGGGGTTTCCACCAGGGTCAGGCTGATCTGGCGCGGTCGCTCAGGGGTGGCAATGGCCGTCGTGGGCAGGTCATCTTTGCGCTGTTTGTGGGGGTGGGTCTGGGCAGGGCGCCAGTCAGCCACCGCTGCGGCCATCACCACCACATCGGCTTGAGGTGCCAGCTCGCGCATGGCCTGGTGCAGGTCGGCGGCAGTGCTCACGCGGACGAGGTGGGCTCCTGCCGGAGGGGGCACCTCCACATTGGCTGCCACCAGATGGACCTGAGCTCCCCGCGCCAAGGCGGCCTGGGCAATGGCGTAGCCCTGCCGACCGGAGGAGGCATTGCCCAGGTAGCGCACCGGGTCTAGGGGCTCCCGGGTGCCCCCGGCGCTGACCAGCACCGTGCAGCCGGCCAGATCCGAGGGTGGGGCTGCACCACCTGGGAGCAGCCGCGTCAGGTGCTCTACGATCACGCTGGGCTCAGGCAGGCGTCCCACACCGACGTCCCCAGCGGCCAGAGGACCCTCATCGGGATCCACCACGTTCACCCCTCGTTGGCGCAGTACCTCCACGTTGGCCTGGGTGGCGGGGTGCTGCCACATCTGGGTGTGCATGGCCGGGAACGCCACCACGGGAGCAGTCGTGGCCAGGAGCACCGCACTCAGGAGGGTATCCGCCGCCCCAGCGGCCATCGCGGCCAGTTGGTGGGCACTGCAGGGAGCGATGGCCACCAGATCACAGTGACGGGCCAACTCGATATGGGCGCCAGCGTGAACCTGCTCCCACAGATCGGCGGTGGCCGGCCGACCGGTCAGTGCCTCCCACGTGGCCTGTCCGACGAAGCGCAAGCTATCGGTGGTGGGAACTACCTGCACCCGCATCCCTTGCCGCTGGGCCTGGCGCACCACATCGACGGCCTTGTAGGCGGAAATGCTGGCGCACACACCCAGCACCACCAGAGGAGCATCACTGAGGGGGGTATCGCAGGCATCTAAAGGATCTGGCTGAGTCACCGCCGCGTTACCTCGCAGGCCAAGAACTGTTTACGCAGTGGGTTCGGTGGCGGTGGTGGCAACGGCGGGTTCAGTCACCTCGGCGCTGAGCAGCCCAGCGTTAATCTCGCGAAGCGCGATCGACAGTGGCTTTTCGTGGACGTGGGTTTCCACTAGAGGGCCCACATACTCCAGCAGCCCCTCCCCCAACTGGGAGTAATACGCATTGATTTGCCGAGCCCGTTTGGCGGCGTAAATCACTAAACCGTATTTGGAGTCGGTGGTTTGCAGCAGTTCGTCAATGGGAGGGTTGGTGATCCCCTCGCCGGCAAACGTGGAATGAGGCACGTGGTCACCTTTGTCCGTGAGGCAAAAAGAAAGGGCATTGTGAGTCTACAAGCCTCATTCAACACGGCGTTCTTACCACTTCCTGCGGGGGTTCACCAGATTTTCTGGGAGGGCTCCTGGGTTGCCACTCCACGCTGGGTGTGCAGCAGGGCCAGCAGCTCATCAGCCACTGCAGTAACCGAAGTGTTGACCAGGGTCACGTCGAACTCGGCCTCGGCGTCTAGCTCTTGGCGGGCTACACGCAGGCGGTTCTCGATTTCTGCCGGGCTCTCGGTGCCGCGTCCGGTCAAGCGACGCACCAACTCATCCCACGAGGGCGGGGCCAGGAAAACCAGTAAAGCGTCGGGCACCGCCCGGCGGATCTGACGCGCGCCCTGCAGTTCAATCTCCAGAAGCACCGGGGTCCCAGCTTGTCGATGCTGCTGCACGGCTTTGCGGGGAGTGCCGTAGAGGTGCCCAGCGAATTCGGCCCATTCGAGGAACTCCCCCTGATCGACCATGGTGCGAAACTGCTCCACTGACAGGTAGTAGTAGCTGACCCCCTCCAGTTCCATGGGCCGCGGCGAGCGGGTGGTAGCCGACACCGAGACCCACATCTGCGGGCAGTGCCCGCGTACATGGCGCAACACGGTCTCCTTACCCACGCCGGAGGGGCCGGATAAGACGATCAGGGGAGCCAGGGCAGACGTGGGCTGGGTATCTGAGTTCGCGCCAGGGTCTACCACGCTGGACCCGCCAGGCCGAATTCGCGTTCCAGCGCGGCAACCTGGTTGGGACCCAGCCCCCGCACCCGCCGGGAGGGACTAATACCGATGCGCTGCATGAGGCGGGCTGCCCGAATGGGGCCTACTCCAGGAAGTGACTCCAACACGGTGACCACCTTCATTTTGCCGATGATCTCGTCATCGCGGCCCTCGGTAATCACCTCGCGCAGAGTGGAGGGCCGGGTGCGTAGCCGCTGGCGGACCTCGGCGCGAGCTTGGCGAACCTGGGTGGCTTTCACCAGGGCGGCGGCACGTTGTTCGGGAGTCAGCTTCGGCAAAGGCACAGTGGTTCACCTCGGGATGAGGCCGCAAGGGCGACGGGAGAGCAGATCAGCCAGCGGCTGAGAATAGAGATGACCCTACGCGATACCTCCACTTCGTAGCCAGTCTGTTCACAATCTGCGACTAGGGGTTCACCTAAAGCTATGGAATTGAGGTCTGAGGTCCATGACTTAAGTCGAGATCACTGCCAGCTTTGCTAACTGTGGGTGAGAATCTGTCCGTATTCTTCCAGATCGCTTGACGCTGATATCAACGCTCCGTAACGTCAAGAGCTAGATTGTCGCACATCACAGTCTTGATCTCTTGTTTACGCTGTCGTAGTAACCGCGATCACCTGTTCCCCTGCAGCCGGCCGACCTGCTGCCTTGCCTAACGGAGCCCTGATGGACAACTACGCCCAAGCCCTGGGTGCGAAATTGCGTGCGATCCGCCAACAGCAAAACCTCTCTTTGCAGGGGGTCGAGGCACGCTCCAACGGTCGTTGGAAGGCCGTGGTGGTGGGCTCCTATGAGCGCGGAGACCGGGCGGTCACCGTACCCCGCCTGGCCGAGCTGGCCGAGTTTTACGGCGTACCGATTTCTGAGTTGCTGCCTGAAGGTGCGCCCAGTGTCAGCGCCGATCCCCTCCCCAAACTGGTCATCGACCTGGAGCGTCTGCAGGCCGTGCCGCAAGAAAAAGTGGGCCTGCTGGAGCGCTACGCCCAAGCCATCCAATCACTGCGCGGCGACTACAACGGGCGCGTGCTCTCCATTCGCCAAGAAGACCTGCGTCAGCTGGCTTTGCTCTACAACGAGAGCGTCAGCGAGTTGACCGAAAACCTCATCAGCTGGGGTGTGTTAGGAAACGACGCCCGCCGGGTCATCTCCGACTGACACGTTCCACCAGCGTTGAGCACGTCGTGAGCTCTTATTGAGACTCCCCTGTGGCTCGGGCAATGGCATCGAGCAGCCCATTGACGAACGCAGGAGAGGCTTCGGTGGACAGCAGCGCAGCGAGCGCCACCGCCTCACTGATCACCACCCCCGCAGCAATGCCCCGTTGCGGGGGTTTGTGCTGTTCGAGGGTGGTCTCCGAGCCGGAGCTCGCCGGTGTCACCGTGGGAGCCAGCAGCTCGTAAGTACCTACCTGCACGATGGCCCTATCCACGGCAGGCATGCGATCGAGTGGCCAATCCCGGCTGTGGGTGACCATAAGTGCATCAATGTCAGCCTGATGCTCACGCACGCCACGCACCAACTCCATCGTGTGAGGATGCAGGGTAAACCCCAGCCGTACCTGGGTGTCGTGGGCTACCTCCACAGGGTCCACGCCGCGCTGCTGGGCTTCAAAGAGAACCTCTACGGCCCGGCGGCGAGCTTTCGAGCGCGCGGAGGGTGCTTTCTTGCGTGCTGGGCCAGGCTGGCCACTGCCCGGCGCCTCAGGCACGGCCGAGATAGCTGCCGTCACGGGTGTCCACCTTGATTTTCTCTCCCGTGGTGATGAACAGTGGCACAGCAATCTCTGCCCCGGTTTCTAAGCGAGCAGGTTTAGTGCCTCCGGTGGAGCGGTCGCCCTGCAGGCCAGGCTCGGTGTGCTCGACCACCAGTTCCACCGAGGCGGGAAGCTCCACGTAGAGCGCTTCGGACTCGTGCTGAGCTACGGTGACCTCGGTGTTTTCTAGCAAGTAACGCGCGGCTGTACCGACCACAACCTCTGGCACATTGACCTGCTCATAGGTGGTGGAGTCCATAAACACGTAGTCATTGCCGTCGTGGTAGAGGTACTGCATGGTGCGCCGATCGACCGTGGCAGTGTCCACCTTGACCCCGGCATTGAAGGTTTTGTCTACCACCTTGCCGGTGCGCACGTTCTTGAGCTTGCTGCGCACGAACGCCCCACCTTTACCAGGCTTGACGTGTTGAAACTCCACCACAGACCACAGTTGGCCATCGAGGTTGAGAACCATGCCGTTCTTGAAGTCATTGGTGGTGGCCACCGGCGTACTCGCTCTCTATCAAGACATTTTTTTCTGAGGGTTGCAGGCCGGCCGAAGATGCAGAAGTTGAGGCAGCAGGCCGTCTTTCATTGTGCCCGGCCCCACCAACTCCCCAGGTAGTAACTCTGTGTTATGTGTACGGATTGGAATCGACCATGCACTTTCTGTCATGATGGGCTGCGCAGCGTGAGGGCATGGCTTCAAGCAGCTACGAGCGCGGGTCGGAGAACAGTAGGTGAGTGTGAACGGCAGTCCGTTCAATGAGGTGGTGAGATCTGTGAGCGCAACAACCACGTTGCTCACGCTGGCCGGGATTACTGCAGGCATTGCCATTGCGGCTGTCCCCCTACGCACGTTTCAGCGAGCACGCATTCCCTCCCCGCTGCCCCCCGCTGCCCCTGACAACCCCAGCGCCAGACGCGGCGATTGGAGCTCCTGCGCGCCGTGGTGGCTCATTAGCGCTGGAGCCTTTTGCTTCACCATAGGAGTGTTGCTGCGTCTGCACCTCATGGGCCCATCGACACATTCAACCTTGGCGTGGGTGGCGGGCGGTTTATCTCTCAGCGCCTACCTGATGTGGCTGGCTGCTGTGGTTGCGCTACGTATGCACCGCAACCAGGACCGCTCCAGTTTGCTGGACTGGCTCATCGCCTGTCTGGGAGTAGGGCTGGTGATCTTCGTGGGGTTGCACCATCTCCTGCCCGCCGGGGTGGGCACTCGTCCCTTCCCGCAAGCCATGAGCGGCCTCTACCCCTACGCCGACCTGGTGTTCGGACTGTTCATCCTCAGCGCGGCCCGAGGGGTACATCGTCGCAGCCTCAGCATGTGGCTGTTCGTTGTCGCCGTGGGGATGCTGTTGTTGGGCAACCTCAGCATGATCCAGGCCGAGATTGCCGGGGCACCGCTGCTGCAGCTGCCCTCCACCAGTTGGCCAGGGTCGTTGAACACAGCCATCGGTCAGGCCTGCCTCAGCCTAGGCCTTGCTGCGCTGGTCGCCATCCTGGCCGCCGTGCACCCCTCCGTGGGAGTCATCAGCCAGTGCCCCTCCAGCATGAGCGAACACGCCTGGAACGCTCGACGCCTTGCCGGCTTGGTGCCCTGCCTGCTGAGCCCCTTTGTGGCTCTGGGACTAGAGGGCACGCATCAGTCGCCGGTGGTCATTGCCGCCATCAGCATGGCCGGGATCGCCATGATCTTCACCTTGCTGCTGCGCGCCTCCCACTCAGCACGGGTCTCGGCCCGCGCTGAACTTCTGTTTCGCCATCAGGCCCGCCACGATGCACTGACCGGCCTGGCCAACCGGCGTCTCTTGGAGGAGCACATCACTCGGCTTCTGCCCAGTGGGAAAGAGGAAGCCGAATCCGCCCATACCGTTTGGTTACTGTTCCTGGACCTGGATGGTTTTAAAGCGGTCAATGACTCTTGGGGTCACGATGTGGGCGATGAGCTGCTGGTTGATGTGGCTGCCCGACTACACCTGTGCCTGGAAGAGGCCAGCATCATCTCCCGCATTGGAGGAGATGAGTTCGTCGTCGCAGTGCGCGGTGACGAACACGCCGGCCCGAGGATGGCTCGACGCCTGCTCGATGTGTTCACCACACCATTTCGTCTGTCAACCGGGCAGGTCACCATCTCCCCCTCTATTGGTGTGGCGCGAGGCAACCGCCACAGCAGCGCCCAAGAGCTGATCCGCGAAGCCGACGCTGCCATGTATCGAGCCAAAGCCCAGGGTCGCAGTCGATGGGTGCTGTTCGACCCTCACATGCGCGAAGAGGACTTGCGTCGCGAGGACCTGGACCAGGCTCTACGCAGCGCCATCGCCAGTGGACACTTACGCGTGGAGTACCAACCCATCGTCCAACTCTGCCCAGCCGCCCACGGGCTGACGCCCAGCGCTCGCGTGGTGGGGGTGGAGGCCTTCGTACGCTGGCATCACCCAGTCCTGGGAGAGATCAGCCCGCAACGGTTCCTTCCCATCGCCGAAGCAAGCGGGGTCAGTGTGGAGTTGGGCCGCTGGACCTTGACTACCGCCCTCACCCATTTGGCCAGTTGGCACGCCGCCGAGATGGTAGAGCCAAACTTCCACGTGTGTGTCAACCTCTCCACGCGTCAATTGTGTGACCCCCAGCTGCCTGCAGCAGTGGTGGAGGTTCTCCAGCGCACCGGCGTCCGTCCGCAGTGCCTTCGTGTGGAGATCACCGAGGCGACCGCAGCCGGGCATCGCAGCCAAGTGAGTGAGGTGCTTGCCGCCCTGCATGAGACAGGGGTCTACCTCAGCGTGGACCACTTCGGCGCGGGCAATGCCTCGTTGGGCTACCTGCAGCATTACCCCATCAGCCAGGTCAAGATCGACCCAGAGGTGCTCAGTCGCCAGTCCGGAGTGCGCCAACCCGACCAGATGGTACGCGGCCTGGTGGCTTTGTGCACTCAACTGAACATTGAGGTCAGTGTCACCGGCGTGGAGACCCAGGACTACGAAAACTTCGTCCGCCGCTTAGGTATCACCCAGGCGCAGGGCTGGCGTTATGTCGCTGACTTCTCTGCGCTGGGCCATCGTCTGCCAGCACGGATGCCTCGGCAGGTCAGCGTTGAACAGGCCTTGCACGATGACCACACAGGGGCTCACGCCTCCGCCTAGTCAGCCAGCAGTTGGGCGTAGCTGGCGGCGGCGGTGAGGGGCAGCATCCCCGTGTCTTGCAGATGCACGATGCAACGCAAAGCCAGGTCAAACGAGGCGCAATAGTGATGGGCGAAGAAAGCAAGATACTTCACTTGTTCAGTGGATAAAAGGTCGAGGCGGGCAAAGTCGCGCACGTAAATTAAATCGCATTCTAAAAGCTGATTGAGCCCTTTCCGAGGGTTATCGTTGATGACACAGGGCGAGATCAGCCACTTTTTCACCTGGTCGAAACCATGGGGGACAAATCCTTGACTGCGCAACTCTCGATCAACCTCTCCTAGCGGAGGTTGATCTTTATACAACGTGATAAACGACATTTCTGTTTGTACCGCTATAGCTTGTGCCAGGGTGTTGCGTCCATTCTGAAAAACCGACAGTTCGCTTCCTTGAATGTCAATTTTCAAAAAATCTACGTGATCAATTTCTTCAATATCATCCAACCGCTGCGTGGGGATGGTCATGGTAGACGTGACTGTTCCAAACTTCTCGAACAGATTAAAAGCCGCCAGTTGTACCGGGTCTGGTTCGAGCAGGCTGGTCATTCCACTGACCTGACAAATATGCAGAGTATGGCTATCCCCATCGCCTACGGCATAGGGCAGATAACGCTCATGGGGACCTTTGATCTTGTTAAGCTCAGCCAATGCTTCAGGTTGAGGTTCAAAACCTATAACCTCGACTAGACCTTGAGAAAGGAGATCATTGTATGGCGCGGGACCTTCCAAGGGGTTGGCTCCAATGTCCACCAGCTGCAGGGGTCTGGTGATCTGCAGAAGCGCGGCCACCGGTGAGAGCAAGGTCTTCGGCTTTGATGCGGTAGTGGTAGCCATGGGTCTCCTTATCGGGCCAGAAAATCAGGCCATGAAAATCGGGCCCAGAAAATCGGGCCATGAAACCGGCGTGGATGCTCATCCCTCGGTGAGACGACCCTAGTGACCGGCCCCCGGGTGACGTGGGTGGGGGTGGGCCAGATCCACCTCCCTACCCCAAGCGCAGACTCCCCCCAGGCAGCACCGCATCGGTCCAGACGCGCACTCCAGCAGGCAAGGCAATCTCGGCCCCCAAGCTGGCTCCATCGCCTACCACCACCCCTTCCAGGTGGCATCCGGGGCCAATGGTGACTGCCTGACCCAACGCGCAGTCGCGCAGAAACGCACCTGCCCCGACCACACACCCTGCTGCCAGCACGCTGCTCTGCACCTGAGCCTGGGAGTCGATCCGGCAGGCCTCACCCACGCTTGAGCCATCGATCACCTGGGCACTGGGATGCACCTGGGTGTCCGAGCCCAACCAGGCCTGCCCAGCACTCAACCCCGTCAGCGCGGCCAACCCAGCCAAGGCACGACCCTGCACCAAGTCAGCATTGGCGCGCACATAGGCAGCTGGAGTTCCAACATCCAGCCAGTAGGAGCGCTCCACGTAGCCCCACACCCCCGCGCCGGAGTCAACCAGGCTGGGAAAGGTCTCGCGTTCCACCGAAACCACCCTGTCTGGAGCAATGGTGTCGATGACGTGGCGGGCAAAGACGTAGCAACCAGCGTTGATGTGGTTAGTCGGCGGAGTCGGGCTTTTCTCGACAAACGCCTGCACCCGCCCCTGCTCATCGGTAGGCACACAGCCAAATGCTCGGGCATCCTGCACCTGCGTCAGATGCAGGCTGACCTGAGCACCACGACGGGTGTGGGTGGCCACGTGCTGGGCAATATCCACATCGGCCAAGATGTCACCGTTGAGGATCACCACTGGCTCCTCGGCATCCCCCTTCACCAACATCTGACCCGCGTTGGCTATAGCCCCTCCGGTACCCAGCGGCTGGGTCTCAACGGCGTAGCGCAACGTCAAACCCAGCGCCGATCCATCACCGAAAGCCTGAGCAAACGTGCTGGCCTGGTAAGAGGTGGCCAGCACCACATGGGTGATGCCCGCCGCCTGCAGACGTAGCAGTTGATAGAGCAGGAACGGTTGACCTGCAGTGGGCAGCAAGGGTTTGGCGGTGCGCAGGGTCAGGGGGCGTAGGCGCGTGCCCTGCCCTCCGACCAACACAATGGCCTGGGTCATAGCGGCTCCTCACGTGGGCGGGGTGAACCCGCCTTAAGGGAGTCAGCGGGCGATCACTGTGACCGAGCGTACCGAAAGGGCGCTGCGACCCACCGAGTTAGCGGCGCGGACCTGGAAACGGTAAGTCCCCGGGGTCAAGATCGGCTCCCAGGAGCGAGCCGTGGGTGGCAGCAGCGGGGAACTGGTCACGCTCAACTGCTCGCCCTTGGTCGAGGTCCTGATCACGCGGACGTAGAACCCGGCCATCGGAACGCCGCCGCTGAAAGACTCAGCGGTCCAACTCAGGCGGGCCGTTCGGGTTCCCCCAGCTCGACCCGACCAGGCACGGATGTTGCGCGGGGCGTAGGGAGCGCGGGCCTGAGGCGGCAAGGGCAGCGTGGTGGTCGGCACGCTGGTCGTGGGCACGCTGGTGGTCGGCACGCTGGTGGTCGGCACGCTGGTCGTGGGCACGCTGGTCGTCGGCACGCTCGTGGTCGGCACACTGGTCGTGGGCGTAGAGCTCTTGGGTGCCAGGATCAGCGTGGTGCTCCCGGTGCTGCCGGCACTGGGAGTGGGCGTCGCCGTTGGCGTGGTGCTGGTGGCTGTTGGAGTGGGCGAGGGCGCAGGAGCCGGGGCTGCGGCAAGCTTCACCCGAAAGCCCGGGGAGGGCAATCCCAGCTTGATGCGCACGGTATCGCCAGACAACTGCTTGGTGGTGACGACCCCGCTGATCGTGCCGGTGACACTCAGCCCCGCCAACCGAGCCGCAGTCAGCGGTTCGGCAATAGTCAGGGCAGTGATGGTGTCAAAGCCCAACTTGGTGGCCACCTCGGCGCGGGTGTAGCCCCGTGCCCAACTGCGGTAAGAGTTGGCCGAGGCCGCATCCCATCGACTGTCATCCAGCATGGAGATGTAAGGCAGGTCGGTGGTTCCTCCCCACACGTAACGCTCGTCCTCGCTGGCCCCTCCGTGGGAGCTGGTGAAAAACGTCGGCAACACGGCACCGGTCGAGGCGTTGGTCAGCACTTGGCCGGAGGTGGCGCGTACCGCATCCGCCCAGCGCAGGTTCAGCCCCGCCGTGCTGCGATAGGAGATGTCGTCGACCTCGCGGGCATACCCCCCGTAGTACTGGTGACTGGTGGTCGCATACAGCGTGGTGGTCCCGGAGTAGATCTTGTTCAAGGCGTAGGTGCGCCCGGCCACCGCCTGGGCTTTGAGCGCCTCATGGGAGGCGTTGGTCCAGCTGATCGGCACCTCCGCCAGACCCCACAGGTATTTGTCCATGGCAATGGCTGTGGCGTTCCATTCCGGAATGAACCCGCTGGTCAACACCAGTTTGGCCGACAGGCCATCGCTCCCTTGGCTGAACTGCAGCGTGTCCCACCTCACGGTGCGGTTCAGATACAGACTGCTGCCTTGGTAGCTGTCCAAGGCGGTGACCGTACCTGCCAGGTTCGCCCCGAAAGCTTGGGTGGAGCTGCCCCCCTGCCACAGCTGGGCTCCGGCGGCATCGAGCAGTTGGTAGCTGCCCGCCGCCGCCGCACGGGCCGTCCAGGTGGCTCCCATGGGTTGAACCGGCGGGCAGGAGCCTTCGCTGCAGCCGGCCAACGTCCAGGCGATCGGGCCAGTTTTAGCGTTCAGGCGCACCGAGGTACCGCCCTTGAGCATCCACAGCAACATCTGGCTGGGGCTGGGCTTACTCACCAGCGCCGCGCCGGGGAAGTAGGTGCCGACAATGTCGGTATAGAGGCACCCGAGCCGGGCCGCACCTTGGGCTCCGTACTGGCTCATCCCCAGGCTGTGCCCGTAGCCATGCCCGGAGAACACCACCTCCGCGTCGGGGGCGCTGGCTTCGGCGATGCTGACTCCACCTGGGGAGGGGCAGGCACCACTCAAAGCCGCAGCCGCAGGAGCGGCGCTGGCCAGCCAGGGCACCAGGCCTGCACACAGGGCCAGGGTGAGGCTGGCCGCCGTGGCTACCACGCGGTGTCGGGGTGGGGTCGGGGTCGATGGGGTGTGCACAAGCGACATGCGGGCAGGCATGAGGCGTCCTTCCATGGCTGGGTCGTGCGGCGCAGCGTTCCTTCGCAGTCCGCGTGGGCGAGTAGGGCGTTAGTCATGCGCTGGTCATTTTTTCGCCCTCGCTGGTTCTCCTCGCCTGTTCTGCCACCCTTCTGGCTGACCCGCCTAGGTGAGGCTGCCCCTACCCATCACCATTTCGGCCTATCGAGGGCCAAGGACTGTTGCGCCCAGGCGTGTGCTAGCGGGCGTTCCACGAGGCCAGGACCCGCAGGCGGTCCCAGGCAAGTCGGATCGCCTGATGGTCGGCCAAACCCAAGCTTGGATAGGGGTTGCCGGTGGAGGCGGTGGGCATCTGCATGATCAGCGCCATGCGGGCTCCGCCGTTATCAATGGCGTAGGCACCATAGCGTTGAAGCGCTCGAGCAACCATCCGCTCCCCACGCGTCAAACCTGGCAGAGAGTCCACCTGCACGCTGGGGTCGAGTTGAATGCGGGCACCCTCCGGCAAACACGGGGTTATGCCAGCCAGGTTGCTGCCATCAGTTTTGCTGGCCGGGTAGCGAAATATCCTCGGGCAGATCATGTCACTGGAAAACACCAGCGCGTGGGGAATGACCCCCGCCTGCAATTCGGCAATGCGCACCACCCCGGCTAGACGCGAGACTCCTGCGCCTACCGCTCCCCCATGGCGCCCGTCGCCGTCGATGGACTGGGCGTGCGACCAGGAGGTCTTATCTGTCTGGTACTGCCAGTACTCATAGACGATGCGGGTGGACCAGTCGATGATCACCATGGCCGCATCCGAGCCTGGGGAGGGTTTGGCCTCCGCCGGTATCGGTACCGGCTTGGCGGTGGGGCAGGTGCCCCAGTCCTTGATGCAAGGCACCGGTCGCCGGGGGGTGGTGGTATCAGCGAAGTAGATCGGCACCCCATAGTCAGTGATGGCCGCGCCGTGGTTGTTCTGGCGCAGGTGCTCCACCAAAGCGGCACTGTTGAGGTCCAGCCGGGGGTTGGTCGGCAGGGGGAGGTTGAACGGGCTGGTCGCGGCAAAGGGCCGCCCGCCGGTGGAGCTCCACCGGCCCAGCAGCGCCGGGGTGGTGCTGCTCAGGGAGGTGCCAGACGGGCTACTCGAGGTGGAGGCCACACTCAGGGTCGGCAGCGACGAGGTTGGCCCGGTGGAGTCCAGGCCGCTGGGCAGGCTGGGTGGGGTGATGGAGGGTGGCTGCGGGCTCGGCGATGGGGTAGAGGTGGTGGCGCGCCCCTGCACGGTGGGGCGGTTGAGCACTGCCTGCCGACTGGTCATGACCACCGCCGCACCCATCATCAGGCCCGACCCCAAGATCATGGCGATGGTGAGCAGCACCCGAGGGGAACGCATTTGGCCTTTCTATCAGTCGACTCCCCGCCCAACGACACCAGCGCGGCGGGCAAATCTCTTAACAGCCTCGATGATCGGGCGATAACAGGAATGCCCCTGTCTGTCAGGGGCCCCAGGGAGATCGCATCCTCACTGGTTACATTAGGTAGCTCCTGAGAAGCAATGAGTAAGTCCAACGTGAGTTGGTTGATGATATCGAGAGGCAGCCGTGAGTCTTCGCTACCAGGCAACTCACCGCGCTCTGCAGTGCGCCCCACCTCTCACGCTTGCCAAGCTGCGCCGCTGGGCTGCGGGGCTGCTCGCCGGTTTCGTGCTGGTGGCCATGGTCGTGGTCACCGTGGGCTACGCCAGCGTCACCAGCGCCTTTGAAAAGATCAACCATCAAGCTTTAGGAGACCTGGGCGCGCGTCCGCAGATCCTCACGGTCGGCTCTGAACGGCCCATGAACATTCTGCTCATCGGCTCGGACACGCGCGTGGGAGGCAACGCCTCCTACGGCCAGGCTGTGACCGGCCAGCGCGCAGATGTGACCATGATTGTGCACCTCTCTGCCGATCGCACCCGCGCCAGCGCGGTGAGCATCCCCCGCGACTCCATGGTGGAGCTGCCCTCCTGTCCCAAACCTGACGGCACGTGGAGCTCCCCCCACACCCAGATGTTCAATGCGGCATTTGCTATCGGTGGAGTCACCTGCACCATGCGCACCGTGGAAAAACTGACCGGCATTTACCTAGACCACTTTGTCATTGTGGACTTCTCAGGGTTCAAGACGATGGTCGATGCGCTGGGTACCGTGCCGATCTGCGTGCCCCAAGACGTTCATGATGTCGGCAAGTCCAACCTGGTCATCTCCGCCGGTCGCCACGAGGTGGACGGAGAGACAGCCCTGGCGTTCGTGCGCAACCGCACCATGGGCCAAGGCGGAGACTTGGGACGGGTGAAGCGGCAGCAGCAGTTCCTAGCCACGGTAATCAATGAGGCCTCCTCACGTCAGGTGCTCACCAACCCGGCCAAGCTGATGCGCTTCCTCAACGCCGCCGCCAGCTCTCTGACCACCGACGACGGACTGGACCGCTCCACGTTGGTCAGCCTGGCCCGCACTCTGCACGGCATTGGGATGGATCACATCACGTTCGTCACCGTGCCCACCACCACTTACGCCCCCGACCCCAACCGTCTGGCTTGGGCCGATCAAGCCGACCCTCTGTGGCACTCGCTGCGCACAGACACCGTGCTGCCGGGCACGCCTGGCTCGACCTCCACGGCTAGCACTACCTCTGCCGCCCGGGCCATGCAAGCCCCCGGCGCCAACGTTGGGTCCACGGGGTCTACGGTGGAGCCCGACCCCGCCCCCGACAGCCCCGACTACTCCCGCCTGCGCCCCTCTACTGCCGCCCAAGACGCCTGCCAGTAAGTGCAGTACGATATATCTCCCCTCCCGCGTTCAACGCAGACCATCTCCCATGCCCTCACGGAGTGAAACAGCAGAACCCCTGCGCACGCATCAATATTCTTCTAAGCTGCATCCATGCCTATACCTATCTATGTCACTTCTAGAGGCGAGGTAAAACTCAATGCAGTGGATGAAGCCCTGAGAAGACTTTACCCAAACCAACAATTTACTATAATAGGGATTTCGGTTCCCTCCAATGAGGGTTATGCAAAAGTCTGTATGAAGAATATTAGTGCTCTCGCGGTTCGGTATGTTTGCATCCAGGCCGAGA
>JBDIAW010000026.1:0-30288 GCA_039812585.1 Actinomycetota bacterium | reverse complement strand
GACCACCAACAACATTCCCAGACACACTCAGAACCGTAATAGCCCTATACTTCTACACCCACAACTGAATAACCCTCCTCGATTGCCTCGTTTACCTCCCCGGCGGTTTTAAACCTGGCCATCACAACATCGCGTGGGGGAATTATTACCTCATCAGCTGTCACGATTATTACTCCTCGGGTAGGGTGGCCAACAATCGGGAGGTAAAACACAGAGGCCACCACTGATGATCGTAGAAGATCAGGCGGTCTCATGGGGTGCAAACACCTCAACGGGCGACTTTTCGCCGTTTCAACCCCACGCCCACTTCTCGACTTGCGCGTGACTTACCTTGTTTGACGCTGCACCCGAGCAATTCGCACACCGAGATATTTGATCAACTTTCACTCCTCTATGGCAGGAAGGCTTGGCGCACAGTGTCGAGTAGGGGGTCACGCTGGCCGTTAGGCTCCCCAGGCAGGTGACCCTGATTGATGGTCCAGATGATCGCCCCACCCAGGCCCCGGGTGCGCGCGTAGTCGGCCTTGGCGGCAATGCTGCGGCGATTCTCGTAGGAGACAAACCCGCACCCCCGTGGGCCCAGCCCACTGGAGCTGGTCAGGTAGGGCACAGCCGCGTCGGAGTCCCACCGTGCCGCGCTGGCCCGGTAGTAGCGGGCCACAATGTCGGCGAAACTGAGCGGCACCCCAGCGGAGGCACCAGCCATCGCCTGGTTGGGTCCGGTGACCCCGGTAAAACACGTACCGTAAAACCCGATCCCCACACCCAATTTCGCCGCCGGCAATCCCGCACGCAGCAAAGCGGTGACACTGGTGTTGATACTGATCGGGGTGGAGATACTCGAGCCGTACAGAGGGCTGGAATGCCAAGAGTCCCACCCTGGGGAGCGCCCACTCACCCCGTAGGTCATGAGGTTGATCTGGTCAAACAGGGCGGGCAACTGCGGGTAGAAACTGAGCACCCCGGCGTGGGGGGCGCTGTTGAGCAGCGGCACCAGCGGAATGCTCAGCAAGGTGCCCGGCAACGCCGCACGTAGCTCCCGCGCCAACGCCAGCAGGTCCGGCCCGTCGGCCTCACGCAGGGGCTCCCAATCCACGTCAATGCCGTCAAAGCCGTACTCCCGCACGATCTGCGCCACATTCGCCACGAACCGGGACCTATGGGCGTCGGAGGCTGCGCTGACATAGGTGGCCTCGGCATCGGAGCCACCCAACATCAGCAGAGCCTTGCGCCCGTGCTGGTGGGCGCGTTTAACCACCCCCTTGGCCCAGGCAGGGCCGGTGGCGGCGTCCAGATCGAAGGTGGTGTTCACACTGCCATCCGCCTGCGGCACCGCCACCCCGACGGCAATGTGGGTCAGAGCAGAGAAGTCCACCTCCTCCAAGGGGTAGTCGTGGCGCAGGTAGCCCACGTAGTAACCCATCACCCACCGCGCTGTCCACGGTTGGGGCGGGGAGGGTTTGACAGTGGGGGAAGCAGGGGGAACGAGACTGGAGCGCAGAGCTGCGGCATCGCTGTCCTGCGGCACCACCGAGGGCACCGCTCCTGCAGCTTGCACCGTCGTTGATGGCCCCGGTGCACCTCCGGTCAAGGGGCCAGCCGCCGTCAGACAGAGCACACCTAGGCCGGCGATGACCAGTACCGACAGCACGCTGCGCACACGCGAAGGAGCCGACCGGCGGCGACGACGCGTGGACATATTTCCACCATGAGCGCTGTGATCTAGGCCTGCCTCGGTTTTGACGACCCCTTGGAGAAATACAGACGATCGCACCACCCGCCCTCACCTACTGGCCAGAAAGATCCACCTCCGACCTTCACCTGACTGCCGCAACCACGACCGGAGCCCACCCTGCGCGAAGGACCGATCGATTCCGGGGTGCCGCGCTGCCTTCATGAGTAAGGAGTCAGCCTTCACGATGTGCCATGATGAAACAATGCTGGCGCACAGACGTTATCGTCGCACTGGGTTGGTTACTACCGTGGTGGTAGCCCTGTGCGCTACTGCTGTGGGCTTGTGGGTCGTACAGTCCACGCGCCATGCCGGGGGCGGTTCTGCCACCGTGATGAGCAGCGCTCATGTGCAGACACCTGTGACGACCTCCCCGAGCATCCCATCAGGTGGGGTAGTGCCAAGCCGGCCCATTCGCCCGAGCTCCCAGCCCTCACCATCGTCGTCATCACCATCACCTGCCAGTCTTTCCACACTCCCAAGCCCATCACCTGCTCCTTCCCTGGCGAAACCTCCGATGGTGGGCCCGGTTGGCCAGGCTGAAGGTTTATGGCAACTCACATTTCGTGATGAGTTTTCCGGGTCATCCGTGAATACCGCTGCATGGACACGAGGTTGGTGGGGCGAGGGAGTGACGAAGTGGGTTAATGATTTAGAAACCAACTGCTACGACAGCACTTACATCAGTGTTCATTCAGGCCAAGCTCACTTTGCGATCGACGGAAAGCCAAGCACCTGTTATGGAAAAACCCAACCTAACACTGGCTCACTGATGACAACAATCGATAGATTTGATCAGCATTTAGGATATTTCGAGGCCAGAATGAAACAACCTTCCGGTGACTCATTGTGGCCAGGATGGTGGATCAATAACTACCCTTCCACTGATGGCTTGGGTTTAGAAATTGACATTATGGAAGGCAACGGATTAAACACCGGTGCCTTCAATATTCATCACTATCCGTGCCCTACAGTCGGGCCCTGCGATCTCAACCACACCCAACGAGAAATCCCAGTTCGTGCAGCTACTACTTCTTTCCACGTCTATGCAGTGGAGGTTCGCACGGATCGAGTCATTTTTTTCTACGATGGCAAAAAAGTTGGTGAATACGTCGGCACGGTTCTCCCCCGCCCGCGTTACTTGATTCTGGGTGTCGGGACGCAGAGCACCCACGTGAACTCCCGAAGGACATTGGATGTCGACTACGTGCGTGTGTGGAAACGACGCTAACTTTGAGACACCAGGTGGGGCAGACCTAACAGCGGCGACCCCGTCGGGCAGGGTGCGCAGGGTCAGCCCAGCCCGACCCTCGTCAGGCCAGTGCAACAATCCATCCGCCTACCAGCAATCGCCGCACACTCAAGGTTTGAACTGACTCGTACCACTCGGCGCGAGTCAGGTGGTAGTGGCAGCAGTTCGATCTGCGCAGGCCCTCATACAGCCGCATCGGGTCTCGGGCACCTCACCCCACGATGCCGAATGCGCGTAGGCGTTTGCGATCAGCTTGGGTGGCGGAGGCCTGCAGCGCCAGCAACTCGGCGTAGATGCCGCCGGAGGTGGCCAACTCCGCAGGGCTGCCCATCTCGTCAATACGGCCCTCGCGCAGGGTGATGATGGTGTCCACCGTCGAGATCGTGGACAGGCGATGCGCGATGATCAAGCTAGTGCGCCCCGTCATCAACTCAGACAGGCCCTCCTGCACCGCCCGCTCAGCCTTGGTGTCCAATGCGGAGGTGGCCTCATCCAGCACCAGAATCGGCGCGTCCTTGAGCATCGCCCGGGCCACCGCAATGCGTTGCTTCTGCCCCCCAGATAGCTTCAACCCCCGCTCGCCGATCGTGGAGTCGTAGCCGTCGGGGAAGCGGGAGACGAACCCGTGCGCGTTGGCGCGGCGGGACACCTCCTGCACCTGCGCGTCGGTGGCTTCGGGCTGGGCGTAGGCAATGTTTTCCCGGATCGTGCCGGAAAACAGCGACGCCTCCTGAAACACCACCCCCACCTGGCGACGCAGATGCTCCAGGGGCAGATCGGCCACATCGCGCCCCGCAATGAGGATGCGCCCACCGGTGGGGCGGTAAAACCCCAGCAGCAGGCTGACCAGGGTGGTTTTGCCTCCGCCGCTTTCGCTGACCAGCGCCACCCGCTCCCCCTTGTGCAGGGCGAAGCTGATGTCAGTGAGCACCTGGGGTCCCTGGTGGTCTGACTCGGCCTGAGGGTAGGCAAAACTCACCGCGTCGAAACGCACCACCACATCGCCGGTGTCAATGGGAGCCACCGGCACCTGCGTGCGGGAAACCTCCACAGCCGCATGGGTAGCCGCCGAGGAGTCCGATGGGGCTGGCTGCCACGGGTCGAGGTCGGGTTCCCCCGGGCCAGGCGGCAACTGCATCACCGAGAAATAGGCTTTACTGCCGGCAATGGCGCGCTGGCCGCTATCAATGAGGTAACTCATCATGTTCACCGGCATCCGTGCCATGGTGACCAGCTGAATGAGCAGCACCATATCGCCGACGCTGAACTGCCCCCGTGCGGTACGGATAAACACAATGAGATAAATCCCGAAAAATACCAGGTTGAGCACCACCTGACGGGCCACATCCATGTAATGCCAATAGCGGGACTGCTTGCGAGTCAGAGCAACGGTCTGCCCATAGCGGTCAGTGAACAGGGCCAACTCCCGGTGCTCCTGGGCGAAACTTTTCACCACCCGAATCTGGCTCACTACCTCAGCAAACCGGCCGTTGGCCGCATCCACGTGGTCGTTTTTCTGCCCCTCCCACTTCTGCCATTTTTTAGAGGTCAGCGCCGTTAACACCGTGTACGTGGGAAAGATAATCGCTAGCAGAATGGCCAACGGCCAGTAGTACAACGCGGTGATGACCAGCACTGCCACTACCGTTAACAACATGGGGAAAAAGTTGTTGGAAAACATGTTGATGAACTGCGTGGTTTCCATCAGTGAACGCGAGAGGCGGCTGATAATGGTGCCGGTCACTTCGTCGTCGAAATAGCGCTGGGGCAGGCTGAGCAGTTTCGCGTAATACTGGCTGGACAAAATATGGCGCATCCGATACGCCATCAGATCTCCCCAATAGCCGCCGATATTCTGCACCAATGTGCGGGTGGTCTCCACCGCCAGCAAGGCCACAGCTAGCAGGCTCACCGTGCGCACCACGGCGTTGACCTCGGCTCCGCCGACCACCGATACCACCGCATCGGTAGCGTGTTTGATCAAAAACGGAGTCACCAGCCCGGCAGTGGCCATCAACACCGCGCAGACCGAAACCCCCCCATACAACGGCCACAACACCCGAGTGGTGGCCAGCAACTTCCCCATCGAACGCATACCCGCCAGCGTAGTGCGGGGTAGGGACAGAGCGTCTGTCACTGCTTGTCCATACGCCCACCATGCCATGAGAGTTCTGCGTGAGCACCACCGTTGACCATCAGCTACTGTCCCAAGCGCGTGCCCTCCAAGCAGCGCCCACCGACGCAGCGCTTTGGCCTGCCCACCACTGATCCCTCGCCGGTGGTAACACTGGGGGGACCTGCGGCAGTAAAGGGGCATGATGACCTCCACCCCACCCGCCCTGAACCTTGATCACCAATGGCTAGAGCAGCTGTTTCGTCAGCACCACAGCGCGGTGTTGGCCTACGCCACCCGACGCGTGGGGCCAGATCGCGCCGAGGATGTGGTGGCCGCTGTATTCACCGCCGCGTGGCGCCAGCGCGACCAGGTTCCCGAGCCGCAGTTGCCTTGGCTGTATCGGGCTGCGCACTACGAAGTGCTCATGGTGTGGAGGTCAGCCGCACGCCACGGCCAAGCGGTGCAGCGGCTGGCCGGGCTGGCCGAAACCCACTGCCGCACTGGGCCAGACCACGAAGGTTTCTACGCCGAGCACGAGGCGATCCAAGCCTTCCTTGCACTCTTGCCCGAACGCGACGCGGAGATCCTCATGCTCACCGCGTTTGAGGACCTCGACCCGCCGCACATTGCCGCAATCCTTGGCTGTTCCACCGCCGCCGTGCGGGTGCGCCTGCATCGGGCCCGCCGCCGCGCCCGCGCCCTGCTGGCCGCCCCCCATGAACTCCCCGCCCTGTCCGCACCAACCCGTCAGGAGGACCTGTCATGAAACCCACGCTCGAAACCTTGTTGCGCCACCACGATCCGGCCGCACACCGCCCCCACTACACCGAGGAGATTAGCCACACCATGGTAGACAACATCATCGCCCGCGCATCGCTGCGCGAGGCCAGCGACACCTCGACGACCCAGGCGCCGCGCCGCTCCACCAGACGCCGGTGGGCGCTGGCAGGGGTGGGCGTAGCCACAGTCGCTGCCTTGGGGATTGCCTCCTTGGTGAGCTTCAACGGCCAACCAGTGCCCGGTATGGGGCAGAGCGCCTCTGCGGCCCAGGTGTTAGGCGAGGCCGCAGAGAAGGTCCGCTTCAGCGACCCACAGATTCGGCCCGACCAGTTCTGGAAGCTGGAGTTGAAGGCGTCCGGCTACCAGAACTGGCATGACGTTGGAGGTGCTCCCACCCAGTTACGGGTCGATTCGGTGCGCACCGCCTACCAGAACCCCACCATCCCGCAAAACATCTGGTACACCGTGGCCACCAGCAACGTCACACAGGTGGAGGGTCAACCCACCGACCTGACTCAGGCTTATCAGAACCACACCCAGCACATGACCTGCACCCGGGAGCAATTGCAGCAGCAAGGCGACTGGAGCTCCCCCAACACAGTGTTCGTGCAGGGTTTACCCCGCGAGGTGAACGCCCTGAGGCAACGCCTGGAGCAAGACAGCGGCCAGGGTGACCAACGAGATGCGCAAATGTTCGCCCACGCTGCCTATCTGGTGGGTCTGAGCCAAATCCCCTCCGAGTTGCGGGCCGCCCTCTATCAGGTGATGGCCACCATCGGCGGGGTACAGATCGCTAACCGGGAGGTCACCATCAACGGGCGCACCGGGGTGGCTATCAGTGGGCGCGCAGTGGACAGCGATTCTCGCCTGGAAGTGGTGATTGACCCCGTCACGGGGCAAACGCTGGCGGCGAGGTTCATCGCCCTCAACTCCGATGGCTCCCCACGCGGCGATCGGGAGCCCGAAGTGGTCACCGTCAGCCAGAGCGTGGTTGACCAGGTGCCTGCCGACGTGAAGACCGCCGCTGTGACTGTGCCCTGCCAGTACGTGGATCTGTAACCGCTCCACGTTGGGGAGCAGGCAGGACGCACGAGCGTGGGGGTTGGGCCGCGAGGTCTGGCCCCCACTGCTGCCTGGGGCTACTCCCCCGGCACCCCCAGATGTTCGGCGTACTGCGTGTGCAGCTTCTCCCAGCCGTAGTCCAGGGCTCGCCGGCCCACCGGGCGGTCGCTGAGTTGGCCCGTGACGGCCAGCGCCAGGGCGGCTAGGCAAATGTGCCAGCCTGCAGCAAAACTGGCGACCAGGTCGGAGTCGGTGAAACTGTGTTGCAAGGCTAGCTGGGTTCCCGAGCTCTGGGCAGAGACCTGGGCCGTCAGCTCCCAGCGCAGCGTGTCTTGGCCCCACCGGTGGGAGAGCAACTGGGGGGCTTTGGCCGCCAACACATCGGCGAGCACCGGGGGTTGCTCGGGGTCCTCCTGGGAGGTCGCCAGGCCCAGGCTTTCCAGCGGTCGGCTGGGGGCGATCGGTGACCACAGGGCGAGCTGCTGAGGTTGGGTCAACAGAGGCCACACCCGCTCCGGGGGCGCATCGAGTTGGCGCACCAAGCTGAGGATGCACAGCTCGCCCAAATGGTTTAAGGTCGCCTTCACCGGCTGTGCGGCAATGCCAGCCACCAACTCCTGATCCAGCCCCGCCACGGTGGCGGCGCTGCTCGTGTCGCTACCCATGACACCCTCCTGTCGACCCACGGACGCACCCCATCTGTATGCACCGTAGAGCATGGCCGGCCAAGAGCATTGATGTGTGGGTGTGTCGCACCTAATCACTGCCCGCCGACCGGTCTCGCTAGGGCGGACCCCGACTGTGATGAACCAACTACATAGTGTAACTATGGGGGCATGATAGACGTACTCTTCGAAGCCCGAGCCTTAGTTCTGCGTGATCTGAGCGCCTGCGATCTGGCCACCGCGCCTGTGGTGGACATCGTGGAGGACATCATCACCGAACGACGGTGGTGGGTCGACGAGTGGCCCGAAGGCGAGGCTTTTGCCCTGGGGCAGGTCACCCAGGACGTGCAAGACCGCCTGCTCGATGAGGGCATTAACTGGCCCGTCTGCCCCCGACACAGCCTGAGCCATCACAGCCACGATCTGCACGTTGAACCCGACATGGGCCCTCACGCGGTCTGGACCTGCGCTCTGGACAATATGCGCCTAGCTCCAGTGGGCCAACTTCACGTAGCCCTGACCACCATGGGCCGGGCCGGCTAGGGCGATCTCAAAGCCTGGTCGAGCAGCGCCCCAACTTGGGGGGCCAAAGTCCGCACGTACGAGCCGGCCAAGTGAGCCTTATCCCACCAGGCGATATAGCCATCGATCAGCGCATGGCAGCGCTGGGGGGAACACAGCAGATCGGTGAAATCTCCCGTCGTAGCCCCCACCTGGGCCGCCAGCCGCACATCTTCACCACCAGGCTCGGCTCTCCAGCGCGCGGGTGAACAACGGTGCGCTTGCTGAGGGAACTGCGCCAAACACTCCGGCACTGAACGTCGCATATACGGCGTGTCCCGGATCACCACAACCTTCACCCCCGCCTGCTGCAGGCGTTGCACAGTGCGCAGGTAGCCCTCACTCCACGTCTGCTGCACTTGCTCCGTCGGCAGCGCTCGACCATCGGGCCCTAGGATGCGCATCGGCATCCGCTCCTGCGACATCCCCACCACCGCAGAGGAGCTAGTCACCAGCACGGAGTACCGCCCGGAGGTGGCCTGCTGGAGCACCTGCTCGCGCCACTGACTGCACTGGTCATAGGGCTTAGCATTGAGCTGCCAACGCACATCGGCCAACTGACACCAGCTTTTCGTCCATGCGGTCACGCCTAATCCACGTTGGTCGGCAGCCTCCATCACGGCAGGAAACCACTGCCCAGCGTGGGAGTCCCCAGCCATCAGCACCCTGCCGGAGTCAGTGGACGCACCAAAATCGCACCCCGGTGGCAAGGAGGTCACCGCTTGACCCACATGGCAGGTGCCCATCAGCGCAGCGTCATAACGCGCCTGCACGGGGGAAAGGCGCACGTGCACCTGCTCGGAGTTGCCCTGCTCGGTGATCTGAGTGAACTGGTGGGTGACAGCTCCGGCCGCCGTGCGGTGCAACGTCACTTGCGTCACGCCCACACACAGCCCCGTCAATGCAGCTCCCAACGCCAGGCTCCACCCGGCGCGGCGCAGCGCTCCAGGAGCACGACGGATCGGGTTCTCCACCAAGCGGGCGGAGATTGCAGCAGCCACCAGGCCCAGACCTGCCACTGCTACCGCCTGCATGGTCGTGAGCGCGTGCCCCACCACAGCAGGGGCTAGCACCAGCAGCGGCCAATGCCACAAGTACCAGCCGTAGGAGAGGTTGCCGATGCGTTGCATTGGCCACGAGGACAGCACCCGCACCGGCAGCAGCACCACCTGCATCGCCGGCCGCACCCGTACCTGCGTGCCCTGACCCGGTTGGGGCCAGGGTGCTACTCCCGAGGCGATGACCGCACCCGCACCCAGGGTGGGCAGCAGCGCCACCACTCCTGGGTAGGGCGTGCCTCCCGCATCGTGCAAGAGCACCACACCCACCCCGATAGCGCCCAGCCCCGCCCACACCAACGCCACCCGCGCCGAGAACCGTCGCCTGGCCCACCACCCCAGCCCGCACGCCAGCAGCGCTCCAGTCGCCAATTGCCACAGACGGGTGGGCAGGCTGTAGTAAGCCCAACTGGGCCTGGAGTGAGACCACACCAGGTTCCACCCGAAGGAGACCACCCAACTGGTGGCTAACGTGGCCACCACAGCCGCTCGACGATGGGGGCGCCAGCTGGGCCGGCGGGTGGCCAGAATGACCGCCACCAGCAGCAGAGGCCAGAGCAGGTAGAACTGCTCCTCGACCCCCAATGACCACAGGTGCAGTGCGGGGCTGCGCTGCCCGGCGGTGAGGTAATCCACATCGAGCTGGGCAAAACGCCAGTTAGCCGCGTAAAGCGCCCCCCAGCTCAGGTCAATCAGAGCCCGGGCGCGGCGCAGAATCTCCCACCACAGCGCTACCGCAATCGATGTGGCCACCACGACGACGGTCAAGGCGGGCAGTAGCCGTCTGACTCGGCGAGCCCAAAACTGGGCCAAGTTGATGCTGCCGGTTTGGTCCATCTCCTGCAGCAAATGCCCGGTGATGAGAAAACCGGAGATGACAAAGAACACGTCCACGCCGGTGAAGCCACCACCCAGAGCCTTCACGCCGCCGTGGTAGAGCACTACCACCAGCACAGCTACCGCGCGCAAGCCCTCAATGTCGGGGCGGAACCCCCGATGCACCGGGGCCGGCAAGCGCCGAGCTCCTGCGGGCGCTGCCGGTGGTTGCTGTTGCGGCGCAACACTGAGGGGCGTGGGGCTGGTGTGTACGTCTGAATACGCCATAGCGACCCCGAGGCTATCACCCTGTGTGCATTGACTATCACACAACGCTGTAGCGCTCGCTTCGAGGTGGTGCCTACAACGACCCGAGGGCGGCCAGGGACTTCTCCCCAACCGCCCTCGTGGTAGCTGTCGTTGACGCGGACTAGAAGTCCATGCCTCCACCGTGCATGTCGCCTCCACCGGCGGGCGCAGCGGCCTTCTCCGGCTTGTCGGCGATGACCACCTCAGTGGTCAAGAACAGACCCGCAATCGAAGCGGCGTTCTGCAGGGCTGAACGAGTCACCTTGGCCGGGTCGATGATGCCCTCGGCCATCATGTCCACGTAGTCGCCGGTGGCGGCGTTCAGGCCTTGGCCGGTGGGCAGGTTACGCACCTTCTCCACCACAACCCCGCCTTCCAGACCAGCGTTGACCGCGATCTGCTTGAGGGGGGCTTCCAGGGCCACGCGCACGATGTTCGCACCCGTCGCCTCATCGCCTTCCAGCTCCAGCTTCTCAAACGCCTGAGCGCCGGCCTGCAGCAGAGCCACACCACCACCAGGGACGATGCCCTCCTCGACGGCAGCCTTGGCGTTACGCACCGCGTCCTCGATGCGGTGCTTGCGCTCCTTGAGCTCCACCTCGGTGGCAGCACCAGCCTTGATGACCGCCACACCGCCAGCCAGCTTGGCCAGGCGCTCTTGCAGCTTCTCCCGGTCGTAGTCGGAGTCGGAGTTCTCGATCTCGGTGCGGATCTGGTTGACCCGGGCCTCGATCTGGGCGGAGTCACCGGAACCCTCAACAATGGTGGTCTCGTCCTTAGTGATGACCACACTGCGGGCGCGGCCCAGCAGGTCCAGGGTGGTGTTTTCCACCTTCAGGCCCACTTCTTCGGTGATGACCTGGCCACCGGTCAGGATCGCAATGTCCTGCAGCATGGCCTTGCGACGGTCCCCAAATCCAGGAGCCTTGACCGCCACCGAGCGGAAGGTACCACGGATCTTGTTCACCACCAGGGTGGCAAGCGCCTCACCGTCAACGTCTTCAGCGATGATGACGATCGGCTTACCGGCCTGCATGACCTTCTCCAGCACCGGCAGCAGGTCTTTGTTGGCACTGACCTTGCCGTTGACGATCAGGATGTAGGGGTCATCGAGCACGGCCTCCATGCGGTCGGGGTCGGTGACGAAGTAGGGAGAGATGTAGCCCTTGTCAAAGCGCATCCCTTCGGTTAGTTCCAGCTCCAGGCCGAAGGTGTTGGACTCCTCGACAGTGATGACACCTTCCTTGCCGACCTTGTCCATGGCCTCGGCGATCAGCTCACCGATCTGCTTGTCCGCAGCCGAAATCGAAGCCGTGGAGGCAATCTGCTCCTTGGTTTCCACGTCCTTGGCGATGCCCAACAACTGCTGGCTCACTTGCTCGGCGGCCTGCTCGATACCGCGCTTGAGCGACATGGGGTTGGCACCAGCAGCAACGTTGCGCAGACCCTCACGCACCATGGCCTGGGCTAGAACCGTCGCGGTGGTGGTTCCATCCCCTGCGACGTCGTCGGTCTTCTTGGCGACCTCTTTGACCAGCTCAGCGCCGATCTTCTCATAGGGGTCTTCCAGTTCAATCTCCTTAGCGATGGAGACACCGTCGTTGGTGATCGTGGGAGCGCCCCACTTTTTCTCCAGCACCACGTTGCGGCCCTTGGGGCCCAAGGTGACCTTCACCGCGTCGGCGAGCTGGTTCATACCCCGCTCGAGCCCGCGGCGGGCCTCTTCGTCAAAAGCAATGATCTTAGCCATGCGCTGTGTTTCCTCCGATGTTGGGGGCGGATGGATGCAGTGATGAAGGCAACTCCGACCTGGAACGAGCTGTCACTGTCACCAAGAGAGTGCCAGCATCATTGTTAGCACTCACCGAGGGAGAGTGCAAATGCCTCTGCGCTCTGGTCGTGCCCCGACGGCCAACAGCCCGCAGATGGAGATCCACCTGCGGGCTGTGAACAAGAGGCAGTTCAGGACTTAGCCCACTACATGAACTTGATCAGCCTGGCGACCTTTGGGCCCCTGGGTAATTTCGAACTCCACCCGCGCATTTTCTTCCAGAGACTTATAACCGGGCATATCGATGGCGCTGTAATGCACAAAGACATCACCGCCATCGTTATCAATAGCAATGAAGCCAAAACCCTTTTCTGCGTTGAACCATTTAACCGTGCCCTGCGGCATTTCACTCTCCTGCACTTGACGAGGGGACTGCACCATGTTGCGAACATGTCGCAACGCATGGAACCTGGAGCGATCACGTTACCGGATATTTGTCACAATAGGTGGCCAGAAATGTCATTCCGTACGTGAAGTGACACAAGTCCTGGAGGTTAAGCAACAGAATGAGGGATTTCGACTCAATAGATTTCTCCAATGATCTCCACAGGAGGCAATGCTTTTCCTTAATGCAGGAGGCTTAGCGGGCCAAAACAACAATGAAGATCCCCTGCCCTGGTAAATGGCCGTCGCGTACCCGCAGAGCCAACGAACCCGACAATGCCGCAGCCGCTTGGCGGGCTTGCACCTGGGCGAAGGATTGGTAAAACACCGTCGTGGTCCGCTGGCGTGTGAAAGAGGGCGGGTCAACCTGCACCTGCCAACCGGCTTGCAACAGCCGTTGAGCCACGCTGACAGCACGGCTATTGGCGGCCCGCTTCTGCGCCCGGGAGGCTTGAGGACGGTACCCCGCCACGACTACCACCAGCCGAGGCTTTGCCGAAGAGGAGGTGGAGCGGGGGGCCGAGGAGGCCCCGTGCACCGAGCCACTACCTGCTGATGGAGCAGTTCTGGGCGTGGGGCTCACCACCCCCGAACGCACTGCGCTGCTAGTGGGCAGGCCTGGCGATGAGGAAGGCACTTGCGGTGGGGCCACCGCAGAGGTGGTGGGAATCTCCGAGCGGGAGGCCTGCACCACTGGGGTGGGACGGGGCCGCTCCATGGTGAGCAACGCCACCCCGAAGGCTGCAGCAGCGGCCAGTACCAGCACCCCCGGCACGAACAGCAACCTGGCCTCCTCCAGGCGGTACAGGCGGCGGGCGCCCCGAGTGGGTAGCTCCCGCGTGAGGGAGGATTCGGCGAGGGTCGGCGGATCTAATGGCTCTAAGGGCTCGCTCATCGGATTGCTCTACCTCCGCTTAGGGGCCCGGTACCCTCCTGGCCCACGCCGATAGTAATGCGCCAGGCTAACTGCCTTGACCAGCCCTTGCCTACTTCCGGGGTGTGTTACGGCCCTTCATGACCCTGCTCACGCACACTGCACGCGCAGCCGACGCAGGTGACGCACCAGTGCCGGGTCGAACCGCTCGGCCTGGGGATGATCCAGAGTCTCGTTGAGCACCTGGTAATACCTAGCCCAGCTCATCTGTAACTGAGCGCGGATCGCGCCCTGCTTGGCTGCCTCCGTCCCCAAAGGATGACGCAACGACCACCACTGTTCAAACTCCACAACCGCCCGTTGGCGCTGGGTCAAAGGGGGGAGATTGAGCGGGGTCGCGCAAGGTGAGGTCATGGTCATGAGCTTAGGAGTCGGCACCGACAAAACAGGTCACTGGCGACGCGGGTAAGGCCGAGGCAGCGCGCATTCTCCCTCATGAGAGTGAGCTACTGGTTCACCGCCACAGACGCCGAGGGGGGCACCAACACCACCCAAATCTGCCCACCAGCAAAGGGCATCGGCGCGCCACCGACTAAATACCGCGTGCTCTGCTTGGCGGTGGGGCGCGTCCAGGTGCCCTGCCACACCTGACCCTCCCGTGCGATCCACGCTTTACCGCTACCCACAGTGCGCAGATAGGGCGTGGGCATCCCGTTGACATCGTGGTAGCCGGAGTCTTGAGAGCGCACCTGCTGCACGATCACCGTGGTCCCGCCCAGAGCCGCTCCCGCTGGGTTACGCGAGGGTTGGCCGCCCATCGACAACTCCCACCGGCCAGAGCCTGCATTCCAGGTGAAGCGCACCGAGGCCGAGGTGTAACGCACCCCCACCGCACGCGTCGGTTTGCCTCCTGCGACTGGAGCAGGGCCAAAACTCCACCCCATCGACCGAGCCGGGGGCACTTTGCGCTTGAGAGCGGCGGCCTGCAGCTGCGGCCCCGACGCCATCAGGTTGTAGGGAGCGCGCCGATCTGAGGCACGGCTGTAGGCGCCGGAGAGCCGATCCGCCCCCACATCCACCACGTTGGCCGTCGCAATGCTGGGTTGCAATTTTCTGTTAGCTCCCGAGTAGGCAAAACCCACCGGCCCATATTGGCTCATCAGTTCTAAATCAGTGATTCGGGCACTACGCACTGGTCCAATGCGCGCAGGCATCTGGGTGGAAAACACGGCAGCTAGGCGAGTTAACCCTGCCTCCACCTCTTCGATGTACACCACATCGGCAGCCTCCACTCCCACCTGGGGGTGGCTGGGCTCAGTGTTGTCGATCTTGACGACGATCACCCTCCCATCGACCGCCCCGGGCCGCCCGGAGAGCAAGGACGGTTGGGCTGCCACCGTGGTGGGAGGTGGCGGCGGGGTGCTGGAGGTGGAGCTGCTGGTTATCGGTGGCGCAGGAGGGTGCGAGCCGCAGGCCGCCAGAGCCATCGCCCCAACCAGCAGCCCAACTGCCAGGAGAGGCTTCAATCGCCTGCCGTTGTTCACATCCACCCCCGACTGATCTCACTGTGTTGGCGATCAGCCTAGCCATCGCCAACACAGCCGGAGGTGATACTGGGCCCTTGGATGGAGCCCCCGGTCGGATTCGAACCGACGACCTGCTGTTTACAAGACAGCTGCTCTGGCCAGCTGAGCTACAGGGGCACAGTCCACTCCAGCATACGCAAACCCTGCACGACCCGTCCCCCGAGTTTTCAAAAGGGCAGGGTTAACGACGGCGGGCTTGGGCAACTTCATAGAGGGCCAGACTGGCCGCAACGGAGGCATTCAGCGATTCGGTGGCTGCGTCGATGGGGATGCGAGCAATCTGATCGCAGGTTTGGCTGACCAAACGCGAAAGGCCCTTATCCTCCGCACCCACCACCACGATTAAACCGCCAGTCACGACCGAGCTGGCCGCGACCTCGCCAATCTCTTGGTTGGCCTGCCCATCCAGACCCAGCACGAACAGCCCTTGCTGCTGATAGGCCACCAACGTCTGCACGAGGTTACTGGCTTGCGCCACCGGCACTCGAGCCACCGCACCTGCCGAGGCTTTCCACACCGCAGTCGTCACCCCCACGGCTCGACGAGAGGCCACGACCACACCATGCGCGCCGAAAGCAGCCGCCGAGCGCACAATCGCTCCGGCGTTACGGGGGTCGGTCACACTGTCCAAGGCGACGATCAGCGGTTGACTCCCAGCGGAGACGGCCACATCCAGCAGATCATTGGGGTGGGCGTAGCGGTAGGGCGAGACAGCCAGCGCCAAACCCTGATGCACCTGATCGTCAGTCAGCCGATCCAGCTCAGGCCGACCCACCTCCAACAGGGGGATCCCGGCGGCGGTGGCCAAGCTGATCGCCTCACGCACCCGCTCATCCAGATCAATGCGCAACGCCGCATACAACGCTGTCGCGGGCACCCCGGCCCGCAACGCCTCCACCACCGGATTGCGCCCGGCCACCATCTCGGTGCGGGGACCAGAGGTGGGGGCACCGCTGCGGCGTGGGGCTCTGCCACCAGCAGAGGACGGTGGCCGTCGAGCAGGTTTACCCCGGTTGGTAGGCGCTGCGGACGGGGAGGTCCGACGCGGGCGGGAGGTTGTCCCGGCGGGTGTGGGTCTGCCGGAGGCGGAGGCCGCAGCCTTCCCGCCGGCAGCAGCCCTCGGCGAGGCTGCCGACCTACCGGCACCCGCTGGCTTTCCGGCACCTGCCGACCTACCGGCACCTGCCGACCTACCGGCACCTGCCGTCCTACCGGCTGAGCGAGGTTTGCCGGAGGCGGTGGGAACCGCCTTCTCCGACGCACCTGAGCCTCGGCGAGACCCTCGCTCCGGGCGGGCTTGGTCGCGCTTAGAGGCACCGCCAGCCGAGGCACCCGATCCGGCAGACCGGCCGGTTCCTATCGCTCGGGTGCGTTTGGCAGCGGGATGGTAGGGCCGATCCTCCGCCTTGGGAGTGGCCCCCCGACCAGCCAGTTTGCTCCGGTTCTTGCCCCCGGAGCCCTTGGGAGCCGAGCCTTTGAACGACTTGCGCACTGCCCCTTGACGTTGGGAGTTACCAGCCATTAGTGATCTACCTTTCCGGTTAGGCTCCAGCGAGCCCCTTGGGTGGTGTCCTCCACAGTGATCCCCGCTTGACTGAGCACGTCACGCACCGCGTCGGCTGCGGCAAAATCTTTGTTGGCCCGCGCCTGCTGCCGCTGCTGTACCAGGTGAGCCACCAGCACATCCACTGCCTGCCCGGTGGGAGCGACGCAGTCGCCGTTCTCCCAGTGCGGGTCCAGGGGGTCGACCCCCAGGATGGCCGCCATCGCCCGCACACCAGCCACCTGCTGGTGCACCGCCGCCGCATCCCCGGCTGCCAACGCGCTGTTACCTGCGCTGACCGCCTCGTGCAGCACAGCCAAGGCTGCTGGTGTGCCCACATCGTCGTTAAGGGCAGCAGCAAAGGCCTGCGGCACTTCCACGCTCGCCAGATTCGCCGTGGCCTCGGGGGCGAAAACCTCAGAGCCGGCAAAGGTTTGTGCGGCGTTACGTACGAAGGCCTCGACCCGTCGATACGCTACGCCGGCCTCGGCTAAAGCAGCCGGGGAGTACTCCTGATGCGAGCGGTAGTGGGCACTGGCCAGGTAGTACCGCACCTCCACCGGCCGATGCTGGGCGATCACATCAGCGACCAGCAGGGAGTTGCCCAACGATTTGCTCATCTTCTCCCCGGCGATGGAGAGCCACCCATTGTGCAGCCAATAGCGGGCAAAGCCGTCCCCAGCAGCCTGGCTTTGGGCAATCTCATTCTCATGGTGGGGAAACACCAAGTCGCGCCCTCCCCCGTGAATATCGAAGGTGGGCCCCAGGTATTTGCCGGCCATCGCGGAGCACTCCAAATGCCAGCCAGGCCGGCCCGGACCCCACGGGGTGGGCCAGGAGGGCTCCCCGGGTTTAGCGGCCTTCCACAGGGCAAAGTCGCGCGGGTCGCGCTTGTGGGTGGGGGTGTCGGTGTCACCGGCAGCCTGCATCTGCTCGGGTTTTTGCCCCGACAGCTGCCCATACGCGGCGAAAGCCCCCACCGCGAAATAGACATCCCCGCCCGCCGCGTAGGCCGCCCCGGCGTCGATGAGCCGCTGCATGAGCTCCACCATCTCAGTCACGTGTCCCGTGGCGCGCGGCTCAATGCTGGGCGCCAAGCACCCCAGCGCCTCGTAGGCGTGGGTGAACTCCCGCTCGTGGGTGAACGCCAACTGCCACCACGGCACGTCGTGCTGGGCAGCTTTGGTCAGGATCTTGTCGTCAATATCGGTGACGTTACGCACATAACGCACCTGCTGCCCGCAGTGCATCAGCCACCGTCGCAACACATCGAAAGCCACCCCGCTGCGAATGTGCCCCAGATGCGGGGAGCTCTGCGGCGTGGATCCACACACGTACATGCTCACCTGCCCCGGCACCAACGGCTCAAACGCGCGAACTGTGCGTGTAGAGGTGTCGTACAACCGAAGGGCAAGCTCACGTGGCATAACGCCCCAGCCTACCGGGCCTGGGAACGCGCGACGATCACTGCTGGGTTGCACGGCACGACCCGCGCGGCACGACCGACTCAATCCAGCGTGGCCATCCACCGCAGGAGGGCCTGCCCGGTACGACGTTGAAAGGCACGAAGCGTGGGCATACCCGGCGGAGGCACCCTGCCAGCGGAGTCGAGGAAATACCCGGTCATGGCAATGAGCAGGTTGTGGACATCATGCAGCGGGACCCCTCCATCGGCTGCCACTCGCGCAATCCAGTCACCAGCATGCTGCGGCCCATCGCTGATGACCTGCAGCATCAGCAGCCCCGCATCGACCCAGCAGGCCGCCCGGCACGCTTGGGTCCACCCCAAGAGCATCACCTGGCCGCGCTCATCGAGCAGCACGTTGTCTGAACGCACATCCAGATGGCACAGGGTGTCCCCGCGACAAGCCAGCAGCGCAGCACGGGAGCGATCGGCGAACTCCCCCATGCGGTGCAGAGCCCACTGCGGCATCTCAGCGGGAGGATCCAGCTGCAACCTTGACCAACCGGCGAAATCCGGTCCTATCGCATCAGCAATGCTGGGCAGGTGCGGGAGTGGACATGGCGTAGCGCGAGCGGCCAACTCCTGCAAAGCACAGAGCACCTGGTCCAGTTGCTCAGGCCCCCACGGCAGGTTGGGGTGGTGCCCCTGCCCTGGTTCGACCAGCAACGCCACCCACCCGTCATGGTCATAGGAGTCCACCAGGCCAGGGGTGGGGACCCACACCGGCATCTGCCGCAGCACCTCAATGGCCCGTCGATAGCGCGTCACCGTCACGGCGTTGAGTTGCTCGCTGGCAGCTTTGAGGAACAGCTGGTTCCCGTCACTGCCAACCAGCCGTTCTACCGCACCCGGGGAGTAGCCCGCGCCGTGGGGCTGATGGCTCATCATGGGGCTGCCCAGGCGAAGTTGCGCCCACTGCCGCACCTTAGGGCTCAGCTGTTCCCACCCCAGTCGATGCGAGTCGCTCATTGCCTCACCCTAAGACAGACCAGCATGCCTGTCACCTTAGTTTGGGCGGGTCCGTTCTCCCGCACCTCGAGATCACCCGACCTACCCGCCGAAGACCAGAGCGGTGGCGATGGCGGCTATACCCTCCCTACGACCAGTCAAACCCAGACCATCGGTGGAGGTAGCACTAACCCGCACGGGGGCCCCACGGCATCAGACAAAACCGCCTCAGCCTCACGACGGCGAGCCGCCAAACAAACCTCCCAATGCATCCCACCACATGCAAGTGCCCAAGTGTCTGAGAACCATCATCTCCCACCACGACCCCAGCATCAAACGGAGCCTCTGGGGTCGCTAACCGCACCCTTAGTCAGTGCGGTAGGCCGACTTACGATGGGCAATTTTGATGATGCGCGCCATGACCAGAGAATGGTGAATGGTGTAGATGATGCGATAGTCACCTCGACGAGCGCTGAAGTTTCCCTCGAGATCATCGCGCAAAGGTTTACCCACACGCCAGGGATTTTCCGCTAAAGGGCCATAGACAAAATCAGCGATAGAGGTAGCAACAACCTCCGAGATCCCACCGCCCATAGTGCGACGCGCTGCACGTGTCCACTGAATCTCGTAAAGTCATGAACGATCACCGTCGGCGTGCGCCTGCCGGATGAGGGCCAGCATCTCTTCATGGGTGTACGACTCATACTCCCCGCGCCCAACCTCGGCTTCAGCCTCACGGATCTCCGCCATGAGCTGCCGATCACTGAGGATCTCCAGCGTCTCTTGCATACTCTCGAAGTCGTCGACAGCCACCAACATCACAATGGGACGACCGTTATCAGTAATGACCGTACGCTCACGCGTGCGTTCTGTAGAACGCGCTAACTCCAAGAACCGACCTTGAGCGTCTTCCACAGTGGTCGTTGTCATAACCGAATGCTACCTATCACCCACCTCGGCTGTCGAGATCACCCGACCTAGCCGCCGAAGACCAGGGCGGTGGCGATGGCGGCTATACCCTCCCCACGACCGGTCAGACCCAGCCCGTCGGTGGAGGTGGCACTGACAGTGACCGGGGCTCCCACGGCGTCAGACAGGACCGCCTCAGCCTCACGACGGCGAGCCGCCAAGCGGGGGCGGTTGCCAATGACCTGGATGCAGACGTTGCCCACCCGCAACCGGTTGGCCGCCAGACGAGCCACGGTCTCCCGCAGGAGAGTCCCTCCGGAGGCATTGGCCCACTCCGGTTGATCCACCCCGAAATTGGAGCCCAAATCTCCCAGGCCTGCAGCAGAAAGCAGCGCATCACAGGCGGCATGGGAGGCCACATCACCGTCGGAGTGGCCGGCTAAACCCGGCTCGTTAAACCACATCAGGCCCGCCAACCACAGGAACCGCTGCTCCTCAGGTGGGGCGTAATGATGCACGTCGACGCCAATGCCCACACGCGGCATCCACGGCGCGCCCTCAAGGTCACGCCCAAAGTGTGCGAAAGGTCCCACTACCACACCCTCCGTTACCGCGCGCTGGTGTTAGCACACATCATCTGCGCCACAACAAAATCCATCGAAGTAGTGATCTTAAACGCTTCAACGGCTCCTGCGACTACAGACACAGCAACACCGAGATTTTCCACCAAGGTTGCGTCATCAGTCCCGGCTAGTGGGCTAGACCCTGGTGTGGGCGTGCGCCCGCCGGCGCCCAGCGCGCGCTCATGAGCTTCGATCAGTACTGCTCGGGTGAAGCCTTGCGGGGTTTGCACCGCCCGTAAGTGCTGCCTGGGCAGGGTGCGCACCACCACCTCTGCTGCTGGATGCTCAGGGTTGCCAGCCCCTTGCTCCGGTTGCACCTGCTTGATCGTATCGGCCACTGGCACCGCCGGGATCACCGCCTGAGCCCCAGCTTCCAAACGCCTGACCACCGCGTCCACCACCCCCGGCGGGGTCAGCGGGCGGGCTGCGTCGTGCACCAGCACGTGGGTGATCCAGTCAGGCACGTGTCCCAACGCCAAGCGCACCGAATCCTGCCGCGTATCCCCCCCGGCGACCACTTGCACAGTGCAATTGCTCTGCACTAGCTGCTGCCCCAGGAGGTCATGCACCTGGAGATTGACTGACTCCAGGTGATCAGCCGGTGTGGCCAGGAGGATGCACCGCATCAGCGGATGAGCCGCTAGCGTGCGAATCCCCCACATGTAGAGGGGAAGGCCACCCAGGTCGCGTAGAGCTTTAGGCTGCCTCCCGCCCAGGCGCAGACCCAGCCCGGCAGCCGGAATGATCCCTGCACACTGCACCGCCGGGTCACCAGAAGCAGAGTTCGGGGAAGCAGTCGACATACTCCTACCCTACGAACCGTACGAAGACGGGCAGGGGGTTAGGAGGCCAGGACTTCGTCGAGCAGGGCCTCGGCTTTGTCGTCATTGGTGTTCTCCGCCAAAGCCAGCTCGGAGATCAAGATCTGCCGTGCCTGGGTCAGCATCCGCTTTTCTCCAGCAGACAGTCCCCGGTCGGTGCTGCGGCGGGACAGATCACGCACCACTTCGGAGACTTTGATCACATCTCCGGATTTGAGCTTCTCACCGTTGGCTTTGAAGCGGCGCGACCAGTTGGTGGGCTCCTCTGCATAAGGGGTTCGCAGCACGTTAAACACGCGCTCCAGCCCCTCGGGACCGACCACATCACGCACGCCAACCAGATCAACATTGTCGGCGGGCACCTGCACCGTGAGGTCACCCTGAGAGACCTTGAGAACGAGATAGACCTTCTCCTCACCACGGATCATGCGCGTCTCCACGGCTTCGATCAACGCAGCCCCGTGATGGGGGTAAACCACCGTTTCTCCAACGGTGAAGTTGGTGGTAGCGGTTGGTGTGTTCGTTGTGGTAGTGGACCCCATGACGCCGGTAGCCATCCTCTGTAAAACCCCTTTCGGGTAGAGCTGCCCCTTTTTTCAACCATCGCCTAGCTTAACATGCCTACGCAGCGCCTCGTCATGGTTACCCCTAGCAGCCGTTGATTTTTCTGGCTTTGTCGCTTGATCAGGACCCCTGGGCTAGCGTGGAGGCCCGACCGATAAACCGACCCCAGGAGGGTGAAATGAATGTGGCGACCAGTCCCCAACCAGGTCGGATGAGGCGAAGCGTCCGAGCAGTGGTGGCCGTGGCGCTGGCCGTCGGCGTCACGCTCAGTATTGCTGGGTGTGCAGCAGGTCGCGATGCCACGACCAACCGTGCCCACTCCCTGGGCGAAGGGGTGGATGCCAGCAGCGGGCCGATCCGGGTGGCTAACGCCCTGGTGATGGTCCCACCCGCCCCGACAGCCTTGCCGGCCCCTTCCTTGCCGACCACCTCACCGACCTCCCCTAGCATCTCCACTTCCGCCTCCCCCACCACCTCCCCCAGCGACCAAGCCCTCCCCGCTGCGCAACCTGCCTACCTGTCGATGCAGATTTCCAACAGCAGTCAGGCTGCGGTCGAGTTGCGTGGAGTCAGCGTGGTCGGATCCGGCCCGGTGACGGTCCAAGGAGCCACCAGCGTGCCTGCGGGCGGAGTGCTCACCCTGGGAGCTGCCGGCAGCTCCACCACCCAGGTCAGCCTGCCGGGTTTTACCGGCAAGGCAGGGCAGATCGTCACTCTCTCCCTAGGGTTTAGCGATGGCAGCCAGATCAGCAACCTGCACACCGTGGCTGTGGCTCCACCCGGGGCAGGCAGCACCACCTCCACCTCTGCACAGCTACCTGCGCCGCGCTAAGTACGCTGCTGTGTCATGACGATGACTTCAGCTCCCGCCCCAGCCCCCGGCCAACCGCTGACCGTGGGCTTAGGCGCTGGTGAGGTGGAGGGACCCTTCACCGACATGGTGCTCAACATCGGCCCCCAGCATCCCTCCACCCATGGAGTGCTACGCCTGCGCCTGCGCGTCGACGGGGAGCGGGTGCTCGCCGCCCAACCGGTCATCGGCTACATGCACCGGGGGGCGGAGAAACTGTTTGAGGTGCGCGATTACCGCCAAATCCTGGTGCTGAGCAACCGCCACGATTGGCTCTCGGCGTTTAGCAACGAACTGGGCGTGGTGCTGGCCGCCGAGCGGATGCTGGGCATGGAGGTCCCCGAACGGGCCACCTGGGCACGCACCTTGCTGGCTGAGCTCAACCGGGTGCTCAACCACCTGATGTTCATCGGCAGTTTCCCCTTGGAGTTGGGCGCGATCACCCCGGTTTTCTACACCTTCGATGCTCGGGAGGACTTACAGAAAGTCCTGGAGGAGGCCAGCGGCGGGCGCATCCACTACATGTTCAACCGCATCGGCGGGCTGCGCGACGACCTTCCCGCCGGGTGGACCGGGCGGGTCCGCCACGCCGTGGCCCAGGTACGCCGGGCGGTGCACAAACAGGAAAAGTTCCTGCTAGGCAACGAGATCTTGCAGGCACGCACCATAGGGATCGGGGTACTGCCCCGCGAGCAAGCGTTGGCCTACGGGGTCAGCGGGCCTGCCGGGCGCGCGAGCGGCATCACCACCGACCTGCGCCGAGACGCGCCCTACCTGGCCTACGGACAGCTTGACGTGCCGCTGATCACCCGCACCACCGGCGATGGTTACGCCCGCCTGGAGGTGCTGCTGGAGCAGACCAGCGCCAGCCTCGACCTCGCTGATGCCTGCCTGGACCGCTTGGAGTCACTGCCGGCTGGCCCCATCAATGTGCGCCTGCCCAAAGTAGTCAAGCTCCCGGAGGGCTCCACCTACGTGGCCACCGAAAACCCGTTGGGAATCAACGGGTACTACTTGGTCTCCCGGGGAGAAAAGACCCCCTGGCGGCTCAAGCTGCGCACCGCCTCGTTCAACAACGTGCAGGTGTTAAGCCAACTGCTGCCCGGAACCCTCATCCCCGACATGGTCTCTATCCTCGGCAGCATGTTTTTCGTCGTGGGAGACGTGGACAAGTAGTCACCCTGCTGCCGCAGGTACCCCTGGAGGGCCATCGGGAGGTTGGACCCGACAGGAGCGCTCCAGGAACCAGCCGGCGAGTAGGACGGGAAGGCTAGCGGCAGAGGCGGCCAGGCAGGGAGCTAACAAGCTCCATTGCAGCACGTGCAGTTGAGTGAACAGCGCGAGGGCCAGCCCGGCGTAGAAACCGGCCAGAGCGCCCCCTGCGTGAAAGCAGGCCTTGGCAACTGCCAGGTAGCGCACCCCAACCAGGGGTGAGACGACGCGAGTGCGGGCGCGCACGGCAGGGTCGGGAGTGAGGCTGCGGCGCACATTCCACGCCAAGCCGGCTACCACAGCGGCGATCACCAGCAATCCTGCCGCCACCGACCAGGCAGGCACCGGTGGCTGTTGAGCGGCCTGCAACAGTAAGCATCCACTGCCCCACCCCAACAGGCCGGCAACTGCCCCAGCCTTACCAGCTGCCAACCAGCGTGTGGGCCTCACCACCTGACACCTGCCATGAGCATTGCGTACCGCTGAACCAGCCGTGGGCAAGCCAGAAGCCGCTCAGACACACACCACCCCAGTAATGAGGCTAGGGCCACGACTGACCTTCAGGAGGGGTCCACAGGCGCACCCCGTCACGGTCGCGCTCCGACATGCGCCGCAACAAAGCCGCAACCGGACCCACCCGGGGAATGACCGCACGAGGCTCCACCTGGGCCCACGGGACCAGCACAAACGCTCGCTCGGCCACGCGGGGGTGGGGCAGGGTAAGCACCTGATCGGTGAAGTGATCCTCCCCGTGCACAATGATGTCGATATCCAGAGTGCGCGGGCCCCACCGTTGGCGGCGCACTCGCCCTGCCCCAGCCTCAATGGTCAGCGTATGAGCCAGCAACTCGTGCGCGGAAAGGGTAGTCATCCCCACCACCACAGCGTTGAGGTAGTGCTCCTGCTGGGGGCCGGTGCCCTCGCCGAAAAAGGGGACTGTGTCATAGAGCGGGCTGACCGCGCGAATCTTCATGCCGGGAATAGCGCGAAGCTGGGCCACCGCCTGACGCAGGATGTGCAGCCGGTCACCCAGGTTGCTGCCTAACGACAGCACCGTTCGCACGACCTGGGGGTTGCGGATCTGGTTACGGGTGCTCATGTACCTCCTCACCGGTGCGGCAGTGCCGGTCGCGGTACCCGCGATACCTGCTCGTATGGTCATACCTGGTCCTCCTGAAGGCGAAAGCGAGCATGGGTCAGGGACTGGACCACCTGCACTGCATCAGCGTTGTCAGCCACCTGGTGCACCCGCACCCCCCACGCACCCAGCCCGGCCAGCACTGCGGTCAGCGCGGTGGTCGCCGCGTCACGCGCAGTGGGGTCGTGCGGCCCTGCAGTGACCAGGGGAGCCAAAAACCGCTTACGGGAAGCCCCGAAAAGCATCGGTCTGCCCATAGTGTGCAACGCGGAGATCCCTGCAAGCAACTGCCAGTTATGCTCAGCCTCCTTGGCAAAGCCAAGCCCTGGGTCGAGAATCACCCGCTGCGGGTCCACGCCGGCGTTGCCCAGCTCATGCAGGCGCTGCCCCAATTCCACCACCACCTCAGCAACCACATCGGTGTAGGTGGCCTGGGTGTGCATCACATCACCGTGACCCCGCCAGTGCATGGCCACAACCGGGACCCTTAGCTGCGCCAAGGCTGCGGGCATCTGGGGATCAGCCAAGCCGCCACTGACGTCATTGACCAGACTGGCTCCCTGCTCAACGGCGGCCTGAGCCACAGCCGCGCGCATGGTGTCGATGCTGACCACCACTCCCGCCTGGGCCAGGGCTTTAACCACGGGCAGGACTCTGCGCAACTCCTCCTGCTCGCTGACCCGCGCTGACCCTGGGCGGGTGGATTCTCCGCCCACATCGACAATGTCCGCTCCTTGTCTGGCCATGGCCAGACCGTGGGCAATGGCCTTCACAGGGTCGAGGAACTGCCCTCCATCGGAAAATGAATCGGGGGTGACATTGACTATCCCCATCACCACACAACGACCAAGCTCAGCCAGGTGCGGGGGCAGGCCCATCACAGTGACCGACATGGCGTTATCGTGCCTTTCCCTCAAGGAGAACTACCACTCAGGTGCAAGATCACGAGCTTACTGCTGCGGCAAGGTAGGACCAGGGTGGTGGCGCGGACCCGTGCCATCGCCAGTGGCCGGCCCCGGCGGCACATCGGTGGGAGTGGGGAGCCCCAGGGAGTGGGACAGAGGTGCAGGTTGCTCGCCGTTCTGGGCGGCAGCCAGCTCCCCCGGGGTCAGCACCGGCTGGCGATCAGAGGGGGTGCGGTGGGGAGAGCCAGTCCACGCCGGGCGGGCCGGCAGCTTGGCAACGTGGGTGAAGATGCGCGCCACCTCTGACTTGTCCAGGGTCTCCTTCTCGAACAAAGCGGTGACTAGCTCGTCGAGGATGTCACGGTTATCGACCAAAATCTGCCACGCCTCTTGGTGTGCATTATTGATCAGCTCCCGTACCTGTTGATCGACAATGCTGGCCACTTCCTCGGAGTAGTCACGCTGATGCCCCATATCGCGACCCAGGAACGGCTCGCTGTTATCAGTTCCCAGCTTGATCGCGCCGATGGCCTCAGTCATCCCGTACTGGGTGACCATCGCGCGGGCCACTCCGGTGGCCTTCTCGATGTCGTTGGCCGCCCCGGTCGTGGGGTCGTGGAACACCAACTCCTCCGCAGCGCGGCCTCCCAGCATGTAGGCCAGCTGGTCGAGCATCTCGTTACGGGTCGTGGAGTACTTGTCCTCTTCGGGCAGCACCATGGTGTAGCCCAGCGCCCGACCACGGGGCAGAATGGTGATCTTGTGGACCGGGTCGGTGTTATTCAGTGCCGCTGCCACCAGGGCATGGCCACCCTCATGATAGGCAGTGATCTTCTTCTCCCGGTCGTTCATCAGACGACTGGCCCGCGAAGGCCCAGCCACCACCCGGTCAATGGCCTCGTCCAACGCCTGGTTGTCGATGAACCGCTTGTTTTTGCGGGCAGTCAACAAGGCGGCCTCGTTCAGCACGTTGGCCAGGTCAGCGCCGGTGAAACCTGGGGTGCGCTTGGCAACTGCCGCCAAGTCAACGGCCTCATCCAGGGGCTTTCCTTTAGCGTGAACCTGCAAGATCTGCTCCCGACCTTGCAGGTCAGGTCGCTCCACGGCGATCTGACGATCGAAACGCCCTGGCCGCAGCAGCGCAGGGTCGAGAATGTCAGGCCGGTTGGTGGCGGCTATGAGGATCACGTTGGTCTTGACGTCAAACCCGTCCATCTCCACCAACAACTGGTTGAGGGTCTGCTCGCGCTCGTCGTGGCCTCCCCCAAGGCCCGCCCCACGGTGCCGACCCACCGCGTCAATCTCGTCGACAAACACAATCGCGGGAGCATTTGCTTTGGCCTGCTCGAACAAATCACGGACCCGGGAGGCTCCCACCCCCACAAACATCTCAACAAAATCCGAACCAGAGATGGAGTAAAACGCCACGCCCGCCTCGCCGGCCACCGCCCGGGCCAACAGGGTCTTACCGGTACCTGGAGGACCGTAGAGCAGCACCCCCTTGGGCACCTTGGCGCCGATGGCCTGAAAGCGGGCTGGGAACTCCAAAAAGTCTTTAATCTCCTGGAGTTCTTCCACGGCTTCATCGGCACCCGCGATATCGGCAAAAGTCGTTTTCGGGGTGTCTTTGGCAATGAGCTTGGCCTTTGATTTGCCAAAGTTCATGACTCGCGAGCCCCCGCCCTGAGCCATGTTGAGGAAGAACATGAGAAACACCCCAATGAGCACAAACGGCAACAGCAGGGTGAGCAAACTCATCCACCACGACTGAGTAGGCACTTCGGTGTCGTACTTGTCGGGCGGAGGGGAGGCCACTAGCGCATCGATGATTTGGCGCTGCTGGGTCTGCAGATAGTTGGCCTCCACCCGCGTGGAGCCTTCGACCTTCACATCGGGTTTTAAAGTCAGGCGTACCACCTGGTCTGGACTTTCGATCACTTTGGCGCTTTGCACCTTTTGATCGGTGATCAGACCCAACGCAACTGGGGTGTCTACCTGCTTGTAGTTGTTCCCGCCTGTCACGATCAGGCCAATGAACAGCACCACGCCAAAGAACGCCAGTGCATACCAGCCAAGGTTTTTCCGTGTTTTCATCACTGCAAAGGGGGTTCGCCCCATCCTCCCCGTGCGCACACTAACCGACTCTTGCGCAAGCAAACCTACCCCACACCTCGCCGGCACGTGCGGCGGTTGGCCCAATCCAGCGGGTGGCCCCTGCAGAGCTAGCACAGGGGACTAGTACAAAGCTGAGTCCAGCACACCCACGCAGGCCAGATTGCGGTACCGTCCGTTGATATCCAGGCCGTAACCCACCACAAAGTCGTTGGGAATATCGAAACCCACATAATCCACTGGCACATCTACCTTGGCGGCGCTGGGTTTGCGTAGCGCCGTGCAGATGCGCACGCTGGCCGGGCGGCGGCTGCGTAGGTTCTCCAGTAGCCAGCTCAACGTCAACCCGGAGTCGATGATGTCCTCCACAATGAGCACGTGACGCCCAGAGATGTCACAATCCAGGTCTTTGAGAATCCTCACCACACCAGAGGTTTTCGTCCCCGCGCCATAGGAGGACACCGCCATCCACTCCGTCTCCACATCGCGCTGCAGCGCCCTGGCCAAGTCGGCCATCACCATCACCGCCCCCTTGAGCACCCCTACCAAGACCAACGGCTCGGGGTGTTGGGCATAGTCACGCTCGATTTGCCCGGCCATCTCACTGAGGCGCTGCTGCATCTGCTCCTGCGTGACCAACACGCGACTCACGGTGCCCGGCGGGGGGTAAGGGGAGGAATCAGCCATCCCACGACTGTAACCGTGCCATCACTGGGGTGGTCAGAATGAGCGCTGAGCTAGGTAGGGCACGGGGACTGCTCAGGTCCACCTCAGGTGGCTGCCGTGGCGCCTGGCGGTGTGAGCTGCCGGCAGCGAGATGCCTTTTTGTCCATGCCACTCGGTCATCAGGGCATGGATGGCGTCAATGTGGCCCGCCGTGAGGGGTTCGGCGGGGCAACCAGCGGCTAGGCAGGCCCGGTGCAGCACCCGCTTCACCACCGCCACAGGGGCAGAGGTCAAGGTCGGGATGTCCAGACACATCCGGTCTGGCGACTGGGCGGGGCGAGTGGCCAGGGCCCAGAGCTGGTCGGCCCACTGGGCCAGGGCCGTGTCGTCCTCGCGCAGCGCGGCAGCTGTGCGAGCCAAGGCCCGAGCGATCGAGCCAGCACGACCGGGGACCCGCTCCCCCGCGGGTGGCTGCCCCCCGAGGCAACGCTCCAGCGTGGGCAGCACCTCCTGGCGTACCCGCACCCTGGCGAAGCGAGGGTCGGCGTTCTGAGGATCATGCCAGGGGTAAAGCTGCGGATCCAATTCGGTATGGCTGACCAGCAGGGCCGCCGCCTGGTGCACCAACCGGCGTGACAGGCCCAGAAACGGCCGCCGGTAGAGGCCGCTGACCGCCATCATCCCTGCCAATGAGCGCGCGCCTGAGCCCCATGCCAGACCTAGGAGCACCGTCTCAGCCTGGTCGTCCAGGGTGTGCCCCAGCAGCACAGCGCCGGCACCCACCTGCTGCGCCAGCTGGGACAATGCGGCGTAGCGAGCACTGCGGGCAGCCGCCTCCGGGCCACCGGGGCCAGTGACGCTGACGGTGGCGAGGTGGGCGCACTGCTCTGGGATGCCCAAGGCGACCATGCCCTCAAGCGCCCGGGCTGCCTGTGCTGCCGAGCCGGGCTGCACCCCGTGATCCACGGTGACCCCATGCAGGGGGAACCCCAAGCGGTCGGCCACGAAGGTCGCCGCACCGACCAAGGCTAAGGAGTCAGCCCCGCCGCTGCACGCCACCACCACAGCACTGCCCGCACGTAGAGCAGGGGCGGCGCTGAGGGACTGTCGAACAGCTCGGCGCACCGCCGCCACGGCCGGATCAGGCCCCATGCTGCAGGCTCCTCACGTCAGGCTGTGAAAGCGGCCCAACCAGAGGGTCGGGTCGTTGATCTCGGCAGGGGCGGGCAGGGTGTTGGGGCTGGTCCACACCCGATTAAAACCCTCCAGGCCGACCTGATCCACCACTGCGCGCACGAATGCAGCGCCCTGGCGGTACTGACGCAACTTGGCGTCCATGCCGAACAAGCGCCGCAGCAGCCGCTCGGGCCAGGCGGCGTTTTCCCGCCGGCGGGTGAAGCGCTGCCGAATAGTGGCCACACTGGGGATCACGGTGGGGCCCACGCTGTCCATGACGTGGTCGGCGTGGCCCTCCAGCAGCGACATCACCGCCGTGATGCGAGCCAC
>JBDIAW010000025.1:0-30830 GCA_039812585.1 Actinomycetota bacterium | reverse complement strand
TTAGATAGAAAAAATCATCCTCAACTTTCAAAAAATATTCTTTCACTTGAATATGAGGTGGGGATGCGATGGCTCAGAGATATAGATACTGTGAAACCCTCCATCATCCGCGGATATGATGTTATTAATTCAAGCTTAAAAAAAGAAAAAGCGCTAACTGGTATTGATCAAAAAGAGTTAATTGCAGCCATAGGATCGTACGTCCTAATGGACTCATATTCTAAAGTTATGAGGTGGGAAGCTGACTTCTCGGGCAAGTTACCTCGCTTGGCAGCTACTAGAATTTTCCACAAAAGATTTACAAATTATAGATTGCAAAGTAAATTAGATTTACCTTTGTACTTAAACGTGCAGGGGTCTTCTCATGCTGCTCTACTGGACAGGGCAAGGCATCTACCAGGCCCCACTAAACAGTTTAGGGAGGGGAGTTCTCAGCGTAAAGTTATGTAAATGTGAATATATATTTTTACAGAAACCTTTTATGCACTGCTTGGCTCGGAGTCCCTATCCGTATCAGCTGATTGGGACGCAGCCCATTTATCTCTAGATTGCCAATGTGGTTTCAAAGCACTTTTTGCCCAGAAATAGGTGAACTTTCTTCGACCGTGTAAACATACTTGTGCTCTATCCTGCACAGGACAACAAGATCGACTCCTATTATTCTTATCTTCCCAAAACTACGGCCTTTATATGGTTCGATGATTGCTTCCGCAGGCTCTTTGGGTTTGTTTTCTTCGGCATACGATAACGTTAAGTGTGGATAGAAATTAGCTCCTGCTATTAGGTCTCTGCTAGAAACGTGCTTTTGCGAATTTTCAAAAAGAGCAGCACGCAGTGATATAAGTTGTGGGCTGTCTTGTAATGGTATAACGATTCCTTCGTCCCACGCGCTAGGCTCGCCCAAATCAGCTGATACTGGAAGGGTTGCTGAGATAACACGCTTGCTAGCTTCCAAAATAGCCGTTGCTGTCTGACTCGTAATGCTTTCAACTGATGCCAAACTCATTAAAGTAAGATGCATTTGGTCAAGCGGTATGCTTGGTAAGTAATCGAAATTTAATTTTTCATTTAAAGCATTAATCTTTTGATCTATAGGACTTAAATCGAGTTTTGCAAAAAAGCTGTATTGAGCATCCTGTGTTAACCATTCGGTGTGGCGTTCTTTTGACCAATGGTTACAAAACATAATTATCTCCTTTTTCTCAGCTATGCTATTGTTTAAAATTTGATTAAGTGCTCGAATACTTAAGAGTCGGTTGAGGTCACCCTCTCATCTCGAAGCATAATTATAAATCTGTTTGACTGTCTTTAACTTTCTAGAATCATTTACATCAAGATATAACCATCACTCTTGAGGATTTTCAGTAGCTTAATGCGTTTTCAGCGGGTCATAGCCTCTTTCGGTTGAGCTGTTGGTCTCCGCAGACACTTTCTACTTTACCAACCTGCACCTTCCAACCCTTGACACTTGTCTAGACAAGTACTACCTGGCTGAGCACTCCTCTAGATAAGTGGGGCTGGTGAAGGGAGCAAGTAGATGGCTATGCAGCGGCGTGTGTCAGTGGGGATGCTGGACGTGTTTCCTCATGGCGCCTTTGTGGTGGGAACGGTGGAGCCGGTGTTGGATTTCCAAGCTCCGCAGGCTGCGCCGAGTGTGCGGGCGCAGATGAAAGATCCGGAATCTGGCCTGCCGCTGTGGCAGGTGCAGGTGTTGGATGCCGACCCGAACGCGGGCAAGCGGGATAAGACGGTGACGGTGAAGCTGGCCGCAGCCCAGCAGCCCAACCCACCCAAACCAGAAAACGGAATGCCGTTCACAGCGGTGGAGTTCACCGGGTTGACCGCAACCCCGTATGTGGACGACAACGGCAACCGCCCCCGGTTGGCTTGGTCGTTCCGTGCGGAGGGGATGCAAGCGCCCAAGTATGGCAAGCAGTCCACTAACCCGGCAGCGGCTTAGGCGGTGGTGATGATGCTGGCAGGTCGGGCTTTGGATTTGTGGGCAGATGCCTTTGATGTGGGCGATGACGATTCTGGTGCGGCAGTGGCTCTGGAGTTGCTGCGCAAGGTCGCTGAGGCTAGCGATTTGTTGCAGTCAGTTTCGCAACGTCTGGCTGATGGGCCAGGGGATGCGGTTGCTCAGGCCCGCTGCGGGGTTGGCGACTGTGAGTCCCTGGCTGACGAGCTGGCAGATTTGCGGACCAGTTTCACTGCTCATGTGCGTGGGGGTGGTCGGTGATGAGTCTGATCACCCGGTCAACCTCGCTGCATGGATGGCAACACCTCGAACTGGGCCGATCCGGTTACACCCAAACCACTCCAGCGCGGCTTGGCGTTCCGGTGTTGCGCTGGTTGTGGTTCGTGGCTCGTCATCCCAGCGTGATCTTGCCGCTGCTGCCGGTTCTGGTGGCCTCTGCGGTGCTACTGGTGGTGGGCCTACGTGGCTTGGCTTGGATGGTGGCCGGTCTGACCTGCCTGTCGGCGGGGATGGTGGCTGCCGCTGCTCATCGAGGCCAACTGCACCACCTGCGGATCGCTTTGCTCAGTCCGTGGCGTTGGTGGTGGGCGCGTTGGGTGGTTTACGGCTGGTTGTGGCCTCGCCTGGCGTTGCAATGCCGGTTGAGTGTGCAAGACCACGCCAGCGGAGAAATCCGCACCCCCACCGTGACCGGCGTGCGCCTGACGGCAGCCGGTGAACACGTGCAGTTGAGACTGCCGATCGGGATGAGCCCGGAGGAGGTGACCCGTAAAGCTGAGCTGCTAGCTCACGCGCTGGGAACCACCAGGCCATTGCGGGTAAGGGTGGAAAGCGCGGGGCAGGTGAGCATGCTGGTTCAGCGCCGAGACCCGTTAGCTGCCACCGTGGCGCCGATCCCACCCGCACCCAGCGCAGGTGTGGAGCTGTTGCGGGCCGTACCGATCGGGAAAACCGAGGCAGGGCAAACGTGGCAGGTGCCGGTGTGGGGTTCGCACATTTTCTGCGGAGGTCTGACCGGCTCCGGTAAAGGCTCCATCCTGTGGTCTTTGCTGCACGGGATGGCGCCATTCATCCGTGACGGAATCGTGCAGGTGTGGGCGGTGGACCCCAAGGGCGGCATGGAGTTAGAGCAAGGCGCGTCGCTGTTTACCCGGTTTGAACGTGACGACCTGGAGGCAATGGCAACCCTGCTGGAAGATGCAGCCGCTGCCATGGACGCCCGCTGTCGGCAAGTACGCGGGCACACTCGCCTAGTGACTCCCACCAAAGAAATGCCGCTGGTGGTGGTCATTATGGACGAGCTGGCATCGCTGACCAGCTTGTGCCTGGACCGCAAGATCGGCATCCGGGTTGAGCGAGCGTTGGGCTTGTTAGCCACCAAGGGCCGTGCTCCTGGGTTCTGCCTAGTGGCCTTCTCCCAGGAGGTCAGCAAAGAGACAGCCCGCTGGCGTGACCTGTTCCCCACCAAAATCGCGCTGCGACTGGCTAAAGGCATCGAGGTGGACATGGTGCTAGGCGATGGAGCGTGGCAAGCCGGAGCTCACGCCGGCATCATCAGCCCCCAGGTACCCGGCAGCGGTTACGCGCTGGAGGAAACCACCAGCACCCCGATAGCGGTGCGGGCTAGCTGGCTCGACGATCACGCCATCGAGAGTCTGGTCACCACATACGCCCCCCAGCAGATGCCCCTCGAGCTGCCTGAACTGGAGCCACTGCCCGACCAGGCGCCGCAACCTGCCCCGGTACAGCAACCCAAACCGCGCAAGCGCTCGCCTCGCCAATCCACCCGCGACAAAGCCTTAACGCTGCCCGAGCAACAACAAGTCGACCGGCCTTTAGCAGCGCAATCGAGCTAACCGCAGCAGCGCCTTTTCCGCTGATCTGTCGAATTTTCTGCATCTGGGAGGGGTGAACTATGCCGCAAACCAGCCTTGCGCCCGCTCTGGAACTTCCGCCGCTGTCCCTGCGGGAACAGGAGGGGCTGCGCACCCGGATCCGTGAAGGCAGCTTCGACGCATTCGCCGACACTTTGGCCCGGGTCGGTAACTGTGCTCACCCGATCCGGTTATTTGGGCACAGCCACACCATCAACCCGGCCACGGGAGAAATCCTTTCCACCTACAACAGCGACACCCAACCGTTGGGGTTGACCTACATTGCCTGCGGTAATCGCCGCGCATCGGTCTGCCCAGCCTGTGCCCGCACCTACGCCCGCGACACGTTCGAGATGATCCGCTCCGGGGTCACCGGCGGCAAAACCGTTCCCGCCAGTGTGGGTGGCAATCCCCTTGTGTTCGCCACTCTCACCGCCCCAAGCTTCGGCCACGTCCACGGCATCCGCAGCAAAGGCCCTTGCAAACCTGGGCGGCCTGGGCTCTGTTCCCATGGGCGGCCATTGACCTGCCACCGCGCCCACGACCCTGGCGACGAGTGTCTGGGCCAACCTCTATGCGCTCAGTGCTACGACTACACCACCCACGCCGTGTGGCAGTGGTGGGCCCCTGAACTGTGGCGCAGATTCACCATCACCTTGCGCCGCCAACTGGCCGCCTTGCTTGGGGTTGCTGCCTCGCGATTGAACGAGCTGGCAACGGTCCAATACGCCAAAGTCGCCGAATACCAAGCCAGAGCCGCGATCCACTTCCACGCGTTAATCCGGGTGGATGGCCCCAAACACGCCGGCGGTTACGCCCACGCTCCAGCATCCATCACCGCCGAGGTGCTGGCACAAGCCATCCAAACCGCAGGGCGTGCCGTGTCCTACACCGCGCCACCAGCCAGCGAGAACGACCCGCCCCGCATCCTGCGTTTCGGTGCCCAACTGGACACCAAAACCGTCCACGCCTCAAACCGTCCCGACCACGACGGCCAAGACCTCAGCGCTGCCCAAGTCGCCGGGTACCTAGCCAAATACGCCACCAAAACCGCCAGCGACGACATCGACCTGACCAACTCCCACTGCCGGCGATTACGCGCCACCCTATCCAGCATCCCCACCGACGCAGACAGCCCCTACCGCCTAGTGAGCAAATGGGTGCAAATGTTGGGATTTCGGGGGCACTTCTCCACCAAATCACGGGTCTGGTCCATCACCTTGACCAAACTGCGCCGCGCCCGCCGCCGATACTCACGGCTGAAACAGCAAGACGACGCTCGGCTGGCTCACCTGGACACCGCAGACCTGGAAGCCCTGCTGCTCGCCGACCACGACATCGAAACCACCCTAATCGTCGGTAACTGGACCTACCAAGGCACCGGTTGGACCAGCCCCGGAGACGAGACGCTAGCCCTTGCCGCCGCTGCCCACGCCCGCGAACACCAGCGCACCACCACACCCCTTTCCTATCCCCCCTCCCCCACGAAAGGCTGAACAGATGGAAACCCAACGGTTGTACCGAATCTGCGAGGTAGCGGCGTTCTTCGGGCTGAGCAAATCGAAAACCTACGAGCTGGCCCGCACCGGACGCCTGCCCTATGTTCGGATCGACCACAGCATCAGAATCCGAGGGGCTGATGTGCTGTCGTTCGTGGAATCTCTGAGTCACAAAGCAGCATGATGGCCAGCTTGAAAAATGGCATCGTTAAACGTGGGAACACGTGGTCTTATGTGTTGCGCGTCACCGACGCCTCCGGAATTAGCAAACCGCGTTGGGTGGGTGGTTTTGCTACCGCAGAGCAGGCCAAACAGGCACGTGATCAGGCCCGTTTGCAAGCTGCGCACGGAGAATACGTGCCCCGTAACACCACCACCGTCAAGGAATACCTCGAGCACTGGATCGCCTTGCACAGCATGCAAATTCGGCGGCGTACTGCAACCGACTATGCCGGCCTGGCAGCCCGCTACATCTACCCGCACTTGGGGAATTTGCGCCTGCAAGCAGTCCAGCCTCACACCTTGAGCGTGTTTTACAGCCAACTGCTCGCAAGAGGGGGAAAGCAAGGACGACCGTTAGCAATTTCCACGGTCAATAAGGTGCATGCCATCTGCGCAAAGCGTTCAACGATGCCGTACGCAACGACCAAGTGCTGAGTCGCAACCCCACCCTGCACGCCAAGCGGCCACGCCAACCCGGCACGCAGCCCGGCCACATCTGGGATGCCAAACAGTTAGCGCAATTCTTGGAATACGCCGACCAGCATCGGTTAGGTGCTTTCTTTCGTCTAGCTGCTGCAACGGGAGCCAGGCGCGGCGAGTTGCTCTTTTTACGTTGGTCCAATGTGCACGCCCTAGATAACCCCGCGTGGGTGGAAATCAGCGGAGCTGTCAGTAAGGCAGCGGGTCAACGCAATGAGGGGCCTACCAAGACTGGACGCTCCCGCAAGGTCAGCGTGGATGCGACCACCGCCCAATCGTTGCTGCGCCATCGCGCCGCCCAAGAACGAGACCGCAGCATTGCAGGTAGTTCCTGGGTAGAAGGCGACTATGTGTTTCGGATGCAGATCGGTGCCCCCATCTATCCCGACACTCCAACCGCTCTCATGGCTCAGCTCATCAGGCAATACAACCAAGAGCACCCTCGGCAAACCTTGCCTGTGATCCGCTTGCACGACTTGCGCCACCTACACGCCACGCTGCTGCTCAAAGCTGGAGTCCCGGTGCATGTGGTGTCCCAACGCTTGGGGCATGCAGATCCGGCGATGACCTTGCGGGTTTATGCCCACGTTTTAGGGGTCCAGGCTGATCAAGTCGCCACTGTTTACGGGGGTTTACTCGATAGTCAGACGGGGGTCATATCGTGAGTCGAGCAGCCGGTGTTAGCAAATGCGTTAGCAAATCGCGGTTTGGCAGCTATTTTGCCAGCCTCTCAGCGATCAGCAGGCGCCAATTCCTGAGGCAGGGCAACGGTTTTCTTCGGAGCCGCCTGAGGGAGTCGAACCCTCGACCTACGCATTACGAGTGCGTTGCTCTGCCAACTGAGCTAAGGCGGCACAACCTGCGTGCAGGATGCGCAGATGAGTCTACAAGGCGGCCAGGGCAGAACGCTGCCGGATTAACACCGCGCCACCGAGGGCAGCGTGCCCTGCAGGAAGTAGGCCCTGACGGCCTGATCGATGCATCCGTTGGAACCGATAGCAGTGTGGCCCTCCCCCTCGCGGGTCAGCAGGTGGCCACTGTCCAACTGTTGCGCCAACCCCTGAGCCCACGCGTAGGGCGTGGCCGGGTCGCTGGTGGTGCCAATCACCAGGATGGGAGCGGCTCCCTTGGCGTGCAGCGGGCCGGGCTTAATCGCACCCGGGTAGGGCCACTGCTGGCACGATAAGGCTCCCCAGGCCACGAACCGGCCAAAGGTGGGCGAGGCCTGCTCGAACTGAGCCATACGGCTACGCACCTGAGCGGGAGTGGCTGGCTCCTGACCATCAGCGCACCCAATGGCTGCAAATGCCACCGCCGAGTTGGTCAGAAATCCGGAGGAGGAGCGGCTGTAGTAGTCATCGGCGGACTCCAACAGCAAGGCAGCATGACCATTGTTGAGCACTTGCGCCAAAGCAAACCGCAGCCCCGGCCAATTCTGCTCGCTGTACAACAGGCGGGCAATCCCGATCACTGCCAGGCTTTCAGTCAACTGCCGCTGCGTGCCCGTGGGGTAGGGCGCAGCGTCGGCCTGCTCAATGATCCGTTGGATCTGCTGGGCCGCCTCATCGACGCTGCCCCTGAGGGGACATTGCGCGCCACGGGATAGACAATCGGTGATAAAAGCCCGCAACGACTGCTCAAACCCTCGGGCTTGCCCCAAGGCCGTCTCCCAGGAGTTGACCGAAGGGTCCAACGCCGCGTCCAAAACCATGCGCCCAACCCGCGCCGGGAACAGGTTGGCGTAGTGGGCACCCAGGAAGGTCCCGTAAGAAAACCCGAGGTAGTTCAACTGGTAATCGCCCATGACTGCCCGTACTACATCCAGGTCACGGGCGGTATCCAGGGTAGAGATGTGGCCCAGCAAGGCGCCAGTGTTGGCCTGGCAGGCGGCCACAAACTCCCTGTTGGCTTGTTGCAGAGCGCTTACCTCCTGCTCGCTGTCAGGTGTGGGATCGCTAGCCAAGTACTGGTCCAGCTGTGCCCCCTGCAGGCACTGCACCGCAGCGCTGGCGCCCACCCCTCGGGGGTCGAACCCCACCACGTCGTACTGCTGGGACAACTCCTTGACCACCGGGTAATCCAGCACATCGGGCAGGTAGCGCACCCCGCTCTCCCCTGGTCCTCCGGGGTTGAACAGCAGGGCTCCCAGGCGTGGGGCCGCGCCGGTGGCGGGCCTGCTCTTCACCGCCAGTCGAATCGTGGAGCCTTGCGGCTGGGCGTAATCCAATGGCACCTCCACGGTGGCGCACTGGTAGGAGCCCTCGCACGGCTGCCACGCCACCTGTTGGGAGTAGTAGCGCTGCAGGCCCGCTGGAGGCGGGGGCAAGGTGTCCGGTGGGCGGGGTGTGGAGGGGGCAGGCGAGGGCGTCAGCGTGGAGGTCTGGACCGGGCTGGTGTTCTCGCGCCAACTCAGCGAGCACCCCGAGGTGAGCACAGCCCCGGTCAGGAACAGAACACCTAAGGCGAAGCGACGAGTTGAGGTCAGGGCAAGCACGGCAAGCACCTTTCGGCGATCAAGGGGCAAAACGATCAAGGGGCAAACGATCAGGCGGGGCGCGGTAGCTGGCAAGGGTCAAGCCACCCGTGGGGGCTCAACTGCAGCATGAGAACCTCCAACGCTACCTGGGGGGCCACGTTGACTTGGATGGCCTCCCGGGCGGCCACAATGGCGTCCAACCGTCGCAGGGTATCGGTGGGGGTAGCTGCGACGGCTAGTTCGGCGACCAAGCGGCGCTGCCCCGACTCGGCGGCCTCAATGTCGCTCGCCCAGTCCTGTGCCTCGGCTTCGATGGGGGCCAGCACTCCGCTGGCCGCCCCCCACTGGCAGGCCAGCACGTCACGGTAGCAGCGGGACAGCTCCACCAACACCCCGTCGATGCAGTCGCGTTGCAGGCGTTTCACCCGAGACTTGGCCAGCTTCTCCTGCTCCCTTAACGCCGCGCTGGCCTGGCGTGAGACCTTCACGCTGCGATCAGGCTGATCGGGCACCCCCAGGGCTTGGGCCAACTCATGGCGCTGTTGCTGCCCTTGCTGTTGGCCCAGCTCCTCAGCTTCCTGCTGCGCCTGGGACAGCACTTCGGCGGCAGTGCGCAGGCATTGGCTTACTGCTCCTACACGGGTGGGGATCGTCCACGCCGCTGCTTGGCGGGCACGGGCGGCCTCGTCGGTGGCGAGCCACCGCGCCCGCCCCACATGGCCTTGGGTGGCGCGCGCCACCAGGTGAGCAATCACTGGTTGCACCCCGTCACGCTGGATGAGCACCTGAGCCACTGCGGTGGTGGTAGGGGTGCGCAAACGCACCTGGCGGCAACGGGAACGGATCGTGGGCAGCACATCGTCGGTGGTCGGGGCGCATAACAGCCACCACGTGCGTGGGTTGGGCTCCTCCACAGCTTTGAGCAGGGCGTTAGCTGCTTGCTCGGTCAGGCGATCGGCATCCTCCAGGACGATGATCTGCCATCGCCCCACACTGGGTTGGCCAGCGGCCTGCTCCACCACCTGGCGCATGTCGGCCACGCTGTGGGACAAGGTGGAGGTTGCCACGACGCGCAGGTCCGGGGAGGTGGCCTCCACCACCCGCCGACAGCCCGGGCACTGGCCGCAGCCCAACCCTGACCAGGAGTCTGCGCCTGCCTGACACTCCAAGGCTGCAGCGAAGGCTCGGGCAGCCACCGAGCGGCCCGAACCGGGCGGGCCGGTGAACAGCCACGAGGAGCAACCCTGCTGCTGCCCTGCCGTGGTGGCCACCGCAGCGGCCTGCTGAAGCTGATGAATCACCTCCTGCTGACCGACGAGATGATCCCAAACGCTTGGAGCACTCACTGACGCCCTCCTGGCGGCTGCGGCCAGTAAGGCAAGTCAGGCTCGGAGGGAGGTGGAGGTGGGGGCGGCTCCTGCTCGGGGTAGGGCTGAGGCTGGTAGGGCGGCGGGTCCGGCGGGAGGTCCATAGCGGGCAGGCGCTGCGTGCGTTCGACTGCCTCGTACTCGGGGGTATCCAACTGCGCAGCAGCCCAGGGGTCACCACCTTGCCCCCAGGCAGCCGGAGGCTGCCCGGGGGGGGCATCAGCCTGGTTGTCAGAAAGCTGCGGATAGAAGGTCTGCTCAGAGGGGGTCTGCTCGTAGATGCTCTGGCTGTAGGGGATCTGGCTGTAGGGGACCTGGGTGGAGAAAGTCTGGTCGTAGGAGGGCTGACCGTGGGGTGGCACGTGGGCCCATTGGTCTTGGGACTGCGGGTCATCCTCCTGCTGAGCGCGCTCGCGCTGCTGACGTGCTTGCCTGCGCCGGCGTCTGTCTTCGTGCTTAGCATGGCGGGCGTGCTGCTTGGCTTGCTCCCGCTCTTGTCGTTGTTGGGCGGCCTGTTGCTCCTGCTCACGATGCTGCTGCTGTTCCCATTCCCGCTGGGCGACGGTGAGGGGAAGCCGGGGCTGCAGCCGCGCCATGATCGTGGCGGTGACTTGCTCGACTGGGGCGGTGCCATCCACCACGAGGTAACGCTGAGGGGCCTCCCGGGCCAAGGCGGCAAAAGCTTGCCCCACCAGCTCGTGAAACTCCAACGACTGCTGCTGCATCCGGTCAGTATCGACCCCTTTGCGATGCAAACCCACTTGGGCCGGTACCTGCAGCACCACAGTCAGGTGCGCAGTGAGCCCTTCGCTGGCCCAGCGCGAGATCCGCAACACCTGCCCCGGGTTGAGACCCCGCCCTGCCCCTTGATAGGCCAGCGAGGAGTCCACGTAGCGGTCGCTGATGACGATGGCCCCACGCTCCAAGGCCGGACGGATCACCGTGGCGACGTTCTCAGCCCGATCGGCAGCAAACAGCAACGCCTCCGCCCGAGCCGTCATCGGGGGATGCGCGGGGTCTAAAAGCACCTCCCGCAGAGTACGGCCCAGGGCCGTGGCTCCCGGCTCAAACGTGGTCACCACGTCGTATCCCTGCTCGCGCAGCAGGGCTGCTAAGCGCTGCACCTGCACCGATTTACCCGAGCCCTCCCCCCCCTCCAGGGCCAGGAAAAACCCTCCGTTGGTCTGCGCTGCGGCGAACTCCTCCAGGGCGCTGGTCTCCACCAAGCCCGCATGCCACGGTTGGCCCCGGCGATCATCCATCCGCACAAAGGCGACGATGCCCATTGCCGTGGCCAGCAGGCCGGCTAGCAGCATGGTCAAAGCCACCCCGGTGTACCGCAAGGTCGCCTGACCCAGGGTGGCGTGAATGGTTCCCATAGAAGTGGCCAACAACGGTGCCACCGCCATGACCAGCACTAACACCACGCGCACCAAGGATTGAATGAAGGCAAAAGTGCGGCCTCGCATCTGGTCGTCGACTTCTAGCCCTAACAGGGTGTAGCCAATCACCCAGGCCACACCTGCCCAGAACCCCAACACTAAGGCCAAGATGTCAACGATGACGATGTTGGGGATCAAGGCCACCAGTATCAGCGTCAGTCCAGCGGCAGTAATTGCCAGGCCAAACAGGCGGCGGCGGGTCATCGAACCGAACAGCTTCGAGCCAAACCCCATCCCTAACGCCAGCCCCACGAACACCGTGCCAAACAACAGGCCAAACGCGGGATCACCACCACCCAGCTGCGGCACGTAAAGCGCCGAGAGCGGGATCACCACCCCACCGGCGCCCACCGCTCCCAACATGCCCACGATCAGTCCGCGCACCACCGGGGCCTGCCAGACAAACCTCCAGCCCTGCACAATGCCCGACCACACGGAGGGGATGGCATCGGCTTTGGCTCCGGTGCCCGACAGTTCACGTAGGGGCCAGATCAGAAATCCCGCCACGGTAAACATGGCCGCGTCGAACAGTAACGCCACCATGACGGGGCTTCCCAATCGCTGCCCCAACACGTTGTCAATCATGCCCGCTACTAGGGCCAGGCCTGCATAGAGCAACGCCGCAAGAGGAGCAGTGCCATACGTGGTGAGCAAATTAATCGAGTTGGCCTGTTCCAGTTTTTCCCGCGAGACCAGTGTGGGCATCGCTGCGTCTTTGGCAGGCAAGAAGAACATGCTGGCCGCCTCCATGAGGAAGGTGGCGACAAACAGCCACCAGCGCACCTCAAAGGCCACAATGGACAGTAAGATCAACGCGCGCAACCAGTTGGTGACCACGATCGTCAAACGTCGGTCCAACTTGTCGGCCATCACGCCAGCGAAGGGTGCCAACGCCAGCGCCGGTACCAACCTCAGCAAAAACACTCCAGTGATCGCCAAACCCGCAGTGGTGGCCGAGCCGCCAAAACTGGACTTGGCCAGCGCAGTCAGCGCCAACAGCCCCATCCAGTCGCCCAGACTGGCCAATCCCAAAGCGATCCACATTCGCCGAAACGCTGGCACGGCCAACGCCGTATGAGACAGACCACGCTTGAGTTGTTGGGTCAGGGTGGTGGAGGCCACCGAGCCTGGGGAGCCAAATGCCATAGTCGACACCCTAGCCGGGGTGGCAGACAAAACCGATGACTACGCCTCGATTTTTGCCTTGGACTTGGCGCCGGATTTCGCAGACGGCTTCTTGGTGCTCTTGGCGCTGGAACTTGCGCGTCGAGTCTTCTTAGGAGCGGGACCCTTGGCACGTTTATCGGCAAGCAGCTCAGCGGCCCGCTGCGGGGTGATGTCCTGGGCTGAATCACCAGAACGCAACGTGGCGTTGGTTTCTCCATCGGTCACGTAGGGGCCAAAACGCCCATCTTTGATCACCATGGGCTTGCCGGTGGCGGGATCATCGCCTAGCTCACGCAGCGGCGCGCTGGCGGCGCGACCGCCCCGAGTCTTAGGTTGGGCATAGATCTCCAAAGCCTGAGGCAAGGTGATATTCAGCAGGAGTTCCTCACCCTCCAGGGTGCGCGAATCGCTGCCCTTCTTCAGGTAGGGCCCATACCGACCGTTCTGGGCGGTGATCTCCTGGCCATCGGCTGGGTCCACCCCCACGACGCGGGGCAGCGTGAGCAAAGCGATGGCATCCTCTAACGTCACCGAATCCAAGGTCATCGAAGAGAACAGTGAGGCAGTGCGTGGCTTGGCCGTTTTGGTCTTGGAGGAGCTGGCTTGTGTGGGCGCGTCCCCCTCGGCTGAGGCCACCACCTCGCTGACATAGGGGCCAAACCGGCCCGCTTTGGCCACAATCATCAGCCCAGTGTCAGGGTGTTTACCCAGCTCACGAGGCTGATTGGGCGCGTCGAGTAACTGCTGAGCCACTGCTGCAGTCAACTCATCAGGAGGAAGATCGGCAGGCACCGAGGCTTTGTCCTCGCCTCGCTGCAAAAACGGCCCGTAGCGGCCCACGCGCAACGTCATCCCCTCGCCAATGTCAATACTGTTGACTTCGCGCGGATCGATAGATCCCAGGTTCTCCACCAGGGGTTTCAGGCCGCCCAGGGCATCCTGGTCGGGCACACTGGCAGGGGCGGAACCGAAATAAAAGCGCGTGAGCCACTGCACCCGATCGGCCTGCCCTCCGGCGATCTTGTCCAGATCCTCCTCCATAGCGGCGGTGAAGTCGTAGTCAATCAGAGTCGCAAGGTGTTGCTCCAGCAACGACACCACCGAAAAAGCCAGCCAACTGGGCACCAGAGCTGAACCTTTTTTGAACACATATTCCCGCGCCAGGATCGTGCGAATAGTCGGCTCGTAGGTGGAGGGGCGGCCGATGCCCAACTCCTCCATCGCCTTGATGAGGCTGGCCTCGGTGTATCGAGCAGGAGGGTTGGTCTGATGCGGCTGCGGGTCAAGGCCACGCTGAAGCACCCTGTCCCCCACGACAACGGCGGGCAGACGCACCTGGGTAGCGGTGGCGGCCTCGGTAGTACCGGGCTTCGGTTCCTCGGCCACCACATCGTCGTAGGCGGCCAGAAAGCCCCGGAAGGTGATGACCGTGCCGCTGGCAGCGAAGGTTACTTCACGTCCATCACTGGCCAGCGCTGTCAGGCGGATGGAGGCGGTCTGGCCGGTCGCATCGGCCATCTGGCAGGCCAGGGTGCGCTTCCAGATCAGCTCGTAGAGGGCGAACTCCTCCCGGCTCAACTGGCCAGCCACCTCTCCGGGAGTGCGGAAGGAATCCCCGGCGGGGCGAATCGCCTCATGCGCCTCCTGCGCATTTTTGGCCTTGCGCGCATAGGTACGGGGGGCGTCGGGCACCGACTGCGCCCCGTAAAGCTGGGCAGCCTGCTCGCGGGCAGCGGCAATCGCCGACTGCGACAAGTTGGTCGAGTCGGTACGCATATAGGTGATGAAGCCGTTCTCATACAGCCGCTGGGCCACGCTCATCGTGGTTTGGGCAGAAAACCGCAGCTTGTTCGCCGCCTCCTGCTGCAACGTGGAGGTGATGAATGCTGGCGCGGGACTACGACGGTAGGGCTTGTTCTCTACACTGCGGATTTCGCAGTGCGCCTCGGTCAGGCTGCTGACCAGCCCGCGCGCCAACCCCTCGTCCAGCACCAGGCAATCCTGGCTCTTGCAGGTACCTTCGGAGGAAAAGTCGCGGCCTGTGGCCACTTTGCGCGCATCAACTTCCACCAACCGGGCGGTGAAGGAGGTGTCGTGAGCCTCAAAGGTGCCCACGATGTCCCAATACGCGGCGCTGACAAACGCGCGACGCTCCCGCTCACGCTGCACAACCAGGCGAGTGGCCACCGATTGCACCCGACCGGCCGACAGACCGTGGCGCACCTTACGCCACAACACCGGCGAGACCTCGTAACCGTAGAGGCGGTCCAGGATGCGGCGGGTCTCCTGGGCGTCCACCAGGCGCGTGTCCAGATCCCGGGTGGAGTCCAAGGCCCGCAGGATGGCCTCCTTGGTGATCTCGTGGAACACCATGCGGCGCACCGGCACCTTCGGGTTAAGCACCTCCTTGAGGTGCCAGGCAATTGCCTCACCCTCGCGGTCCTCGTCGGTGGCCAGCAGTAGCTCGTCGGCGTCCTTGAGCAGGCGTTTAAGCTCGGCGACCTTACTTTTCTTATCCGCATCCACCGCGTAGAAAGGTTCGAATCCCGCGTCGACGTCAACGGCGAAGCGTGCAAAACGACCCTTCTTCTCTGCGGGGGGTAATTCGCTGGGTGAGGGCAGATCGCGGATGTGGCCGGCACTGGCCTGCACGTCATAACCCTCACCGAGATAGCCAGAAATCTTGCGGGCTTTCGCGGGGGACTCCACAATCACCAACCGACGACCCGCTGCCGCCTGGGCCTTACTGCTGCGTGCTGCCATGGTTCTTACTGCTCTCTGTTCGTTGCTTCTTACGGCTGGGCGCTGCCGCTGCGTGGGCTACGCCCTTGCAGCCACGCAAGCCCACGTCACAGTGTGCCCGCTCAGATCAAGTCTTCCCCCGTGGAGGAGGACTTCTCTTGTGCGCTTGCCGCCTCCTCCTGGGGCGCCTTGGTGATCACAACGTTGGAGGGAACCGCCGCTGCACTAACCACTGTGGGGATCCCGGAGACATCGGTGCTGGTCTGATGGCCCGCCTGAGAGCGCTGCTGCTCCTTTTGCGCCAAGTTCACCACCTCGGCCTGGGGGTCGCCAGTGGTGGCAACCGGGGTTGCCGGAGCGCTGCCGGCGGCGTGCATGTCACGATCCACGGTGTGACGCTTACTCAGTAGCACTGCCACCACAATGATTGCGCTAGCGCCAGCGCAGATCCCTAGGCGCAATGCAGTGTTTTGGTGCTCCCCCATCGACAGGGTCACCACCGAGGGGGCGATGAGCAAAGCCACCAGGTTCATCACCTTCAGCAGGGGGTTGATGGCCGGTCCAGCTGTGTCTTTGAACGGGTCACCCACGGTGTCTCCGATCACGGTGGCCGCGTGAGCCTCCGACCCCTTGCCGCCATAGGAACCGTCCTCCACCAGCTTCTTAGCGTTGTCCCAAGCCCCACCGGAGTTGGCCAGCAGCACCGCCATCAACGCTCCCATGCCAATGGCTCCGGCCAGGTAGGAGCCCAACGCTCCCACCCCCAGACCGAACCCCACCGCGATGGGGGCCATGACGGCTAGCAGACCCGGAGTGGCCAACTCGCGCAGGGAGTCCCGGGTGCAAATATCCACCACATGGCCATATTGGGGCTTCTCGGTGCCGGCCATGATGCCCGGGTGCTCCCGGAACTGGCGGCGCACCTCCACCACCACTGCTCCTGCAGCACGCGAGACCGCGTTGATCGCAAGACCTGCGAACATGAAGACCACCGCTGCTCCAATGAGCAGGCCCACCAGGTTGCTGGGATCGGCCACGTTGAGCACCCCGATGTACTGCAAATCCGGCAGGGACATGGCCTGGGTCAAGCCCGATTCGGAGATAATGGCGTTGGTGAACGAGCCGAACAACGCAGTGGCCGCCAACACCGCTGTGGCAATAGCGATGCCCTTGGTGATGGCCTTCGTGGTGTTACCCACTGCATCAAGACTGGTCAGCACCAGAGCACCCTCTTCGGAGACATCGCCGGACATCTCCGCAATGCCCTGAGCGTTGTCTGACACCGGCCCGAAGGTATCCATCGCCACAATGACTCCCACCGTGGTCAGCAAGCCCGTACCGGCCAAGGCGACAGCGAACAGGGAGAGCAGGATTGAACCTCCACCCAGCATGAACGCCCCGTACACCGCAGCCGCGATGAGCAGAACCGAGTACACCGCCGACTCCAAACCCACCGATACCCCTGCCAGGATCACCGTGGCAGGGCCGGTCTGGGAGGTGGCGGTGATGTTGCGGACCGGGCGCCGGGAGGTCTCGGTGAAGTGGCTGGTCAACAGTTGAATGGCCGCAGCCAGGGCAATCCCGATGACGACCGCACCAATAGCCACCCACCGAGGGTTGCCACCCAGCATCGTTACGCTGGGCCCGCCCTGGGTGAAGGAGGAGAACTGAGCCGGCAGGAACCAATAGATCACCGCACTGCTGGCCAGTGCAGCAATAGCAGCGGAGATGAAAAACGCCCGGTTGATAGCGCTCATCCCGGTGCGATCGCTGGCTTTGAGGCGGGTCAGCATGATCCCGATCATGGCGGTGACGACCCCGACAGCGGGGATGAGCAGAGGCAGAATCAACCCTTGCAGCCCGAAGGCAGCCTTGCCCAGGATCAATGCGGCGACCAATGTCACCGCGTAGGACTCAAACAGGTCCGCCGCCATCCCGGCGCAATCGCCCACGTTGTCGCCCACGTTGTCGGCAATGGTGGCGGCGTTTCGAGGATCATCCTCGGGAATGTTGTGCTCCACCTTACCTACCAGGTCGGCCCCCACATCTGCGGCCTTGGTGAAGATCCCTCCCCCGACGCGCATGAACATGGCCAGCAAAGCTGCTCCGAACCCAAAACCCTCCAGCACTGCCGGGGCATCGTTGCCATAAAGCAGCACCACCGCACTAGCCCCCAGCAAGCCCAAACCAACAGTGAGCATCCCCACCACCCCACCGGTGCGAAACGCGATTTTCATCGCCGGGGCCGCCCCGCTGTGTTGCGCCGCCGCCGCTACCCGCACGTTGGCCCGAGTGGCCAGCCACATCCCCACGTACCCCACGCAGGCGGAGAACAAGGCACCCAACACGAAAAAGCCCGAGCGAGCCACTTTGATCTCAGTGCTTCCCGGGAGCAAGAACAGCAGTCCGAAGACCAACACAATGAATAAGGCCAACGTTTTGAACTGTCGCGCTAAGTAAGCGTTGGCACCCTCTTGTACAGCACCAGCTATGGAGCGCATGGCTTCGGTGCCCTGACTGAAGGAGAGAACCTGGCGCACCAACACCACGCTGACCAACAGCGCCGTCACCGCCACCACGGCAGCCACCCACACCAGCGTGGCATTGGTAGAGCCCAAAGTGTCGGTGGCCGGCATGGCGAAGGCCAGTGGGCTCGTTGCTGCCCCCGCAGGTGCGTTCAGGGCCGTGAGCAGGTCCGGCATAACTCCTCCTTGGTTCAGTCGCTTTGCCGCCGAGGCCCGAGTGAACCCTGGTGGTTGGGGCGGATTGGGGTAAACATAGCCAAGGTGTGACGCCTCGGGCGCACACCGGTGAGAATGTCACCTTAGCGCGTGAGCATGATCACCATGCGAAACACGAGCTCACAGCGCCGATTCAGTGCCCAGTCCAGCCTTGAGCGCCAGCAAAAGACACCGAGGACATGGATGGCGGACAGTTTGATGAATCTGGCCGCCGCGCCGCCGCGAAGAACATCCGCAGATTACCCAATGAACCTCTTTAGACGTGCACAGCCTCGGCACGCAGGGCGGCATCCATCGACTCGTCAATGGGGAACACAGTGGTCAAGCCAGTGATCCTGAGGATTTTCAACACATGGGGTTGGGAGCACACCAGCCGCAGCGTGCCATTGTGCTCCCGCACCCGGCGCAGGCCGCTCACTAAGACGCCGATGCCGGTGGAGTCGAGGAAGCCAACCCCCTCCATATCGATGATCAGATGATGGTGACCCTGCGCAACGACGCTGACCAGGTGCTCACGCAACCTGGGGGCTGTGTAGACATCGATTTCGCCCCCGACCTCGATGATGACCTTGTCACCCATAGGACGGGTGGTGAGGGCTAGATCCACCAGTACTCCTTGACGTTGCTGGGTTCTTCGAGGACACGGCTGCAATGCTGGCTCTACCTTAAATCCCGAAACTCCGCCTGATAGGCACCGGTGCACCTGTCTGCCCAATCATTCCGTTTCGTCCCGTTGGGCCTGTGTAGGCAGGGGTTGGGTGGCCACCACCGTGGAGTTCAATGACCACCGCACCCCCCACCAGCTCAGCGGCCACTGCTGTGCAGTGGCACTGACCTGCACCTGCCAGAGCGAGCCTTGCCGCTGGATGCGAACCTGAGCGCCAGCTGGGCTATTGCGCTGAGCCAACCCCATAGCCACCGGCACGGAGTAGCCCTGGCTGAGCGCAGTGGCCGCTGAGCGGGCAGCAGTGTCGCAGCGGTGCTGCTGGCCCACCACTCCCAGCAAAGCCAACCCCATAGCGATCACCATGACCAGGAGCGGCAGCACCAAAGCTGCCTCTATGGTCACCACGCCAGCCTGCCGGTCCGCTTGGCTGCGGGTGTGGTGGCCTCGGGTGGTGGACATGGGGGTTCTCCTTGCTGGTTTAGGTTGCCGATCTGGTCTGCGTTGCCGGTGGTGGGAAGCATCGGGTGAGCTCCCCACCACCGGTCTGACCTCATCCCCCGAAGGTGACACGGAGGGCTTTGAGGAAGATACCCAGCAGTTCGTGTTTCAACTCCCCACCGGTGAACATCTTGAACAGCACCGCCCCCAGGGCGCAGGCGGCAACGGTAACGATGGCGTATTCGGCCACCGCAATCCCAGCGTCGTGGAAACGCTGCCGCTGTGCCACTGCAGCGCGGTGACGTCGAACCAGGGCTCGTGTGGGGTGGGACATGGAACTCTCCTTGATGATGGTGTGGAGGCGCGGTTGCCACCACACCATTGACTCTGGCGGCTGGCAACGGCCTGCGTGGGGCCTGGCGAGCAATCTGGGGAAAACCCTGATTGCGCTCACCGCTGTGGATGAAACCCTCAACCCGAACGGAAAAACCCAGGTCCAGCAAGGATTAGTTCCTAGTCAGCACGGGCAAGACAGTGCCGGTCAAGGCCACCACCAGCGGCACTATCCCCAGGAGAAAAAATGCGGGCAGGAAGCACACCCCCAGCACGCCTGCCAGTTTCACCGGCAGTACCTCGATCTGTTGGCCCAACACTTCGCGCTGTTGATCGGCCAGTCGTTGAGCGTAGGCCGCAGCCGCATCAGCCATCTGCGTCCCCATTTGGACACAGCGCTGCAGCAGGACTGCCAAACCTGCAGTGTCAGGATGCTGCTGCAAGGGTGCGGTTGCTGGTCCTATACCCGCACCGAAGCGGCGCATTCTCAGACATTGGGTCAACGCCTGACTCAACTGCGGGTGATCCACCACGGAAGCCGCAGCCTGCAGGGAAACATCCACCGTCGCCCCGGCCTGCAAGCAGGCCGCTAAGGCATGAGCTAACGCTTGACATTGCGCTGCCAGGCTGTTCCGCGCCTGGTGCTCCACCCGGCGACACAGGCGACGGACCCACCACAACCCGATGGCGCTTAAGCCACCTCCGGCCACCACGCATCCCAACCCCAGGGGCGTGCCGGTCAGGACTGCCACTGGGGACGCTCCCACCAACTGCCCCATAGTCAGAGGAAGCAGGGGCAAGCTCACCAGAATCCACGCCGTAGAGACGGGGGCGGCGCTATGCACCTGCACCCGCGCCTGCACCGCCTGCTCCTCACGCACCATGTGCCCCACCCGGCGCAAACTGGGGGCCAAGCTGGTGCCTTGGTCGTGGCACAACTGCCAACACGCCGCCACCACCGCCAGGGCGTGTAATCCCGGCTGTCGTGCAGCTTCTTGCAGCGCCGGGGCAATGGGAGCTCCCCACCGGTGTGCATTCAGGGCTGGCAGTACCACTTGGGCCACCTGGGGATGCTCCCGCGCCGCTTGCTGCAAGGCTTGAGCTGGCAATGTGCCAGTGCTCACTTGCTCGGCCACACTGGCGCACAGGGTTGCTATCGCCAAAGTGACGGCCCGCTGGCGGTAGCGCGCGGCTTGTCGCAACCAGCGGCCAGCACCAGCAGCAGTCGCCGCCACCACCAACACTGCCCAAGCGGTGGAGTTCAACCCTGCCACCACCAGCGCGACCAATCCCAACGCGCCCACCCGGTGGGGCCAGCGAGGGAACCACCGCAACAGGGTAAGACCTAGGGCCACCGACCAGGAGGGGTCGCGGGGACGTCTGCATCGCCAGCGAGCCCAGGCGGGCCTGCGCCCTGAGGTCAACGCAGACAGCTCGGGACGCACAGCGGGTTCGGTGAGCGCAGCAAGCCCAGACAGTCCTGTCACTGCGGGAGTGGTCAGCCTGTCTGACTGCAACCCCGCGCCTGCCAGCCCCCACCCAGAGACCGCTACCGCCGCAGCGACCAACACACCCACCACTAGTGCATTGATCACGGCCCTGCTCCACTGTGAACAACCAGCTGCATCAAACGCTCATAGCCTGGTCCCGGCCCTGTGGTGGTCAGCGCGGGAACCACCTCGAGCCCCTCTGGGCCGCGCACGGGCACCCCAACGTGGTCGACGATGCGTTGCCCGTTGCTCAATCGGCGCATCCCTACCACCACCTGTAATGCTGCTGCCATCTGGGAGTGCATTGCCTCGCGCCCCACCCCCACCATGGATCCCAAAGCCTCGATGCGCGCCGGGACATCAGCGCAAGTGTTGGCATGGATCGTGGCGCACCCTCCCTCGTGCCCGGTGTTCAGGGCGGTGAGCAGGTCCACCACATCCCCGCCGCGGACCTCCCCCACCACCAGCCGATCCGGGCGCATCCGCAGGCCTTGCCGAATCAGTTGGCGCAAATCCACCTCCCCCTGCCCCTCGCTGTTGGCAACACGGGTTTGCAGACGCACCACATGGGGATGGTTCACGATGAGTTCGCGTGTGTCTTCCACAACCAACAACCGCTGCGCCGGTGCTACCTCCCCTAACAGCGCCCCTAGCACAGTGGTTTTCCCGCATCCCGTGCCGCCAGCAATGAGCACCGCCAACCGGGCATCCATCACTTGGCGCAGCAGTTGCGCCATCGTGTTGGTGAGGCTGCCGCTGCGCTGTAAGTCCTGAAGGCTGAAGCCTCGTGCCCGGGGAATGCGCAGAGACAACAACGTCCCGGGGCTAGCCAGCGGGGGCAGGATGGCATGCAGGCGGATGCCCTGCCAGAGCGGGGCGTCTGCCCAGGGTTGGGCAGGGTCGAGACGCCGACCGGCGTGGGTAGCCAAGCGCAGCGCCAACTCCTTGACTTCGGCGGCGGATTCCAGGCGCACCGGGGCGCGCTCCAAGCCTTGCCCTCGGTCGACGTACACCTGATCGGGACCGTTGACGATGATGTCGCTGACCTGGTCATCCTCCAGCAACGGTTGCAGCGGGCCCAAACCCCAACATTGGGCCACCACCAGTCGAGCTAAGGTGAACATGGCCTCGTGGCTAGCGACAATCCCCTCCGCGCGCAACGCCTCTAACACGGCGGGAACTGTGGGCTCGGCACCGGTGCGCACCAACCGCTCCCGCACCCTGTGCACCATCTCACGATGCTGGGGGTCTTGTTCCAGCAGGCTGAGCGTGCTGGTCATCAGGCGGCCATCGCCGGTGTGGGAAACAGCTCGTCGAGTAGGCGGGAGCACCACTGCGCCACCGCTCCTTTGCCGGTATAGCCGGGAGGCATCCCCCGCTGCAGAGCTTGGGTCACGCTGGGATCGTGCTTGATCACCCCGGCTAGGGGTCGCCCCAAGGCCTGCAGTAGTTGCTCTACCGCAGGCTGCTGATCGTGCGGGTGGCTACGCCCCACCACCTGGATCTGGCCTACCAACCCATCGAGGCTGCCTTGGATCCGCTGTGCCGCAGCTACCGCTCGCACAGTGGCATCCACGTAGAGCAGACACAGGTCCAATCCCACCAGCGCCGCGTCGGCGTAAGGGGTGCGGTGACGCGGCAAATCGATGACTACTAGGTCGCTACCCCGCTGAGCCGCCCCCACAACAGCCCGCATGGCCTCGCCGGTGATACCGCTCACCTCCTGCCGATCCCAGGACAGCACGAACATTTGCTCCAAGCTGGGCAGTTCCTCTCGTAGAGCCTGGGGATCCAGTAGCCCGCTGGCCTGAGCTAGGTGAGGCCAACGACTGCCTTGGGCAAACTCGCCCCCCAACAGAAGGTCGATACCGCCCCCTAAGGGATCAGCGTCGATGAGGACTGTTTGCAACTGACGGCGGCTGCCCGCTAGCGCCAATGCTGCAGCCAGGGTGGAGGTTCCCACCCCTCCGCACCCCCCGATCACCCCAACAGTGACAGCCTTGCTGGCCTGAGTCAGCACCCACTGGCCCAGATGGTGGGCGAGTTCTTGCTGGTCGGCTGGCAACGCCCACACCGCCTGGGCACCCAACTCCAACGCACGCTGCCACAGGTGGTGAGGGGAGGGGTCGGAGGGTGTGGTTGCGTTGCGGGAGGAGGTCACCACCGCTACACGGTCGCGGCGCTGCAACCCAGGAGTGGGCAGGCCTGAGGGCAGCGCGGCAGCGTCCACGATGACCCCGGTAGCCTGCTGCCACCAGGAGCCTGGGTGAGCCAAGTTAGGCACCGATAGGACGTTGGCCCCCACCAAAGCGCACAGGCTGGCCACTTCGCGGAGCAACTCAGCATTGGTGCTGACCACCGCCAGCTTCACCTGACAATTCGGACCTCTCACGCCCAGCTGGGCCTGCCCATCCCCGGCTTTGCGTTGTTTGAGAGTGCGAACCTCCTGCTCAACCGGGCGCTTACCCCGCACCTGAGCCCAGTCCTGCACCCGGGTCTGCAGGGTGCTGCTGGAGCGGCGGGTTTTGGCACTCAGGGGCACCGGAGATGCGGCACAGGCTGCCGCCGCCTCGGCTTGAGCCGGCAGTGACAACAACACGGTTCCTCCTCCTGACGGGGCTGGCGGTGGGTCCGTCGGCGCGTTGGGCGATCGTGACGCTGCCAGCGTCCCTCACGCGGGGTGCCCTGAGCCGGCCGATGCGCCAATCTGTGGACAACCTCAACTGCGGGCCCACCCTGTGGACAAACTCTCACCTAGAGGGAGAAATCTTTACTCTGCCTTGATTTCCTGCCCGAGGACCATGACCTCAAGCCACCACCCAGCGGAATAGTCCACAGAGATATTTGCCCACAGCAGTTTGAATCAGGCTCTCAACACAGGTGACCCCCGTCGGGGGGGACGGGGGTCACGCGGTCACGGTCGGACTCGGGGGGGAGGAGTCGGACCATCCGCCGCAGGCTCAACCTGCGCAACTTATCCTGCTCCTGCCCGCAGCAGAAAGCAAGCTGTAGACGGGATATCTGCCCGGGATTTCCCCTCCCGACCTGAGACCAAACCCCGGGCTAGAACCGAGTCCTACCGATACCTCGGACCAGGATCGTATGCTCGGTGCGTGCCCGTCACCCACGATCCCACCCTCGACACCACGCCTCAGCCGGACTCCCCTACCGCTGACGGCGCGGGAACAGCTGCCTTTTTCGATCTGGACAAAACCATCATCTCCAAGTCCAGTACCTTGGTTTTTGGCCGTTCGTTTTACCACGGAGGTTTGATTAATCGCCGGGCAGTATTGCGCTCCTCCTACGCCCAATTTGTCTTCCTGCTCGGGGGCGCTGATCACGATCAAATGGAACGTTTACGTACCTACCTCTCCCAGATGTGCATCGGCTGGCCGGTAGCGCAGGTCCGCGACATTGTTCACGAGGCTATCGACGAGCTTATTCAGCCTTTAATTTTTCAGGAGGCGGCGGAGCTTATTGCCAGTCATCACGCCGCTGGACGTGAAGTGGTGGTCGTGAGTTCCTCCGGCGAGGAGATCGTCGAGCCCATCGGGGCGATGGTCGGGGCGGACACGGTGATCGCCACGCGTATGGGGCAGCAGGATGGCCGTTATACCGGCGAGGTGGAGTTTTATGCCTATGGGGCTAATAAGGCGGTAGCAGTGCGCGAATTGGCTGCTCAACGCGGTTATGACCTGGGGCGGTGCTACGCCTACAGCGACTCGATTACTGACTTGCCGCTCCTGGAGACCGTGGGCAACCCTTTTGCTATCAACCCCGACCGGGCATTACGCCGCATTGCCTCCGAGCGCGACTGGCCAATCCTGGAGTTTGCCAATCCCGTGCGCGTCAGCGACCGCTTTTCGATCGGCCGGCTTCCCTCTAGTAAAGCCCTAGCTGCCCTGCTGGGGGTGGGTCTTTCTGCTACTGCCTGGGTGGCCAGGCGTCGCTGGTCTGGCTTGCGCCAATAACGCGCGCAAAGGGGGCGTCGGCAAGTCCTCTGCGGCAACCTTGGGTGAGTCTGCCCCGCAACCTGTAGTCTGACGATCAGCATTCCCCGGGTGGCGCCTCTAGTCGGGCGCGCCCGGCCATTTTCGCGAGCCCACCAATCGGAGGACAGACCCATGTCGCCCACCACTGACGCCCCCACCTTCGCCTCAGCCGATCCACAGGAACTTTCCCTGGGTCAACTGCTAGTCAGCGCCACCCGCGACATTTCGGGCCTAGTCCGTGACGAGGTCGCCCTCGCTAAAGCTGAACTGCGCGACGATGTCAAAGCTATAGCCCGAGGCAGCGGAATGTTCGCCGCCGCAGCCATCTTTGCACTCTTAGTCATCATCATGCTCTCTGCGGCCTTCGCCTACGGCCTAGTGGCACTCGGGCTGCACCCGGCTGTGGCTTTTCTCATTGTTGCCGGTACATACCTGCTGATTTGCGGTATTCTGGCTTTGATCGGTATCAAACAAGTCAAGAAGGTCAGCCCCCCCGAGCGAACCATCGAGACCACGAAGGAATCAGTGGCCGCCCTACGAGGTGGGGCATAGAACTTACTTCAAGCTATAACTTGAGCTAGATGAGCCGAGGAGGAAACGATGGGACAGGGTAACCCTGATTGGATGTCACCTAATCCTGCTTCGAAGCTCGGCGATAAAGCCAAAGTAAATGGTGGTGATGCAGCCTCGCATCTGGCCGGCAACTTCAGCGGCTTGGTCACTACCGGACTTTCTGCTTATATACTTTACAATAAAATAAAAGATATTTACAACAAATTAACGAATAAAAGTTCTAACACTCCAGATGGAGAAAATGGTCAGCAATCAGGGGGGCCGGGGGATAATAAAGGTGATCAAGGGCTACCCAAAGGGCCCGACAAAGGTCCCGGTCCGAGCAATCCATCAAATGGGCCAGTGAACGTTGGCGACCTAGGTGATCTGAAAACAGATCCAAATACAGTTCGCAGTACAACAACTAAAGGTGGAAAAGGCCCCTCATCCCCTGGTGTGTCTAATCAAAAGCCTGTCTATCGAATCACTAATGCTCCTGCCCCCCAAGCAAGAGGACCTATCTCTCCAAAACCTCAGGGGCAACAACCGGTGAGTAAGGCCATCACCTCACGTCCGCATGGCCAGGCACCTGCCGCTGGCCGCGCTAGCTTCCCCTCGCCTGCCTCACGTATCGTGGATCCACGTAAATCTTTAGGCCCACGAGTTGCGAAGACTGGAGCCCGAGGTGCTGGCAAAGCCGCCGGAAAAGCTGCTCAAGCAGCAGGTAAAGCGGCCACTCAAGTGGCCTCTAGAGCCGCCAACCTAGCCGCGAAGTCTACTCCTGTGACGGGAGTTGCTTCTGCAGCAGTTGACGCTGCTAAAGTCCTTCAAAAAGGAATGAATAGGCAAATGACCTCAGGGTCAGGTGGCCACTAAGCTCCCACATTTATCTTCAGACGATTGCGCGGACTCCGAACTACGCTACGATTTTGAGTTGACGTTAAATTTAAAGTCGTATTTTTCGTAGTCGTCGGCGACACTTTTAGGTTCCCAATAACCTTCTGGCGCTGGCACCACTGGGAGTTGCCTTATTGGCTCGTGGCGTTCAGGCGAACACCGCGAAAATGGTCCACGTGGTCCAACAATCATGGAAAGTGAAATATCGAAATAGTCTCTATACCAATGCGCCATCCCGAACGCCGGATCGAGTCTAAGTCGCTCCCATGCTCTCCAAAGTGCCTCAAAACGTAAATACGCCTCGGTGTGTTCCCACCATCTAGGGCACCACCGGAAATCACCACCGACAGCTTTGGCGTAGATAGAAGTGAACTCTTCTGTCACCCAAGCCTCAACATTAGGATAGTACAACTCGATCTCGTCATCAGTGCCTTCTTGAGTAGATTCTTGTTCTTGATTTTGCCGTGCGAGGAGATCTGCCACTAGTTGCTCAAGCTGCTCTATTCTTGTTTGCAGACGGAATAACTCTTTATCATCACCGTTGGTCATAACTCTCCCATGCTTGCATCTTGTAACGAGCAGCCCTTTCCGTGAGGGCTGCTTCTGCGGATTGTACTGCTGCCTTAATGACCGAAGCCTGAGGGCCAGCATACCAAGGTAAAAGCTTAATCATTGCTGCTTTGCATCCTGTCGCCAGTAACAAGGCGGAGCCTTTGGGTAACGCCCTCACTTTTTCAGGCCCCAATATTCGCTCGTTTTGCAAGGAAACTGAAGTGGAGTAATTGTTTTTTCCAGAAGTAATCGATCTAGTCTGGAGTTTAAAATCACCAATCAGTTTAGAGATATCTTCAACAAATTTAGCATCATCCAAACCAGCTCCAATGAGTTTCACCGTCGCGGCTGACCACAAGGTATCCATACCCGCATCACCCCATACACGTGTTCCCTGGCGATAACTTTGCAAGATGGTAAGGGGCAAGATTCCGCGGCTACCTAGATGAGAATATAACTCAGGCAGATCTCGTATACGGCAAACGTTGGCTGCCTCGTCAAGGACAATAACTAATGGCGGATCAAGTCTTCCACCCCGACGCTCAGCCGCGCGTGTTCCACATCTCATGATTCGATCTGTTAACGCAGCAACAAGTGGGGATGCCGCTCCTGCTCCGTCCTTGGAAAGCAAGTAAAGAGTTGACTTACTTTCTACGAAACGCTCTGCATCGAATTCAACGAGGTTGCGTTGTGGCGGAGTAACCCAGTTCATAATGTTAGCATCTCGTAAACATTGCGCTGCTGTCCTTGCAGTTTCGTAGATTCCTTCACGAGTTTCTATAGCTCCATTTTGTCTACCTTCAAGACTGGATGCCGCCGCGCGGTGTCCGCATTCTCGCAACAATTCAACTGGTGTAGAAAGAGTAGGTTCATTAAGCCAGGTAAAAACATCGACTAGTGTTCTTCTGGTGGAACCTGCCGCGAGAATCAAGTTACTTAATAAATCTTGAGCCGCTTCAGACCAAAAATCTCGGTCACCTTTATCACCCCGTATTTCTTGAACAAAATGACCAGCTAATCTATATGACTCTTCGACGGAAAGTACTCCCTCCAAAGGGTTCCACCAAAATTGCTGAGTGCTATAAGCAATACGTTGGGGGTCAAAAACCCATACGGGCTCTCCAGTGGTTTGCGCACGCAACTGAGCGGTAGCCGTCCATAAATCTGATTTATTACTTGTAGCAACAACCGCACCCGGGGCATTAAGAATAGCTGGTACAGCTAGGGATGTTGTTTTTCCGGCCCTTGGAGCCATAATAGCCACCATGACATCCTCCCAAGAGGCTCTCAGAACGGGCCCATTGGGCTCAAGGCGTCCAAGTAAAACACCTGTCTCGTGAGGAGGAATTTTTGCTACACCTCGTAGAGACGGCCGTAAGGCCACTGCACGAGTAGTGACATTTTTGGGGAGCAGGGCATCAACATCCGCTTTATCAGCCATTGCTTTACTCGAAGCTTTACGCAAGACGGATGTTGTATTATCACGTGCATCCCACCAGATCTTGCTATAATACACTAAAATTATGATTACCACAGAGAAAACAATAGATATAATGATAATTAAAGCAGGAGAAACTTCTGGCCACAACTGGCCGGGCCCTTTAGACAAGAGATCAGTGAAGAATTTACCATCAAGCTCTGGTGCCTCATCTAACTTTCCCAGAAATAGATAGATAATAAAGCCGGAAAACCACACAATTGAACCAACGAGAATAGGCGCGGCCAGTAAACATAACAAGGTTAATGGCAGCATCGCATCATGGAAAAGGCCCCCCCGTGGGCCTATTTCTTTGGTCATAGGCCGCTCTCACCCCCTGCTCTATAATTGTCAGAAGTATCTGCCGACTTTAAGCCAAAACTCCCCTGCGTATACTGACTTTTTTGCTGAAAAGATTCATCATAAGTTGGAGCGGTAAGCTCATTGAACAGACTAGGTTTTCCCAATGAACCGCCAGTATTTCGTCCAGGATCAAGAGCTGCTTTCCTTACATAAAGGTCAGTATCGTATAGCATAGCCTCATCACCAACGTAGGACAGCTCTACGGGGATCCCCACTCGTTGTCCAGTCTTGATGAGGTATTTTCCCCGCCCCGGATGCAATACTCCTGCTCTCCAAGAATCTGCTGAACCCCAAGAAGCAACTAGATTTTTTTCAGCCTTTGACATCGGGATAAGTTCACTCAAATCGTCAATCTCTCGCGGTGATAGGCCAGCCAAAACTTTTATATCACAACGCTCAGGGAAACCCCTTGCTTTCGCTCGGTCTTCGTCTGTAGGTAAGGCTTCTAGATCTGCTAAAGAGTGCGTCAGCATCACGTGACCCATACCTTTGGAGCGGTTTAAGCGTGTGAGTGCATCAGCATGCTCAACCAAACCAGGTCCACCTCGCAGGGCTCTCCATAACTCATCCATAACCGCGAAATAATTCCTCCGAGGCGCAAGCCCCTCTGCTGCAAGCGCGGCAGCCGCATCTACCATGCCAAAACCGTATGCCCATGTCGAAAGCATGGCGGCAGCGACCAAGGTATCACCCGCCGCTGCAACATTCGAAATGTCCACACACGCAGCCGGGGCGTCCATATCAAGTGGGCGTGTGGTAGGACCGTCAAAAATACCTTTGAGCGAGCCCTCGCATAGCAGATTTAAAGTATGTCTCAGCGATTTTGTCTCAGACTGATATTCTTCACGAGTATCTGCTTCTGCAGCGGCTATCAACGGGTCTGGACCTTCTCGTAAAATTCTAAGAACATCGGGGACAGTTGGGTCCACTCCTGCGGGGAGGCGAGCTGCCAACAAATCGACGGACGCGCCCAGTATGACCTCTTCGCCATTGGCCATAGGAGTTCGCCGCACAAGAGAGCACAAAGCTAACAGTGAAGAAAGACGGCGTCCCCTAATTTCTGCACGTAGTTGATGAGCATGAGAGCCGGATAGCTTATGCATTGCTTGGCCCAATGGTCCCGAATCAAGTGGGTTGATCCTATCTAAACCACGTCCGACTCGAATAACCTGCCCACCAAGACGAGTTACGACTGCCACATAGTCAGGCTTAGTATCCCCCAAGATTAAGGGGCGCACACCAAAGGCCGCCATCCCTCTTATCAGCCTTTTACAGAAAGAGGACTTTCCCACTCCTGCTTGTCCGGTAACCCAAATTCCTGTATTAACGACTAATCCAGCTTGCAACCAGGCAAAGGGGTCGAGGCAAACCACCTCACCCCAGTTCATATGCCTTCCCATGGGTACACCTACTGATGGAGACCCAGATCCAGCCGTGAAAGGATATAAGCCGCAAACTTGTATAGTAGTGCCCTGGTATTCAGCCGCGGGCTCCACATATGATGCTCTACCGCTAGCTGGCGATCTCCACCCCCAAGAAGGGGCAATTTGAGTAGGGTCTAATTGGAACTTTTGCCCTGGCTGTGAAACTACCAACCTTGATTTACTTGTTTGTGTATTAGGTAATAATCTAGAACCAGAAATGTCTCGCATTATTCCTCACTTTCCTGCCCTAGGTAAACCAGCAGCAAGTAAGGGTGGACATACACCAGCTGGTAATGTTGTTGCAAATCCAACCGCTTGAGAGGCGAAAAGACGCCGAAGTTGAATTTTTGATTGCTCCGCTCGCGCCTCCGTGTCGCTTACCGCAGCTTGAAGATCAGCAGGATCCGTAACAGTAACAGTACAATAGAGGGAAACATTAACTAATCCAGCCCCTTCCGCTTCTTCGCGTGCTGCTTTTTGGGCTAAATCTCTATCTGCACGGTCCCTTGCAGTTTCATCGCGCTTTTGCTTTTGGCGCCAATACTGCCTAAACATCGCGGCATTGACTTGTTGTTCCAATATTTGAGCCGCTGAACCTGCAGGCAATGGTCTGAATAGAAGAGTAACGCGCTTCGGATAATTCCCGGGGGCCAAAAT
>JBDIAW010000024.1:0-31730 GCA_039812585.1 Actinomycetota bacterium | reverse complement strand
CTTAATGTGATGACATCAATAGAGGTTATTTGTGACAGACTTAGTGAAAGCATGGTTAATTTCCTCGTTTTGAGAATGAAGTGAATGGAGTGAGGCTAGCCAGAGCAACACCGCGTGGTGATGTCTGGCTATCTATGAACGAGAAAATGCCCAAGAAAACAAAAGAGAGTAAGGCGCCATATTTGGGTTGGCATGGGCTCACTCCCTTCCTTAATAAAAACACGCAGAGAAAATAAATCGGCCCCACTGTGATAGTGGGGCCGAAGGAAACCTTGACGATGAATGAATCAACGCATGGCCATCTAGCCCTTTGGGGCATGATGGTGAACATACGCGGTCATGAACATGACTCTTACTGTAGCAAAGGATGTCAATTCAATTACTATTTTACGCTACCTGCGTGACTTCATCACCAGTAAGGTAATTGCCTGGACTGTGCGCGAGGAAATCGGTGGGGGGCTAACCTGGCAGTCTGAACCGTGGAGTGCCAAAGCGTGGAGGTGGTAGCAGCCGTGGTGGAACAACGCCGTCTCGATGTGCTGCGCGCCATCGTGGAGGACTACGTCGCCACGCGGGAGCCGGTGGGCTCGAAGATGCTGGTGGAGCGGCACCACCTGGGGGTCAGCCCGGCCACGATCCGCAACGACATGGCGGTGCTGGAGCAAGAGGGCTACATCAGCGCGCCGCACACCAGCGCCGGACGGGTGCCCACCGACCGTGGGTACCGGCTGTTCGTCGACCGTCTCGCCCAGGTCAAGCCCCTGTCGGCACCTGAACGGCGGGCCATTGAGACTTTGCTGGATGGGGCGGTCAATCTGGACGATGTGGTCAGTCGCACGGTGCGCCTGCTGGCTCAACTGACCCGTCAGGTAGCGGTTATGCAGTACCCGACCCTGTCCAACGCGACGCTTCGCCACGTTGAGTTGGTGCCGTTGGGCGTGGGTCTGGGGTCGGCGGCGGGGCAGATCACCAGAATACTGGCGGTGGTGATCGCTGACACCGGGCGCGTCGAGCAGGGGGTCATCGACCTGCCCCAGACGTCTGGCTCGAGTACCGGTGTGGACGAGCCCACCCTGTCCACAGTTCACCGCATGATCAACGCCACGTTGACCGGCCGCCGCCTGCCGGAGGTAGCTTGCGCCCTGCCCGAGTTGGCGTTGAAGTTCCCTCCCGCGCAGCGCGCAGCCGTCAGCGCGCTATCCAGTGCTCTGCTGGAGGTCCTGGGTCAGGCTCGGCAGGAGCGTTTGGCGCTGGCAGGCACGGCGAATCTGGCTCGGTTTGGCACCGATTTTCCTGACTCAATCTCCCCGGTGTTGGATGCCTTGGAGGAGCATGTGGTCATCCTGCGTCTGCTGGGAGAGATGGGCGAGCCTCTGACCGTGCGCATCGGCCAGGAGACCCACCACGAGGCTCTGGCTGACACGGCAGTGGTCAGCAGCAGCTACGGTGAGGATGCGGCCTTGGGGGCCAAGGTGGGTGTCCTGGGCCCTAAACGGATGGATTACCCCTCCACGATGGCGGTGGTCAGTGCAGTAGCGCGCTATGTTGGCTCGATCTTGCACGACTCCCAGCAGGACTGGCAGCCCGACCCCACAGACGAGCCCCTTAACCCATCAAGAACCACCAGAAAGCATCCCACCTCATGAGTCCTGACTACTACGCCCTGTTGGGGGTGGCCCGTAACGCCGGCCCCGACGAGATCAAAAAGGCCTATCGCAAGCTGGCCCGCGAGCTGCACCCCGATGTGAGTTCCGACCCGCAGACCGAGGAGAAGTTCAAGCAGGTCACCGCCGCCTACGAGGTGCTGCGCGACCCGAACAAACGAGCAACCTATGACGCCGGCGGTGACCCTTTCTCCACGGGAGGAGGATTTGGCGCGGGTTTCGGGTTCAACGACATCATGGATGCCTTCTTCGGAGGTCCCGGCTCCGGGATGGGCGGTGCATCCGGGCGCGGCCCGAAGTCACGCAGGCGCCGAGGCAACGACGGGCTGCTGCGCCTGGAGGTTGACCTGGCCATTGCTGCCTTCGGTGGCACCAAAGAGGTGGCCATCGACACGGCGATCGTGTGCACCCAATGCCACGGGGAGGGGGCTGCCCCTGGCAATCACCCCATCACCTGCACGGTGTGCGGGGGGCGTGGAGAGGTCCAGCAGGTGGCCCGTTCGTTCCTGGGGCAGGTGTTGACCACCCGAGCGTGTGTGGCCTGCCAGGGCTTTGGCTCCGTGCTGAGTAACCCCTGTCATGAGTGCTCCGGCGAGGGCCGGGTGCGCAGCCGCCGCACGAAAAACATCCGCATTCCCGCCGGGATCGATGACGGCACCCGGCTGAAGCTGTCTGGGGAGGGAGAGGTTGGCCCGGGCGGAGGGCCGGCGGGCGACCTCTATGTGGAGATTTACCAGCTGCCCCATCCCAGCTTCACCCGCGAGGGCGATGACCTGCACTGCTCGGTGAGCGTACCGATGACCGCCGCTGCGCTGGGTACGGTCATCGATCTGGACACCCTCGACGGCCACGAGAAACTGGAGATCAAACCCGGTACTCAGCCCGGCGCGCAGCTACAAATCCTGGGCAAGGGAGCCTGCGTGCTGCACAGCCATTCCCGGGGCAACCTGGTGGTGCATCTGGACGTGCAGGTGCCCACCAAACTGGACCCCGAGCAGGAGTCGCTGCTGCGCCAACTGGCGAAGATGCGCGGCGAAGATGCCCCGGTGGGGTTGATGCGCACCACCAATCAAGGGGTGTTCTCCCGCCTGCGTGACGCCTTCTCCCGGCCCGCCTAACCCGTGTCCCTGCCGGTTTTCCTCCTCGACCCACCCCCGGCGCCCCCGGTGGTGGGGGCCACGCTGAGGCTGACGGGGGAGGAGGCGCACCACGCGGTGACCGTGCGCCGGCTTCGCCTGGGCGAGGCCGTGGAGGTGGTGGATGGCCACGGGTTGCGCGTGGGTGCGCAGGTGGCTGGGCTGCACCGCCAGGAGTTGACGCTGACGGTGCAGCAGGTGACCCGCGAGGGTGCGCCAACTCCGCGCCTGGTGGTGGTGCAGGCCCTTCCCAAGGCCGAGCGGGGAGAGTTGGCGGTGCAGATGCTCACCGAAGTGGGGGTCGACGTCATCGTGCCTTGGTCGGCCTCCCGCAGTGTGACCCGGTGGGAGGGCTCGCGCGGGCAGCGCAGCCAGACCCGCTGGCAGGCCATCGCACGGGAGGCTGCCAAACAGGCCCGCCGCAGTTGGCTGCCCACGGTGGAGCCGCTGTCCAGCACGGCCGAGGTGGTGGCTCGGCTGGCTGGGTGCGGCGCGCCGGTGGTGCTCCACGAGCAGGCCACGGTCCCGTTGATGCAGGTGTTGGCCGGGAGGCAGACTCCCGAGGAGGTGGTGTTGGTCATCGGCCCGGAGGGGGGCATCACCGACGCCGAGTTGGCCCAGTTCGCCGCTGCGGGTGCCACCCTGGCCTTGCTGGGCCCCACGGTGCTTCGCACCTCCACGGCCAGTGCAGTCGCCGCCGCCCTGACCCTGGCCGCCACCCGGTGGTCAGGGCCCGCCAGCAGCTAGTCCTCCCCACGTGGTTGGGTCGCTGGCAGGGGTGTTTAAGAGGTCGACAGACCCTCTTAAACACCCCTGCCAGCGACCCAACCGGGAGCGTATGGCTCCGAGCAAGTAGTGGATGGTGCCCTTGCACTACCTTGCAGTCATGCCCACTTCCTACCCCTGGCCGGGTTGGGTGTCGCCAACCTCAACACCCAGCTCGGCCAGCAGGGCGCTGACGCGGGCTTTGATGTCGTCGCGGATGGGGCGGATGGCCTCCACGGTCTGCCCGGCAGGGTCGGGCAGTTGCCAGTCGAGGTAGCGCTTGCCAGGGTAAACCGGGCAGGTGTCGCCGCAGCCCATGGTGATGACCACGTCACTGGCTTGCACGGCTTGGGGGTCGAGCACGGTTGGCACCTGGGCAGAGATGTCGATGCCCTCCTCCACCATCGCCGCTCGCACGGCGGGGTTGATCGAGGAGGCGGGCGCCGACCCGGCGCTACGCACCTGCACTGCCGCACCACCCAAGTGCCGGGCGTAGGCAGCGGCCATCTGGGGGCGTCCCGCATTGTGCACACAGACAAACAGGATTGAAGGTGGGTTCACCTCCACATCCTGGCACAGTCCTCGGTGTGGCCTATCGGCCGAGCCTGCCGTGGCTGGATCTCAGCGACCACAATGGAGGGTGTGCCCCTGCAGCCCGTTGTCTTGACCGACCCCGACGACCCCCGTATTGCCGACTTTCAGCGCCTGACCGACGTCCAGTGGCGACGCGGCTTCGAACCGGACCAGGGGCTGTTTGTGGCCGAGGGAACCACGGTGATCTCCCGGGCCTTGGCGTGCGGCTACCTGCCTCGCACCATGCTGCTGGAGGCCAAGTGGTGGCCACACATCCAGCCTTTGGTGCAGGCGCTCCCGCAACAGCCGCCGGTTTACCTGGCTGCTGCCCAGGTGTTGCAGCAGATCACCGGCTACGCGGTGCACCGGGGGGCGTTGGCCAGTTTTCACCGCCCAGCGCTGCCCCCATTGGAGCAGTTGGTGGCGGGCCGCCGTTGTGTGGCGGTGCTGGAGGATCTGGTGGACCACACCAACCTCGGGGCGATTTTCCGCAGCGCCGCCGCTTTGGGCGTGCAGGCTGTGGTGTTATCTCCGCGTTGCGCCGACCCGTTGTACCGGCGCAGCATCAAGGTCTCGATGGGGGCGGTGTTGGCTCTGCCCTACACGGTGGCCTCGGCGTGGCCGCAGGCGTTGGATGAGTTGGTGCAGTCCGGGTTCACAGTGCTGGCCTTGACTCCCCGCCCCGATGCTAGGCCGTTGAGCGCGGTGTCGCTGCCTCCAGCCCAGCCCCGCGCCCTCCTGCTGGGCGCGGAGGGCCCTGGCCTGTCCGATGCCGCCCTGTCCCGGAGCCACTCCGTGCGCATCCCCATGCCCGCACTGGACCCTCCGGTGGTTGACAGCCTCAACGTCGCCGCCGCAGCCGCCATCGCCTTTCACGCCCTAGCCGCCGCACCAGGGGGGTCGTCGCACTGACCCGGGTGAAACAGCCTGTGTGACCCGGGTCAGTGCGACGATCCCCATGGTCGCCGCCCCTGCCGTGGAGGCGCCGTGGAGGGTAGGGTACTGGAACCTGAGGTGGGCTGTGGAGGGAGTGGCAATGGGGCAGCATGAACAAACCGCATCGCGTGGAGCCGTGGGACACTTCGGCCAGGCAGCTGAGTGTGTGTTTTGCCGCATCCTGGCTGGGGAGATTCCCACCCAGATAGTGGCCAGCAACGAGCATGCGGTGGCCTTTGCTGACATCAACCCCAAAGCCACGATCCACCTGCTGATCATCCCCAAGGAGCACCACCCCAACCTGGCGGCGGTGGCCAGCGAGCAGCCCGAGGCGGCACTCGCGATGATCAACCTGGCGGCTCAGATTGTGCAGGACCAACAGCTGGGCGACTACCGGCTGGGAGCTAACACGGGGGCCCGAGCGGGCCAATCGGTGTTCCACGCGCATTTGCACCTGCTGGCGGGAAAGCAGATGGCTTGGCCGGTTGCCTAGCACGCCAGGTAGCCTGAAAGGCGTTGCCTGTCCCTGCGCACCGAAAGGCTGCCGGCACCCCGCCTGCCCATGACGACTTCCCAACCCGCACCGACCGTAACCTCCACGTTCACCGTGGAGGATGCCGCAGGCATAGCAGGCCTAGTCGGCCCCTCGGATGCGGTGCTACGGGCCGTGGAGGCCCAATTCCCGGGCACCGATATCCACCTACGCGGCAACGCGTTTACCCTGCACGGCCAGGCCGGCGAGGTGGCTCTGGCGGAGCGGCTGATTGCCCAACTGCTGGAGGTGGCCGCCGCTGGGCAGCCGCTAAGCCCGGAGGCGGTGGCCCGCAGTGCCGCCATGCTGCGTCAGGACACCCACGAGCGCCCCGCTGATGTGTTGACGCTGAACATTCTGTCCAGCCGAGGCCGCACGATCCGCCCGAAAACGCTGAACCAGAAACGTTACGTGGAGATGATTGATGCCCACACCATCACCTTTGGCTTGGGGCCTGCGGGCACCGGCAAGACCTACCTGGCGGTGGCCAAGGCGGTGCAGGCGTTGCAGGCCAAGCAGGTGCGCCGCATGGTGCTGACCCGCCCAGCGGTGGAGGCAGGGGAGCGGCTGGGCTTCCTGCCGGGGACGTTGTCGGAGAAGATCGACCCTTATCTGCGGCCCCTCTACGATGCCCTGCACGACATGCTCGACCCGACCACCATCCCCACGCTGATGGAGGAGGGCACCATCGAGGTGGCGCCGCTGGCCTACATGCGTGGTCGTACCCTCAATGACGCGTTCATCATCCTGGATGAGGCGCAGAACACCACGCCGGAGCAGATGAAGATGTTCCTCACCCGGCTGGGTTTTGGCTCCACTATGGTGATCACTGGAGACACCACCCAGACAGACCTGCCCACAGGGCAGCACAGCGGTCTGCAGGTGGTGGAGAAGGTGCTGGCAGGGGTGCAGGATGTGCAGTTCATTCACTTGGACTCCACCGATGTGGTGCGCCACCGCCTGGTGACCGACATTGTGCAGGCCTACGCCCGCCACGAAGCCACCCAACCACCCACCAGCCGCATCATCAACCAGAGGTAGATCCGGACGTGAGCATTGATATCCACAACGAAACCGACCATGTCGTGGACCAGGCCAGCTTGGTGGATCTCGCCCGCAGCGTTCTGGATGCACAGCGCATCTCCCCGTTGGCGGAGTTGGCGGTGACTTTGGTTGATGAGGCGGCGATGGCTGGGTTGCATGAGCAGTGGATGGGAGAGCCCGGCCCCACCGATGTGATGTCCTTCGAGATGGACGAGCTGCGCCCCGGCTCGGGTGACACTAAGCGTTTCGAGCCGGAGGAGGCGCTGCTGGGCGATGTGGTGATTTGCCCCGCCGTGGCCAAGCGTCAAGCGGCCAGCGCTGGGCACTCCTTCGACGCGGAGGTGCAGTTGTTGCTCGTGCACGGGATTTTGCACCTGCTGGGGTTTGATCATGCTGACGCTGAGCAGGAGCAGGCCATGTTTGCTGAACAGAGCCGACTGCTGCAGCAGTGGCGCCGCGCCGCCACCTCCGGTTCGGCGGGCCTGCGGTGATCCGCGCCGATACCGCCAGTGTGGCCGCTAACCTCACCGTGCTGGCGGCGGCGGTAGCTGCGGTGCTGCTGGGGGGAGTGTTCGCCTGCGCCGACACGGCCCTGTCCAACATCTCCGCAGTGCGGGCAGGGGAGTTGTTGGGCAGCGCTCGGCGGGGGGCGGCCAGCCTGGCTCGACTGCACGCCGAGCCGGCCCCTTACCTCAGCGTGGTGGTGTTGCTGCGGGTGGTGTGCGAGATGGTGGCCGCTGTGCTAGCTGCGGGGGTGTGCCTGGACGTTTTCGCCTCCCGGGCGGTGGCTTTCGGTATTGCCGCAGCGTTAATGGTGGTGATCTCCTTCATCGTGGTGGGGGTAGCTCCGCGCACCTTGGGCCTGCAACATGCCGAGGCGTGCGCGTTGGCGTTGGCCCCGGTCGTGGTGGGGATCACCCGAGTGTTGGGACCAGTGCCACGATTGCTGATCCTGGTGGCCAACGCGGTCACTCCGGGTAAGGGGTTACGCAAGGGGCCGTTTGCCTCCGAGGCGGAGTTGCGCGACTTGGTGGACCGGGCTGGAGCCAGCGCAGTCATCGAAGATCGCGAGCGCGCAATGATCCATTCCGTGTTCGAGTTGGGAGACACCCTGGCCCGCGAGGTCATGGTTCCCCGTACCGACATGGTGTGCATTGAGCACAGCAAAACCTTGCGCCAATGCCAATCGTTAGCGCTGCGCAGCGGTTTTTCCCGTATTCCTGTCATTGGTGATTCCCAAGATGACGTTTTAGGCATTGTCTATCTCAAAGATGTTGCCCGGCGTACGCATGACTACCACGAGGCGGAGACCACCGAGCGGGTGGAGTCGGTGATGCGCCCAGCGGCTTTCATCCCGGAGAGCAAACCGGTGGATGCCCTGCTGCGGGAAATGCAAGCCCAGCGTAACCACATTGCTGTGGTGGTCGATGAATACGGCGGAACCGCCGGGCTGATCACCATTGAGGACATCCTGGAGGAGATTGTCGGGGACATCACCGACGAATACGACCCGGTGGCAGCAGCTCCGGTGGAGCAGGTGGAGCCGGGGGTGTGGCGCATCTCTGCCCGTCTGCCGGTGGATGACCTGGAGGAGCTGGTTCACGTCGAGCTGGCCCAAGAGGATGTCGACACTGTGGGGGGTTTGCTCACCAAACACTTGGGGCAGGTGCCGATCTGCGGCTCGGCGGCCACCATCAACGGGGTGCTGCTGCAGGTGGAATCCACTGCGGGGCGGCGTAACCGCATCGGCTCGATCCGCGTCAGTTTGGCCACGCCGGATTCTGCGCAGGACAGCGACATCCCTTTATCGACCGGCACCTATGAGCCTCAGGAGTCCGCATGACCACCCCCGAGATCCCCAACACCGGCGATGAGCCCGTGCTACGAAGCGGTTTTGCCTGCCTGGTGGGCCGACCCAATGTGGGCAAGTCCACCCTGACCAATGCCCTGGTGGGCACCAAGGTGGCGATCACCTCCAACCGCCCGCAGACCACCCGCCACCCGATCCGAGGCATCCTCAACCGGCCTGATGCTCAGCTGATCATCGTGGATACTCCTGGGCTGCATCGACCACGTAATGTGCTGGGCCAATGGCTGGGGGATCAGGTGCGTACGGCGGTGGCTGAGGTCGATGTGGTCGCCGTGTGTGTTGCGGTGGACGAGCCGCTAGGAGCTGGTGATCGCTACCTCATGCGGGAGGTTGCCCAGGCGCGTCCGGCTACGGTTGTGGCGATTGCCACCAAGACCGACCTGGCCCGTCCGCAGCAGGTGGCCAAGGCTTTGCTGGATCTGCAGGAGGCCGGGGCTGGGGCTGGTCTGACCTGGGCGGAGATCGTGCCTTGCTCGGCGGTGACCGACTCCCAGGTGGGTTTGGTGGCCGATCTGCTGATCAAGCACCTTCCGGAGGGCCCGCGTCTCTACCCACTGGGTGAGGTCACCGATGAGCCGCTGGAGGTTCAGGTTGCTGAGCTGGTTCGCGAAGCCGCCCTGGAGGGGGTGCGCGAGGAGCTGCCCCACAGCTTGGCCGTGCTGGTTGACGAGATCATCCCGCGTGAGGGGCGCCCGGAAGGCAAGCCGTTGCAGGAGGTGTACGTCAGCCTCTACGTGGAGCGGCCTAGCCAGAAGGCGATCATCATCGGCACAGGAGGCTCGCGGTTAAAACAGGTGGGCATTCGTGCTCGCGCTGGCATCGAGCCGCTGCTGGGCAGCAAGGTTTACCTCAACCTGCAGGTCAAGGTGGCTGCCGACTGGCAGCGCGACCCCAAGCTGCTGCGCAAGCTGGGTTTCCTCCGCTGACTCGGCACTTCGACCCCGCCTCCCTAACTCTGCGTAACTTTCCTTCCCGGTTTTCGTTTACCCACAGTGACGACCCCTAGCTCATCTGGATCGTTTGCTGGGTCCTTGCTCCAGTGCCAGGCTTTGGCGGTCGACAAAGGGGCGGCACCGATCCCCTGCCGGTGTTGCTCCCATGCTGTGGCGTGCACGGCAGTCGGTGTGGTACTTGATGATCAGGTGGGATATGCCCAATTCTTCGCCGGAGGCGACTTCCCGATACCGACCCCGTCATGCTGCCCTGTCCCTGACGCTGCTGGTGGCCCTAGCCATGCTCATGGGCCTCACACAACAGGCCCATGCCGGCCTGAGGGTGCCTCCCGTGGGCCCCAATCCCCTCGTGGTCCCTCCGGTGGTGTCCGTGCCCGTTCGCCAGCCTGCTCGGGAGCTGTCCACCCCCACCGACCAACTCCTCGTGGAGTACGCCACCCCCCAGTGGCAGGTGGCCTCCCCATTGAGGGCACCTGAAAAAACGTTGACACGGATGGGTTTTCAGCCTCTACGTACGGTTGCCACCCCTCGTCGGCCCATGATGCAAGTGCTGCAGATCCCCGCCGGAGTTGCCCCTGCGCAGGCGTTGCAGCAGGTGGCTGCTCAACCTGGGGTGGCCTTCGTCGCCCCCAACCGTCGCTACCGGGTCAGCGCCGATGCCTCCCGCCTGGCGCATCCTTTCACCCCCGCTGCTGGGGTGCCGCCCGCATCAACGTGGACCGGAGCCTCCACCAACGACGAGTACGCCCGCTACCTGTGGGGGTTGGGCAATACCAGCGACATCGACATCGACTTTCGGGAGGCCTACGCCCGTCAGCGGGGGCTGCGCCGGGTGAAAGTGGCGGTGCTGGATACGGGGGTCGACATTAACCACCCCGACCTGCGCACCGCGATCTGGACCAATTCGGTGGAGGCGGCTGGGCAACCAGGGGTTGACGATGACAACAACGGGTGTGTGGATGACGTCCACGGGTGCAACATGCTGCGTCATAACGGTCAGGTGTATGTCGATGCTACGGAGGACCTGCACGGCACGCATGTGGCGGGCACGATCGCTGCGACGGCGGGTAACGGCCTGGGCATTACCGGGGTAGCTCCGGGGATCAGCTTGGTGCCGGGGAAGATGATCGGCTCCGATGGAGGCACCACCGCCGATGCGATTGCCGGGATTCGTTACGCCAAGCGCATCGGGGTATCGGTGATCAATGCCAGTTGGGGTGGGTATGACTCCGACCCGGCGTTGCAACGGGAGTTAGCCTCCTGCGGGATGCTGGTGGTGGCAGCAGCAGGCAACGACGGTATCGACATCGACACCATGCCCTACTACCCGGCCAGTTTCGAGCTGCCTAATCTGATCAGCGTGGCTGCGCTGGGTCGTGACGGGTATCTGGCCGAATGGTCCAACTACGGTCGCCTACGGGCCGATGTGGCCGCTCCGGGAGTGGACATCCTGTCTACCGGACCTGCCAACCAGTATTACGTGGAGGATGGCACCTCCATGGCCACCCCCCATGTCAGTGCGGTGGCCGCGTTGAATGCCAGCCGGTACTCCTCGTGGACCCCTGCCGGAGGAGTCAGCGCCTTGCTGCGGGCGGTGAAGCGGCGCACCAGCCTGCGGGGGGAGGTGGCCACCTCTGGGGTGATCAACGCGGCGATGGCGGTCGGTGCCCGCCCCATCGCCACGGTGACGGGGCAATGGTCGGCAGCGTTGCTGCGCGTGGGCTGGGTCAACCCCACCGACGCTGGCTTTACCTCCACGATGGTGCGGGTGGGGCGGGGGACGGGGATCCCCACTGTGACCACCGGCGCTGGGGTGTACTCCGGTACGGGAACAGCGGCGGTGTTGCCCCGCCTGCGCCCTGGTTTTGACTACACCGTCGCGGTTTATGCCACCGACGGGTGGGGGGTGCGCTCCCCAGCGTTGCTGCGTGTCTGGGGCACTGCCATCTCCCGCAGCGCCACCCCCACCAGCTTGGGGATGCGCCTGCGGGTGCTCTCCACGGGCAGGGTGCTGCCGGGACGGCAGGTGCGTTTGGTGCGCTACCTTGCCTCCGGCCCGCGTGTGTTGTGTACCCGCACCACGTCGGCCACCGGACGGGCCAGCTGCCCCACCTCCCGGGGCCGCTTGGAGTGGCAGGCACCCTCCTCGGGCACCTACCTGTTAGGCAGCACCAGCGCCTTCACGCGCTAACCCCTCCTCGGTAGAGGGCGAAGGCGAGGGTGCTGCTTCGTTCACCTCCGCTGCAAGCAGCCGGCGCGCCCTGAGTCGGGTACACATAAGGCATGGCGTTGTATCGGGATGAGGCGGTGGTGATACGCACCCACAAGCTGGGGGAGGCCGACCGCATCGTCACGTTACTGACCCGCCGCCACGGGATGGCCCGAGCGGTGGCCAAGGGGGTACGGCGCACCACCTCCAAGTTTGGCGCCCGCCTGGAGCCGTTCATGGTGATCGACGTGCAACTGCATGAGGGCCGCAGCCTGGACACCGTGACCCAGGTGGAGTTACTGCGCCCCTACGGCCTTCCGATCGCCGCCGACTACCCCCGCTACACCGCCGCGCAGGTCATGGCCGAGACCGTGCAGCGTCTGGTGCCCGAGGAGGGCCAGCCGGCGCTGCAGCAGTTCCTACTGCTGGTGGGGGCGCTGCGCACCCTGGCCGAAGGGCCCCAGGATCCCAGCCTGGTGCTCGATTCCTACTTGGTGCGGGCCTTGGCGGTGGGGGGCTATGCGGCCAGTTTCTCCACGTGTGTGCGGTGTGGGGAGGGCTCCACCGCCGCTGCGCCGCTGGCTGCCTTCCACGTCGGTGCCGGGGGGGCGGTGTGCCCTCGTTGCCGCCCAGCAGGCTCGGTCACCGTGGAGGCGGCCACGCTGGGGCTGTTGGCGGCTTTACTGGAGGGCGACTGGGCGCAGGTGCAGGCCAGTCAACCGCGCACCCGTCGTGAGGCCAGTGCAGTAGTGGCCGCCTACACCCAGTGGCATCTGGAGCGGGGGCTGCGCACCCTGGGCCACGTGCAGCGCCACCATGACAACTCTGGAAGCAAACCCGTTGATCCATAAGGCAGACTAAGTTGCCCACCGGGTAGCTCGACTGTTGCCAAACCGGTAGCGCCCCCCTGCTCCAGCGCTGCAGGAAGTGTCGGTGGTGCGCTTCGGCGGCGGGGGAGGGTGGCCGTGGGCCAGAATGGGGGGATGGTTCGCCCTACACCGCCCCCGCCCAGCACCCCGCTACCTCCGCCGCCGCATCCCAGCGGGGCCAAACCTCCCCAGTTGCCCCCGGAGGTGGTTCCACGTCACGTGGCGGTGGTCATGGACGGTAACGGACGGTGGGCTCAACAGCACGGCCTGCCACGAACAGCGGGCCACGAAGCGGGAGAGGCGGCCCTGTTCGACATGGTGTGCGGGGCAATCGAGGTGGGGGTACGCACCTTGTCGGCGTATGCCTTCTCCACAGAGAATTGGCGCCGATCCCCAGAGGAAGTGCGTTTCCTCATGGGGTTCAACCGGGACGTGATCCGCCGCCGGCGCGACGAGATGATCGCCATGGGGGTCCGGGTGCGTTGGGCTGGTCGGCGGCCTCGCCTGTGGCGCAGCGTGATCCGCGAGCTGGAGGTGGCCGAACAGGCCAGCCGTCACAACACCGTGCTTGACCTGCAGTTTTGCGTCAATTACGGAGGGCGGGCCGAGCTTGCCGATGCTGCGGCCGCCCTAGCCCGCGACGCTGCCGCTGGGCGCCTCAATCCCGATCGTGTCGATGAACGCACCCTGGCGCGTTACCTCTACCACCCCGACCTGCCCGATGTGGACCTGTTCCTGCGCACCTCCGGCGAGCAACGCAGTTCCAACTTTCTGTTGTGGCAATCCGCCTACGCAGAGTTCGTCTTCCTCGACACATTGTGGCCAGACGCCGACCGCCGCACTCTCTGGGCTGCGGTGGAACGCTATGCCCAAAGAGAGCGGCGGTACGGGGGAAGGGGTTAATCAGCGCAATCCCGTCAACCAGGGAAACGTTTGCGTTGAAGTTGAAGAGGTTGACTACCGTCCGTGAGAGGCCGGAGCTGCGGGCTTTGGAGCATGAAGATGGGGCCTATGACCATGGAGCGCGTCCACCGCGTGATGGACCACATCTCCTACTTTGTGTGCGGCATCAACGAGATCTTTCCTGTGAAGCCCCATATCATTGACCACGTGGTCAGCTACTCCCGCAGCAAAGGTGTTAAAGCCATCATCTTGTGAGTTTGTCGATGGTGGGGTTACCGTCGTGGACATTATGGCTCCTTAAAGTGTCGGTAGGTTCTGGTTTCGGTCGATTCTGCTAGTTGTGTCACTAACAAATGACCAGCATTATGATTATCCGCTCTTTCACCTCGATCAAGTCACTTGCTGATCTCGTGATGATTCAGGCCAAAAGACCTGATGGAGACTCAAATGAATAAGACCTAAGGTAGAGAGTAAGGTTTGGTTTGAGTACACTCCAACGAGCATCGCAGGCAATCATTCTCTGCGTTTAGGAAATCAGCGTCGAGGTCAGTGGTGCATTTAAATATTTGCCACGAAGGGCATGTGGCGGGCAAGAAGGGGGGAGGCTCGAATAAGCCCTACCAGAGTTGAGAGAATTGTGGTCAATGAACGGATGTTTTCGTTCGCTTAACCAATTCTTCGAGTTGGCTAAATCTGGCATTGTGGCTTGTGTTAGGGTTTTTTGGCCCCTGCAGATTACCAAAAAATGTATAATGGCGTCGATCGCTGCCAACATTTTATTTAATGTGTTGGGAAATTTGACATGTCCCAAAGGAGCTACGGCTAGTTCCAGGGTTGCATCGTCAACGTGTGCTAATGGGTCTTCGCGTTGAGGTCGGTGCACACGGTGGATTGGCGGAAGTTGCCCAGGGGTGAAGTCGCGATATCCCACCTCACACGGTGGTGGTTCGAACACCCATGTGATGGGGTGAGCTTGCGAAGTGTGCACGGCAATTGTCCTTCCTGATATGAACAGGTCGGGGGAAGCGAGTGATCATTCCCTGATGACGATCCCCTATGCTCGTGGGTTGTCGTCGAGGAGATCTAGCAAACAGAGAATCAAGCGCACAAAGAGGACGAAGGGCCCGTGACGGAGCGAACATTCTTGGTATGCAGCCACCCCGAAGCTCAATCGAACGTCTCACCCACACTCTGCGCAAATCCCGAACACTTCAACGGTGTGGGTGACCTCGCGGAACCCGTGCTCGGCGGCTGCTTGGGCGGCCCACTGCTCCACCGCACGATCTTCGATCTCCACAGTGCGTGAGCAGGACCTACACACCAGGTGATGGTGGTGGGTGGGGCTGCAGTGGCGGTAGAGCTGCTCGGTATCGGTGCGCAGCACGTCCACCAGGCCGGCGCCGGCCAGCGCTTGCAGGATGCGATACACCGTGGTCAGGCCGATGCCTTCCCCGGAGTTCACCAACTGCACGTGCACCTGTTGGGCACTGCAAAACTGAGGGTTGTCTTGCAGGAGGTTGAGCACCGCCGCTTTCTGGCGGGTGTTGCGGGTGCCGACCTGTGCGGTGGGGGAGTCGCTGGTCACGGTTGCGACTCTGAGTGCGAGGGTGTCAAGGGCAAGCGGCGTCGTAGCGAGGCAGCCAGCGTCGCCAAGGCATACATCCCGACAGCTAGCAGCACAATCGTGGCGCCGGAAGGAGAATCCCAGTAGTAGGAGCCCACCAACCCGCCCACGCACACGGCCATCCCTAGCCCGATAGCCAGCAGCATGGCCAGCCGAAAGCGGCCCGTGAGCAGATGTGCAGTAGTCACCGGGATCGCCAGCAAGGCTCCGATCATCAGCAGGCCCACCACCCGCATCGACACCACCACGGTCAGGGCGGTCAACACCGCCAGCAACACTCCTAGGCCGCGCACCGGAAGGCCCGCCGCCCGAGCCCAGACGGGGTCATCGCCGATGGCGAACAGGCGAGCAGCCAACCCCAGGGTGAGGGTGAGAACCACCCCAGTGAGCAGGGCAAACGCCCACACATCCGCCGTGGTGGTCGTGGTAATCGAACCGAAAAGGTAGCTGCCTAGGGATGCGCCTGCGGAGTTGCGCTTGTTGCCCCAGGCCAGCACAGCGGCAGCGGCGATCCCTCCGTAGAGCATCAACGCGATCAGGGCATCCCCTCCCGTGCGCCCGCTGGAGCGCGCTAACTCCACCACCACCGCCGCTACGACGGCCGCCACTAAGGCGGTGGCTAGCGGGGCGGCTCCGGTGAGCAGACCCACGGCAACCCCGGCCAAGGCCACATGCCCCAGCCCATCGCCGATCAGCGACAGCCGCCGCTGCACCAGGAAACTGCCCACCGCAGGAGCGCATGCGCCGATCATCAAGGCGGCCAGCAGGGCGTGCTGCATAAAGGTGTAGGAGAAGATGCTCATCCCTGGCCTCCTAGCCACCCTGAGGGGATGGGTCCTGCTGATGTCGCTGCGGGAGGGTCGCAATGGGTGGTGACGTGGTCGGCCAAGGTGTGGCACTCCCAGTGGGGCAGGTGGGCGGTTTGGCTGACCGGGACGTCGGCGTCGATGCGCCCCTCGCGCAGGATGATGGCCCGCTGTACGTGGGTGGCCAGCGGCCCCAGCTCATGGGCGACCAGCACGATGGTGGTGCCGGCGGCGTGCAGCGTGGCCAGAACGTGGGCCAGGATCTCCTGACTGGCCAAGTCCACCCCGGCCATGGGCTCGTCCAGCAGCAACACTTCCGGTTGCCCAGCCAGAGCTCGCGCCAGCAACACCCGCCGCTGCTGCCCTCCAGAGAGGCTAGCCAGGCGTCGGCAGGCCAGGGAGGCGACCCCTGTGGTGGTCATCGCCTCGGTGATGGCCTGCCGATCGGTGGAGGTCAGGGTCGGTCTATACCACGGTTGACGAGGCAGCCGCCCGCAACTGACCACCTCCCAGGCGCTAGCCGGCAGCGACCCCGTCACGGTGGCGCGTTGGGGTACATAGCCCAGCCGGTGCCACTGGCGAAACTTCTGCTGAGGCGTGGCAAAAACCTCCACCTCGCCAGCCATCAAACGGGCTTGCCGCAGCACTCCTTTAACCAGGGTGGACTTGCCCGAGCCGTTGGCCCCCAGCAGCACGACAAACTCCCCGGTGTGGATCGTGGCGCTGGCCTGGAAGACCACGGGTGCTTGGCCATAGCCAAAGCTGGCCTGGGACAGGCGCAGCACAGGCTGGGTGGAGGTCATGGGCAGCCCTGGCCAGCGCGCAGGGTGGCCAGGTTGGCTCGCATCAAGGAGAGGTAGTCCTGCTGGCCATCAGTGGAGGTCAGCCCCTCAATGGGATCCAAGGTAGCCACGCTGACTTTGGCTTCACGAGCGAGCACGTCCACCGGGGCGCGAGGGGCCAGGGGTTCGGCATAGAGGGTGCTCACCTTGTAGTCGCGGATCAGGGGGACCAGGTCGCCAATCCGAGCGGGTGTGAGCTCCGCGTCATGGCTGGAGGGCAGAACCCCGACGGTGTCGAACTTGTAGGCGTTGGCCAGGTGGGTGAAGGCTTTGTGGGTGGTCACCAGCATCAGGCTGGTGCACTTGGGCGTGGAGTTCTGCCCGGTTGGGTCCACCTGCAGCAAGGCCTGGACATACTCGGCGCTGAGCTGCTTCAGGTCCTCGTCCAACGCTTGGGCATTGCGGGCGTAATCCTGACTGTGGGAGGGGTCGATCTCGCTGAGCTTGTCACGCACCAGCAGGGTGTAGCGGCTCAGCATTTGGGGGTCCAGCCAGAAATGCGGATCTATCGGACCGGTCTCTGCCTCATGGGCGTGGTCGTGCCCGTCCTCATGCCCTTCCTCGGGTTGGCTCTGGTGGTCCTGCTCTTGGGCGGGCTCGTCCTGCGCGACTGATAGTCCGTCCACAGCGCTCACCTGGTTTTGCGTGATGGCCTCATCGAGGGCAGGTTGAAAACCTCTCACGTGCAGCACCAGTTTCGATTGGGCGATGGTCATCACCTCCTGAGGGCTGAGCTCCAGATCGTGGGGCTCAGCACCGGTTTTGGTGAGGTTATGAACCTCCACGCGGTCTGCTCCAACGCGTTGGGCTACATACTGCAGGGGGTAAAACCCGGCACTGATACTGATTTTCTCCCCTGGGGGTGTGCGACTGCAGCCGGTCAGGAGGCCTAGGGCTAGCAGCGCTACTCCGGCAGTGGTCAAAGGCAGAAGGTGAGGGCGAGGCAACATGAGGATCAGTATGCCTCTTAATGAAAACCATTGCAAATTAGCGCTCGGTGGGCCCAGCGCATGCGTGTAGCCTGGCAGCGTTACCCCTGTCGCCGACATCCAATCGGCGACACTGCCAAGATGGAGAACCACGCTGTGTCTAGCACCCCTACCTCTACTGTCGATGCCGTTGTCAGCCTGAGCAAACGCCGCGGGTTTGTCTACCCCTCCAGTGAGATTTATGGAGGTACCCGTTCAGCGTGGGATTACGGTCCGCTGGGGGTGGAGCTGAAGGAGAACATCCGCAAGCAGTGGTGGAAGTTCATGGTGCATGGCCGCGACGACGTGGTCGGCCTGGATTCCGCCGTGGTGCTTGCCCCCCAGGCCTGGGTGGCCTCCGGGCACGTCGATACCTTCACTGACCCGTTGACTGAGTGTCAAAGCTGCCATAAGCGTTTTCGTGCGGACACCCTGGAAGAGGCTTACGAAGCCAAGCATGGCCACGCTGCGCACAACGGTCTGGATGACTTGGTGTGTGGCAACTGCGGCACTCGGGGGGCGTTCACGCCGCCGCGCCAATTTAGCGGCCTACTCAAGACTTACCTTGGCCCCGTGGAGGGTGAGGAGGGGCTGCACTATCTGCGCCCGGAGACGGCACAGGGCATTTTCCTCAACTACCTCAACGTGCAACAGTCAGCGCGAAAAAAACCGCCGTTTGGTATTGCCCAGACAGGAAAATCATTCCGCAACGAAATCACTCCGGGAAACTTTATTTTCCGAACTCGTGAGTTTGAGCAAATGGAGATGGAGTTCTTTGTCGTTCCCGGAACTGATGAGCAATGGCACCAATATTGGATCGACACTCGCTGGCAATGGTATGTGGATTTGGGGATTAACCCTGACAATCTGCGTCTGTTCGAGCACCCGAAAGAGAAGCTGTCTCATTACTCCAAGCGCACCGTGGATATCGAATACCGGTTCCGTTTTGGTGGCTCGGAGTTTGCCGAGCTGGAGGGGATCGCTAACCGCACCGACTTCGACCTTAAGGCGCACAGCGCGGCCTCCGGGGCAGATCTGACCTACTTCGACCAGGACAAGGGCGAGCGGTGGACTCCCTATGTGGTGGAGCCTGCAGCTGGCCTGACCCGGTGTGTGCTGGCCTTCCTGCTCGATGCCTACCACGAGGACGAGGCTCCCAACGCCAAAGGGGTGATGGACAAGCGCACGGTGCTACGTCTGGATCCGCGCCTGTCCCCAGTCAAAGTCGCGGTGCTGCCTCTTTCGCGTCACGAGCAGCTTTCCCCGAAGGCCCGGCAGTTAGCTGATCAGCTGCGGCAGCACTGGAACGTGGAGTTCGACGACGCTGGAGCTATTGGCCGCCGTTACCGCCGCCAAGACGAGATCGGCACCCCCTTCTGCGTCACCGTCGACTTCGACACCCTGCAAGACGGCGCCGTGACCATCCGCGACCGTGACTCCATGACCCAACAGCGCGTGGGCCTGGACGCACTACCCTCCTGGCTCCTAGAGCGCTTAGCCTGCTGAGCCAGTTTTGGGTTGACGTTTGTGCGGTTTTAGCAAGGCGCAAGCGCCGCTAAAACCGCACAAACGTCAACCCAAAAGGCTCGGGTAGCAATCGAAGCCGGGTCGTTATCGCAAGCTGACAGGTTCGTCATCGGGGTGTCGTACGCTCCCAAGAGCGTCTAATCAAACGACGTTGGGCCCTGGTGCTCATCCTGCAGGCCAATGACCGAGACGTCCAGCACAGTGGCTGGGCTCCCTGTGAAAGCGCGGTTTTTTGTGAACGACACCCCTGTCAATGACACTCCCTCCTCCTCGCATCTCCCCACTGTGGTGGTGATCGGTGGTGGCCCTGCCGGTCTTACTGCGGCGGTAGAACTAGTGCGTAAGGACGTGCCGGTCACCGTGTTCGAGGCCACCGACCAGGTGGGGGGGATCAGCCGCACCGAGCAGCGCGACGGTTGGCGCTTTGACATTGGTGGGCATCGCTTTTTCACTAAGGTCACCGAGGTGGACAACTGGTGGCACGAGGTGCTGCCGGAGGAGGATTTCCTCAAGCGCCCCCGCATGAGCCGCATCTCCTACCGGGGCAAGCTGTATGACTACCCGCTTAAGGCTAGTAATGCGCTGAAGAACCTGGGCATCATCGAGGCGTTTCGCTGTGTGGCCAGCTATGGCTGGGCTCGCATCCACCCGCCCAAAGACCAGAGTCACTTCGAGGGGTGGGTCTCGGCGAGATTTGGCCGTCGCCTCTACGGCATCTTCTTCAAGACCTACACCGAGAAGCTGTGGGGCATCCCCGCCACCAGCATCCAGGCGGACTGGGCGGCGCAGCGCATCAAAAACCTCTCCTTACTCAATGCGATCACCAGCGCTCTGTTCCCGAAGAAGGGGCAAACGGAGATCACCACGCTGATCGACCAGTTCTGGTACCCCAAGTATGGGCCGGGCATGATGTGGGAGAAAGCCCGTGAGATCGTCAACTCCTCCTCGGTGGGTCAAGTTGTCATGAACTCACCGGTGGTGGCCATCAACCGTGACCCGCAGACGCAGCGGGCCACTTCGGTGACAGTGCAGCACGAAGGAGCGCCTGGCCAGCCGCCAACCCAGCAGCACGTGCCCTTCGAGGAGATGGTCAGCTCTATGCCTCTGACCGAGTTGGCGTTAAGCATGAATCCTCCAGCTCCGACTGCGGTGCGCGAGGCAGCGGCCAAGCTCAGTTTCCGTGACTTCATTACCGTCGCCCTGGTGGTGCCGCAGGAGTCAGGCTTCCCGGATAACTGGATCTACATCCACACGCCGGGAGTGAAGGTGGGCCGGGTGCAAAACTTTGGCTCTTGGTCGCCCTATCTGGTTAAGGAGGGACGCACCTGCCTGGGTCTGGAGTATTTCGTCAACGAGGGCGATGACACCTGGACCAGCGCGGATGAAGACCTGATCGCTATGGCTACCCGCGAGTTGGAGCAGCTGGAACTGGTGAAGAAAGGCTCGGTGGAGCAAGGGTTTGTCGTGCGAGTACCCAAGGCTTATCCGGTCTACGACGAGGGGTATGAGGCTCGAGTGAACACCATCCGCGACTGGCTGGCCACTGAGGTCACCAATGTGCAGGCAGTGGGACGCAACGGGATGCACAAGTACAACAACCAAGACCACTCCATGCTTACCGCCATGTACGCAGCGGAAAATATTGTGGCCGGCCACAAGGTCCGCGACCTATGGAGTGTCAACGTTGAGCAGGAGTACCACGAAGAGAAGGAAGGCAGTGCTGAATCTGCAGGCACGCCTACCCGGGTGATGGGCCACGCGGAGGGCACTGGCCGCCAAGCCCCGGTGATTCCAGCCATCCACGCCAGCGCAGAGTCAGTCGGTACTCGTAGCGATGAAGTGATAACACCCGGGCACTCCCAGAAGGATGCTGTGGCCTAATGCCTGAATGCTCCTGCTGGATGAAGCTGGGGTGATGGCACCAACGTCTTCGGGGCGTGAGGGGACTATTCTTGCTCTGCACGATGGCACCTGGCCGCTGCGTACTGATGAGTCTGGATAATGATGCCAATCTCCGTGTGGAAGGCCACACTGACCGATGAGTGATCGACTACTACCTGGCCGCGTCTGGTCCTTGCTACGTCACCGTTTGGGTGCTGCACATCGGTTGTTAGCAGTGGTGGGCATCTCCTTGGTGCTCATCGGTGCCCTGGCGATTCGCCTGGCCGCTCAAGGCCCTTTGTGGTTGGACGAGGCCCAAAGCGTGGCTATTGCCCGCTTGCCCCTGGGGCAGATGCTTGATGCTCTGCGTGCGGATGGGGCTCCGCCGTTGTATTACGTCCTGCTGCACGTGTGGATGGCCTTGTGGGGGGAAAGCACCCTGGCTGTGCGCTCGCTGTCGGTCTTAGCCAATGTGGGGTGCTTAGCTGGGCTGTGGTTGCTGGTGCGTCGTTTGGGCGCCACCCAGCCCTTGGCGTGGGTGGCGGTGGTGCTGGGGGCGAGCTTGCCGTGGATGGCGCGATTTGCCAGCGAAACTCGCATGTATGCGTTGGTGTGTCTGCTGGTGGTGCTCCTGGGCCTGGCGTGCCTGCATCTGGCTGCTCACTCCGGCTGGCGGGCGCTGCTGGGGGCGACTTTAGCGTGGGCGGCTCTGTTGCTGACCCACTACTGGGCCCTGTTTGTCGTGGCCTCAGCTCTCATACTGGGCCTGATGTGCTGGTGCAGATGCCCCCCGCTGCGCGCGATGGTGCGCCGCCAGGCTGTGGCGCTGTTCGCGGGGATGCTCCTGTTCGCCCCCTGGGTGCCGTCCCTGGTGTTTCAGGTACGCCACACGGGAGCCCCCTGGTCTCGCCCGGCCAGTTTCGACCAGTTGGCGGTGCTCCCGCAGGAGTGGGCAGGGGCAGCACCGGGGAGCTCCTTGTGGGTGGGGGTTTTTGTGACGATCCTGCTGGGGTTAGGGGCGGTGGGTGGCTACTTAACGACAGGCCAGCAGAGCAAACAAGCCTGGATCGCCATCCCCTTGGCCCGCCGCTGGGGGGTGGGGCTCACAGTAGGCACCGCGCTGGTGGTGCTGATCGCCCTGCTGGCCGCCTACGTCACAGGCAGTGCCGCTGAGCCGCGCTACACCGCTGTGGTGGTACCACTGGTTGTGGTGGTGATGAGTCTGGGAGTAGCTGCGCTGCCCCCCCTGCTACGCCTACCGGTGGTCGTGGTGGTGGTACTCGTGGGCCTACTGGCTAGCTCCTCGTGGGCCACCAAGCCTCGCACCCAGGCCGGAGAAATAGCCGCAGCTTTAGATGCCTACGTCCAGCCCGCCGATGTGGTGGTGTTTTGCCCAGACCAGCTAGCTCCTGCAGTGGGCAGGCAGTTAGCACAGGCCACTCGAACGCAGGCCCGTTTCCTCATCCTGCCTGCTCCTCCTGGCCAACCCAACTCAGCACAGGTAGTTACTGGGAGTGACAGCCTCATTGATCGGGTGGACTGGGTGAACTACAGTGCCCGGTTGGATGATCTGAGCGGTCCTATGGTGGCCGACCAGATCAGGGCACAGGCGACTGGCAGTTCCAGCTCCGTGTGGGTGGTCACCTCGGGGGTCTACTCCACGCACCAGAAGGTTTGCGCTGGGATGCGCCACAGTCTGGCCGAGGCTGGCTGGCGGCCGAAGAATGTTGTGGAGACCCAAGGCAGTGTGCTGGAGATGGCCTATCTGGAGCGGTGGTCTCCTCGCGCACCCTGGGAGGTGGCGCACAGCCAGTTCGACCAGATCACCGCCCCTCTGCCCGTCGGCTAGCCCCAGGCACATCATGGATGACTACACCGATCATGATCAGCAGCGGCGCGTGGTTGAGCCCAACCGACCTGGCCGCAGCGCGTTTCAACGTGACCATGCCCGGGTGGTGCACTCGGCTGCGTTTCGTCGCCTGGCCGCGAAAACCCAGGTGCTCATGGCCGGTCTGGATGACTTCCCCCGCACTCGCCTGACTCACTCTTTAGAGTGTGCCCAAGTGGGCCGGGAGATGGCGGTGGCTCTAGGCGCAGAGCCCGATGTGGTGGAGGTGGCCTGCCTGGCCCATGACGCAGGGCATCCGCCGTTTGGGCACAACGGGGAGTCGGCGTTGAACGAGATCGCCGCTGGCTGCGGAGGGTTCGAGGGTAACGCGCAAAGCTTCCGCCTGCTGACCCGCACTGAGGCCAAGCGTTTCGACTCCCAGGGGCGCAGTGTGGGCCTCAACCTGACTAGGGCATGTCTGGATGCCTGTACCAAGTATCCCTGGCCTCGGCAGGCAGGCGACTCCACGGGCAAATTTGGCGTGTATGAAGACGATCGTGTCGTGTTCACCTGGATGCGCGAGGGCGCGCCTGCCGGGCAGCGCTGTTTTGAAGCGCAGGTGATGGATTGGTCAGATGATGTGGCCTACTCGGTGCATGACGTGGAGGATGCTTTGCACCTGGGTTTGATGCGCCTGGCTCATCTGGACTCTCCGCCGTTCGCCCACCGTGTGGTGCAGGTGGCCACCGAACGGTTCGGCTCGGATGCCCAACAGGTGACCCAGGCGTTGCATCGGCTGGTGGCCTTGCCGCAGTGGCAGGCTGCGGTGGAGTTTGAACGGGAATGTGACTGCTCGCCGCTACCCGCTCCCAGCTTGGACTTCGAGCAGGACCAGGTGGATCGCCGCTCTCGGCACTCTTGCCTAGCCAGGAGTCGCCCAGCAGCGGCAGCAATGAAGAACCTGACCAGCTTCCTCATCGGTCGATTCGCGCGCAGTGCCGAGCAGGCCACTCGCGACCAATTCGGCTCCCAACCTCTGCTGCGTTACCACGCCGATCTGGTGATACCCCCCCAGCAACGCGCAGAATGTGACGTGCTCAAAGCCACCGCAGCTCTGGTGATGATGTTGGGGCCCCGTGCTCAACGACGGTATGAGCAGCAGCGTCACCTGCTGCACACACTGGCACAAGCTCTTCTGGAGGGAGCACTGCTGCCGGTCGACCCCCTGGCGCGGGCCGATGTGGAGGCAGCTCCCGACGCCGACTCCCGCCTGCGTGCGGTGGTGGATGCCTTAGCTGGTTTGACCGATACCTCTGCCGTGGCCCTCTATCACCACGTCACCACCCGTGGCTGATGCCTCAGGCTCTACCCGTGTTCCTCGATTCACGAGCCCAGCTCGCTTACCGTGAGCAACCTAAGTGTTATGACCAGTGAGCATCGCCGTGAGCTCTGGTGCCACCCCCCAACCAGGGTGAGACGGAGTTTTTTCCTGCCACAGTGCCCGAACTTTTTTCAACATTCTCTTTTACCTGCTGCTAAGGCTGACGGTGAGTTACCGTCGAAGGGATGCCATGGTGGGTTGCGTATGGGGAGTGGTCATGGGTTCGACGCCGGAAATACCTCCGTCAGGGGAACAGCAGCCGCAACTTGGTCTTCCGCAGGAGTGGCTACGCCCCGCACCGGCGAAGGGTGAGTACCAACCTCTGGCTGGGGACGCATCGGACAGGCCCAAGCCGGCGCGAGGGTGGGCGGAGCAGCCTGCTCCTGCGCCTAGGCCAGCAGCTTCACCGACGACACGTTCTGGTTCTGACTCATTCAGCCGTCGCCGCTTCGCAGCTGGTTTGGCTATGGCCGCAGCGGTCGGTGCCGGGGCGGCCTGGGGGGTGCCTCGCCTGCTCCACCTGCGCACCACTGAAGCAGCAGGCCCCGCAGCTTCCAGCTCCAGGGCGCACGCTACCTCCACAGGATCCCCGACCAATCCTGCGCCGGGATTCGTCCCTGGCCCCCCGATGGGGGATGGCTCCACCAGCGAATACCGCCCCCAACCACATCAACCCACCCCACGGGCACTAAAGCCGGGGGAGACCCCGCCCCAATTTGTGGTGATCTCCTGGGATGGGGCGGCCAACCTCAAGGAGGGGTTGCTGGGTCGCTTTCGCCAGGTTGCGCAGCGTACTGGCGCCTCGATGACCTTGTTTCTGACCGGGATCTACTTTCTGCCTCAAGAAAAACGCAGTCTGTATCGCCCTCCTCGACACGCACCAGGCAGTTCAGATATTGGCTACCCGTCCCTGCAGTCGTGTCATCGCACCATCGAGGCTATCGGTCAGTGCTGGTTAGAAGGGCACGAAATCGGCACCCACTTCAACGGCCACTTCTGTGGGCGCACCAACGGTGTGGGCACGTGGAGTTCTGCGGATTGGCGTCAAGAAATCAACGAGGTGATGCGGTTTGTCACCCAGTGGCGCACCCTGACCGGCATCACTGATTTGCCACGGCTGCCGTTTGACTACCACCGGGAGCTGATTGGCGCTCGCACCCCCTGCCTCCAAGGCCGAGCCACGCTGCTGCCGGTAGCGACTGAACTGGGCTGGCGCTACGACTCCAGCGGCACCCGTACCCAGCGGTGGCCGACCCAAGATAAGCACGGTCTGTGGGACACCTCCATGGCCTCGCTGCCGATGGCGCACCGACGTTCAGACCAGCCTCGAGAGATTCTGGCGATGGATTACAACTTCATGGCTAACCAGTCCAATGCCAACACCAATGGTGATAGAGCCCATTGGGCCACCTGGAAACGCCAGACCACCGACACTTTTCTGGCCGGTTTCGACCGCGCCTACACCTCCAACCGGGCCCCGCTGATCATTGGCAATCATTTCGAGCAGTGGAATGGTGGGATTTACATGGACGCCATCGAGGCGGTCATGGTGGAGCTCTCGCGTAAACCCGGAGTGCAGCTCGTCTCGATGCGCCAACTCATCGACTGGATGGAGGCACAGCCCCCGGCGGTGTTGACCAAGTTGCAGGCCCTCGGCGTAGGCCAAGCCCCGACCGGTGGGTGGGGAGCGTACCTGGCGCAGTAGCAGAAATCGTCGGCATGGTGGAATGGCGATTTTGCCCAGCGTGGGGCAGGCAGCCAGCCAGCCTAGCCGTTGGGTCGAGGTGAGCTAAAAACCACAAAGCCTCCAAGGTCGAGGTGGGCACCGGTCTGCTCGAGCAGTCGAGGCGATCTTGTGGTGCTGATTTCGTGTGCTCAGGGTGGGATGCCACCAGCGGGATGAGGCAGGAGGTGAACTGGGTGGAGCCCCCATTGGTGTTGGAGGTGACTGCGACTGTCTCAGTGTCAATCCGCACCGAGAATCCCGAGTGGTCAGTGGTGTGCGGTGGCCCCGAAGCCTGCGTACGACAGGTACGCAGGAAAAAGAGGTGTTGCTGATCCTGGGTCCACACCGTTGAAGCGGTGGTGTTGCACCCACAGACGACTTCGGTCTGCTCCAGACTGCCACGATGGCCGTCATAGCTCCACTGTTGGTTCACCACCGCCGCGCCCGCAGCGTTGTACTGCATGTGACTGAGTTTGAGTTCATCCGCCTCGGTCATTAGAAGCTGGCTCGTGGCCAAGATGCAGCCGTAACGGGTACTCAGGGTGGACTCCACGCTCACACTGCCAGGGGTGTGGAGGGTGTAAGTCACGACGAGCTGATTTCCGCCGGAGGATGGGCGTTCGGGGATGATCGTCAGGCTGGTGAGGATATCTGCCTCATCGGGATCGGGCAGGAGGTGCTCCGGTGCCCAAGCTTGGGCTGTGACCACCGTCAGGGAAGAATCGACCACACAGCTGGGCAGAGGCCCTCGCATCCACTCGGCTAAGTGCGCCCGCCAGTGGGGCAGGTTAGTCAGATCGAGTCGGGGTGGTTCCAGTGGAACCTGCGGTTTGGCGCTCTTGTGGTCCACCCATGTGACGTCTTGCAGGTGATGGGTCAATCTCACGCTCAAGTAAGTGTTCAGTTGGGCAGAGAGTTCGTTGGTAAAAACCCGCCAATATCCCTGAGCAATCTGTTGTGCCACTTCTGCCCGAGTCAGACCGGAGAGTTCCTGCCGGGCGGGCCCAGCATCCGGTGGGGTGAACAGGGGCTCTATCAGGGAACTCCACCATCTGTCCAGCATGGTAGTGATCGTAGTGCCAACCCAGCTGGTGTACTCCAGCCATGCCAAGAAGAGCGTGCAGGTCGGCCTAAACTGGGCCCTATGCCTGGGCGGATTCGTGATGAGGACGTGGAGGAAGTCCGTTCGCGGGTTGACTTCGTGGAGGTGGTGCGTGAGCACCTGGCACTACGCAGCGCAGGTGCGGGGTCGTTTAAGGGGCTGTGCCCGTTTCACGACGAGAAGACACCCTCTTTTCACGTGCGTGCTGCCACGGGGCACTACACCTGCTTTGGCTGCGGGGAAAGCGGGGGGGTATTTGACTTCGTCATGAAAATGAATGCTCTGTCCTTCCCCGAGGCGGTGGAACGTCTGGCCGCTAAAGCTGGGGTGGACCTGCGCTATGAGCAGGGCGGAGTGACGCCCCGGATGCAGCAGGGGCAACGCTCCCGCTTGGTGCAAGCCCACCAACAAGCGGCCAGGTTCTATCAGGAGCAGTTGTGCACCCCCGCCGCCGCGATCGGGCGGGAGTTCCTCACCCAGCGAGGCTTCGATGAACAGGCCTGCTCCACGTTTGGGGTGGGCTATGCGCCGGGCACCTGGGAAGCATTGGTCACCCACCTACGCGCTCAACATTTCAGCACTGAGGAGCTGGTCACTGCGGGGCTGGCCAAGCAGACCGAGCGGGGGCTGCGGGATCGCTTCGTGGGGCGGTTGGTGTGGCCGATAGCGGATCTGTCCGGGGAAATCGTTGGCTTCGGCGCGCGCAAGCTCGACGAGGCTGACCCTGGCCCGAAGTACCTCAATACCCCAGAGACCCCGCTCTACCGCAAATCCACCCTGTTATATGGCGCTGACCTGGCCAAACGCGAGATAGCTCGCCGTCAGCAGATTGTCATCGTCGAGGGATACACCGATGTGATGGCCTGTCACCTTGCGGGGGTGGGCACGGCGGTTGCCACCTGCGGCACGGCCTTTGGCGATGACCACGTCAAGGTCGCTCGGCGTCTGCTAGCCGATCAGAGCGAGTTTCGCGGAGAAGTCATCTTCACCTTCGACGGTGATGCGGCCGGGCAGCGGGCAGCGGTCAAGGCCTTCGCGCTGGATCATTACTTTCTCACCCAAACGTTTGTCGCGGTTTCCGCCGAGGGGTTAGATCCCTGCGAGGTACGTCTTCGCCACGGCGATGCGGCGGTGCGTGAACTGGTCGCTACCCGCACGCCTCTGTTCGAGTTCGCCATCCGCGACGCGCTGGGTCACCACAACCTCGACACCGCTGAAGGCCAGGTAGGGGCTTTACGGGAGGCCGCCCCTATGGTGGCTGGCATCCGTGTGGACGATCTGCGCGCTGAGTATGTGCGCCGGTTGTCCGGCTGGCTGGGGGTGGACGCTGCCCGCGTGAACGCAGCTGTGCAACGCGCTAACCGGGTTATCGCCAGCGCTCCGCTCGCCCAGCCCACCACCTCGGCTGAGGCTCCACACGAGGAACCCCTCCCCTCTACGGTGGATGTGGCCGCTGCTGGAGTGGAGCGGGAGGTGCTGCGCGTGGCGTTGCAGTTGCCCCATTTACTGGGCGGTGCGCTGACAGGATTGACGCCCCCGTTATTCACCGTGCCCGGCTACGCTGCGGTGGCTGCTGCCGTGGTGGCTGCTGCGGCTGACCCCACGGCCTGGGCTGACCCGCAGCAATGGGTTTATCGGGTGCGCCACGCCTGTGCCGATGACACCGTGCGCACTCGAGTCGCGCGCTTGGCGGTGGAGCCCAGCACCGGCCCCGCGCAGGAACAGTACGCAGCCGCAGTGCTCGCCCGACTGCACGAGATGGACCTGACCCGACAGATCGTGCACCTCAAGAGCAAGTTGCAGCGCATGAACCCGGTGACTTCCCCCCAGCATCGCAGTTTGTTCGCCGAGGTCATTGCCCTCGAGCAACGACGCAGAGATCTGCGGGAATTGGCGTTCGGCTAGGAGTTGAGTTAGCGCTCGAACTCCACATGCATAGCAGCTTCCTCAGGGGAGAGATCGTATTCCTCCGAGTAGTAGGCGCTGGCTATGGCCTCAGCCTCGCGGTCTGGGTGACTGCCCTCATCCGGTTCGGTCAGCCGCCCAGTGTGAGGGCCGATGCGATCGCTGTACAGGCGCGTGGTGGAGTCGTAGGTTTGGTCAGAGTCGCGATCAGGGTCGAACTCCTGATCGTCCACCTGCGGGTTTCCGGCATCCTCGTCTTCGGTGAGGTCTAGTCCAGCCAGGTCGGGCAGCTCCCGCTCTAGTTTCCACGCCAGCGACTCCCCATCGTGGGCTTCGGCAGCGGTCACTCCTCGGGCTTGGGCGCCGAGGTAGTCATCTCCAGGTAGTGAGGGTTGAACCGGCTCACTAGAGGCGGTGGCGTAGGGGGCGTCATCGTCGAGGATGTGGGGGAAAGCGGGGTCGAGTTGCAGGGGCCGCTCGTGGTTGATGGTGCTCATGACGCACTCCTTGGACAAGGGCGGCAGCGGGTAGATGCAGCGCATCGCCGCTAGCTGCCGCTGGTGTCGATGCGGCGAGGCGTTGCCCTCACCATCGCACACCTTGCCGGCTTGCACAACCCGTCTGAGACAACTGTTTGCGCTGACAACCACACGGTTTTTGCCCCATTGCACACGCGACTTGCCAATCCTGTTCAGGGACTGGCAAGCCGCGTGTAAAGCTCATCGATGAGGGGTCGTTAGATCGAACCTCCAGTGGGCCGGGGACGCTCCGGGACCTCCACGACGTCGTAGGTGGTGGTGGCGTACGGGTCATTGTCGTTCTCGTCGTCACCGCTGCGGCGAGAGGCCACTTTGTCGCTGACCTTGTCCTTGGCTTTGGTCATCAGGTCGCTGGCCTGGTGCTGAATGGTGTCACTGGTTTGCTGCACCTTGGGGTTGCTTACCACTGAACGCGCGGTGGTCACCAGCTGTTCGTAACGTTGGCGCCCGGCGCGAGCACCCAACAGGTAACCGGCAGCAAAGCCAGCCGCAATGGTCAACTTTTTCATGATGCTCCTTCAGGGGTTGTGGTGCTTGGTGGATCGTGCAGGTTCACCGACGCTTGGCAGGCTAGAACCATAGTAGCGGGCCAGCCGGGGGCTTAGGTTTGACCCTAGGCCCTGGACGCGCCGCCTACCAGAGCTTTTGGGTCGTGGTGGTGGTCTTTTGCGGTTATTTGTTGGACTTCTCTCCTACCCCCGCCGATCATGGTCAGGCATGCCGCATTGAGTAGTTCCTATGCGGTAAGCTTTCCCAGCGTTACCACCGCATTCCCGCATAGCTCAATTGGCAGAGCGTCCGGCTGTTAACCGGCAGGTTCCTGGTTCGAGTCCAGGTGCGGGAGCCAGTCTCCGCCAAAAAATCTGCAAAAAAGTGTCGCTAGACGGCATCTTCTTGCACTTATTCAGGCATGTGGACCGACATTTCTCGTGACCAAGGCGGTTTGATCACAGCTGAACAACTGCGCAGCAGTGGTTTAAGCGTGGCCCAGGTGCGAAGCCTGGTGAGCCAGCGTTTGTTGATTCGACGGAGGCGGGGGCTCTATCAGGCCGCTGCGGCGGAATACACCGAGAACACTCAGTTGTGGTACGCCGTACTAGCAACCGGTGGGGTGGTGCGGGGGTTGGCAGCGGCCTACCTGCACGACATGCGTAACGAATTACCTGCGCAGATCGGGGTGTACATCGAGACGGGGCGGCATTGCCCCGCGTTGGTGGGAGTGCAGTGCACGGCTTGGGCTGTGCCACCCAGTCAGCGCACCACGGTGCGTGGCCTGCCGGTAACCACGCGGCAGATGACCGTTCTGGATGGTGTTGCGCAGTTAGCTTTCAGTGAGGCGGTGGCTTTCGCCGATCGGGCGCGCACCCAGGGTTGGGTCCAGGATCGTGATGTGCAGCGGCGGCTGGCCGAGCAGCGCCGAGGCAACGTTCAACTGCGCCAGGTCTGGCAGGTCGTGAGCCAAGGTGGAGAATCCTGCGCAGAGCGTCTGTTGCTGGATCTGCTGCGTCGGCATGGCCTCACCGGCTGGCAAGCCGGCTACCCCGTGAGAGCTCAGGGTGTCCTCGTAGCCCGAGTTGATGTGGCTTTCCCTGCAGAGGGCCTGGCTATAGAGGTGGATGGGTTTGCCTACCACAGCAATCGCCAGCGTTTCCAACACGACCGAACCCGCCAAAACACCCTCACGAGCCTAGGCTGGAAGGTCATCCGCTTCACCTGGGCCGACCTGCAGGAAAGGCCAGACAACGTGGTGGGTGTGGTGCGAAGTCTGGTCGCGGGGCGAGCCTAAGCAATCTCAGAGATTGGCTGTGCGCCAGCCTGTCTTGTGGTAGTAAATGTTCATGGCTATTGATACCGAAGCACGGGCCGTTGCCCAACGTTTCCGAAGCAATGTCGCTGCAGGGCGGGCACAGTATCCCGTCGATGTACAGCGAGCTGAGCACATACAGACAGCATTCCCCGGGATCATCGACCGTCTGGGGATCACTAGCGTTGACCAGGTTCTGACCAAAGGTGACGAGAGCCCCCCGGCGCTTACTGTTCGTGCGACGCACCCTCTCCACGGCGCAGTGGTGATTAGCGTCACCATGGAAACGCTTCATCTGCAACTCCAGAGAATACTGGCCGATATGGGGTTGAGTACCTCATCT
>JBDIAW010000023.1:0-36180 GCA_039812585.1 Actinomycetota bacterium | reverse complement strand
TCACCGTGGGGTGGCCGAGGCTGGGGTGGCGGCGAGGACATCGAGCAGGCGTTGCCGTACCAAGTCCGGCTGCTCCACCACCTGTTTGAAGCTGAAGCGCAACACGGTGACGCCTAGGGCCGCCAGTCGGGTATCGCGATCGAGGTCGTGGTCGCGACGTTGCCCTTGATGCCACTGGGTGCCGTCAAGTTCGACAGCTACCCGATGCTCAGGGAAGTAGCGATCCAGGTAGGCGTTGCCTCCGTGGGGCAGTGCAAGCTTCACCTGACCTTGCGATGGCGGAAGGCTGGGGTGCATAAACACGTGGTGCAGCCCCAAGATCTCCAGCTCGCTGTGGCAGCCCTCGTTGAGCAGGCTCAACAGCAGCAACAGTTGCTTTCGCCGAGTCAGTGTGGGGTAGTGAGGCAGGCGGGAGACAATGCGCTCGCTGGTGGTCATGCGGCGTTGCACAGCTTCCAGAAATGGTCGGCGGGCACGATCGGGCTGGTGGACCTCGTCAAGCAGAGGCCAGCTTTGCAATAGGGCATCCTCGAGGCGGATGGTGGCCAACCCTTGCCGCTGCCGGCTGTCCACATCAGGGTTGAAGTGGAGGAAGTGATGAATGATCAGGGATTCTCTGCGGTGGGTACGGCGCCGGTGTTGCCCGGACATGCTGAGGTGGAGCAATTCGTGCCTGGGGTAATCCTGCAGGTCCAAGCCATGAAGATCCAAGGCATCGAGGTGGCTGATGACGCTGCCTGGTCCGGCGTAGGCCAGGGCGGCCCTGCGGCGTAGGTGCCGGGTCAGGGGTTGTTGCGGGTAGAGGTAGACACCGGGGTGGAGTCTGGTGAGCCGTTGAGTTTCCAGCGCCCACTCCCAGGCATACCGCCCCACCAGGTTGATCATTTGTTCGGCACGGATCACTGGACCGTTGTCCTGCAGGATCCGCTCCACATCTGCGTTCATAGGGTCAGCCTGTCCTGCTGGGCCGGGCTTCAACTGCCCCCTGACAAAACGTGGGAAAACTTCTCCGCTCGTCACTGGCCTGTGGATACAGGCGGCGCACCTCTCCCGTCCCAAAGGGGGTTGTCGCATTGAACCGGGTGAAATAGCCCCATTCACCCGGTTCAATGCGACAACCCCCTTTGTGTGCGGACGGAGGCAGTGCGGGTGGGGTGGGGGTGGGGTGGGTGAGGGGGTGCCCGATGCTCTAGCATCTGTAGTGGTTCGACCACACTGAGTAACTAGAGCCCGGTTTGTGCCGCGCTGCCACCCTCCATCCCTGCCGCTAGGAGGCCCCGTGAACTCCCTGTCGTTTATCGGTCGTGACATGGCCGTTGATCTTGGTACTGCCAACACGCTGGTCTACGTGCGGGGGCGGGGCATTGTGCTCGACGAGCCCTCGGTAGTGGCCATCAACACCACCACGGGAGGGATCCTGGCTGTGGGGGCTGAGGCCAAGCGCATGATTGGGCGCACCCCCGGCAACATCGTCGCCATCAGGCCGCTGAAAGACGGGGTGATCGCCGACTTCGACACCACTGAGCGGATGCTGCGCTACTTCATTCAGAAAGTGCACCGCCGCCGCATGTTCGCCAAACCCCGCATGGTGGTCTGCGTGCCCAGTGGAGTAACCGGTGTGGAGCAGCGCGCCGTCAAAGACGCCGGCTATGCCGCTGGGGCCCGCAAGGTCTACATCGTCGAGGAGCCCATGGCCGCCGCGATTGGGGCGGATCTGCCCGTGCACGAACCCACCGGCAACATGATCGTCGACATTGGCGGAGGCACCACCGAGGTCGCCGTGATCAGCCTGGGAGGTGTGGTCACCAGTCAGTCGATCCGCGTGGGAGGAGACGAGCTGGACAATGCGATCGTGCAATACGTCAAGAAGGAGTACTCGCTGATGTTGGGCGAGCGCACCGCTGAGGAGATCAAGATCGGCCTGGGCTCGGCGTTTCCCAGCCCCGCTGACTCTCATGCTGAGATCCGAGGGCGCGATCTGGTCTCCGGGCTACCCAAAACCATCGTGGTGTCAGGGGATGAGATCCGCAAAGCCATGGAGGAACCGGTCAACGCCATTGTTGACGCGATCCAAACCACCCTGGACACCTGCCCGCCGGAGTTGGCCGGAGACATCATGGACAAAGGAGTCACCATCACCGGAGGAGGAGCGCTGCTGCGCGGCCTGGACGAGCGGTTACGCCACGAAACCGGGATGCCGATCACTGTGGCCGACCAGCCGTTGCACTCCGTTGCGTTGGGATCGGGCAAATGCGTGGAGGAGTTCGACGCCTTGTCGCAAGTGCTCACCAGCGAACCCCGCTCCTAAAGACGCCCGCCCGCCGGCGCTAGCCCTCATCGTGATCGCTGCGTCTGTCCGACGTTGCACCTAGCAGAAAGCGCATCCCCATGACTCGACGCCCACGCCGCCGATGGCCGGTGTTCGTGGTGCTGGTAGCGGCGGCGGTGGGGTTGATCGTGGCCGATCAAAAGTCCAGCCCGACCAGCCCGATTGGGGTGGCAGCGCGCACCTGGATGGGAGTGGGTGTCGGGCCGGCTCAAGAGTTGGCCTCAGGCGTGGGTGATGGGGTGCAGGCGCTTCGCCGCGCTGGGCAGGCGTTGGGAGGCAACCAGGGGGCCACTGTGGCCCGCCTGGAGCAGGAGAACTCCGCTCTCAAGGCCGAAGTGAACACCGCCAGTTTCGACCGCACCCGCGTCAGTGAGCTCGATGCGCTGCTGCACACCGCCGGGCTGGGGCAATACCGCATTGTGCCTGCTCGGGTGGTGGCATTCGGGGCTGCGGGAGGATTCTCCCGCAGTGTGACCATTGATGTGGGAAGCCTCGACGGCATCACTGCCAACGAAACCGTGCTGGCTGCTCAAGGGTTAGTCGGGCGCGTGACATCAGTGGCTCAAAGCACCAGCACCGTGGCCTTGTTGATCGACGCCACCACGACGGTCGGAGTGCGTCTGGAAAACCAGCAAGCCGGGTATGCCACCGGCGGGGGAGCAGTGGACCAACCGCTGGCCGTGGATTTGTTCAACCCGGCGGCCCAGGTCAACCCAGGAATGCGGATGGTCACCTTCGGCTCCCCAGACGGCAAACCTTACGTCCCCGGTGTGCCGGTGGGCACGGTGACCAGCGTGGAAGGGCTGACTGGGCAGCTGACCAAACGGGTGCAGGTACATCCGTTCGTGGACTTTGCCGCCTTGGATCTGGTGGGGGTGGTGGTTCAGCCGCCGCGCACCAACCCGCGTATGGCGGTGCTGCCCCCTCGACCCACCTCTACCCCGCCGCCGGTTGCCACCGTGACGGTCACGGTGACCGCACCGGCAGGTGGACCACAGGCCTTGCACTCTTCCACGCCCGCCTCCTCCGGGTCGGTGCCACCGAGGAGTACACGTGTGCAGCAGCCACCCTCCCGCACGCCCAACTCCCCTCCAGTACGGAGCACTCCCAGCCGCACCACCACCTCCACACCGATGGCCCCCTCACCGACCCAAGGGGCGGGGCTGCCATGATGCGGATGCTGGCACGGTCTGTACTCGTTGGCGTGGCCCTCGGGCTCGCCTTGATCATCGAGACGGCACTCATTCCCAGTCTGCATGTGCTGCCGGTTCTGCCCAGTGTGGTGCTGCTGGTCGTGGTAGCTTGCGCCCTGCGTAGCGGCCCGGTGGCCGGTGCTGGCGCTGGATTTGCTGGAGGTTTGCTGCTCGACGTGGCCCCTCCAGCGGTGGCCACTCTGGGCAGTAGCACGCTGGTGTTCACCCTGGTAGGAGCTGCTGCCGGTTACGCCCAGCTTCTACAGGTGCGTTCGCGCCTACTCAAGGTGCCCTTGGCTGCAGCCGTGGTGGCTGGCTCCACCCTGGCGTGGATCGCAGGACTCACTGTGGTCAGCGAGCTGTTGGGGCAAGGACCCACCGGTGCCAGCTGGGCCAACGCACTGAGGGTGGTGGGGCCCACACTGCTCACTCACCTGGGTGCTGCGATGGTGGTCTTGCCCGCTGTGCACGCGCTGGTGGGGCTGGTTGGTGAACCGGCGGCCGTGGCTGACCTGCTGCCCACCCAACGATCGGGGGTCCCCAAGCAGGTGCAGAACCTTCCTCGCCCGGTCAGCCCAGCTCTGCCGATGTATCCGGCCATGATCCGCAAGGGTCGGTGAGCCAGGTGACGCATAAAACCCGCTCCAGTCGACGGCTGCTTGTCTTGCAGGTCTTGGTGGTCTCCTTGTTGTTGACGTTGGCGGGTCGGCTGTACTACTTGCAAATCCACGAAGGGCAGCGCTACGCCCAGGCGGCCGCCTCCAACCGCATCCGGCAGGTGATCACCCCGGCTCCTCGGGGAGACGTGGTGGATCGCAATGGGGTGAAACTGGTGACCAACACCACCTCCCTGGTGGTCTCCGTCAGCCGTACGGATCTGAACAAACAGCCCGATGGAGGCCAGCAACTGTTGGCCTCACTGGCCTATCTGTTGGGCAAACCGGTGGATGAGGTCGTGGGACGCACCAAGCTGTGCGGTGAGCCGGGAGCCCCACCCTCCCCGAGGTGCTGGAACGGCTCCCCCTACCAACCCATCCCCGTAGCGGTAGATGCCACTCCGGAGATGGCCTTGCAAGTGCTGGAGCGTCGGGAGCAGTTCCCCGGGGTCACCGCACAGCTGACTGCGGTTCGTAGCTATCCCTCACCCTGGAAGGTCAACGCCGCACACCTGCTGGGCTATGTCGGCCCCATCACCGAGCAGGAGTTGCAGCGTCGCCAGCAGCAGGCCGTGCAGGAGTTGGCTCGGGCCGGCACCGCTTTGGATGACCAGACCCAGGCCCTGACCCTCTCCCAGCAGATTCGCGGCACTGATCTGGTAGGCCGGGCAGGTCTGGAGAGTCAGTACGACGATGAGATCCGGGGCAGCCCCGGAGTTCGCTCGCTGGCGGTGGACCACGACGGCAACGTCACCGGTCAGGCTGATGAGATCGAACCGGTCTCGGGCAACACGGTGGTGACCAGCATTGATGCCCGTTTGCAGGCCGTGGTGGAGCGACAGTTGGCCTCCGCTATCCCCCAAACCCGCACCAGGCTGGACCACACCACCGGGGAGCCGCTCAAAGCTGATGCCGGCGCTGCAGTGGTGTTGGATGTCACCAATGGGCAGGTGTTGGCTATGGCCAGCTATCCCACCTACGACCCTAAGGTTTGGGTGGGGGGGATCAGCAGCAAACAGTACGCCGCGATCACCGGCCAGGAGGCGAACTTCCCGATGATCTCGCGGGCGACCCAGGGGCAATTCGCGCCGGCCTCCACCTTTAAGGTGGTCACGATGCCAGCGGCGTTGCAGGGTGGCGACTACCCCCTGGATGCACGTTATGACTGCAGCGGCACCTATGACATCCCTGGTCGTACGGTGCGTAACTTTGAATCGCTGGCCTATGGGTTGATCACGCTGGAAAAGGCCATCAACATCTCCTGCGACACCATTTTTTACCGTTGGGCCTACGAAATGTACCAACGCGACGGGGGTATGTACGTGCCCAACCCCGCCATAGTAGACACGCCTCAGGCGTTGCAGGCGGCGCGGCAGGCCGATGCGCGTGACCCCATGATGACGATGGCGCGTCGCTTTGGCATGGGCCAACCCACCGGAGTGGATCTACCCGAGGAGGCCAAAGGGCGCATTCCTGGGCGGGCTTGGAAGCTGGGGTATTGGCTGGACACCCGCGCCGACTACTGCACTGCCGCCTCCGCTGGCTACCCCGGCGTGGCTGCCACCGACCCGACGCGTGCGGCTTATCTGCAGCAGTTGGCGCGGGAGAACTGCGCCTCGGGCAACATCTACCGCCCTGGAGATGCGGTGAACTTCTCCATCGGCCAGGGAGATGTCCTCGCCACACCGTTGCAGATGGCCAGGGTCTACGCCGCGATCGCCAATGGAGGAACGCTGTGGACTCCGCACGTGGCTCGCGCCATCCTCACCCCCGAGGGGCAGGTGGTGCGCACCATCGCCCCCCACGCTGACGCCACCCTCAACCTGCGCCCGGATGTGCTGGAGTTGCTGCGTCGCTCCCTGGTGTCCACCAGCATCCGGGGGACTTCCAGCTCCGCTTTCGCCAAGGCCCACTTCCCGCTGTGGAGGTTCCCCATCGCCACCAAAACCGGCACCGGGGAGGTCTACGGCAAGCAGGACACCGCGTGGATGGCCTCCTACGCGCCGGCGGATAACCCCCGTTACGCCGTGCTGGTCATGATCAGCCAGGGAGGCAGCGGCACTAAGGCTGCTGGCCCGCCGGTGGTCGGTATCTACCAACACATTTTCGGAGTCAACAGCCGTGGTTGGGTGGACTCCGATTGGGCTCTCTACCCGCCTTCAGGTCCCTCCCAAGCCCTACCTCGGCTGACTGGCTCCACCTCCGCACCGCAGTCGGGGCAGCGCCCCCGCTCGCCGGCCTCTGCCAGTCGGAGCGGGCCGTGACCACCGTCGGCCTGCAGACTTCAGCTGCCACCACCTCTCGTTCCGCGCCGGGAAGCCTGCCGCGCCCGGTGCCTGCCGCCTCGCGGTGGTCGTGGTTGCACGAGGTGGATGCGGTGCTGCTGCTAGCGGTCACGGTGCTCTCGGTGGTGGGCACGGTCCTGGTGTGGTCGGCCACTCGCGAACGCTTGGTGGTGGCAGGCCAGCCACCACAAACGTTTCTCTATAAACACATCCTCAACATTGGAGTAGGGGTGTTGTGCGCAGGCGTGGCGATGAAGTTGCCTTATCGTCTGCTGCGGGTATGGGCCCCGGTGATTTTTGGGGTGGCGTTGGCCGGGTTAGTGGCGGTTTTAGCGGTGGGCAGCACCATCAACGGCTCGCGGTCGTGGATCCAACTACCGGCGGGTTTCTCCCTGCAACCCTCGGAGCTGGCTAAGGCAGCAGTGGTGCTGTCGGTGGCGGCGGTCTTGTCGATGCAGCCCACGCTGTTGCGCCGAGGTGCCCCTCCTGACCCCCCCGACCATGTGCCTCATCGCAATGTGATGGCGGCCTTGGCGCTGTGCGGCGTGGTGATGGTGTTGGTCATTGCCCAGCACGACCTGGGCACCACGATGGTGGTGGCAGCGATCCTGTTCGGCATGGTGGCGGTCTGTGGGGCATCGCTGCGCTGGACCGTAGGAATGCTGGTCGTCGCTGCCTTAGCCGGTACGTTGATGATCTCCACGGGAGCTTTGGATGACTACCAGGTGCAGCGGCTCACCGCGTTCGCTAACCCTGGAGCCGATCCCCGTGGCGCCGGCTACAACACCGCCCAGGCCCGCATCGCGATTGGGTCGGGAGGACTGACTGGGCAAGGCTTGTTCCACGGCCCGCAAACCCAGGGGCGGTTCGTGCCGGAGCAGCAGACGGATTTCATCTTCACCGCTGCGGGGGAGGAGTTGGGTTTCATCGGCGCGGGGGGCATCATCGCGTTGCTGGGGCTGCTCTTGGTGCGTTGTTGTCGCATCGCTGCCAAAACCACGGATCTGTTTGGGCGTTTGGTGGTGGTGGGGGTTGTCTGTTGGTTTGGCTTCCAAACGTTTGAAAACATTGGCATGTGTCTGGGCTTGATGCCGGTCACGGGTTTGCCGTTGCCGTTTGTCTCCTATGGTGGGTCGTCGATGTTCGCCACATGGTTTGCTCTGGGTCTGGTCTTCTCTGTGGCTCACCACCACGCCATCACCACGCGCCCAGGCGACTAGGCCGGGGTGGTTGGCGTACCTGACCAGGTGAAGGCTCTCCAGGCCGCCTAGAAGGGTCACTGCTGACGTGCGCTTAGGTCAGCACGGTGGGGCTGTGAGGCCAGTGCTCACGTGCAGTTGGTGTGATGCCCCGGGGTGTATTTTCATGAGTGAGGTTTTTTTAAAGGGGGGATTGTGATGACTGCTTCATTGCCAACCTTGCCTAACAGGTTCGACCAAGATGTGGCTGACATGCAGCTTACGGGGGAACAGGTGGGACGTTGGTCCGAAGACGGGTGGGAGGCCAAACGCGCAGGCCGGCTTCTTAACCGTCCCGATACCTCTGGCACTGTGCGGTGTCCGGGCCAAGGTCGCTGAGGCGAACTCGGCATCAAGTGAGCCCGGCGTCTGCCCCGACTACCCTTAACTAATGCCTTCATCACCCACTTCAACGGCGCCACCCAGCCTGTTTCCTCTCTTGGAGCCGCTGTTGGCCCAGGTGCAAAAGCCGATCCAGTACGTCGGTGGGGAGCTCAACGCGAGCTCCAAGCCGTGGCAGGACACTGTGGTGCGCTGGGTGCTCATGTACCCCGACGCCTACGAGGTGGGCTTACCCAACCAGGGGGTGCAGATCCTCTACGAGGTGCTCAACGAGCAGCCGGATGTGCTGGCCGAGCGGGCCTATGCCGTGTGGCCGGACCTGGAGGCGTTGCTGCGGACTCATCAGGTGCCCCACTTCACTGTTGATTGCCACCGCCCGATTGCCGCCTTTGATGTGCTGGGGGTCAGTTTTTCTACCGAGCTGTGCTACACCAACCTGTTGCAAGCTTTGGATCTAGCGGGCATCCCTCGCCATGCATCCCAACGCAGCGACGAGCATCCCCTCGTTATTGCGGGGGGTCACGCCGCGTTCAACCCCGAACCGATCGCGCCGTTCCTCGACGCGGCGGTGCTGGGCGATGGGGAGCAGGCGGTGCTGGCTATCACCGACCTGATTCGGCAGTGGAAACTCCAAGGGGAGCCCGGCGGTCGCAGCGAGCTGCTCCTGCGCCTGGCCCGCAGCGGGCAGGTCTACGTCCCGGCGCTGTATGAGGTCAGTTACCTGCCAGACGGCCGGATCCAGCGGGTAGTCCCCACGCGGGCCGACATTCCGTGGCGGGTGCGCAAACACACCGTGATGGACCTCGACCAATGGCCTTATCCCAAACACCCGCTGGTCCCGCTGGCCGAAACCGTGCACGAGCGTATGAGCGTGGAGATTTTTCGCGGTTGCACCCGGGGTTGCCGTTTTTGTCAGGCGGGGATGATCACCCGTCCAGTGCGGGAGCGCAGTATCACCGGCATCGGCGCGATGGTCGAAACCGGTCTTGCGGCAACCGGTTTTGAGGAGGTCGGGCTGCTCTCGCTTTCCAGTGCGGATCACTCCGAGATTGCCGGGATCGCCCGGGGTCTGGCCGATCGCTACGAGGGCACCAACACCGGTTTGAGCCTGCCCTCGACGCGGGTGGATGCGTTCAACATCGACCTGGCCAACGAGTTAACTCGCAATGGTCGGCGCAGCGGGCTGACTTTCGCCCCGGAGGGGGGCAGCGACCGGATGCGTGCAGTGATCAACAAGATGGTGACTGAGGAGGATTTGATTCGCACCGTCACGGCTGCCTATGGGGCCGGGTGGCGGCAGGTGAAGCTCTACTTCATGTGTGGTCTTCCGACTGAGACTGACGAGGACGTGACCCAGATCGCCCAACTGGCGGCGAAAGTGATCGAGGCTGGTCGAAAAGTCAGTGGCAGCAAGGATATTCGGTGCACCGTCTCCATTGGCGGCTTCGTGCCTAAAGCCCACACTCCGTTCCAGTGGGCGGGTCAGTGCCCAGCGGAGGTCATTGACGCACGGTTGCATCTGCTGCGCGATGCCATCCGGGCCGACAAGCGTTACGGTCGAGCGATTGGTCTGCGCTACCACGAGGGCCAGCCGGGTCAGATTGAGGGGTTGCTCTCGCGCGGGGATCGCCGAGTTGCCGCCATTATCGAACAGGTGTACGATAATGGCGGTCGCTTTGATGGGTGGAATGAGTACTTCAGCTACCAACGTTGGGCAGATGCAGCTACTGCGGCGCTGGCTCATACTCCCGTCGACTTGGCCTGGTACACCACTCGGCAACGGGAGTTAACCGAAGTGCTGCCTTGGGATCACCTGGACAGTGGATTGGACAAGGATTGGTTGTGGGATGACTGGCAAGAGGCGTTGGCTGCAGGACAGGGTCAGGGTAATGAGGTGCAGGACTGCCGCTGGACCCCCTGCTACGACTGTGGAGTCTGCGCCCAGATGGACACCCACATTCAAATAGGACCCACCGGCCAAACGTTGCTCCCCTTAACCGTGCAGCGTTAATCGTTAGGACTGCCTGTCATGGCTACTTTGGAGCACCCTCCACTTTTTGCTGCAGGCCCGGAGGCGGCCAAACCTGCTCGCCGGGTTCCCGAGGGCCCCCCGCCAGCTCCAGTGGTGCAACGACTGTGGGTGCATTACGCTCGCCGGGGCAGACTGCGGTTTTCCAGCCACCGCGACTTTCAGCGTGCCTTCGAACGAGCGTTGCGCCGCGCCCAGGTTCCGGTGGCGTTTTCTGCGGGGTTCACTCCCCATCCCAAGGTGTCCTATGCCAACGCCGCTCCTACCGGCATGGCCAGCGAGGCAGAATACTTGGAATTAGGCTTACGCCGAGTCTGTGATCCCCAGCAGTTGTGTAATGACCTCGACCAGGCCTTGGCCCCTGGTTTGGATATCGTGCGGGTGGTGCTCGCCCCCGCCAAGCGGCCCCCAGCAGAGGGCACCGTAAGCCTGGCTGATCGTTTACAGGCCTCTCAGTGGTCGCTGCGTTGTCCTGGAATTACTGTTGACCACCTCCAGCAGGCGGTCCAGGCATTTCTGGCCGCCTCAACAGTGGAGGTTCAGCGTTTGACCAAGAATGGGTCTCGCACGCTGGACGCTCGCCAGGCCGTGCTGCAGGCCGTGGTGCAGACCGCCTCCCAGGCTGTCGATGATCACGACACGCGTATCCTCGGGCAGCCCGCGCAGCCTGCCAGTGTGCAGGCATGTGCGATACTAGGTCTGGTTGTCCGGCACACCTCGCCGGTGGTTCGCCCCGATGATGTCCTTGCTGGTCTTCATCAGGTCGCCGAGTTTGCACCGCCGTTACCCGTAGTGGTGACACGGCTGGCGCAAGGTCCGTTAGACGAATCCACAGGTACGGTGGCTGACCCGCTGACTTGTGACGAGTGAACACTGATGCCCCTGCGGGCCTACCCATGGTGAAGGAGATCAACCCAGTCGACCACTGTGATCTGCTGCGTCCTATGTCGTGCTTGACCCAGGCACATCGCAGAGGAGTTGAGGGTTGGCTAGGGATTTCCGCAGTAGGCGTGGTTTCTTACCCGTACAGATCATGGGTCACCTGTTAGGCAGCCACGCCCGATAAGTTTTGTAGTTTTTGTCCGAATGTCGTCTCACACAGTTGCTTCCGTGCGGTACCCCTTGGCACCCGGAAGCAACTATTGACAAGGAGATTGGTGTGACCAATGAACCAGAACCCAACGAGCTTGCCCCCCGCACCGAGGAGCAGCCCCCTATCCCGCCCTTAGCTCCAGCGCTGCTGTTCCAGCCTCCCACCCCCACGGTGCTGCCCTCACGCCCCGCTTCCACTCCCGCCCCGCAGGCGCCCGGAACGGAGCAAGCTGAGGAGGAGGACGGTGGCCCTCGCCGCCGCCGGACCGGACGCTCCCGTCAACGCCGAGCCGAAGGCGAGGCGGAGGGAGAGGACACCACCAGCACAGACAGCGTGGCTGACGACGAGCAAGTCCAGGAAGTCTCTGACGACGATCAAAGCGAGGAGTCGGGGGCAGGGACCCGTCGCCGCCGCCGTCGTCGGCGCGCAGGCAGTGACACCGAGCAGACTCAACCCAGCCCCGATGACCCACCCCAGACGGTGGTCAAGGTGCGCCAGCCGCGCCGACGGGTCAGCGTGGGCAGTAGCGGCGGTGAGGCTAGTCGACCCACCCGGACTGCGCGGGGCTCCACCCGGCTGGAGGCCAAGCGGCAGCGTCGCCGTGATGGCCGTGACTTCACCCGCCGCCGGGCCACCATCATCAGCGAAGCGGAGTTCTTGGCCCGCCGTGAGGCCGTGGAGCGGGTCATGGTGGTGCGTCAGGTGGAGGACCGCACCCAGATTGGGGTGCTGGAGGACGGCATCTTGGTGGAGCATTACGTCAACCGCCACAGCGCCACGAGCTTCGTGGGCAATGTCTACTTGGGCAGTGTGCAAAATGTGTTGCCCAGCATGGAGGCAGCTTTCGTTGACATCGGCAAAGCCCGCAACGCGGTTCTCTACGCCGGAGAAGTCAACTGGGACGCTGCCGGCCTGGAAGGTCAACCCAAACGCATCGAACAGGCGTTGAAATCGGGCGAGTCGGTGAGGGTACAGGTCACCAAGGATCCGATTGGCCACAAAGGTGCCCGCCTGACCAGCCAAGTCAGCTTGCCGGGGCGTTTCTTGGTGTATGTCCCTAACGGGGAAATGACCGGGATCAGTCGCAAATTGCCAGACGGGGAGCGGGCCCGTCTGAAGTCCATCCTGCGTCAGATCGTGCCCGAGGGGGCGGGGGTCATCGTGCGCACCGCCGCCGAGGGTGCCAACGAGGAGGAGTTGCAGCGTGACATCGACCGGCTGAGCAAGCAGTGGGAGGCGATTACCTCCAAGGCTAGTGCGGTTGCGGCTCCGGCTTTGCTGCACAGTGAGCCAGACCTAACCACCCGGGTTATCCGCGACATCTTCAACGAGGACTTCACTCAACTGGTGGTTTCCGGTGATAAAGCCTGGGCGGATGTGGCTCCTTATGTCGAGAGTGTGGCTCCGGATCTGCGTGAACGGGTCATTCAGTGGCAAGGGGAGGGGGATGTTTTCGCCCACTACCGGGTGGATGAGCAGCTGGCCAAGGCGCTGGAGCGCACCATCAACCTGCCCAGCGGTGGATCGCTCGTCATTGACCGCACTGAGGCGATGGTGGTCATCGACGTCAACACAGGTCGCTTCACCGGTCGTGGGGGCAACCTTGAGGAGACGGTGACCAAAAACAACCTTGAGGCCGCTGAGGAGATTGTGCGCCAAATGCGCCTGCGCGACCTGGGCGGCATCATCGTGGTCGACTTCATCGACATGGTGTTGGAGTCCAACCGTGAGCTGCTGCTGCGGCGTTTGCTGGAGTGCCTGGGACGCGACCGCACCAAGCATCAGGTGGCGGAGGTGACCTCCTTGGGGCTGGTGCAGATGACCCGTAAACGGGTGGGTCAAGGGCTGCTGGAGGCCTACTCCCAGCCGTGTACAACCTGCGCGGGGCGGGGCGTGATCTTGTCCAACGATGCTCAGGGGCATCCGGTGCCGATTCCTGTGCGCGAGCGCACCAGTGAAGCATCTGTCGCATCCTCTAGGGGCTCAAGCTCCTCGGGGGCGCACTCCCATGGTCATGCGCATTCCACCTCGCACACCTCCACAGCCAAGGTGGTGCACAGTGGCCTGCCTCCGGAGGTCTTGGCTAAGATGCCCACTCCTCGGGCGAAGCGCCGTGCGGCCAAGGGCAAGGAGGAGCTTGCCCGGGAGCCAGCGCAGCAGTCCGGGCAGGCCAACGAGGGGCCAAAGCATCCCACCGCTTCCGTGCAGTCTGTCGCGACAGGTGCAACCTCGCCTGAGCTCGCCCCGACTCCCGAGCCCACAGGGGCACCTGCGGTGGTTTCCGCCCCTGCAATGCGTCCGACTCGTCGGCGCCGGGCAGTGCGTCCTGCTGGCTCGGCCTTGCCTGCCTCTACTGCTCAACCCGCCTCTCCCACCTCGGAGCAGGAGTCCCCGCAGTGATCAAGCGCGTGGTGATTTCTGTCAGTGGTTCACCTCAGGTAAGCTTGCCCAGGACATGTGGGTGCAGCACCTAACGCTTCGTTGCTCGTGCGCGCCCGGTGAGCCCCCCGCTCAGCCCCTAACCAAGAAGGATCAATAAACGTGTACGCCATTGTTCGTGCCGGTGGTCGGCAAGAAAAGGTCACTCTCGGGGACGTCATCGAGGTGGATCGCCTGGAGGGACAGCCGGGTGACACCGTGAATCTGGCTCCCGTGCTGGTCGTGGATGGTTCCACGGTGACTAGCGCTGCTCAGGATCTGCAAGCCTGGCCAGTCAGCGCAGAAATCGTTGGTGACTCGCGTGGCCCCAAGATCACTATCTTGAAGTTCAAGAACAAGACTGGTTACCGTAAGCGGCAAGGCCACCGCTCACAGTTGACGGCCCTGCGTGTGGTTTCCATCGGCTCCCAGACGTGGGCCGCGCCGAGTAAGGCCAAGACTTCAGAGACGACTGAGTCGACACGACCAGAGGCTAAAAAGGCCCAAGCTCCCAAGGCTGGAGCCAAGACCACCCAGACCGCAAAGTCGAAGTCCACACCTGAGACCACGTCCACCCAGACCGCGTCCAAGCGCGCCAGCACCGCAGGGGAGTAACACGTCATGGCACACAAAAAAGGGGCGTCATCCAGCCGTAACGGTCGTGATTCCAATGCTCAGCGATTGGGAGTGAAGCGTTTCGGCGGGCAGTTAGTCAAAGCTGGAGAGATCCTGCTGCGTCAGCGCGGCACCCACTTTCACCCCGGTGAAGATGTGGGACGTGGTGGAGATGACACGCTGTTCGCTCTCAAGCCTGGCCGTGTGAAGTTCGGGCAGCGCCGAGGCCGCAAAGTCATCGACATCGAGCCAGCGTCCTAACAGCTGGCAAGTCGTCGACAAGGGCGTTTAAGCACCGGTTCGGAGCGCTTAAACGCCCTTTTCGACGACCTTAGCCCTCGCCATCGTGTTTCGCACCCTCCACGCAGAAAGCGGTACCTGCCATGCCCAGCTTTGTTGACCGCGTGGTGGTGCAGGTCAGTGCGGGTCATGGAGGGGCAGGGTGCTGTTCGATTCGCCGCGAAAAGTTCAAACCATTAGCAGGTCCAGATGGAGGCAATGGAGGTAAGGGTGGAGATGTCACCCTGGTTGTCGACCCTGGGGTCACCACCTTGTTGGATTATCACTACCGCCCCCACCGCCAGGCAGGTTCGGGTCAACCTGGGCAGGGCAACAACCGCCATGGGGCCAATGGGGGGGATCTGCTGTTGAGGGTGCCCAACGGCACGGTGGTCTCCACCGAGTCCGGAACTGAACTGGCTGATTTGGTGGGTGCGGGGACCTCCTTTGTCGTGGCGCGTGGGGGCAACGGAGGTCTGGGCAATGCCGCGCTAGCCTCTGCTCGCCGCAAGGCTCCGGGCTTTGCCTTGAAGGGGGAGCCGGGGCAGAGCCAGCGGGTGGTGCTAGAGCTGAAAACCGTGGCTGATGTGGCTCTCGTTGGCTACCCCAGTGCAGGTAAATCCAGCCTTATTGCCGCAGTTTCGGCCGCTAAACCCAAGATTGCTGACTACCCCTTCACTACCCTAGTGCCCAATCTTGGGGTGGTTGATCATGAAGGATTCCGCTTCACCCTTGCCGATGTGCCTGGTCTGATTCCAGGGGCCAGCACCGGCAAGGGTCTGGGGCTGGAGTTCTTGCGCCACATCGAACGTTGTGCGGTGATCGTGCATGTGCTGGATTGCGCCACCTTGGAGTCTGGGCGCGACCCCCTGTCCGACCTTGACATGATCGAAACCGAGTTGGCTGCTTATGGAGGGCTAGCGGATAAGCCACGCCTGGTGGTGCTCAACAAAATCGACGTGACGCAGGCCAGGGAGCTGGCCGAGATGGTCACTCCGGATCTGCAGGCCCGCAATCTTGAGGTGTTTGCCGTTTCCGCAGCCAGCCACGAAGGCCTACGCCCGCTGTTGTTCGCCATGGCGCAGGTGGTGGGCTCCTGGCGGGCGTCGGCACCTGTGTGCGAGCCCACACGGGTGGTGCTGCGGCCTCACTCCCGGCAGGACAAGGGCTTCTCGGTGCGCAAAGAGGGGGAGGCCTTCCGAGTGCTGGGTGAGAAACCTCAACGCTGGGTGCAGCAAACCGACTTCACCAACGACGAAGCGGTGGGGTACCTGGCTGATCGTCTGGCTCGACTGGGGGTAGAGGAGGCCCTGGTTAAGGCTGGGGCTACCGCCGGGTGCGAGGTTATGGTCGGCCCTGACTCCGACGCTGTCGTTTTTGACTGGGTTCCTACCCTGCAGGCGGGAGCGGCCCCTTCCCACGGCCCCCGAGGCACCGACCTGCGCCTGGATCAGGCCCGGGCAGGGGCAGGCTTGGTGGCACAATCGGATGAAGAACACGGTGAGGCTAACGCATAGAGGTTTATTTGAGGGGGAGGGATTGTGGCGGCCTTCTTTACTCATTTACGCTCGTTATTTTTTTGCTGACACTGGCGGTTTTTTGCATGGTGGCGGCGGGACTCCACGGCCATGATGTACAGGATAAAGGGGGCATTATAAATCGCGAAAATATCAAACCCAAAGGTCATGAAGACGGCAAAACCGCCAAGGCCGTAGAGGGTCATTAAGGCGAAGTAGCTATAAGATTCGCCACCCTCCAGTATGCGGGAAATGGCTGCCCATATTCCGTAAGCAATCACGCAGACCCATACCAAACCTAGAAATGCCGCATTGGTAGATGCTGAAGTGGATGTTGAGCCCATCACTGCAGAGCAGGTTTGTAAAGCTAGGATCACCATCAAGGTTATCCAGCTCAATCCGGACCATCGAGAGAAATTAGTTGCGCCTAAGAGAAATTCTTTAACCGTCAAGTGAACATCTGGCTCCCGATAATTCCAAGGTAGGTAGAAAATGTGCTGAGGGTGGCGAGATTGTTTATAGGTATGGTGATAAGAAGGGGGTGAATAAACACAATTCCCTTGATTATTGCGTGGAGCATCTTTACTCCACTGTTCTGCTCGAGGTGTAGGTGGGCTTCCCTGTTTATATGCGGGGGATCGAGTGGTAAATTTTTGTATGCGCTGGAACCGTAATTGTCGGTCGTAGTCACTTCTTCTCGGGGTGTCACCGACCACATCATAGGCTTCGTTAATAAGTTGCACCCTCGATATTTCCTGGTCCCCGATCATATCTGGATGGTATCTGCGCATCAGTTGTCGATAACTACTCCGAATTTCCTGCGTGGAGGCCTTTTCGTCGACCTCAAGAATTTCATACCACGTTTGTTTGCTCATCATCTGCGGCCAATCTTTCCAGCGCTAAGAAATTTCCCCCAGTGTACGTCGTGCCATGTCGTTAAACTGATTTCCGAAGCTGAGTCGGCTGGTTGATGCACTGATGGCAGCAAGCTGACGGGGGGAGGTCCCATGAGGTTATTGCTCACCTCTGGTGGGTTGCGGCACCCGGACATCGTTCAGGCCCTGCTAGACCTGGCGGGCCGATCCGCTGCAGAGTTGAAGGTGGCGTTCATCCCCACAGCACTGAACGTGTTGGGAGGGGACAAGCGCTGGGCTGTGGAGCAATTGGTGACGCTGAGCAACCTGGGTGTGGCGCAGCTCGATGTTGTGGATATTTCCGCCCTGCCTCGCCAGATCTGGTTGCCCCGCCTGGAGGATAGCCACGTCTTGTATGTCAACGGTGGCCACACCACCCACCTCATGCAGTGTGTCACCGAGTCGGGGTTGGCTCAGGAGATTCCACGACTGCTTCGCGATCGGGTTTATGTGGGGGTCAGCGCGGGCAGTTATATCGCCACGCCCGACACTCGCTTTAACAGCGACGGTGTGGTTGAGGTTCTCAACGGTCTAGGCTTGGTGGACTTCGGCCTACAAGCCCACCTCAATAGCCCCACCTTTGCCCTGGCTCGTGATGTGGAGAGGGTTAGGCGGCGCGTCACTGCCCTTGCCTGCCCTTACCCGGTTTACGCTCTTGAGGACACCAGTGCCCTAGCCATCAATGGCAAGGATCGCCGTTTTGTAGGCCCTGGACAGCACCTGGAGTTCCCGCCGTTGATGCATGGCGCAGCAGGTTAAAGAAGCCAAGCTGCCTCGGTCGCGGAGTTAGCGGTTACGCGGGGCTGAGGCTACGGACGCTGCTGGCTTGTGCTCCGGTAGGGCCCGGTTCGAGGATGAACTCCACCCGCTGGCCATCGGAGAGTTTGCGCAAACCCTCGGCTTCGATGGCGTTGAAGCGGACAAACACGTCATCACCGCTGTCAGCGGCGATGAAACCGTAGCCCTTGGCGAGGTTGAACCAGCGGACGGTGCCTTGGGTCATGAGAACTCCAATCCTTGGGCGGGCCTATAACCACCACCACTGCTTTTGCTCAGGCAATGTTGCTGGGGTAGTAGGGAACATGAGGGTCACACCAGAGTCTCAAGCCTTAGTTGCTCCCTGTTCAGACTCTCGTGTGACGGGCACTCCCTCAGACAGCTTGCCCAAAGTCGACGATCTTCGGAGGAAAATAGAAGAACTTGTAAAGACAATCACTTCCTTGGGTCAGGGCCGGTGGATAAGGACGACAAAGGAGGTTTCCCCCGAATCGACCCTGGGATGGCCAAGATGAGCAGGTTTTATAGCGACATCAGGGCACATTAGACCCCAGAAAGGGACCAACACGGTTCGACACTATGGTTTGTGCGTATTTTTGGGCATCAAAAGCTCATAAACCAGGACAAATAGCGCCACAGTGTGCCCCCATCCAGCAGAGCGCTCACCCAATGCAGCCTGCTACTGAATGCCAACAAGCATTACTCTAAGCAACTGACTACAGCGGGATGTTGCCGTGGGAACCTCGCCGTGGGGCAGCTTCGGCGATGGCAGCGGCGATGCGGGAGCGGGTCAACTTGGGGTCGAGAACCTCGTCGACCACCCCTGTCTCCAGGGCGGTGTCCAAGCCTCCAGCCAGACGCTCATGCTCATCGGCCAGCTCCTGCTCGGTGGTCGCACGCAGGTCGTCAGGCACCTCAGCCAGACGCCGGCGGTGCAAGATCCGCACGGCGGCCACCGCTCCCATCACGGCCACCTGAGCTCCGGGCCAGGCGAAGACCTTAGTCGCGCCCAGCGAGGCGGAGTTCATGGCGATGTAGGCCCCTCCATACGCTTTGCGGGTCACCACCGTAATGCGGGGAACAACCGCCTCGGCAAAGGCGTGCAGTAGTTTGGCCCCGCGGCGAACCACGCCCTCCCACTCTTGGCCCAGGCCAGGCAGGTAGCCAGGGACATCGACCAGCACCACCAGCGGCACCCCGAAGGCGTCACACAGGCGCACGAACCGGGAGGCTTTCTCTGCAGACTCGGCGTCTAGGCAGCCACCCAGGCGCATCGGGTTGTTGGCGACCACCCCGACGGTGCGGCCTCCCAGGCGTCCCAGGGTAATGACGATGTTGGGAGCCCACTTGGGCTGCAACTCCACAGCCGCGGCATCGCTATCCAACAGGCCGTTGACCAAGGTGTGCACGTCATAGGCGCGCTTGTCCGACTCGGGAAGCAGCGCTGCCAAATCGGCATCGGCCACAGCATCAGCAGCCAACTCGCCTTGGCGGCCTAGCAGCAGGGCTATTGTGCGGGCCTGGGTATAAGCATCCTCATCGGTCTTACTCACCACGTGCACCACGCCGGAGCGGCGAGCGTGCGGATCGGGACCTCCCAGACGCAGAGCGTCCACATCCTCCCCGGTCACTGAGCGCACCACATCCGGGCCGGTGACAAACACCCGCCCGCCGGGCCCCATGATCACAACGTCGGTCAGGGCGGGCCCATAAGCGGCCCCTCCTGCTGCTGGACCAAGCACGACGGAGATCTGGGGCACCTGACCCGAAGCCCGGGTCATCGCGGCGAACACTGAACCCACCGCGTCCAGAGAGCGCACCCCCTCCCGCAAACGCGCACCCCCGGAATGCCACACGCCGATCACCGGGCAGTGGTGCGCCAGGGCGTGCTCGTAGGCGGCCACGATTGCCGCACAGCCTGCCACGCCCATCGCCCCACCCTGCACGCGGGCATCGGCGCAAAACACCGCCACCGGCAAGCCCTCCACCTGTCCACTGGCGGCGAGAAAGCCGCTGTCATCGGCGGCGGTGAGTAACGACAGGCTGCCGGAGTCCACTAACGCGGCCAGACGCATCTGAGGGTCGCGAGGGTCAGAGGCCGCCTCCACAGGAGGCAACCCCACTCCAGGTGCAGCAAGAGGAGTCAAGGTATCGGTGCTCATGAGGCCCTCCGAAATGCCAGGGTGATGTTGTGCCCCCCGAAACCGAACGAGTTGTTCAACCCGTAGGGGCGGTTGGGGTCCAGCGGGCGCGGCTGGTCGCGGACCACATCGATGGACAACTCCGGCTCGGGATGGTCCAAATTGATCGTGGGGGGAGCAGTTTGGGTGCGTAGCGCCTGAATGGTGAGCACCGCCTCCAGGGCACCGGCAGCACCCAGCAGGTGGCCGGTCATGGACTTGGTGGCCGAGACCGGGATTTGCTCGACGCCGGAGCCCAAGCCTGCGCGCAGGGCCGCAACCTCGGCCATGTCTCCGGCGGGGGTGGAGGTGGCGTGGGCGTTGATGTGCGCAACCTGGTCGGTGGTCATGCCGGCATCGGCCAGGGCGGCCCGGACAGCTCGAGCAGCCCCCGCTCCATCGGGGTCGGGAGCAGCCACATGGTAGGCGTCGGAGCTGATACCAGAGCCGGCCAGCTCAGCCAGCACGGTAGCTCCCCGTGCCGCAGCGTGTTGGGCTGATTCCAACACGACAATGCCGGCTCCCTCCCCGATGACAAAGCCATCACGCTCGGTGTCGTAGGGGCGGCTGGCACGCTCGGGTTCGTCGTTGCGTTCAGACAGGGCGTGCATGGCTGCAAACCCCGCGACCGGTAGTTGGTGGATCGCCGCCTCTGTACCTCCGCAGATGACCACCTCGGCGCGACCCAGACGGATCATGTCCAGCCCCAAGCTGATGGCCTCCGCCCCGGAAGCGCAAGCGCTGACAGGGGTATGAACCCCGGCGCGGGCCCCGAACTCCAGGCTGACCGCTGCCGCAGGGCCGTTGGGCATGAGCATGGGAACCGTCAGTGGTAGCACCCGGCGCGAACCGCGCTGGTTGAGGGTGTCGTAGGCGTTGATCAAGGTGATGACCCCGCCGATGCCCGAGGCAATGGCCACCCCCAGCTTGTCCTTATCCACCAAGGGGTCTTCCTCGCGGGTGGGGGAAAACCCGGCTTGGGCCCACGCTTGGCGGGCGGCGATCATCGCCAGCTGCCCGGTGCGGTCCAGGCGGTTCATCTCCGGGCGGGTCAACAGGTCCGCAGGTTCCACCGCAACCGGGGCGCCAATGTGGATGGGGGTCATCTCCACCCAGTCGTAGGTCAGGCGGCGCACTCCCGACTTACCGGCCAACAACGCAGACCAGGTTGAGTCCACGTCACCCCCCAGAGGGGAGGTCACGCCCATGCCGGTGACCACCACGCGGGTGCGGGCGGAGGGGGAGGCGGAGGAAGCGGCACTGCTCATGGATGAGGCTCCTTTGTGGTGCTGGGGCAGAGGGGGCCGGTGGGGCGGTTCGCCCACCCCACCGGCGGTTTGCTGCAGTTTTACTGCTCGTCCTGAACTTTGCGGATGTAACGCACCGCGTCGCCCACCGTGCGCAAGCTCTTGACATCGTCATCGGGGATCTTCACGCTGAAGCGCTCCTCGGCGTTGACGACCACCGTCATCATGGCCAGCGAGTCGATGTCTAAATCATCAGTGAATGACTTGTCCATCTGCACATCGGCCACCGGAACGCCGGTTTCTTCGTTGATGATTTCGGCCAGGCCGGCCAGTACTTCTTCCTCAGTTGAGGCCATGAGGGGATTCTCCTTCGTTGTTTCGTATCGATCGATAGGTGGTGCGTTAGTACGGGTGGGCAACGCTGGAGTGCGTTGCACCGGGCCCGAGGCTGGTGTGCCCCGGAAAACTCGTGCGGCGATCTATGGTCAGGGCAGGGTGACCACCTGCCCGGCGTGAGCCAATCCTGCTCCAAAACCCAGCAGCAGTGCGGTATCGCCGCTGCGTGCTGCACCGGTGGCCAGCATGGCCTCCATCGCTAGGGGGATGGAGGCAGCGCTGGTGTTGCCCATGTGCGCCAGATCGCGCGCTACCTGGACGTGTTCGGGTAAGTGCAGAGATTTGACCAGGGAGTCGATGATGCGGGTGTTGGCCTGGTGAGGGATGAACACGTCCAACTGCTCGGGGCTGATACCGGCCAGCTGCAAGGCTTGGTGAGCGACGGGAACCATCGCGGTGACCGCCCAGCGAAACACCGACTGCCCGGCCATCGCCAGCCACGGGGAGCAGGTGGTGCCTCTGGGTGCCTCTGCTGGTGGAGGAGGCAGGACTTCACGGCCCGGAGCCGCTGTGGGGATGGCTGCGGTGATCGCGTCGCGCTGGCTGCCATCAGAGCCCCACGCAGGCGCGGCGATTCCCACGGTGTAACTGCCGCTGACCACCACGGCCCCAGCCCCGTCGCCGAAGAGAAACGCCGTGGAGCGGTCGTGCAGATCCAACAGAGGGGAGACCTTCTCGCTGCCGATGACCAGCACGGTGCGGGCGCTACCGGCGCGAATGGAGTCGCTGGCCACGCTCAGGGCGTAGCTGAATCCAGCGCAGGCAGCGTTGAGGTCGAAGGCAGCAGCCGAGGTGGCGCCAATGCGGTGGGCAATCTCAGGGGCAGCAGCAGGGGTGTGGTGGGTGTGGGTAAAGGTGGCAACGATGACGCTGTCAACCTCGGCGGGGTTGACTCCGCTAGCTGCCAGGGCCTTACACGCTGCCTGGGCGCCCATGCTCACCACGGTCTCGTCGGAGTCGGCGAACCGGCGGCTTTGGATCCCTGAGCGGGTGCGGATCCACTCGTCGTTGGAGTCGATCCACTGGCACAGCTCGTCGTTACTGACACTGCGCGTGGGGCGGTAGCTGCCGACTCCCCGGATACGCGTGTAAGGCTGAGTGGGGGTGGGCAGGTGCAGGGCGGCGCTCATCCGGCGGCCAGAGCCTCAAGGGCAGGCAGGACCAGGCTGTTGGCGGCCTGGCTGGCCTGCGGATGCAAGCGCACCAGCGGCTGCCCGGGGCTGACGGGATCGCCGTCGCGCACCAACCACTCCACGATCACCCCGCCGTGAGGGGCGCGGATCTCCTCCGCCTTGCCTCGGTTGACCACGCTGCCCACGCTGTAACCGGCTGGGAGCTCCACCCCGATGGTGGTGACGTCGATGAGGTCGAGGGGCGCGGCCTGGAAGGTGCCCGCTACGGGGGCCACCAGCAAGCGCCAACTGGGGGCATCATCCAGCGTGCTGGGGGATCCGTGCTGAGCCACGAGGTCCTGAGCTGCAGCAAGGTCATCGGGAGTCTTCAGCGCCACAGTTTCTACGCCCGGTAGAGCCCGCTTGATCAGGCCGGTCAGCACCCCAGCCGGGGGCAGTTCGATCACCCCGGTGACGCCAATCTGCTTCATCGTCTGCATACACAGGTCCCAACGCACGGGGGAGGCGATTTGGCTGATGATGCGAGCCAGCACCTCTTGGCCCTGATGCACGCACTGTCCGTCACGGTTACTGATCAGTTGGGTGCGGGGGTCGCGCACACTGACCGCGCGGGAGTAGCGGCTCATCATTTCCACCGCCGGGGCCATGGTGGAGGTGTGGAACGCTCCCGCGACTTGCAGCGCAATGACCCGGGCTCCCTGGGGAGGGGTGGCCGCGAGCTGAGCCAACTGCTCCAAGGAGCCTGCAGCCACGATCTGCCCAGCACCGTTGTCGTTGGCGGGGGTGAGCTGCAGCGCCTCAATGGCCGCCAGCACGTGGTCGCGCTCCCCGCCGATGATCGCGCTCATGCCGGTGGGGATGGCGCCCTCTCCGGTGCAGGCGGCGGCCATCGCTCGCCCGCGTTCGCGGACCAGCACCATCGCCTGCTCGGCGGTGATCACATGGGCTCCCACGGCGGCGGTGATCTCCCCCACGCTGTGTCCGGCACCCACGCCCACCACTCCAAACGCGTCAGCGGGGTGGGGAAATAGGGCCAGCAGCGAGACCATGCCCGCGCTGACGATCAGCGGCTGAGCAATGGCAGTGTCGCGGATGGTCGGGGCGTCTGCGGTGGTACCGGCGGCCACCAGATCCAGATCGGCCACGGCGGAGAGCCACTGCATCCGTTCGGTGAAACCGGGAAGGTCTAGCCAGGAGGAGAGAAAACCGGGGGTTTGAGCGCCCTGCCCGGGCGCGACGATGGCAAGCACCCCCCTAATCTGCCCGAGATTGGGCAGATTAGCCCAACAAAGTCTGCACCAATTTGCCCCCTTCCTCTTGTGCGGTTTCTACAAAATTACTCGCTGATGAGTCGGCCCAACATGAGGGCTAAACGCATACTTAAGGCGTCACGGGGCTCGGTGAGGGTGGCTCCGGTCAGTTCGCTGATGCGGCGCAGGCGGTAACGCACGGTGTTGGGGTGGATGAACAGCTGACGGGCCGTCGCCTCTACGGTTACGGTCTGCTCCAGGTAGGTCGCTGCGGTGCGCAGCAGATCCGGCTCGCTGGCTAGAGGCTGATACATCGTGGCTAGGAGAAGATTCTTGGCGCTGGAGTCCCCAGACAGGGCCCGTTCGGGGAGCACCTGGTCGCTGTGCAGCAAGGCTGGAGCTTGAGGCCAGGCCGCACACGCGTCCAACCCGGCCAGCGCTTGGGCTAGGGAGCTGCCCGCCTGCAGGAGGTCTTCGACCGTTGGCCCGATGACCACCGGCCCCTCGCCGAACAGGCTGGCTAGGTGGGCCAAATCGGCAGTCAGCGCCTCAGGAGTGCTGGGGTTGCAGCCCAGGATCGCCAGCAGGCGCGGCCCGTGCACTCCAGTGAGCACGTCCAGCCCTCGCCCCCGCGCCGTGCGCTGCAGTCGGGCCACGCTGGAGGTGCTGGCCCCTGCTGTCTGCGCCCCAGACACGTGACCCACCAAGGTCACCACCTGCGCGGGAGCCCCCCACCCCAAGGCGGCGGCTCGGGAGCGAAGCCCCGGGTCGTCGGGTCCGGCTGCGGCATCGTTGCGGACTAGGGCGTCGACCACCAGTGCTTCCAGCCGGGCGTCCCAGGCTCCCCGACTCTCTGCAGCCTGGGCATAAACCCCCGCCGCAGCAAAGGCCACCTCCCGGGAGTACAGCAGCACCGCATCGTGCAGGTCGCGATGCTGCGCCGGCTGGGCCAGGCCCGCCACGTGCTCCTCGATGACGGCAATGGTGGCGCGTACCAACTCCACGGTTTGCTGCAGGCTGACCGCCCGGGCCATCTCCCGAGGAGCGCTGCGGAACACGTCAGCGCTGACCTGCGGTGGGTGGCCGGGCTGGCGATACCAGTCGATGAAGCTGGTGATCCCGTTACGCGCGACCACCCCCACCCAACTGCGGTGCTCGGCGGACATGGCTCGGTACCACGGCAAGGTGGCGTCCATGCGGGCGATCGCCTCGCTGGCCAAGGTAGAGGCCTGGCGCTGCAGGTGACGGATTGTCGCCGATCGGGTCTGAGTGCCCTCGGGTGTTTCTGTAACCATCTGCTCAGTGTGGCACGGGATTTGCCCTCGTTGTGCCCAATGGATTGTGGGGGTACAACAATGTCAGGGTGGTTGGAACATTCCGATGCAGGAGGACTACGCTGAGGTCGCTGCTCTTTCTTTGCTTTTTTCCCGCCTACTGTGACGCCAACAAGGAGCCCGCCATGAGCGATCAAACCCCTCCGCAACAGCCTTACCAACCTGGCCCCTCAGGCCCTACCTGGGTGGTGCGCTTACCGGGGCAGCCTGAGTTTTCCGCCACGACCGAACAGCTGCAAACCTTGGCTCTTCAGGGTCAGATCAAGGGCGCCACACAGGTCACGGATTTTGCTACCGGGCAAAGCTACGAAGCCAAATCCATTCCCGGAGTGTTCTCCGATAAAGACTTCATGATCACGCTTCTGCTCAGTATTTTGGTCGGAGGTTTCGGCGCGGACCGCTTCTATCTAGGCCACATTGGCCTGGGTGTGCTCAAGCTGATCACCCTCGGTGGTTGTGGGGTATGGGCCATCATCGACATCATCCTCATCGCCATTGGCAACGTCCGTGACGCCCAAGGTCGCCCCCTGGCCCGCTAGTTTGCGGTAACCGTCCTAGCCTTTGGGTGTCATGGGTGCCTTGGTTGTTCGGCTGCTGACCGGCGACCTGCAGCCCGACAATGGCCGGGCAGGCAGGCGAGCTTGACCGGGAGGCTGACCTGGAATCCCAGCGGGTGGAGGTGCTAGATGCCCACACGCACGGGGTGGATATGGGGGTGTCATGCGGCTGGGGAGACATCCAGGTACACCCTCGTTATTTGGAGCGCAATCCCACCGAGTTGGACCCGCAGTGCCATCAGTAAGTGGTAGCCAATCGGAGGTTGCTGTTCTGGCTGGGCCGCCAGGTGGGTTTCGTGCAGTTTCCTGAGGAGATCTGGCACGTCAGCAGCGGCATCCAACTGGCCGACTGCAATCCCGCCCGCTACGGCCTGGCCACCTTCGACCCGGCCCGGCAGGCTCACGAACATCGCCGCCGCCAACTCCGTGCTTGCCGCCAAGCCAGAGGAGTCGACGTTGCCGCTACTGCCCTACCTCCCGCTGCCCGCATCGCCCCCACCGTCGCGCCCGAGTGAGGGAACGGGTATGCGCCGACAGCTGCCTGCAGCTCAATTCGTCGGCGCTGTGGTTGCCCCGATGTAGGGCATACCGCTGAAGCCCCACCTTGGAGGAAAGTTTCTGCAGCGTACAGTTAAAAACTGTGGCGATCTATCAAGTTTTGGCAGGGCGGTGCAAGAAATTGAGTCGGCTTATAAAAGGTTGTGATCATGATTCAACGCGAACAGTACATGACCAAGCTAAAAAAGCTCAGAGATTAGCGGATCATCAGAGTAATCACTGGGGTGCGACGCTGCGGCAAATCTACTCGGCGATCAAGATCTGATGCTGATGTAATTGGCGATATCGTTTGTTGCGTGTTTCCTGGTGGGTGGGGTGCCTGATTGATTCCGGATAGTTGGTTTTTAACTATTTGAAATGGAGAATGTGATGCCGAGCAGTTCTTTCACACCGGAGTTTAAACAGCAGGCTGTGATTATGGTGGTGGACCTTTCACGGCCTATTGTGGCGGTTGCGCGGGAGCTAAGAGTAAGCCCGCAAACCCTGCATAACTGGAACGCTAAATACCGGAGGCAGCATATGGGTCATGAGCAGCAGCAAACCGCTGATGAGAATCAGAAAATTAAACAGTTAGAGAAAGAGAACCGTGAACTACGGATGGAGAACGAGTTCCTAAAAAAAGTGGCTCATCACAATCGGGGGTGTAGTCGGTGGCACAATTCGCCAGTCGTGGATGGCTCTGAGGAAGCACCTGGCTCAACCCCCCCAGTCGCCCCGCGTCCTTTAGCTTTCCCCGAGGGTGTTTCCAGCGCCGGCGGCGCGCACGTCGTGCAGCTGATAGCGGGCAATGGCCTCGGCGGGGGCTTCGGGTTTGACCGCACCTTGGTCGGCCAGGGCCCGTAAAGTGGCTACCACGATCGAGGCGGCGTCGACGTGGAAATGCCGCCGCAGTGCGCCTCGGGTGTCAGAGTGGCCAAAACCGTCAGTGCCCAGACTGATGAAGTCGTGCTCCACCCAGGGCGCGATCTGGTCCTGCACCGCGCGCATATAGTCACTGACCGCAATCACGGGGCCGGGTGCTCCAGCGAGGCAGCGGGTCACATACGGCACCTCCTGGCAGGCCTGCGGGTGCAGCAGGTTGAACTGGTCGCAGGCCAGGCCATCACGGCGCAGTTCATTCCATGAAGTCACCGACCACACGTCGGCGGCGACCCCCCACTCGGTGGCTAGCAGGTGTTGGGCTTCCAACGCCCACTGCACTGCTACCCCGGAGGCCAGGATTTGCGCTCTGGCAGCAGCCTGCTCTGCGGCTGGTACCTCTGGCGCGTCAGCGTAGCGATACATCCCCTGCAGCAACGCCTCCACGTCCAGTCCCTCGGGCTCGGTGGGCTGCACGTAGGGCTCGTTGTACACGGTCAGGTAGTAGTAGATGTCCTCCCCCTGCGGGTGCTCCGGCGAGGAGCCGGTCATGCGGCGCAGGCCCTCACGCACAATGTGGGCCAGCTCGAAGCCGAATGCCGGGTCATAGTGCACCACGGCTGGGTTGGTGGAGGCCAGCAGCGGGGAGTGACCATCTTCATGCTGCAGTCCCTCGCCGTTGAGCGTGGTGCGCCCGGCGGTAGCTCCCAGCAGGAAGCCGCGGCCCAACTGGTCGGCCATCGCCCAGGTCATGTCTCCGATGCGCTGGAAACCGAACATGGAGTAGAAGATGAAGATTGGGATCATGTGTTCGCCGTGGGTGGCATAGCTGGTCGCTGCAGCGATCGTGGAACCCATACATCCGGCTTCGGTGATGCCTTCCTGCAGCATTTGCCCGGTGGTGGCTTCGGTGTAGGACAACAGCAATTGCCGGTCCACCGCCTCGTAATTCTGCCCATGGGGGGAGTAGATCTTGGCGGTGGGGAACAGGGAGTCCATGCCGAAAGTGCGCGCTTCGTCGGGCACGATCGGCACGAAGCGGCGACCCATGTGTTCGTCGCGCATGAGCTCTTTGAGCAGTCTCACGAAGGCCATGGTTGTGGCCACCGGCTGGTTGCCTGAGCCTTTGCGAAGGCCGGCAAAGCGGGACTGGTCAGGCTGGGGTAACGGCTTGGCGGCTACGACCCGGCGGGGCAGGCTTCCTCCCAGCTGGTCGCGCCGCTGTCGCAGGTAGTCCATCTCTGGGCTGTTGGGATCGGGCTGGTAGTAGGGCGGCAGATCGCCGGCCAACTCCCGGTCGCTGATAGGCAACTGCAGCCGGTCGCGGAAGTCGCGCAGGTCTACCTTGGACAGCTTCTTCATCTGGTGGGTGGAGTTGCGCCCCTCGAAGCTGGACAGGGTCCACCCCTTAACGGTGTGAGCCAAGATCACCGTTGGTTGACCGACGTGCGCACGAGCAGCTGCAAAGGCTGCGTACACCTTGTGGTAGTCGTGGCCTCCACGGCCCAGGTGGCGCAGTTGGTCATCGGAAAGGTCAGCCACCATCTGGGCCAGGCGCGGGTCGGCTCCGAAGAACTTTTCGCGGATGTAGGCTCCTGATTCCACTGAGTAGGTCTGGAACTGCCCGTCGGGGGTGAGGTTCATCTGGTTGACCAGCACGCCCTCGGTGTCTTGGGCCAGCAGTGGGTCCCACTTGCGGTCCCAGATCACCTTGATGACGTTCCAGCCGGCGCCCAGGAAGTACGACTCCAACTCTTGGATGATCTTGCCGTTACCGCGTACGGGGCCGTCGAGGCGTTGCAAATTGCAGTTAATAACGAACGTGAGGTTATCCAGCTCCTCGCGCGCAGCCACCCCAATCGCGCCGAGGGAGTCCACCTCGTCCATCTCCCCATCGCCGAGGAACGCCCACACGTGGCTGTTGGAGGTGTCCTTGATCCCCCGCGCGGTCAGGTAGCGGTTGAATCGTGCCTGGTAAATGGCGTTCAGCGGCCCAATGCCCATCGATACGGTGGGGAACTGCCAGAAGTCGGGCATCAGGCGCGGGTGCGGGTAGGAGGGCAACCCCCCTCCCGGTGCGGAAAGCTCCTGGCGAAAACCATCGAGCTGCTGCTGGCTCAGCCGCCCCTCCAAGAAGGCGCGAGCGTAGATGCCTGGGGAGGCGTGCCCCTGGATGAACACCTGATCGCCGGAGGAAGCGGTGGGGTCGGTGGCCAGGGCGTCGGCTCCCCGGAAGAAGTGATTGAACCCCACCTCGTACAGGCTGGCAGAACTGGCATAGGTCGCGATATGCCCCCCAACGCCGAGGCCGGGCCGGTTACCCCGGCTGACCATGATGGCGGCGTTCCATCGGATGTAGGAGCGGATGCGTCTCTCGATGGCCTCGTCACCGGGGAAGTCGGGCTCGGCGGAGGAGGGAATGGTGTTGATGAAATCAGTGGAGCGCAGAGCGGGCACCCCCACGTGGTGGGTGCGGGCGCGTTCCAGCAGTCGCAGCATCAAGTAGCGGGCCCTGCCGGGTCCGGCGTGGGCGACGACGGAGTCCAACGACTCCAACCAGTCACTCGTCTCCTCCGGGTTGATGTCAGGCAGCTGGGAGGGCAGGCCATCGTTGATCACTGAGAAGCGTCCGCTGCTGGTCGGCGCGCAGCTGGCCATGCTGCCCTGCTGGTCGTGCTCTGTCATACCCGTCATCCTCTCACGCCTTGCGATCATGCCCAGGTCAACCCCGCAATAACCCGCCAGACACTATCGGTTGAGGGCCTGCGCTGTGGACCCCACACAAAAGATGAGCGTGACATGCCAAAAAACTCAGTGCTCATTTGTCAGCACTAGCTAGCTCAGTTCTGCTGGTCAGTCGGGGGAAGGTGACAAACCACAGGCCACTGGGGCGTGCAGTAGCCACTCGGTCTGGGGAACCAGGCCTTGCCGACTTGATGCAGACCCTCTCAGTCCTGCATCAAGCACGGGGGCAGCACAGTGCCACTGCGACCGCTATCCTCAACTGCGCCTCCACCCCAGGGCAGGCCGTGGAGGCCTCGCGTAGCGTGGGAAGTGTCAGGTAGACCTTAACGATCTCCAAGGAGGAAGGGTGAGCACCACCGCAAGTGCCGCTGATAGCCAAACAGTGCTGGCAGAGCGGCTGGGTTTGCGTGCAGAGGATCTAGTGCAGCAGGTGGGATACGACACCGACTGTGATCAAATCCTGCTGGACAGTATCACTGCCTGTACTGGGCAGGAGGTACTCGACGAGCAGTCAACCGAAGTGGTGGACGTGGTGCTGCTGTGGTGGCGCGACGGTGACGGTGACCTGGTTGACGCTCTGGTCGATGCCCTCTCTCCATTAGCCGAAGGGGGAGCGGTGTGGTTGCTCACCCCCAAATCTGGGCGTAAAGGCCATGTTGAGGCCAGTGACATCAACGAGGCTGCCCCCACGGCAGGCTTGTCCTGCACCAAAACTTTGTCTGTAGGCAAAGATTGGAACGCCACTCGCCTTGGTGCCCCTAAATCAGCGCGTCGGTAATCAGCGGCTTACTTTAGTGATACTGCGGGCTGAGACCCAGTAAACGAGCCGGTATCGCTCGGCGGGTTTCTCTGTGAAGACGACTGGCAAAGGTTACAGTGAAGCTCATCATGCCTGCTCTCGCTCCCTCTCGTCGCCAGCTTCGCCTTGGCGTTCAGCGTGTTCGTGATCAGGTGCGTTTTCACCTGGCCGGAGTGCTGCTGGCCTTGGTAGCCGGGCTGTTTGCTGTCCTGATTCACCTCTATTTTTTCCGTCATTTGTCGGAAAACGCTGACGAGACGGCTTACCTCTTACAGGCGCAAGCGCTGACTCATGGACATTTACGTTTTCCAATGGTGGAGAACGTGCCCCAAGGGCTGGATCAGCCTGTTGGTTTTTTACATCCCTGGTTAACCGGTATTCATCACGGTGAATATTTCACTAAATATCTACCAGGTTACCCGCTATTGCTTGCTTTATCTCTGATGATTTTTTCTACTCCTGTGATGGGCTTGGCAGCTGCCGCTGCAGTGTGGGTTTTAGGAGTGTATTTTCTTTCGTTCTCTTTATTCGGATCTCGTCTGGCTTCTCTGATAGCCGCAGCATTCGTTATCGCCTCACCCATTTTTATTATTCACAGTGCGGTGTATTTGTCGTATGCATTTAATTGTGGAGTTCTTTTCCTCGGATTGGCAGCATTCTGGACGGGAGCTCGATGTCGAGCTAGCTGTCATCCTCGATGTGCGCGCAACTGTCACAACAACTGTCAGTCGAGGTTCTGGTTGGTGATTGCTGGTCTTATCTGGGGGTTTGCTTTGCACATCAGGCCGTTTGATGTGGTGATTCTGGTCGCCCCGCTGACAGTGCTGCTGTTGTTATGGTGGGGGCGTACAGGCCAGCATCGCCTGCGGATCGTGGGTCTTCCTTTATTAGGCGCCCTTCCCGGAATTGTGGTGATGCTGATGTATAACGCTCATGTGACGGGAAATCCTTTCTTGCTTCCTTTAGCGGCCACCGACTCATTAGATGCCTTGGGATTTGGTTCGCGACGCATGTTGCCCGGCGAGCCGATTATTCACTTCACTCCATCAATGGCTTGGACGGCTCTGGAGAGCTATATGCACTCCCTGCCTTTTTGGATGTTCGGGGGATTAGTGAGCTTAATTTTGGCAGTAATTGGTGCCATAGTTACGCTTCGGCGGTTACCCCGGTCCATGACGGTGAGTGTGGTGGCACTGCTGGTATTCCCCGTGTTTTATTTCTTTTTTTGGGGAATGGATGTGTCCAGTGTGCTGATGTTGAGCAACTTGGGACCTCTGTATTACCTGCCAATGGTGACAATGCTGCTCATTGTGGCAGCTCAAGGGGCTGCCTTTCTGGTGGTCCAGCTCTACGCTTGGGCGTGCACTTCATTGCGGCTGGGTCGGGCGCCCCGTCTTGCCCTCACCATCGCACTGAGTTCAATTGTCCTGCTGGTGAGTCTCGTCTTCACCCTCGATCATGGACGTACAGCGTTGAACCGACAGCAGGTGGTCACCAGTAGAGCTTCAACCTTGCTGGGTGCCATTCCTCCTCAGCGGGCACTGAACACCCCGGCGGTGGTGCTGATCACCACCCCCTCTGCCACGCGCTATGTGGGAGTGCCCTACCAGCAGTTGAGCAACCCTTACCTGGACTCCCAGTTTTCCTCCAGTGGAGCTCAGCGTTACCCCGTGGTGTTTGCCGCTAGCCAGCGGATTTACGATGTGCGGATCTCCCAAGCGCTGCCAGGCAGGGCTCTCTATGGGCTTCGACTTCCTCTGCTGACCTCTCAAAGCCCGGGGTGGGTCCCGGCCAGTGCGTTTGTTCCTCTGGAGGTGGTGCAGGGGCCCCAGCTGCACGTCAGCGTGGAGGTGTCGATTCCCGCAGCCCAGCGCTGCCAGGTGGCATACTTGATCTTGAATGGCCATCGCCAGGTCCGTCCCTTAGTGTGCAACAGCACGCAGCCCCACACCATGCCAACCTCGTGGACCTTGACTGCTGCTGAACTGGCTCAGGCCTTGGGAGTGCCTAACGGTTTGCCTGTGGCTGGCGTGACCGGGTCGGTGATTGTGGGTGTAGCCAGCAGTGATGAGCCCTTGCCTACCGACTTTGAGGCCTCCACGGCCCAATCCTGGTGGCACCACAGCGAGCAGGTGGAGCACCGCCTCTCCGCGTTGGTGACCGGTGATGCGGCGGGGGTACCTATACAGCTGCAAGTCCTCACTCCGGGTGTGCCGTGGGTGGGAAGCCCCCAACCAGAGGCTGCAATGCAGCGGTGGGACATTGACACCACGCGCACTGATGTACAGGTCCATATCGGCCCACCGCCCCCACCTGCCAGCGTGGAGCCACCCCCGGTGAGGCCGCTGGAGCCACCCACGGTCAGTGGGACTGAGATGCCGGCGTTGCCGACCCCGTAAACTAGGGTCATCAGGGTGCATAGCTCAGCGGTAGAGCACTGCTCTTACAAAGCAGGGGTCGTTGGTTCGAACCCAACTGCGCCCACCAGATTTACCCCCGAAAGACCACCTCATCGGCGGTGACCAGCACTGGCCGGGGGAAGCCACGCTCGGGCGGGTCGGTCAATTCGTAAGCCGTGGGAATGAAGGCCGGGTCGAGGCTGCTTAGGTCGATCCACCCTCGGCGTCGCAGGGGGACGGCCACCGCGCACAGCCCGCTATGGTCACGTTGAGCCAAAGCCTGGCGGTAGCAAGAGGCTCCCAGTAAGGTCAGCACATCGGCATCCCCGCAGGGGTGCAGCACCGCCTGGGGGCGCCGTGATGAGGTGGTCACTCCCGACGATGGCCGCACTGGAGACAGGGCGGTGACGGCCGCCTGGCCTATGGTCTCCAGGTAGTGCTGTGCCTTGGGCCACCAGTCTCTCCAGGCCGGGTGGACGGTCTGCAAGGCGTAGGGGGAGACTAGCTGGACTGCATCGGTGGCTGTGGGCTGGGAGGCGTCCTCAGGCTGGTCGGTGTGTGCAGCGAAGGCTAAGCCCACATCCAGGGCGCCTCCCAGAACGGGTTGGCAGACCCATGCCGGCCCGGGGTGCACCCCACTGGTGGTGGGCAGGGCGTAAGGCCGGGCAGCTCTGGCCAGTTCGACCGAAGAGCGGCCCATCAGCAGGTCAATGTCGGTCAGGATCCCCAACAGCGCTTGGCGCAGGTGCGCTGCGCTGGTTGACTCCGGATGGTGGGCTAAGGCCTGTGCCGCCAGCTCCCAGGTGAGGACCACAGGCTGGGTGGGGGTGGTTGTCACCCGGGGCAGCAGGTGGATGCCCACGTCATCGGTGATGAAGTCACGATCGGCCAGCACGCTGACCTCGAACGCCAGTTTGCGCAACTGGCGTTGGTGCAGCTGGGGCATAGGTTCACCGTAGTCGAGCCGGCTAGGGGCCTGCCACCCTCAGCCGTTATCAGTTCTCCACCAACGCTCACCCAGCGTATGAGATTGGCCGCATCAATGTTCACTTTCAGTCACCACAACGGCCAATCAGGGGAACCCTCAGGGCTAGCTGGAGTCAACCTCACATCAAGCCGTAGCTTTTTGTTTCTCCCCGTCTCCATACTGCTGGGTGGAGGGGAGTACGCCATGATCGACCTACCTGGACCGCTGGATGCCACTGCTGAACCGATGGTGCCGGCACACCCATGGATGGCAGAACAGGATGAGCAGTTTCAAGCTGCGGTGCATATCGCCCACGACTTGGTTCGTACCCGAGATTGGGAGGGCATGGAGGCAGTGGCAGGCCGCCGCTGGGTGACCCGAGAACTCGATGCAGCCCTCATTGCCGCCTGGCAATCTGCCCTCGATGGTGACATCGTCTTCGTCCGTCTAGAGGTGAACAATGGGTGATCGGACGCTTGCGGTTTTACGAGGGCCAACCGGACTACCTGTTTTCGTCGATCCTGCGCAACAGACCACGCTGATGGGCTCCGATGGTCAACCCTTGTCCTTGAGTGCTTTGCTCGACTTGGTTCACCAGCAGGGTATGGGGGCAAGTGCATCTGTCTTGCCGGTATCTCCCGTCCGCCAGGGGCAGCAAACTTCTGGGCATCAGGCAAGAAAAGTCGTGACAGTAGCCCAAGCGGCAGCTTTCGCTCCAGCCTCCCCCCCGGTAGCCCACACCCCAGCACGGCGATCACCTCAAGGCCCTGGTCATCGTCACGGTCGATAACTCGCTCCTTTGGTGTGCTAAATCCGGGACAAGCAGGCAGTTAGGCTTTAACGTTTCAGGTGACCATGAACGCCTCTTCTGAAAGCGCCGACGACGACCCTGAGCCTGGTGGCTCCCCTGGGTTGAGCTCTCGCACGACCCAGCTGCCTACCCAGGCAGATCTGGTGATCCTAGGTGCGGGCCCAGCAGCGTTAGCCGCAGCGTGGCGCTGTGCACAGCAGGGGTTGCAGGTCGTCGTCATTGAGGCAGCCGCAGATCGTGGGCGTGCCGAGCAGATCCGTGAAGTCAATGGAATCCAGGTCGATCGTGGCAGCCATCGCTTACACCCGGCAACCCCACAGCGCATCGTGGAAGACTTGCGCCTGCTCTTGGGTGACGACCTGCAAAATCCTCCTCGTCATGGGCGTATTCGCATCGCTAGCCGATGGGTGCGCTACCCGCTACACCCGGGCGAAATGCTGCGTGTCATGCCTAAACCCCTGCTGGCTCAGATCGCTCGCGACAGTTCGACTGGGGTGTTGCGACGACGACTGCGCCACCCTGACACCTATGCAGGAGTGATCCAGGCCGGGTTGGGCTCCACCATTTATGAGCACCTCTACGCCCCCTTCGCCCAGAAGTTGTGGGGCCTTCCCGGGGAAATGATTAGCAGTCGTCAGGCTTACTCCCGGGTCAGCGCCGACCGGCCCACCAAGGTGGCCAGCCAGGTGATGCGTACCCTGCGTGCTGAACGTCAACAGGACCGCGCCTACTACTACCCCCGGATGGGCTTTGGCCAGATGACCGACGCCTATGGCGCTGCGGCCGCACAGGCTGGCGCGGTGATCGTTACCGGTCATCAGGTGGAGCAGATCAGTTTGCGCAGCGACGGAGCCAAGATCTCCACCGACCAAGGCAGCAGTGTACGGGCGACTCGAGTGTTCTCCACCCTGCCGCTGCCCAGCTTGGTACGCCTGGTGCGCCCGGGGGCTCCAGCAACGGTGGTGGAGGCAGCCACTCGTCTGCGCTTTCGTGGCATGGTTTATGCCTACCTGGGCCATCAGGCAGGGCGCTGGACCAGCTACGACGCGCACTATCTGCCTGGAGACGACACCCGCATCAGCAGGATCTCTGAACCAGCCAACTACCGCGACAACCCCGAGGATCCTCAGGATCGCAGCGTCATCTGTGTGGAGATACCAGCAACGGTGGGCGATGCGGTATGGACCCTTCCCGATGAGCAACTAGTGGCCCAGGTGGCCCACCGACTGCATCAGGTAGACCTGCCCCCGTTGCAGTTGGG
>JBDIAW010000022.1:0-37785 GCA_039812585.1 Actinomycetota bacterium | reverse complement strand
TTTCAGGAGAACCACTGCTTACCTAAAACAACACACCTACCGCACCATCAAAACAAGACTTTAGAATAACCCTCATAGGCGACTTCTTTACCTTTGAAGTGACAAAAATTCAGCCTTTGCACGAAAAAGCCAGGGGATCCAGGGTGCATTTGAATGCTATGCTCGGCCCAACTGTTTTTGCTCACTTTCATATCGACGTGGTGGTGGGTACAGTCATGAGCCAGGTGCCAGACTGTATTCCTCCCATCATTCCTATAGAAATCATTGGGTTAATCAGACCTCACTACCAAGTGTTTCCCCTGGTTGACCATCTCAGCGATAAATTATTGGCTACTATTTGTACGCACAAAGTTGGCGATCAGGATTTCACGAGCACACGCGTTAAAGACTTGGTTGATATGGCTTTGCTTCTGACCACCCAACGGTTTTCTGGTCCTGCCATGTGCGTGGCGTTGGCTACTGGGGCAGCGCACCAGGCAGTGCACCTACCCGAGACATTCACTGTCCCCTCCGAAAAAGAATGGAGGCGAAAGTACCCACGTGTGGCAGCCGACGCACCCACAGCGGTGCCCACTTTTGATGAGGCGGTAGCCATCGCGTCGAGGTTTTGGAATCCGGTTCTAGACAGAACATTGACCACTGCGCATTGGGACCCAACAGCTATGACCTAGGTCTCGCCTGCTTAGCGCTGGGTGGCGATGAGTTTGGTTTGGGTGATGGCGTGGAAGCCTTCCTCGCCGTTGGTGCGGCCTAGGCCGCTGGCTTTCCACCCGCCGAAGGGGGAGTTGGGGTCGAAGATGCTGGTGGTCCCCTGCCCCACCCCGCCCACCCGCAAGGCTTGGGCGCAGCGGGCGAACCGGTCAGCATCGTTGGTGAACACGTAGGCCGACAGGCCGTAGGTGGTGTCGTTGGCCAGCTGGAGCGCCTCCTGCTCGGTGGTGAAAGTGACAATCGGCAACACAGGACCGAAGGTTTCCTCCCGCCACACCCGCATGTCAGGCGTGATGCCAGTCAGGATCGTCGGCTCGTAGTACGCCCCACGCAACCCCTCCGGGCGACGGCCACCACAGTGGACGGTGGCCCCGCGCTCCAGGGCATCGGCGACCTGCTCCTCAATGCGTTGCACCTGACGGTGGGCTACCAGCGGACCTAGGTCGGTGGACTCCTCGCGAGCGTCGCCCAGACGTTGGCGGGCGGCCACCTCCACCAAGGCGTGGGTCAGTGGTTGAGCCAGACTCTCATGGACGATCAGGCGTTTGATCGCATCACAAATCTGGCCGCTGTGCAGGAAACGTTTCCAGAAGATGTCGTGGGCCAGTTCCTCGGACACCTCCACATCCTGGAAAACCAACCCTGGGGAGCTACCGCCCAGTTCAGTGGTGATGGGGATGAACTGCTGTGCGGCCAGGGCGGTCAAGGCGCGCCCTGTCTCCACGCTGCCGGTAAAGGTGATCTTGTCCACCCCGCTGGTAACCAGCAGGTGGCCCACCTGGGCGCCGCCGATCACCGTGGTCAGCACGCCTGCGGGGAGGTCGGATTGGGCGACCAATCGGGCCAAGAGCTGGGTGAACAGGGGGTTTTCTTCGCTGTTCTTGTACACCACGGTGTTGCCCGCCAGCAGTGCCGGGCCACACGACCAGGCCACGTTGAGGAAAGGGAAGTTCCACGGGCAGATCACGGCGATGACTCCCCACGGCTCGCGGTGGATCCGTTGCACCAAGTGCTCATCCTGCGCGCTGATGTGCGGTTCGAGGTAGCGCGCAGCCAGATCACTGTAGCGGCGCAGATAGTCCAGGCCGGCAGTGGTCCCTCCCCGGGTGTTGCGGATTGGGCGCCCCGTTTCGGCGGCAATGAGCTGGTTGATCTGTTCAGCGTGCTGCTCGCACACCGCGGTGAATGACTCCACGGCGGCGCTGCGCTGCTGCAGGCTCAACCCGGCCCAACCTGGTTGGGCCGCTCGGGCTGCGTCCACTGCGGCCTGAACCTCATCGGGGGTGGAACAGGGCACCTCTCCCAACACGGCATAGTCATCAGAGGGATTGGTGGACACCAAGAGGTGCGCAGCAAAGGTCATAAACCCAGCGTATGCGGCCTAGGAGCAGGTGATGGTCTTAGCGCAACAGGGCAGCTCATGCTGGCCCGTACTACCGTCTGAGCGGTAACGATGCAGCATGATGGGAATGCAGTACGCGTGGCGCACCCGCGCCCATGAGTTAAACGGGGGGCGTGGTGAGACGACCTAACCGCAAACAGACCATCGGTCTGGTGGTGGCCCTGTTGCTGTTTTTCACTGTGGTTGGGGTGGGGGTGTGGAGCCAGCACACCAAGAGGTGGCAAGCCAAACCGCAGTCAGAGGCATCGGCGGTGACCTCTGCTGAGGCGGTAACAGGAAGCACCCCCACCTCGGTCGGGGTGCTAACCAGTGCCACACAACCGCCCAGCAGTGGTAGGCCGCTGCCATCCCCAATCGCGACAGTGGTTAACCCCACCCCCTCCAAAGCCGGGCAGGACGTGGGGATGTGTTGTGTGCGGGACTACCAAACTCCGGCCGCCCTGGAGGATGACCTGCGTCGTATCGTCAGCACCGCAGGGCGATGGGTGCGCCTGAGCGTGGTGGCGCACAGCATCGAGGCTGCTCCGGATCGTCGTGACTGGACCCAACCTGACCGCATGGTGGCCGCCGCCAAGCGGCACGGACTGAAGGTGGTCGCCACCCTGACCACGCTGCCTCCCTGGGTGGGTAACCCCGGCAACTGGCGTGTAGGAGCCAGCACTGCCATTCAGCAGCGGGCATTCGCGGAGTTTGCTCGCGCCGCCGCCACCCGTTACCGAGGTTTAGTCGATGTGTGGGAGGTATGGAATGAGCCCAATGTGGGGTGGGATCCCCGTCCCGAAGCGAAGCAGTACACGGCGTTGTTGAAGCTGACCTACCCGGCGTTGAAGAGGGGTGCTCCCTCCACACCGGTGATGGTGGGGGGGTTAGGTGATAGCGATGCGCCCAACACGGTGAGAGCGGTGGATTTTGTGCAGGGCATGTACCAGGCAGGGGCCAAGGGTTTTTACGACGCGATGAACATTCATCCCTATCCCGATCCCACCCAGCCGCGCAACCCCAACAGTGGTGTGATGCCTGTGGCCCACCAGGTGCGCCAGCTCATGGATAGCAACGGCCAGGCCTCGATGCTGCTGTGGGGCACCGAGGTGGGAGCTCCTACGGGAGGTAGTTATTCCACCAGCGAGGCCGGGCAGGCCGCTCTGGTGCCAGGAGTGTTCGCCCAGTGGCGCAGCATTCACCACCATGGGCCTTTGTTGTGGTACTGCCTGTGGGATCGTGACGGCTCCGACCGGGAGGATCACTTCGGACTGTTCCGTGTTGATGGCACGGCCAAGCCTGCCCTCGCCGCGTTGCAAAAGGTCGCTGGGCGCTCTAGCTCTGGCTAACTCCGGCTTTATCCTGGCAGCATGACCCCGATGGATCTCCATCCAGATCAGCCCCGTGATCTGCCCGCAGGAGTGGTGCATGAGCTGCCTGACGACCTGGCGCAGGCCTTAGGCGTGGATGAGACGGTTCTGGCGGCATGGCGAGACATCACCCCTCTAGCACGGAACGAGTGGATCTGCTGGATCAACGACGCTAAGCAGGCCAATACTCGGCAGGGGCGCATTCGCAGGGCGCAGGAGAACCTGGCTGCAGGTAAACGCCGCCCCTGCTGCTGGCCTGGTTGCCCTCACCGCCCCCGCACCGGCAAACCCTGACACCACGCAAGGGGTGCCTTTCCTCGGCCCGGGGCGCCTGGGGCCTACTCCACGGTCACGGTGGAGGTGGGGCCGGTGAGGCTCAGCAGGGTGGTGCGGGTTCTGCTCTGCGCGGTGCGTAGGCGGGCGGCATCGGCAGCAGGAAGGCCGGTAGTGGTCAGCTCCGAGGCGATGGGAACGGCCCGGATCGGGTAGCCGGTGCTGAAAGTGGTCTGTGCCCGGATGTGTGTGACCCGGTAGTGCCCCGATCCTGGGGAGCTCTCCTGGAAGGTCACGGTGGGAATGTAACCCTCGCGGGAGGCACCCTGGGCAAAGTCGTGGCTGGGGCTGGACATGAGGTTGCCCAGGCCGTAGAGCACCCACTTACCGTTGATCTGCTGGAGCGGTTGCACCACGTGGACGTGGTGACCCACGATGAGGTCCACATCAGCGCTTTCCAGCAAGGTCCGGGCCAGGCTCATCTGCTGCGGGGAGGCCTGGGACTGGAACTCCTGCCCCCAGTGCAGGCTGACGATGACCACCTTGGCCCCTGCGGCTCGAGCTGCCCGGGCATCTCGCAGAATCGCGCCCGCATCGATGAGGTTGACCAGCCACGGCTGGTCGGCTGGGCGAGTCAGGCCGTTGAGGCCGTAGGTGTAGGCCAGGTGTGCCACGACCGGCCCGGAACCGTTAGCTGTTCCGATGCGGTAGGTCCGCACGGTGGTTGCCTCCGCTGCGCTGCGGGCGCTACCAACGTGGCCCAGCCCCGCCGCGTCTAGGGCCGCCAAGGTGGTCCGCACTCCGGTCAGCCCCTTGTCGATGCTGTGATTGGAGGCGGTGGAGCAGCCATCAAACCCCAGCTGGGCCAGGTCGTTGGCCAACTCCGGTGGGGAGCCAAACGTCGGATAGCCGGTGATCGGTTCGCCGGGCCCCACCAAGGGAGACTCCAGGTGGCACAGGGCAAGGTCGGCGCGGCTGATGGCCGGCTTCACCGGTGCCAGCATGGGGGCAAAGTCATACCGGCCATGCCCGGAGCCCAGCGCATGCTGGGCAGCACCTTTGTACACATCGCTATGCACCAGGATGTCTCCGGTCATGGTCAGCGTGAACCGGCTAGGGGAGGAGGCAGGGGCGGCCTCGGCTGCGTCAACGGTGGCAGCTTGGGCCGTGCCGCTGACCAGAACTCGATGCGCTACCGCTGCTCCCACGCTCACCGAAGCCACCAGGAGCAGCCCTAATGCCACGATGAACCAGCGCAGCGGTGGCGCCTGCTTCTGCCGAATGTGCCCAAAACCCTCCATGATCTCATTAGCGCACCGATGGCCCGTGGGGTGCCAGGGGAATCGGATTTCTCCACCGGTTTGGCCCCGGGTGATCAGACCTTTGCCCCCTTGGGGAGCAGGTTCGGTACGGCATGAGGCAGCACGTGATCACGCGGAGTTCTTGCCCCACAGGAGCGCTACGCTGACAGGCATGAGCATCAGCCCGACTCCCGTCGTTACACTCGGGCGCTGGGTGTGGGTAACTGTCGCGTTTTTCCTGGTTAATGGGCTGTTGGTGGGCTCCTGGGGGGCCTCAATCCCCTCGTTGCGCCAGACGTTAGGTTTTGACGAGCGTGGGGTAGCTGCCAGTTTGATCGTTATGGGTGCAGGATCGATCCTGAGTATGCAGCTAGCCGGTCGGGTTGCGGATCGCCGTGGCCCGTTGCTGCCTTGCCTGGTCAGTGCGGTGAGCATGGCAGCAGGTGCCGCCGGGCTGGCTGTAGCGGCCAGCTACCGCTGGCTGCTTCCCGCCGCTTTCCTGTTCGGTGTGGGTAACGGGGCTATGGATGTGACGATGAACCTGCTAGGAGTGCGGGTGGAGCAAGCGTGGCGTCGCAGCGTCATGAACCGCTTCCATGCTGCGTTCTCCGCTGGAGCCTTTGGCGGCGCCGGTTTGGTGCTGCTGGGCGGGCGTCTTCTGGGGCAGCAGTGGCCTGGTGCTGGCCTGCTGCTGGCGGTGACCCTAGCCATGCTGTTGATCAGCGGAGTGATCGTGCTGACCTACAACCAGCGCCAACCCAGCGGTGAGCATCAGGCCAGCCTGACGGGCCGCATGCCCCGTGTGGCCTGGCTGCTCGCGGTGATCGGCTTGTGCGTGGGGCTCACCGAGGGTACCGCCACAGACTGGTCGGCCGTTCACGTGGCTGATGTCACCGGGGTCTCCCCCAGCCAGGCCGCCATAGGCACCGCCGCAGTAGCGGTCACGATGTTGCTGGTACGCCTGTTGGGCGATCGGATGGTCGATCGGATAGGTCGCGCGGCCACCTTGCGTTGGTGCGCGGCCGTCATGCTGCTTGGGTGGGTCTTGGTGGTCACGGTGAGCTCGTTACCTCTGGTCGTGGTCGGATGGCTGCTGGTTGGCCTGGGAGTGGGGCTGGTGTTTCCGCAGGTGTATGCGGCCGCTGGCTACCTCGGGGGAGGTCGAACGATGGCTTTGATGACCACCTTTGGGTATTCGAGCATGTTCATCGGCCCGGCAGTGATCGGCTTCACCGCTGCCCATACCGATATTCAGCACGCCATGCTGGTTCCCATGGCCCTGACCGTTGTCGTTGCAGCCTCCACCCTCACCCCTGCTTTGACCCGCTCAAGCAATCCTGCGTCGAATGGGCACAGCGTCGGGGTTTGACCTTCCTGCTGGGCAAAGCGGTCGTAGGATGGTCAGGTTGCCCGCAGACGCCCCCTGGTTAAGGAGCCCCATGTCGCCCTTGGTACGCCGCATGCACCGCAAGGTGGTGTATCTGTGGAACGTGGTCCTTAAGGAGGCAGCTAAGTTCGGGGTGATTGGGGCAATGGCCTTCGTCATTGATAACGGCACCTATGCCTTTCTCCAATACGGCTGGTTTGGACCGGCCCAGGGCCCCTTGCACGGGCATATCAAAATCTCCACTGTGTTAGCCACGGGTGTGGCCACTCTGTTTGCGTGGGTGGGTAGCCGTTATTGGACTTTCCGCGACAAGCGCACGGCCAATCCCCGCCGAGAACTGCTGCAATTTGGCTTTTTCAACGTCATCGGCGCGCTGATCACCTTGGTGTGTGTGATGTTCGCTGTTGATGTGCTCCACCTGCGTGGCCTGGGGTGGGAGAGCCTGGCACGCAACATTGGCATCGTGCTGGGCACCCTCTTCCGCTTCTGGGCCTACCGACGCTACGTGTTTCGCAGGGAGTTGGTGGGTGAGCTACCACCTGAGCCGGTGGAGCTGCAGGAGTTAAAAGGTGTGGACGAGCAGGCGCAGGATGAGCCTGCTCGTGAGGGTGACGATGGGCAGGATGACCAGCTGTTGCGCAAAACTGCCTGACCGCTGTGCGGGCTAGGCTGTAGCAAGGTGAGTAAGAAACCCTTCCTTTTCCTTGGGGTTCGGCCCGGTCAAGCCGTGGCCGACGATGAATACCGTGCGATGTGTCAGTACAGCGGCCTTGCTGAGCACCGGTTGCATCGGATGCGTCTGGAGCAAACCCCGCTGCTGGAGTTGGATCTGGACCGGTACGCCGGGATCATCCTCGGCGGGGGGCCGTTCAACGTCACCGACCCGCAGCAGCAGAAGTCCGCTCAACAACTGCGGGTAGAGGCTGATTTGCACCGTCTGCTCGATGAGTTGGTGCGCCGAGATTTCCCCTTCTTGGGGTGCTGCTACGGCATTGGCACGTTGGGGACTCACCAAGGTGGCGTGGTTGATCGCTCCTACCCTGAGCCAATCAGCAGCGTGCCGGTGACCCTCACCGAGCAAGGCTGCGCCGATGCCTTATTTGGCCACCTCCCCTCGACCTTCGATGCGGTCGTGGGTCATAAGGAGGCGGTGGCGCAGCTACCATCCGCTGCGGTGCACCTCGCCAGCTCCCCGACCTGCTCGGTGCAGGCCTTCCGCGTGAAAACCAACCTCTACGCCACCCAGTTCCACCCCGAGGCCGATGCCGATGGAGTCTGCCTGCGCATCGACACCTACACCCACCACGGCTACTTCGCCCCGGGTGAGGCCGAGCAGGTCAAGGCCACCATCCGCAGCGGTGACACTCCCGCTGCCCGCACTCTGCTCGCCGCCTTCGCCGACCAGTTCGGGTAGGGAAGGATCTTTCTAGTTCGTGAGCGATCGGACGTTAGGGTTATTGCCATGACATCACCGCAGGCATCTGAGCTGGCCTTTACCACCGTGGTCTGTCCGTGGGCAGTGGTGACGGTGGTGGCCTCGGGGAAAGGTGTGCTGGCGCTCAGCTTTGAGCAGGAGACGTGGGGGGCGGTTGAACAGCCTGAGTCTGCCTTCTTGCAGGCTGCCACGCAGCAGCTGGGGGAGTACTTCGCGGGCCAGCGTCAGGAGTTCGATCTGCCTCTAGATCGGTCTGGGTCAAGGGAGGGTTTTGCTGGTCGGGTCCACCGGTATTTGGAGCAGATTCCCTACGGCACCACGCAGTCGTACTCTCAAGTCGCGCATGCCGTGGGCAACCCGTTGGCGGTGCGGGCGGTGGGCTCGGCCTGTGGGGCCAACCCCCTGCCGATCATCGTGCCCTGTCATCGGGTGCTGCGCTCCGACGGAACCCTGGGCGGCTACGCCGCAGGGTTAGGCGTCAAACGGTCTCTACTCGACCTGGAGCAAGGGAGGTAAGAAACACCAAGTCTCGCGCTGGGGGCTGTGAGGCGGCTAGTCGCCTGAGGTGAGAGTTTCATGGGTAAACGAAACAAGGTTCTTCTCGGTGGGGCAGAACTCCATGCCAATGAGGTGAATGGTGGTTCCTGGTTGGCGATATTTATCGGGGTAGTTTTTGTTCATGATTTGTTTGAGGGCGCGCCCCCGGTCAGCGGCGGTTGAAATGACTTTAAACTCGAAAATATATACTAAGTTTTTACCACTGTTGTTCGTGAGTTTTATTGTTAGATCAATTCGACCAGTTCGGGTGACATCCTCAGGTATTAAAACAAATCCTAAACTAGCTAAATACCCGTACACCACCGAAGCATAATGACCTTCATAGTGACTGATAGGATTATTGCGGTAGTTGTCGTTGGCTATACCGGCGAAAAGCGTCGTGAAGCAATGACGGATACCCTCTATGTCCTCCATACGTAAGGCATTTTGGATGACTGCGGTGTTGGGAGGGTCGATGTGTAAGTAATCGTTGAGAACTAGTTGAGTAAATGCCGATCTCACTTCGATATTGGGGAAGCCTAGATGGTAAGACATTCCGCTAGTACTATTAATAGCTTTTTTCACTGTTAAATAGCCAGTTTGAAACAAGAGTGGGGCGAGTTTTAGTTTACCAAGTTCAATACCATTAAAGTCATTGAACTGTGCCAAATAGTCTTCAAACTCCGGGAGAAAATACTGCCCGGATTGCATAAGTTCGACCAGAAATGTCGGGGTTGCGGTATGGAACCAGTAAGGTCGAAACTCCTTATCCTGTTGGAGAAACAGCAAGATATCAAAAGGGTTGTAGACGGTTTCTCCACCCCAACTGAAACCGTTGTACCACTGCCTCACCTGAACAAGGTCTACGCCCTGCAGGTGTTTGGCGAACACTGTCTCCAACTCTATTTGTGTATAACCACATATCGTGTGATATGTGGGATCCAGGGTAATGTCCAACAAGTTATTCAAGCCGCTGAATACAGAGACGTGTGAAAATTTACTAACGCCAGTGAGAAACACCAGGCGTACATAGGTGTCGTTATCCTTGAGAACAGAGTAGAAATTTCGTAGCTCTTTTTGAATGTCCTCACCTAAGGGTGAGTTCACATTGTCAAGGAGCGGCTTATCATACTCGTCAATCAGTACAGCAACTTGGGTGTCATACTGCTGATGTGTTTGTGACATCAGAGTTTGCAGTACGTGGTTGGGGTTGTTGGGGTCGTGGTAAGGAGCAGGCTCGATAGTGACACCTAATCTTCGGGCATTGTGATGCAGAATATTAAGTAGTTGGGATCGTAATTGTGCGCGGGATTCCACAAGCTCACCAGCGAGGCTGATATGAATGACTGGGTAAGTCTGGGTCCAATCCCATTGGTCGTAGGCTTTTAAGCCGTGAAATAATTCTCGATTTCCACTTAGCATCTCTTTGAGAGTATCGACCAGCAACGATTTGCCGAATCGGCGAGGTCGGGAAAGGAAGTAGTATTTTCCCTCTAACATGCGGAGCAAATAACCTGTTTTGTCGACATAGGCGTAATCATGGTGCCGGATCTCGGAAAACGAGGAAATCCCAATAGGAAGCCTTTTCATGGGATAAGCCTAGCCTATGAACAAACAGTTTCGGCTTTCTGCTTAGTGACTAACGCCCGTGCGGCAGGGGTTTCACGAAGGGGAAACTGAGCACGCTGCGGATCGTGGTACCGGTCAGTAGCATCACCAGGCGGTCAATGCCCAGGCCCATACCTCCACAGGGGGGCATGCCCAGCTCTAGGGCGTGCAGGAAATCCTCGTCGACCTCCATGGCTTCCAGATTGCCCCCGGCGGCTTTCAGCGATTGCTCGGTGAGGCGATTGCGCTGATCGATGGGGTCGGTCAGCTCGGAATAGGCAGTCCCAAGTTCCATACCGTTGATCACGAGGTCCCAACGTTCCACCAAGCCCGGTTTGCTGCGGTGAGGTCGAGTCAGGGGGGAGGTCTCCTGCGGGAAGTCGGTGTAGAACGTCGGAGTCATGGTGTTCGGCTCGACCAGTTGCGCGTAGAGCTCCTCCAGCAGGGCACCGGGGCCCATCTCGTCGTGGACCGGTACCTGATGGGCACGGGCCAGGTTGAGCAGCTGGTCAAAGTCCATCTCCAGGCTCACCGCCCGACCCACGGCACTGCCCACTGCCTCCAGCATGGGCACCACTGGCCACGGCTGAGCTACGGGGGTCAGGGTGTACCGGTGATGGCCAGCCTCCTGCCCGGGCGAAGCAACACCGTCGCTACGCAGCGGCAGAACCGCCTCGCCGTAAAGGGCTACGGCTGCCTCGAGGATAAGGCGCTGAGTCAGCTCGCGCATGGTGGAGTAGTCGGCGTAGGGCTGGTAGACCTCCAGGGAGGTGAACTCAGGATTGTGCGTGGCGTCGGCTCCCTCGTTGCGGAAGTTGCGGCCCATTTCATACAGCGCCCCTAAACCGCCCACGACCAGGCGTTTGAGGTACAGCTCAGGGGCGATGCGCAGCGAAAGGTCCATGCCGTAGGCGTTAATGAACGTCGAGAAGGGCCGGGCGGTAGCGCCCCCATGGATGGTGTGCAGGATGGGGGTCTCCACCTCCAAGAACCCAGCTTCATCCAGGGTGCGACGCACCGCACGCACCACCAGGCTGCGCTGCCGCAGCTGTTGGGCCTGGTTGGGGTTGACGATCAAATCGGTGGAGCGTTGCCTTAACCGAGTTTGGGGGTTGGTGAAGGCGCGGAAAGGCAGGGGATGCAAAGCCTTGGCCACCATCTGCCAGTTACTCACCAGCAAGGAGGGGGTACCGGTGCGAGAAAAGCCCGGAACTGCCTCGACCATAATCAGATCTCCGGTGTCGACGAGCACGTTGAAGTCGTGCAACGCCTCGCGGCCCAGGCTGGCGGCATCGAGCAGCAGTTGTTGCTGCACATCATCGTCGGTGAGGGTGGCAAAGAGCACCCCGCCGTGGTGGCGCAGACTGCGCACCCGTGCGGCCACCCGCACCGGCTGCGGTTGGTCAGCCTGCCACAGGTCGTGGCTCAGTTGCGCCAGCGTAGCGGTGGGAGCCTGCCCACCGGCGGGGTAGCCGGGGCGCCCGGTGTTCTCCAACGCCTGCAGATGCTCCAGCCTCACCCGGCACTGGTCGGAGATACGGCGCCGGGTCATCCCCGGCGGCACCGCAGCTGCGGCGGTGAGGTGGGCGATGGCAGCTTGTTGCGCCGGGGTCACGTGGGGAATGCGAGGTTGGGTCCAGCGAGGGCTGGGCAGGAAACCCTCGCAGCTGGCGGCGGCAATGGCGACCTGCGGCAGGGTGATGGCCTGCTGGTAGCACAGATAGCGGGGGCGCCAGCGGGGCTCGAACTTCTGGTTGGCGCGGTAGAGACGCTGCAATTGCCAGAAGCGGTCCAGGGTGCCCAGCACGGAGTAGTTCAGCCGTGTCAACGTGCCCGCGCCTAGTTCGGCAGCATCGGCATACACCCCACGGAACATGCAAAAGTTCAACGACACCTGTTTGAGGTGCAGTTTGGGGGCAGCGGCCATGAGCTGGCTGACCATCAGCTCGGTCACCCCGTTGGGAGCCAAGGGGCTGCGGCGCATCACATCCAGCGACAGGCCTGCCCGTCCCCACGGTACGAAGGTCAGCACTCCCATAAGCTGCTGCTTGTGGTCACGTGCAGTGACATAGAGGGTTTTGCCGTCGCTGCCATCGCCAAGCCGATTCAGAGCCATCGAGAAGCCACGGTCGGGCTCCTCCCCCCGCCATAGGTCAATGCAGGCCAGGATTTCGCCCAGTTCTTGCTCCTCAATCTGCTCTTGTCGGCGGATCTGCACAGCCAGGCCGGCGCGTTGGGCACGTTTAACCGCGTGGCGCACGCCCGACAGGGAGGTGTTACCGAGGCTGAAGCGATCTGGTTCCAGAATGGCCTCATCGCCCAGGGTCAGGAGGTGGAACCCCGCCTCGGCATAGGCGCGGGCGGCCTGTTCGCTGGCCGAGAGCACGGCGGGAATCCAGCCGTAGCGTTGGGCTTCGCGCTGCCAAGCCGCAATGGCCTGGCTCCACGAAGAAGGAGCACCCACCGGATCCCCGGAGGCCAGTGACACCCCATTGCGCACCCGGTAGGTGATCACCGCTTTGCGGTCAGGGGAAAAGATGGAGGATTTGTCACGGCGGGTCGCGAAATAACCCAGCGAGTCGGGCTGCTCCATGCCCTCAAGCAAGGTACGGATGGCTACCTCGCGCTCCCCGGACCAGCGGTTTTCTGGCCGAGCAGTGCGCAGGAACAGCACCACCGCCGCCAACAGGGCCACGCTGACCAGGGCTGAGGTCAATTGGGGGATCCACACGGCGACACCATCCAGGTGCCCTCGCCAGGTGGGGTTGGTGTCGCCGACGCTGCGGCGCAGTGCCGCAACCACCTGCTGCCACCGATGCGCATAGCGCGGAGCATCGGTCAACTCCAGCAGCACCCAGGTCAGCCCGAAGGCTGTGCCTAGACCTGCGACCAGGGTGGCCACGCTGGTCCACACCCGCCCGCGTTGCAGCTGCCCGGGAAAGGCACCACGGATTCTCCACAGCACCACGAGCATGACCCCGCCCACCACCAGTGCGAGGGCATCGAGTTCGTTCGACAGCACGCGGTGGGTGTTCCAGCTGGCTAATTGCGGCAAAGTAGCCAGCTGTAGCAGAGACAGGATGCCGAAGTACATGCCCAGGATTTGAAACAGCGCCACGGCAATCAGGCCGATGCGTTTGCGCCGCAGTAAAGCGTTGGTGATCAGGGCCAAGATGACGACGGAGACCAGGGTGGGGGCCATCGGCACATTGAGCAGGTTGAAGATCAGCTCGGTCCAGCTGGTGTGACGGCGGCGCTCCCAGCGCAACAGCAACCACAACAGGCCGGCCACCACTGTGGCCAGCGCATAGACCAGGGTGAGCAGGCGAGCAGCGCGCTCCACCCGAGGGGGGGAGTGCAGCTCACGGGGCATGAGAGGTACCTCCAGCAGTGTGTATGACGCTGGCCAGGGTGGTCGGGGGCACAGCGTGCAGGAAGGCCTGGGTGATGGCGGCGTTACCGGCGGAGTTGGGATGCTCCCCGTCCAGGGCCAACAATCGCTGCGGGTCATCCCCGCTGGAGTGGAAGGGGCTATAGAGGTCGGCCACTGCAACTGCGGCCTGCGAGGCGCTGAGCTGGATGTGGGCATTGGCTGCCTCGGTCACTGCGCGGCTGGCCTGCCGTTGTTGGCGCCCACCCAACAGCCTGCCCATCGCTCCATCGGTAAACACATTCCAATAAGTGCCTAGCGCGATGGGGGTGGCAGGTGGGCACTGCTGAGCGACCAACTGGATGATCGTCAGGAGGTTGCTCTGCAGAGTTGCTAGCAACTCAGCCTGATCCGGCACCGTCGAGCCAGAGCTACTCCAGGGCTTCCACAACGCTGCCAGGTCGTTGGCTCCGATGATGATCAGTACCACACTGGCTTGGGTCAGTGCCCGCCCACTGCTTGGGTCGTGACGCAGTTGCTCAATGAGTTCGGAGGTGGTCTGCCCGCAGCGCGCCAGGTTGGTGCTGCCCACCGGCTCGCCCAGCGCCTCGCTCACTTCCCTCGCATAGCGGGCAGGGATGGCCGCCCGCAATGATCCCACCCCGGCCATCACCGAGTCTCCCAAGCCCACCACCTGATAGCGCGCCTTGGGGTAGCGGTTGAGGCGCGCGAGGTGGCGCAGCGCTTGCACAGTGACCATCACTGCACCCAGCCCAACCATCCCTGCCGCCAGGGCTCCTGTCCGTCTCCGCGTCACCACCTGCACCCGACCCTCCGTTACCACTGCTCGCTGGCCCACAGCAGGGCTTGCTCCATCAATGACCGATAGGTGCGGTAGTTGTGGCCACCCTGATCAAGGGACAGGGTAGTCACGGCGGGGTCCCCCGCAGAGGCCTCGATCAAGGGCAGGGTTAAGGGCCACGAGGAAGGGTCCTGCTTGCTGGAAATCAACAGCAAGGCTGGAGAGTTGCCCGTGCGGTGTTGGTAAAGGGCAAGGGGGGAGTTGGCCTGCTGCAGTGCCGGGTCGCGTGCTAACACCTGGGCCACTTCGCCGGTCTCCCAGGGCTGCACGTAGCCACCCACGCTGACTGCTGATCCGAAGCGGTGCGGGGTGCTCAGCGCCACCTTGATACTGCAGAACCCTCCTTCGCTCCACCCCATGATTGTCCAGGCCGCACCGGCGGGTGCGGTGCGGTAGGCGCCCTGCACGGTTTGAACCACAGTGGTGTCAAGCCAGGTCTGCGCCTGGGGTCCATCGGGAAGGTTGGTGCATTCGGTGTCCCGAGGGGGGTTCACCATGAGGGGTGGAAACACAGCAATGAAAGGAGGCACCTGGCCTGAATCAATGACGCGGGAGGCCACCGCACCGAACTCAAACTGTTTAAACACAATGGAGGGTTTGGAGGGTTGGCCTGGCAGAAACATCACGACAGGAAAGCGGGTCGCAGCTAACTCAGGTTGGTGGTACTGCCGAGGCAGCCACACCAGAACTGTTTGCCCCTGCACGCTCATCCACTGAATCGTTCCGGTGCCCCGGTGAGCCCCTAAATCTTCGTGGGTGGTTTGGTGAATCGGTTCCCTGCCCACCAGGTCTGACCAGCTGCTGTAAAACACATACTGTTTGTTCACGGCTAGGCCCACAGCTGCAATGGCCAGGACTTGGCATCCCAGCACGGCCAGCGTGGTGAGCGCCTTGCCCCTCCAACGGGTAGCTCGCCCTCGCCACGCCAGCAGCCCGGGGATCGCCAGGGCTGCTGTAGAGACCAGAATCACTACTGGCCAGCCAGTCAGGGCCAGCATGAGAACTCCGTTCTAATTCAGCCAGGTCGGTGGGGTTGCTTTCCACAATGCGGCGGCGATCGCGTGAGCTCCGGCGGCATTAGGGTGATCTCCGTCGGGGGCTAGCAGACCCGTGGGGTTACCTCCGGTTTGCGTAATAAAGGGATCATACAGATTGACTGCGACGGCTCCAGCAGCCTCAGCGGTGCGGGTGATGCCGGCGTTGAGCAGTTGGGTGACCTGCCGGTCCAAGCGCACCTGCTGGTCGCCGAGTTGGTGCAGTGCCACCTCTCCATCGATTGACACATTCCAGTAGGTGAGCACCAGCACGGGGGTGGTGGGGTGGGCGCGCAGGGCGCTCGTGAGGTGCAGAATCTCCTCGAGTTGATGCACGGTGTGTTCCACCGGAGCCTGGTAGCAGCTCAGGTCGGGGCAATCCAGCCCGGCGAGGTCGTTAGCTCCGATGATGATGACAATGCTTCCGGCTTGGTGCACTGCCGCGCGCGTGTCAGCCTCCTGCCGGAGTTGCTCCAACAGGGTGGAGGTGGTGGCACCTGAGCGACCCACATTGATCGAGGTCACGGGATACCCCAACGCCGAGGAGATCAACTGCGCGTAGTCGGCCAACATGCCGTCACAGCCGCAACTTGCAGGGGAGAGCACCGAGTCACCTAACCCCACGACCGGAGTAAGCGCCGGGGAAGCGGCTGCGGTCAGGGAGTGAGGGCTTGGAGCAGGAGCCGTGGTGACCAGGGCAGAAGGCGAGGCAGCTACCGGAGAGAGCCACCGGTGCTGCAGCAGCACCACCCCGGCCAGAGTCAGCGCAATCAGGCCTGCCCCCAACGCAACTGTTCAGGGCAATCGGCAGAGACGTCGGTGTTTAGGGGCGAAAGACTGTCGCCCCCACCCACTGGAATGCGGCGGGCAGATACGCCCGATAGTTCTTGTAATTGTGCCCACCTTCCTGAAAGGGAACGACTGTCACCGAGGTGTCGCCGGGGGCCATGGCGCGTAACTGTTTGACCTGGGGCCAGGTGGAGTGATCCTGCTCGCCGGAGATGAGCAGCAGATGTGCCCCTCGGGTGCCTTGAGTGCGGTAAATCTCCAGAGGTGTGTTCTGCGTCATTAACGTAGCGTTGCCTTTGAACAGACGTTGCAGGGCGTCCTCTTTCTTGCCCCACGGGATGAGATGGCCACCGAAGCTGACAGCGCTGCCGAACAGTGTGGGGTGTTTGAGGGCTAATTTGGTGGAGCAGAAACCGCCGGTGCTCCACCCCATGACGCTCCAGTGTCGGCCCCCGGGTTGGGTGCGGTACTGGTGGCCGATCTGCTGGGGCACCACGTGAGCTAGCCAGGTCTCGGCCTGAGGCCCGCTGGGTATATCGGTGCATTCGGTATCCACTGGCGCAGCGATCATGATGGGCGGGAAAACCCCGATAAAAGGCGGGATTTTCCCTTCAGAGATGGCCTGTGAGGCGAGCCTGCCGAAATTGTATTGATTGAAAACCGTGGTGGGTTGGGACGGCTGGCCCGGCAAGAACATCACCACCGGGTAGTGGGTGGTTGCTGCTGATTGATCATGGTAGCCAGGGGGTAGCCACACCAAAACATCGTGACCGTCGATGGTTCGTTTTTCCACGCTGCCCGAGCCGGCGTCTAGGGCAGTGATATTCAACGCCAGGGGGATTTCTGCGGGTTTAGTGTTGTGGTTGAACTCGGTCAATAGGTCTTTCCAGGTGGAGTAAAACCGGTTCTCCGGGGCGTTGTTGATGAGTAATCCGACCAACAGCAGAACAGCCAGATGGCTAGCGATAATGAGCAGGACTCTACTGCTGGTCATCAGCAGGAAACGGGGCTTAGATGTGGCCTTTGGTGCCGGTGCATCAGGCTGAGAGCCGTCTTGGCTTCCCCCCTGATGGGGCTGGTGTAAGCGTCCAGGCCAGCTAGCCTTTGACCACAACACCAGGATGGTGACGGGCAAGACAACAGCAGCTATCCACGTCATGATCAGCAGTGGTCGTCCGGTTAATGCCAACACTGTGCCTCCACTTCCACGCTTAGGCTTTAGAGATCGACGCAGGGATCATCTTCTCTTGTGCTGCGCAGAGTCTCGGGGGCCCAGTGTGATTGGTGACCGATGGCCTCTGGCAGTGTAGAACTGCGCGGTGGCCAGCCTGGCAGCTGCAGCTTAGATGCACGCAGGGCGCTCCGTGCTCTCGAGCCGGTAAGGGAGGGACAGTGATTGCTGCGCTGAGTGCTGCCCCCCCTGGCTCTCAGGAAACCCGCAGAGACTCCGTCAGTGATCATACTCGGTCTCTGCGGCCCATTTCAGGCGTTCCCGCCCCTGCAGATCCTCCTGCGAGCCCCGGTTGGCCAGGGGCCGACCCCACGATTTTGCTGCCCTATAACCCCTCTAGCGTGGCTGGAGCCCGCAAGGCTCTGGCAGCCGACTTGCGCGCCCGGGGGATCGGCGAGGAGGTGATCTCCGACGCGATCTTGGTGCTCTCGGAGATGCTGAGCAACGCTCTCAAGCACGCCTCCCCCCTACCCGATTCGGGCCGGGTGCGTCTGGGGTGGACCGTGGAGCGGGCTGAGCACTCCTGCGGGCAGCCCACCTCGGAGGCCCAGGTCGCCACGGTGTATCTCATGGTCAACGACGGGGGAGGTACCACCCGCCCCCGAGTCTTGACAGTGCCGCAATCCGCGACCGGAGGCCGAGGGTTGAGCATTGTCACGTCCTTAGCGGACGAGTGGGGCGTTGATGAGGGCCACGGTGGGGGGACCACCATGTGGGTGCGTTTTTACGACGGCTTGCCCGGCTCGCGTTCCGAGCGGGTCATGCGCCGGATCCACACCCAGGCCCATCCCCAGGACAGTCACTAACCCGGGTCCTTCCTGGGTAAGGCAGCCATCTGCGCCGCTGGTCATACAGGCAGCCTGAAGAGAGTGGGGCCGGAAATTTCGCAAAAAGGGCATCCAGGGTGGGTGGGGCAGGGTAGTTTGATCGCGACTATCACCCTGGGAGGACGTTATGAGTTTTCGGATGCGCTGCACAGCCCTTCTCGTAGCCGCACTTCCGGTGGTGGCTGGTTGCGGTTCGGGTGGCGGCTCATCGGTCACACCTACGGCGGCTCCTTCTGGTCAACCCGCCCCGAGTGCCCCACCAGTGACGCCTTCCTCACAGTTCCTCACGCCTGAGGAGCTTGGTCAGTACTACGACATCAGAGGAGGAGGTGGCACGGCAGAGTGGGCCATTCAGGGACTCCGCGCCTGGCCTACCTCGATCCATCAGGTGACCAAAGACATCTTTTTTATGCAGGACGGGAAGAGAATCTACGATTTCCGCCTTTTAAATGATGCAGATCTCATTGAGCATGGTGAAGCAATTGACATGCTCATCAGAGATGAGCAGGGCATGCCCATTGCCAAAGCTCGATGGGTCGAAGAATACTATGTATTGAATACCAAAAAAGCTTCACCGCTTGATGCGTTTAGTCTGTCTAGTTGGGTGACTGCTGCTCGTCTCACAGATTTCGCGCTAGGGTCAGAGTACCCGCCTCTCGTGGAATTTTCTCGATCGCTTCCTGATAACTCCGAATTAAATGAGCAATTAGGGATGTGGTTTTCTCTAGCCTTAGAAAAGGAAAATCTTTCTCGTGTTCTGACGATGAAGAACCAGGAAATCTCTGGCCTGAATAAGGATATCCTTGAGCAAAGAGTCGCAAGAATTAATAAGTTAATTAACCGGGGCATTCAAGAGGGCATGTTTAAGCGCCCTGATTGGGACGATCTTTTGCAAGTGGCACGGGGCCTCTACGACACGCTTAATGACCCTCAATTTGCAGAGAAACTCGCCGATCAACTGCAGCGAGAAACCCCCCGCTCGCACCCTGACGCGACAGCCACCCCAAGCGTGGTTGCCGTTTCCGTCACCGTCGATCGAGGTGCCTCTCGACCTGGCCCTGCTGATATGCCTCGTCAAGCCCGACCTGCTGGTGAGCAAAGAGGCGTGCTCGCCCGGTCCGCTTAATCAGCGGGCGCATTGGCCGGGCGCAGACTACCCTTACTGCCATGATTGACCTCCAGATACTACGTAAAGACCCCGAGTTGGTGCGGGAGGCGTTGAAGCGGCGTTTGATGCAGCCCGAGTTGCTGGATGCTGCCTTAGCTGCCGACCAGCAGCGGAGAGAAAGCATCGCCGCCTTCGATACCCTGCGTGCCGAGCAGAAAACGCTGGGTAAGCAGGTGGCGCAAGCGCAAGGCGAGGCCAAACAGGCGCTACTGGCGCGGACCAAAGAGCTGGCGGAGCAGGTGAAGCAGGCCGAAGCCGCGCAAACCCTCGCTGAGGCTGAGTTCACCAAGGCTGCCCTCATGCTGCCCAACCTGGTCCTGCCCGAAGTGCCCGATGGGGGCGAGGATGACTATGTCGTGCTGGAGGAACACCTGCCCCCCCAGGGCCGCTTAGGCAAGGAGATCCAGCCTGACTTCCCCATCCGCGACCACGTGGAGTTAGGGCGCATCCTGGGCGGTATTGACCTGGAGCGGGGGGCGAAAGTCAGCGGTTCACGCTTCTACTTCCTCACTGGCCAAGGGGCACGGCTGCACAGTGCGGTATTGGCGTATGCGCAAAAGTTTGCCTACGACAACGGTTTTACCCCGGTGCTTCCCCCGGTGTTGGTGCGCCCCGAGGCGATGGCCGGCACCGGTTACTTGGACCAAACCGCTGCCGACAACGTCTACCACCTCGAGTTGGATGACATGTACTTGGTGGGGACCTCCGAAGTGCCGATTGCGGCTTATCACGGCGATGAGATTCTTGATCCCGCCAGTTTTCCGCTGCGTTACAGCGGCACCTCGCCGTGTTTTCGCCGTGAGGCCGGCGCCCACGGCAAAGACACCCGTGGAGTGATCCGCGTGCATCAGTTCGACAAGGTGGAAATGTTTGTCTTCTGCAGCCTGGAGCAGGCAGCTGCCGAACACGCCCGCATCCTGGAGATGGAGAAGGCGTTCCTTACCTCACTGGGTCTGCCCTTCCGAGTCATCGACACTGCCGCTGGCGACCTGGGGCTGTCGGCGGCGCGCAAGTTCGACTGCGAGGCCTGGTTCCCCTCCCAAGACAAGTACCGGGAGCTCACCTCGACCTCCAACTGTCTGGACTTTCAAGCGCGGCGGCTGCGGGTGCGTATGCGTGATGCCGAGGGTGGAGATACCCGCCCGGTGGCCACCCTCAACGGCACCCTGATCGCCGTTCCCCGCGCTTTGGTTCCGATTATGGAGAACAATCAGCAAGCCGATGGTTCGGTCGTGGTCCCCGAGGTCCTACGCCCGTTCCTGGGGCAGGACGTGCTCGAACCAGTGGAGGTGGCGTGATGGGGATGGGACCGCGGGCTCCACATGTGGGTCCTCCGATGTCGTTGGAGGTTTTCCGTGCTCTACAGGGGGCCACCGGAGGCCCCAAAAGGCCAAGAGTTGACCTAGAAGCACTCAGCCTCACCGCTGGCCGCGTGGAGGCCGAATACAACGCCTGGGCAGCAAGCAGAGGGGGCCCTACAGGTACTGGCCGGTCGCCCCGCCGCTAGGCCCGGAGTCGCTCCCGCCGGGTAGGGCACGGCGAAGCCCAGCCTCCATCTGCGCCCGGGCTGACATTTGCTGGGCGATGATCGCGGTCTGAATGCCGTGGAACAAACCCTCCAGCCAGCCAACCAGTTGGGCCTGGGCAATGCGCAGTTCGGCCTCGGAGGGTACCGAGTTCTCCCCGAATGGCAGGTGCAGGCGGTGTAGCTCGGCGACCAGCTCGGCAGACAAACCCGACTCGAGCTCTGTGATCGAGGTGGCGTGGATCTCACGCATCCGGGTGCGTCCGGCTTCATCTAAGGGGGCAGATTTCACCTCATCGAGCAACTGTTTGACCATGCTGCCGATGCGCATGACCTTGGCTGGCTCCTCCACAATCTCGGTGATATCGGTCTTGCGCTGAGGCCGGGCAGGGTCGGTGTCCACGGCAGGCGCTTGGGGCTCGTCTTGGTCAAGATGGGCCACTGCTGCGGCGATCTGACCCCCGTCGGGCACTTGGGTGCTGGTGCCCAGCACGGTGTGATCAGGTCCGATGATGACGATGCGTTGCTCGGCCCCAGGCTGGTCACTGTCGCGGGGCTGCTCGGGGTCGGGCTGCCCGGCGTAGATCGGGAATCCAGCAAAGGCGGGCAGGCCAATGGGGGGAAGTGAGCTACTCATAGCTCAATCTTGGTCCATGACACCAAGACCGGGGATGATCTTTGCCTGAGCCTCACCCGTTCGAGCGGGCCCAAGAACGGCTCAGTTTGTCCTTGATACGGCCGAAAGGGCGGGGAAGAATCGTCGGCCTTCGTACCGAAGCACCGGAGAGGGTTGATCCATGCCCATAACCGTCTTGGTGGCGCTGGTGTGTGTGATGTCGGTGCTTCTGGCCCTGCCAGTTCTACGGAGTAAGGGGTTGATCATGGCTAGAGGAGGCCGTAAGGCGAGCCATAGCAGCAAGGCGGGCCCTGCCTCTCGATTGCCCTCGCAGATGGACATGCCTCATGGTGACGCCTTTGCCGTGGGGCAGGACCACCTCTCCCATCCCAGCCTGCCCTCCCAACCGTCGAGCGCACCGTTGGGGGTTGCGACCCCCGCCCCCCTGGTGGCTGCTGCCGCTCCGGTAGCGGTGGTGGCGGCCTCGCCGTGGCGCGGCCCTGAGTGGGACCGCCAGGATGCAGTGATGGCCCTGGCGGAGCACGCCAGTCAAGCCGTGCAGCGCTACCTGGAGCACAGCCACAGCGCCAGCCCGGAACAAGCCGCCCAGGTGGCCTGGCAGATGCAAGGCGCGTTGGATGCAGTGCAACTGGTCAGCGCCGGCAAGACCCCGCTGCGCACGAGCCAACCCTCCTCGGTCGCAGCGTTGGTCTACCAGGCCACGCAGACTTGCGGCGCGGTGGGTCGGGTGCATCTGGATGAAGCCAGCCTGACGCCCTGGCAGGTAAGCGCGAGTGTGGCCGACACGTTGGTGATGGTGGTAGCCAACCTGCTGGAGCCCTTGTTGTCAGCTGCCCAGGCGTATGCGCTGGTGCAGATGACTGTCACCCATGATGGGATGCAGTTGGTGATCAGCGACCAGCCTTTGGGTGCTGGCTCCCCCAATCAGCCCACCATCGTGCCGAGGGAGAACAGCTTCGGCCTGACTGAACACCAGATCGATGTGGCGACCCGTTGCCTGCTGCAACCCGTGGGTCGCCAGGCCAGCCGTCAGGAGCTCAACCTGTGTGTGGCAGGGGAGGCCGCTCGCGCGGTTGGTCTGTCGGTGCGGCTGGCGCCTGCCGAGCCTTCGGGGGTGGCTGCCACGGTGGCCCTGCCCTCCTCGCTGCTGGTCGCGACCAGGCAGCCCATCTCGTACCAGCAGCAGGCCAGTGTTGCTGCGGAGCCGGCGGCATCGATCCCCATGCAGCCCCTCCCGATGCAGCCGACCCCCAGTACCACCTCCGCCCCCCCCTTAGCGGAGTTGCCGGGGCAGGCTAACTTCGCTTTTGCCCAAGCTGCTCAAGAGTTTCACGCCCAATCCCAGCCTGCTTTACAGGAGCAGGTGCCCGAGTTAGCTGCGCAGACTCCTCCAGCGTTGCGTTACAGCGCTGGAGTCAGTGTGCTGCCAGGTTCTCCTATCCCCACGCAACGGCGGGAGATGACCTCCGCGCAACTCTCTAACGCTGTGCAGGCCCAGACGGCTCCACCGGAGCCGGCCCCACCGCAGACGCAGGCCATGCCGCACTCCCTCTACCCACAGCCTGAGCTGGTGTCGGTGGCTGCAGCGGTACCTGCCGCGCAGGCCAGCGCAGTAGCGATGGCCCCACCGCCAGCTCCCAGCTCTAGCGCCACACAGGTGGGAGCACCGCAGCTGCCCCAGCACGAGATGAGCGTGATGGGCCAGATTCCCCCAGCCAGCGCGGCATCTCTTGCCCCGCCCGCTGCGCCGGTGCTCCCTCCGGCACCTCAGCCTGCTTTCGTCATGGCCACTCCTGAAGCAACTGCACAGGCTGCCCCCATCGAGGCCGCCGCAGAGGTGCCGATGGAGACACTGGCGTATCGCGACGCGTTCGCTACTTTCCCCGAGCAGCCCCAGACTGCCCAGGTGCAAGTCGGCGCTACCCCTCCTTTCGCGTTGAGCCCAGATGAACAGACCGATCAGCAGTTCCACGAGCTCACCCAAACCCTGCGTCACTCCAACCCTGATCCTCATACGCAGAGCTAACTCGCCTTGCAGACGGACGCGGACGCTGTGGAGATTGTTCCCTGAAAGCGGCCCGTGCTCCTCAAGGTTGCCATCACCGAAAAGGGGCAACCTGATCACTGTCAGTCCTGTTTTCCGCCTGTCGAAGGCTCACCCAGGTGGGCGATAACGACGCAGCGTGAGCAACAAACGGGGTCGGCACAGGAGGGAAACCTGCCCAACCTTGCAAAAATTTGCTCCATGCGGCTTACTGTCTAAGCAGTGCTGTGCACGGTGGCGGCACCTGGTGCGACGCAGGCTTGTGCAGTGATTGCCGACGAGACGGATAGGGATTGACGTAGTGGCCAATGAGAAATCCACCTCCGCAACCGACGCTGACGCTCCCCCACCTCCTGCGGGGGCGCGCCCACTCAGCCCTGAGCAGGCTCAGACATTGCGGGCGGGTTCTCCTCACGCGAGCATGACCGACTTCTTGTCCGCCAGCGGAGCCGGTGCGCCTAGTACGCCCACGCCAGGCTCTAAGGGTTCCGATGGAGCATCGCTGTTTCCTGATGAATGGCGGCGTGAGTTCAGCGAGATTCTCAATGCTCTCAAAGCAGATCAAGCTCCAGCTACTCAGCCTGCCCCGCAACACCACCAGTCACCAGGGCCGGACCCCCGGGGTGTTGGAGGTGCGCCCGGTCAGCGTGAGCCGGTGTTCCAAGGCCCCAACTGGATGCGGCGTGAGGACTCTGGCCCTGCTGCGCAGGGTAGGCCTGCACCAGCCCAGCCCATGGGACCTGGCTCGATGGGGCCTGGCTCGATGGGACCTGGACCGGGGATGGATCCCTCAATGCGTGGAGGCAATCAGCGGCAGCAGCCGCCTGGCTTTGGACCGGGGGTTCAGCCTCCGTCGGGACCGCCGCGTATGCCGGTTCCTGAAACCACTCCCATGGGCAGTGGCTCCGGGGGTCGCCCTGGGCAGATGGGTCCTGGTGGGCCTGCCCGGTTGCCGGTTCCCGAAACGGTGCCCCTCTCACAATTAGAGCAAGGTAACGACCCGTACGGCAGGGCAACCCCAGGCAGAAAGTCCAAAAAAGGCTTGCGGGGGTTGTTCAAGAGAGACTCAGACGAGCTCACCGAGGATGACTTCAACCAAGAGAGCCCCTTCGGCCCCGGTGGGTATGAGCAACGCCCGCGCCCGGGCTTGTCTGCCGGCGCTATGGCGGGGATGCCGGGAGTACCAGGCCCCTGGCCGCAAAGCCACGGTCCTCGTCCCGAGACCCAGCCACAGCCACAAGGTCAGGGTCAGTTTGGCGGTCCCGGGGTACGGCCCGTGGGGCCAGACCCCTCGCAGCCGTGGGATCGACCTGGCATGCCCACGACCGACCCCCACCGCTCAGCGTGGGGCTCGCCCATGGCCCCGCCGCCCGACCCGCAGCGCCACAACGCCCTGGGTACCCAGTTCCGCGCTGCTGGCCCTGTGGGCGGTGGGCAGCAGCTACCTCCGCCGCCTGCTTCCGCCGGTTGGCAGGTCGCTCCGCCCCAACCGCCACCGCCACCTCCACCGCAACAGGCTCGTTCCACTGCTGCCTTCAACGCCCCCTTGACTGATCCGATGGGTGCGCCTGCTGCTCCTTTAGCGCACCCCACGCCCGAGGAGTTACTCGGTCTGCCACCGGCTGCTCCTAGGCCGCACCCCGACACCACGCCGAGCTTCACCGAGCAGCCCCCTGCTCCCCGCGAGTTGCAGCGCCCAGAGCCGGAGCGGGCGAACCCTCAACGCCCGCAGCCCCCACGCTCCGCTCCCGCAGTCAACGCCGGGATGCCTCAGGCATGGGAGGACGCCTCGACCGGACGCCACAGCATTATGGCGGCACCGCCGCAGCCTGCGGGGCCGGCAGCGATGCGTCCCGACACGGCCCGCCCGACCTCGGAGGCCCTCACTGCCGAGACTGTGTTGCGCAAGCGGGGGATCTCCCGTCCGCACAGCGGTTGGAGGCGGCAACTGTACAAGGCCACGCTGGGCTACGTCAACCTGGGACCTAGCGCAGCGGAGCTGCGCGAACGCGAGCAGAACGCGCGCATCCGCACTCCGTTGATGGGCTCGCATCGCTTGGCCGTCATTAGCCTCAAGGGAGGGGTGGGCAAGACCACCACCACCGCAGGGCTGGGCTCCACCTTCGCTTCCGTCCGCGGAGACCGAGTGGTGGCCCTGGACGCTAACCCCGACCGTGGGACTCTGGGCGAGAAAGTGCCACGCGAGACTGATAAAACCGTGCGCGACCTCCTGCGTGCGCAGGGCTCGATCACGCGCTACTCCGATGTGCGGGCCTTTACCTCCCAGTCCAACTCGCGACTGGAGGTGTTGGCCTCCGATGCTGATCCGGCCATCTCTTCAGCATTCAGCGAGCAGAATTATCGCGACGCAGTGCAGATTTTGTCGAACTTCTACAGTCTGATCCTCACCGACTGCGGAACGGGTTTGTTGCACGACGCGATGCGCGGGGTGCTCGCCATGGCCGATTCGCTGATCATCGTCAGCTCCCCTAGCCTTGATGGGGCCCGAAGCGCCAGCGCGACCCTGGACTGGCTGGATGCTCACGGCTATGGGCATTTGGTGGAGCGTTCGGTAGCGGTGATCTCAGCGGTGCACAATGGCACGGCAGGCTCCCCTGTGGACGTGGAAAAGCTGGAAGAGCACTTTGCTGCCCGCTGCCGAGCTGTAGTGCAGATCCCTTGGGATCCGCAGTTGGAGGCTGGCGCCACTGTTGAGTTGGACGACTTGCGTCGTTCGACCCGCGAGGCCTACCGCGAACTGGCAGCATTAGTCGCAGACGATTTCCCTGCTGCCCGCCAATGGCGACCCAGCGCCGGATGGCATCGGCCTGACGGCCACGTTTAACTGCCCGTTTCCCCACACGAAGGGTGTACGACATGTCAGAAAGCCCGGCATTTCCCTCGCATTGGCAGCGTCCCGACCGCCAGGACGACACTCAGGCCATGCCTGGATACGGTTCCTATCCACCGCCGCAACAGTCCGGCTATCCGGGTCAGGGATACCAGCAGGGTCGCGATCCCTATGAGATGCCCCCGACTCCCTCCTACCGTCGCGAGCCGGATCGTTTTTCTGCGCCTCGTCAACCCCAGACAGGGCCAGCCTGGTTGATGCCGCTATTTTTGCTGCTCACGGGAGCAATTTTCCTCACCAGTCTCGTGATGTTGATCTCTGCTATTCACACCGGAGGGCGCGCATGGGCTGCGTTGTTGTTCGGTGTGGGGGTGGTGGCCGGGGCCATCGGCTTCTCGTTGGCCTTTACAGACTGGCGTCAATCCCAAGGCCGGTCCTAGACAACTGTGCTGCCCCACCCCTGCTGGCCTGGCATACTGGAACCACGGGATGCCGGGAGGGCTCGCATAGTGGCCTAGTGCGACGGTCTTGAAAACCGTTGTTGGGCAACCAACCGTGGGTTCGAATCCCACGCCCTCCGCATTGGTGATGTCTGATCTTGGTCATAACGGTGACGATCATTTCAGCTAGGGTGAGGCACTCCACCAGGGTGGCTCAGTCGGCCACGCGCACCGGCCCGGCCCACTGCCCGGCCTGCTCCATGACCTGTGCTGCGGCCACCGCTGCCAGGGCGTTCTTGCCTCAGTGACTAAGCCACGAACTCGTCGTCGGCTCCGCGACGGATGGTGATGGTGCCCGCCTCCTCCAGGCGGCGGATGGTCTGCACGACCTTGGCCTGGGCCTCCTCGACCTGCTTGAGGCGCACTGGACCCAGCAGGTCGATTTCCTCCATGAGGTTCTCGGCAGCGCGCTCGGAGAGGTTCTTGGTGATCTTGCCTTTGACCATCTCGGTGACGCCTTTGAGGGCGGTGGCCAGATCGACCGACTCGACTTCGCGCAGCACCAACTGCACCGAGCGGTCGTCGAGCTGCACGATGTCTTCGAACATGAACATGCGGCTGCGGACTTCTTCGGCCAGCTCTTGGTCGCGCCCCTCCAAACCTTCCAGGATCAGACGCTCAGTGGCTCGGTCGGCGCGGTTGATGATGTCGACCAAGGGTTGTAACCCGCCGACGGTGGAAAGCTCCGTGGGTTGGAGCACCGAAGACAGTTTGGCCTGAAACATGCGCTCCACCTGGCGGATCACGTCAGGGGAGGTGCGCTCCATCTTGGCAATGCGGTGGGCCACGTCGGCCTGCAGGGCCGGGTTGAGGCCGGAGAGCACAATGCTGGCCTGATCGGCGCTCATATGAGCCAACACCAGAGCCATCGTTTGGGGATGCTCATCCTGCAGAAACGACAGCAGTTGACGCGGGTCAGCCTTGTGCAGGAATTGGAAAGGCATCTGTGCGTGAGCGGCTTGCAGACGGCCGAGGATCTCCTTGGCGCGTTCGGGACCCATCGAGTTTTCCAACAGCTCTTGGGCAAAGCCCATGCCGCCCTGCACGACGAAGGCGCGAGCCTGCACCATGCCCTGGAACTCCTCGAACACGGCGCGCGCTTCCTCGGCAGGCACCGAATTGAGTTTGACGATCTCGGCCATGATCTGCTCGACCTCGGTGTCGCGCATCTGGGACAGCACGCGCGAGGAGGCATCGCGGCCCAGGTTGACCAGCAGGATCGCCGTTTTACGCAGACCGGAGACCCGGTTGATGTCGAACTTCTTCGCTGCGGGTACGACCTCAGTGGAGGGTGCCGCAGAGGTGGGAGCTTCAGCGGTGGCAGCCATGGTGAGTTAACTCCTCCGATCGGCCAGCCAGCCGCGCAACAGCTGGGCCACTTCGTCGGGCTGCTGCTCGACCAACTCACCCACCTCATCGCGCACCTGGGCCAGCTTGCCGGCCTCGGTCTCGGCGGCCTCCAGCTCCAGACGGGTCCCCTCCAGGGCTTTCATCCGCTCAATCTCCAGTTCGGTCATGCGCCGCTGCATCATCTCCAACTCGGCTCGACGCAGCGCGGCAGCCTGCTTGGCGCGTTTGCGGCCACCGAAGATCGCCATGATGAGCATGAGGAAGATGACCAACAGCAGGGCGAGGGTGCGACCTGCCTTGAACAGGCCTGCCTTCTTTTCGGCAGCGGCAGCCTCGTCCAGCGCCTTTTGCGCCTGATCGGACGCGGTTTGGTCGAAGGGCAGGGCGCTGACGGTGATCTGGTCGCCGCGCTGGGTGTTGATGTGGGCAGCGGAGGTCACGAGGCGTTCGATCTCAGCGGGGTCCACGCCCGGGCCTGCCTTGGAGTTGATCAGCACCGACACTCCCTGGCTGCGTACCGTACCCGGGGCGGCCACCCGCTCCTCGTCGATCTGGTTGATCGGGTTTTGCAGCTGGCTGGCCTTCTTGTTGTAGGTGTTCGGGTCTTTGCCCGAGCCGGTGCCCCCGGTGGTGCGATCCACAGCGGCAGCGTTATCCGGGCCCAGGACTCCCACGGCGTACTGGCCGGAGCCGTTGCCGGTGTAGGTCTCGGAGGTGGAGCTTTCCGCTAACGGCTTAGCGTTGGAGTCGCTGTAACTGCGGCTGCGCCGGGTGGTGGTGTCGTAGTCCAGGTCGGCATTGACGGTGACGAAAGCGTTGCCGGGGCCGACCACTCGCTCCAACTGCTGCTGGATCGCTGCGGCCAGGCGGGTTTGGTAGTCCTGAGTCTGCTGGTTGCGTTGGTCTCCCGCCGCGCCACCCCCCTCGCCGGTGCTGGAGAGCACTTTGCCGCTGGCGTCGGCCACCGTGACCTGATTCGGGTTCAGCCCCTCCACGGAGCTGGCCACCAGGTGGACCACAGCCTGCACTCGGTCGGGGGTGAGCTCCTTGCCCTGCTGGGTGGAGACCAACACTGAGGCGGTGGGCTGGCCAGTTTTGTCGGCGAACACGTCCTTTTTGGGGATCGCCAAATGCACCACAGCGTTGTTGACTCCGTCAATCGCCTTGATCGTCTTGGTGAGTTCACCCTCCAGGGCGCGTTGGTACCCAATCTGCTGCTGGAACTCGCTGGTGGTGATCCCCTGCTTGTCTAGCAGAGGGTAACCAGTGGTGGTGTCTCCAGCGGGCAGACCTTTACCGGCTAGGCGCACGCGTTCGCTGTAGACCTGATCGCGTGGCACCAGGATGGTGTTGCCGCCATCGGCTAGCTCATTGGGCACACCGGCAGCATTGAGGTCCTCCACGATGGCGCTGGCGTCCTCGGCTGAGACGCTGGTGAACAGCGGAGCGTAGCTGGGCTTGCTGGCCCAGCGGTAGAGGAAGTATCCGCCTACGAGCAGGCTGATGACGGCCACCAGGCTGATCAGCTTTTGGCCGTTGGTGAACTCACCGACGGTGCCGGTGATGCGCTTGAGCGCTTTAGCGAAAAGTGGACCCATTAGAGCTGCATCCTCATGATCTCAGTGAAGGCTTCCAGGGCTTTGTTACGCACGGCGACCGTCAGGTCGGTGGCCAGGGCCGCCTCGCTACTGGCGATCATGTAATCGTGGATATCGCTGAGGTCACCAGTGGCGGCCTGGGTTGCCTTGAGGTCAGCCACGTTTTGAAGGTTCTGCACCCCAGCAATCTGGTTGGCCAGGATCTGGCCGAAGCTGAGGCCCCCGCCGCCCAGGGCGGTTTTTTCAGCCGGAGCTAAACCGACCTGCCCGTCGATGGAGGTGGGGATGACCGGACCCAAGGCCTGGCCGATGCCAGAGGATGGGCCGATGGTGGAGGCCCCCGTCAGGGCGCTCAGGGCGGGGATCATGCGCTCTTACCTAACTGTAGGGCCGCGTTGTAGGCGGTCTGGGCGCGCTCGATGGTGGCCGTTTGGGCCTGGTAGCCCCGCTGGGCCATGATCAGTTGTGTCATCTGGTCGCCCAGGTTGATCGTGGGTAGGCGCACGTAGCCGCCCTCGTCGGCCAGGGGGTGCTCCGGGTTGTACACCAACCGACCCTGCGGGTCGCCGTAGAGCACTGCGCCGACGGTCACTCCACCTTGGCCGCTGCCGTAGTCGACGGCCTGGGCCACGATGTAACGCTGGCGAAACGCCTCACCACTGGTGGGGCGCACGGTATTGATGTTGGCGAGGTTGTCCGAGATCGCATCCAGCCATTTGCGGTGAACGGTCATGCCGCTACCGGCAATCTCCAGTGCTCCAAACAGTCCCATGGGTGCTCCTTCGTCAGTGGCAGGGCGAGGCTAGTTGTTGCGCATGGCGGTCTTGATCAACCCGTATTTGCTGTCCAGGGCGCGCAGCAGCAGTTGGTACTGCATGGAGGTTTCGCTGCCCAGCAGGGTTTCTCGGTCGAGGTTGACGTTGTTGCCGTCTTCGCGGGTGGGCTCCAAGGAGGGGGCGCGGCTGGGGGTCACCTCGGCCGCTTCGGTGGGGTTGCCATCGGCCACGGCAGCCCGCAGGGCGTCCTCGAATTGCACCCGCCCGGCCAGAAACCGGGGCGTTTGGATGTTGGCCACGTTGTCAGCAACGGTGCGTTGGCGGCTCATCAGCCCACCCAGGGCAGTGTGGAGCACCACGGAGGTGAGATCGTTAAACACGCGGTCCGCCTTAGTCACATCCGATGTGCTGGTGATCACCGGAGGGTGGCGCCTGGTCCGTGGCGTGTTGGTGAGCAATCCGTGCTCAATGAGGGATTTCGGTGGTTGCCGCGCCCAGCTTGAGGCCTAGCGCTGATCAGTTTTTACCCCCGCTTGGTTTAGCTGGGCCGGGTCAGCCACACCAGTGGCGATGAGAGACGATGGCCACATGCCCACTGCTCCGACTGGACTACTGACCGTCTGCATGATCGTCAAAGACGAGGAGGCGATCATCGAGCGCTGCTTGAACTCCTTGGAGTGCTTGCGGCCCACGCTAAGCCAGGTGTGCATCTACGACACTGGCTCCACCGACGCAACGGTGCAGATCGCCAGGCGTCTGGGGGCCACGGTGCAGGAGGGGTACTGGGACGCCGACTTCTCCCGCGCGCGCAACGAGTCGCTGGCGATGGCCAGCACGGCTTGGGTGGCAACCATCGACGCTGACGAGACCGTGTGGGGCGACCCGCAGCTGTTGGCCCGCTTCCTCACCCACTATCGCAACAAGACCGACTCGGCGAAGGTGAACATCACCAACGTCGACCCCCAGAAGCGTGCGATGAGCGAGCATCTGTTTCCCAAGATCATGTTGCGCAAGCGGGTGCAATTTGTCCGACGTGTGCACGAAGTTCCACGGGTGAAGGGAACGCTGGCGGCGTTGACCATGGTGGAGATGCCCACGGATATTTTCCGCATTCATCACCATTGGGTCCCCGGCGAGGCCCGGGCGGCCAAAGGGCGGCGCAATACCGCCATCGCCATCGACGACATCAAGAGCCTGCCCTCCGTTCCCCAGCCACGCAACGAGGAGCAATCCGGGGCCGCTGAGCCGGAGGTGGACTCCTCTGCTCTGGCCAAACCCGACCCCACACTGGCCCCCATCCCGCAAGGGCTGTCGGTGCGCGACCAGATTGAGCTGGCCCGCAGTCTGTTCGAGTGGGGTCGCGCGCAGCACTCGGCAATGGACGTAAAGGCCGCCCAGCGCGCCTACCGCAAAGCCCTGGAAGTGCCCGAAAAGGGCCCCTTTGCCGCCCTTGCTGCAGAGTATTTGGTGCGCACCCTCATCGACACCAGCCAGTACGAAGAGGCCTTGGAGTGGGTCGCGCATCTGCGTGCCACTTGCGAGCATCGCGACTTTTTCGACTGGCTGGAGGCGGAGGTCTACATGAAAACCGACCGCTACGCCTTGGCATTGCCGCTGCTGCGCAAGATCAAGACGCTGGTGTCCTCCTACGGGGTGACCACCGATGCCGCCCCGGTCGTGGAGGCGCGCATGCTGGCCGCCGCCAACTGTGGGGAGGTGGATGAGGCTCTGGCTAACGGGCTGCAGTTGATGACCCACTCCGGTCGGGGCGCAGGGTATGGCAACCTGCTGCTGCTGCTGTGGGGTAAGCGGCCCATTGAGGGTCTGGCCCAGCTCATCCTCAGCCTGGAATCCACCCACCGCGAGCGGGTCATCGCCGAGTTCGCCCGCTCCCGTGACCCCGGCCCCGATCTAGCGGAGCTGCTCCTGCAGGCCTCCGAGGTTGGCTAACCCCTCCCCGCCCGGCCCCGACCCCACGCCCGGTGCGGACCTTCACTGGTTGACGCCACTCGCCGTTTCGCCCCCACTGGTTGACGCCACTGCGCGAGCAGCGTCAACCAGTGGAGCTTGCTGGCGCAGCAGCGTCAACTAGTGGGGTCGGGGCCGGGCGGGGTGGGAGAGGGAGGACAGGGCGCGGCGGATGGTGTGGATGGCCTGGGCGGGGTTGAGCGCATCGGACCAGGTGACTCGCAGCATCATGTAGCCGGCCACCTGGAAGTTGTTGTGGCGAAAGCGGTCCTTGTAGAGGGCCTCGGGCACGTCGTGGTACTTCTTGCCGTCGCACTCGACAATGAGCGTGCCTGCGCCACGACTCCAGGCCATATCCGCATAACCAAGCAGCCTGCCTCGGTCGATGACTGGCAGTTGCAACTGGTCAGGAGGTAGCCCAGCCTGCTGGCACGCAAGGCGCATCCGGGTCTCCAAAGGAGATTGCGCACCCAGCCGAGCCCAGGCGATAACGGTGGGTATGTGGCGCGCTCCAGGAGTATGGGCCAGGCTTTTGCGCAGGTCGGGCAGCTGTTCGTGGCTGAGCCAGCCGGCCTCCAGGGCGGCATCCAGCAGACACACCCCCCGCACCCGGTCCAGAGTGGGCAGCAGATCGCGGACGGTACGCGCGGGTGTGGTCACCCTCACCCCCTGCAGGGTCGTCACTTCGTGTTCGGCCAGTTGCCGCCAGTGCAACCGAATGCGTGTATCACGGGCTAACACTGTGGGTTGCCGGCGCTTGGGAGCTAGAGCAGACATGATCAGATGGAGATCCTGGTCGAGGGTGGGTTGCAAGAGCGAAACCATTGCCTCCCCGTGCAGTCGAGCAGCGCTGGACAGGCCCACCACCGCCTGGCTACCGAAAGCTCGCTGCCCAGCAATAGCCATCGCGGACCATTCCGGGCTTTGGCCAGCTGGTGCGGTCGGGGTGTAAAAGCCGGGGATGATGCGCCGCCAGAGCCCCTTTCTCACCAGCAACGCCAACCGACCGTACGTGATTCCCAGCTGGAGTACCTCGTGGGTCGACAACACCTGACCCGGAATCACGGTGTCTTCTGGTCGCAGTGGAGGCGGCACCCGGGGAGCACTCATGGCACCTCATCGTGCCGCTTTTCTCTCCCCCCTGCTGAGGTTATCCACAGGCCCCCGGCCCCGCCACCCCGCCCGCCACCCCAGTCACCCCCTCCACTGGTTGACGCCACTCGCCGTTTTGGGCCCACTGGTTGACGCCACTGCGCGAGCAGCGTCAACCAGAGGGGGCTCGGTGCCCAGTAGCGTCAACCAGTGGGGGCTCGCCGGCGCAGCGGCGGCACGGGTCAGGCTTGGTGGTCGAAGTAGGCGCTGCGGGTTTCGTTGGGGGTGTGATCCATGCGCTCAAGCAGGCCGTGCTGCTGGCGGTTGCCTAGCATGGCGCGGGCCAGGGACTGGGCCACCGCCAGTTGGCGGCCCAGCAGAGCCGAGGCACGCTGGGTCAACTCCGCCGGCATGGGCCCGGGCAGCGCGGGAGGGTTCCACTGCAGGTCGCTCGAGCCCTCCGGCGGAGGGTCTCCGTCGTAAGGGGGGGCAAAGTCGTGTGCCCATGCCTGCTGGTTGACTCCGGAAAATCCCACGGCGTGCTCGCTCGATAGAGACACTTCGGCGGCCAGGGCCTGTGCCTCCTGCGCGGCGGCCTCGCGGGCGGCGGCGACCAGTTGTTCGGGGTTGGCGGGGCTGCCTGCCTGACCAGACATCGCCGAAAAGTGCTTACCGGGCAAGGGATTGTAGGCATCAGCTAGGCGTCGGGTCGCCGTGCCGCTGGCCAGGGAGCCGTTGCGTGCGCGGGCCGGAGCCCGGCTGGCAGGGGGGTGCTGGCGGGGGGAGGGGACCAGTGCGGCACCGAGGGAGGGGTCGCTGGTCTCGTTAGCACTGCCCTGCTCCAGCAGAGCCTCGGCCTGTTCGACGTCGAGTTCCAGCTCGTCCAGGGCGGCGCTCCACGCAGCTACCCAGGCCGCGTTTTCCTCGCTGGAGCCTTCGGGATCCTCGCCGGTGCTGCGGGCACGGGTACGCGCCGAGGCTGACGCGTTCTCCACGCGCGAACCCCGCCAGCCGCCAGCTATCCGTCGCACAGGAGAACTGGAGCTGCCGATGCTCATGCCAGGCGGCCCAGCATCGAACTGGAGGAGGCGGCGGCCACTGAGCCGTGGGAGCCGTAGGTGCCAGGTGCGCCCTGCTGGGTCGGAAGATTCGGCCCCGCCCCAACGGCGCCAACAGTCGCAGCAGCGGGAGTCTCTCCCCCTACAGCCTGGCGCCACGCATCGCGCAGGGGCTCGACTTCTGAGAGCACCCACTCGGTGCGTTCCGGGTCGTTCTTCACGTTGGCCTGCACGAGCTCTGCGTGCAAAAACGTGTACAGCGCCCCAAGATTGGTGGCAATCTGGCCGGCGCTGGGCTCCAGGTTGTTGGCCAGGACGGTGATGATGTCCTGCGCGTGGGTCAACTCCAGGTGCGCCTGTTCGCGCTGGCGTGAGCGCTGTGCGGCGGCAGCCCGCTGCAGGTCCAACACCAGGCGGTCGAACAGCATGGCCACTAACTGGGCGGGGCTGGCGGTGGTGATGCTGTCGTTGACATAGCGGTTACGCAAAGAAGCGGCGGCCATGATCATCCATTCGTTTGGTGGGGTGAAGCCGGATCAGCGCAGGGGCACGGGGAGTGGTTAGCGCATGAGTCCGGACAGTTGCCCGGCCAGCCAGTTGCTCTGGCTCTTCATCTTCCCCAACGCCACCTCCATGTTGTTGAACTGGCGCTTGAGGGAGCTGCGTCGCAACTCCAGTCGTACATCCCAGGCATCAACCTGGTCGTTGAACCCCTTGATCAGGTTGTTGCGCCGGTCGATGGCGGTGGTGATCTGCCCGGTACCGGAATCGGAGGCGCTCTTGGCCATCGCCTTGACCCGCTGGGCGAAACCGGCCTGCAGGTTGAGCGTGCCAGTGCCATTGCCGGCCGCGATCTGGGCTGCCGTCAGGGTGACCGTCAGGGTCATATCGCTGGTGCCATTCGCGGCCAGGCTCAGGGAGCGCCCCGATCCGGTGGCAGCTTTGCCGTCGATGGTGCCGGCCACATCGACTCCCGCAGCGGTGCTGGAGCTCACCCCGGCCACATCGGCCAGGCTGAAGGTTTGCGAGGAGCCGTAGTTGTTGGCGGTGAAGTCGATACGGTTGCCGGTGGCGCTGGCCGAGAGGTTGACTCCCTGGCTGGAGGCGCTGGTACGCAGCCCCGCCAGCACTTGAGCCACGTCGTCGCCATCGACGGCGGTGTAGCTGGCGGTCTTGCCGTTCAACGTGACCGCGTAGGCTTGCCCGGCTGATACCGCACTGATGTCGTAGCTTGCGCTGGCTTGGGTGGCGGCCTGGGTGATGACCAGGGAGTGGTCGCCGCTGGTGGTGGTATTTCCCATGGAGTTCACCGTGACGCCGGTGGTCGAGCCGGTGAAGCTGCTGGACAGGCCCATCAGCGCGTTGACCTTGCCCGGATCAGACTCCAGGGTGGCGCTGAACTTCTCCTTGTCGAAGCTGACTTTGCCATCGCGGCCTAGTTGGATACCGATGGCGGAAAGGCTCTGCCCGACGCCCACGCGGGTGATCGCACCGGAGAGGGAGTTGGTCAGGCTTTGAACCAGGAAATCTCCCTGCAGAGGGCCGTTTTTACTGGAATCATCAGTGTTGAATGCGGACTGCTTGTTCAGCTCATCGCGCGCGGCGTTCATGGCGGTGACCAAGTCCTGCACCTTTTTGGCAATGCCCTCGGTGTCAGTTTTCACATCAACCGTGATGCCGTCTTCCACCTTGGTGGCGGCGATGTTCACCCCGGGAAGCACCCCGGTGAAGGTGTTGGTGGACGAGGTGATGTCGTAGCCCCCACCGGCGGGGCCGATGTGCAGCTTGGCGTCGGAGCCAGCCACCATCGTGGTTTCGGCCACGCTGAGGCCGCTGACGCTAAACGCACCAGCGGTGCCGGTGCTCGTGGAGGTCAGCTGCAGTTTGTACTGGCCCGGGGAAACCTGCACTGCGGAGGCGCGCACTCCGGTCTTGGCGGCGTTGATGGCCGAGACCACACCCTCCAGGCTGGAGTCGGTGATGGAGATGTCCTTGGTCGTCCCACCCTGGGTGATGCTGATGGTGCCGCCCGCCACAGTGTCGGTCAGGGCGTAATTGTTGGTGGTGGCGTGCTGCTCAGCCTTGGCCAGCTCCTTGACATCGAAGGTGAGGCTGCCCGACAGAGCTCCCGTCCCGGCAGTCGCGGTCACGGCGGTGGAGGAGGAGGTGGCCTTCATGGCCGACAGGGCGCCATAGCTGGTCAACGCACCGGCGGCATTGGCCACGGCGGAAAACTTGGTGTTGATGCTCTGCAGGGCACTGACCGCCTTTTGGGCGCTGCTGATGCGCCTTTTGATTGCGGTCTGGCCGGCGGCCTCTACCTGCATCAGTTGGTTGATCACATCACTGGTGCTCATCCCACTGATCAGGCCGTCAACGCTTCCGATCCCCATGGTCAGCTCCCTTTAGCCTTGTGTTCGGACGGGCTGGCGTCCTTGTTCTGTTCATCGAGGTGACTGAGTGCTTCGTCGATCGCTTTGATGACTGCTTCGGGTGGCAGTGAGGCGATCACTCCACCGGTTCGCGTGTCATACAAGGTGATCATCGTCAGCCCATCGTCTCGTCGATGAACCGCGACCTTGACCGCATCGGGCGCTGGGGCGGCCGCCTTGAGGGCCTCCTGGGATCTGTTGGCCAGATAGGCGTCAGAAACAGCGGCCACATTGGGTCCAACTGGTGGAGTTGCTCCAGCTGGACTACGTGGAGTGGCGATGACGGGTGGCCCCACGGGGTTCCAGGTGCCAGAGCTCGTGACGCCCGCAATATGTCGAATATCCATGGTGGTTCACCGCCTTGAAGGGTTGGGAATGGTTGACGAACGAGAGTGTGGGAAAAGATCATGACCAGACGGCGATAGCTCGATGGGCAGCGACCGGGATCGCCAGCCACTGCCCATCGAGATCAACCGTGAGGCGTTTAGCGCAGCAGTTGCAGCACGCCTTGTGGGGCTTGGTTGGCCTGGGCCAACATGCCCGTACCGGCCTGAGCCAGGATCTGAGAGCGGGTGAAGCTCATCATCTCCGAGGCCATGTCGGTGTCGCGGATGCGTGACTCCGACGCGGACAGGTTCTCCACCGCCACCGAGAGGTTGTTGATGGTGTG
>JBDIAW010000021.1:0-38432 GCA_039812585.1 Actinomycetota bacterium | reverse complement strand
CCTGCTGCACCCCCAAAATCTGGCGGGCGGAGTTCATCTCCTGCCGCCGAATCTCCGACAGGTGGTCCAGCACCGACTGGTCGTGTTGCAAGCGGGGGTTGAGCACCGACCCGCGCTCCCCACCGGTGCAGGTGACCACCAGCACCTGCACCCCTTCCTCGACGTAGCGCGCCATCGCGGCAGCACCTTTACTGGACTCATCGTCGGGGTGGGCATGCACGGCCATCAGCCGCAAAGCGTCGGGCATTGAGGCTCCTTTCAGCACCCCACCTTATTGCGCAGCGCGGCAGACTAGGGGGATGAACTCCTCCACCCGTTCGCATCTGCTGCTCTCACGCGCGCTGGCCGCACTGCTGGCAGGGCTGAGCGTGGCACTGCTGGTGGCAGTCGCGGTGGCGGGAGTGCGGTGGATGCGCGGCGGGGTGAGCGCCCGAACCACGGGCTACACCGTGCAGGATGCCACCAGGCTCACGGTGACCTTCACGCTTAACGCCCCGGCCCACTCCACGGTGGTGTGCCAGGCGCGGGCGCAGGCCAGCGACGGGCTTGACGTGGGGCTGGCAGAAATGACCGTCATGATGGAGGGCCGTAGGCGAGACAACGTGCAAATCCAGGTCCCCACGCGGCGCGCTGCCAGCAAAGGCGAAGTCACCTCATGTCGTGCCCAACGGTAGTTCCGCCAGGCTTGACAGCTGGGTTAGCGTGGCCAGTGCACGGATGGCGCCGCAGCGGCGTTAGCCGTGTTTTTCTTTAGCGTGACCTGACACATCAAGCTTGCCTCAAGGAGTCCCCATGACCACCGCGAACACCGACCCTACTGCTGTTGGCGCCTCCACATGGCTGACTCAGGATGCCTACGACCGCCTCAAAGCGGAGTTGGATCACCTGTCGGGGCCGGGGCGCACGGAGATCTCCCAGAAGATCGAAGCAGCCCGCGAGGAGGGCGATCTGCGCGAAAACGGTGGCTACCACGCCGCTAAGGAGGAGCAGGGCAAACAAGAGGCCCGCATCCGCCAACTCCTTCAGCTGTTGGAAAACGCGGTGATCGGTGAGCCTCCCGCCGACGATGGCATTGTGGAGCCCGGCATGTATGTCACGGTAGAGCTGGCGGGCGAGAAGATGGCTTTCCTGCTGGGTTCCCGTGAAGGTGCCCCCGAAGACGTGGAGGTGTACTCCGAGAAGTCCCCGCTGGGGCAAACCATTCTCGGCCTCACCCCTGGCCAGGAGGCTACATTCACCGCGCCCAACGGCAAGGAGATGCCGGTCAAAGTGCTCAAGGCTAAGCCTTACCGCGAGCAGTGATCGTGACGCGGGGGTCGGCCTGACTTGAGTCAAGGCACGGTAATAACCGGCGTCCGCTTCGACCAACCCCTGGTCTAGCCTGCTCCACATCGTGCAAGATTGGGTCAGCGGAGGTCAAGCAGCCTAGGGGCAGGCACGACATCCCAGGCATGAGCATCAAAGCTGACTTCGGATCCCCTACCCTCCCCCTGTGCTACGAGCCCACCCCCCGACCCAGCCTCACCGCCCGCCTGCCCCTGCTGGGTTTGGGGGTCGCCATCGTGGTGGCTCTGGTGGTGGGGCTGGTTCCAGCCTCCGTGCACCGCGCTCACGCCGCCACCTCCGGCGTCGCAGTGTGGGATGCGTTGGCCCTGTGTGAGGCCAGCGGCAACTGGGCGATCAACACCGGTAACGGCTACTACGGAGGCGTGCAATTCTCCCTGAGCACCTGGCAGGAGTTTGGCGGCACCAACTATGCGGAGCGGGCGGATTTAGCCAGCAAGGACGCACAGATCTACATTGCGACTCGGGTGTGGCGCCGGCAGGGCTGGAACGCTTGGCCCTCCTGCACGCGCAAACTGGGTCTCTCTACCCCTCCCCCCGCTGCGCACCGCCCCGCGCTGCCCTTGTTTCCCGCCGCAGCTCCGGGAGGCAGTGTGCTCAACCTGAGCCGCACCCCGCACACCGTGGTGGCTGCCCCCTCCACCCAGCAGACGTTCACCTCGTTTCGGGTGCGTCGGGGGCAACGGTACCGGTTGGTGCTCACCGGGCAGTACCGCTGGAACCGCACGGCTTCGCGCGCGGATGCTACGTGCAGCCGGTGGGGCTCCCAATGGCTGGCCCAACCTCCCGGTAGCCCGGTCCATCAGGTGCTCAACGTGATGGTGGGCCATCCTGGAGCGCAACGCGGCGCGTGGAAGGCTCGCTCGGGCGGCCAATGTGACCCCCAGCACGTCTACTTCATGGACTTCCGCGCCCGCCGCACCGGCAAACTGCTCATCAGCACCAAGGAGCGCACCCGCGGCGACAACTACGGCACCCTGGCCCTGCACGTGCTGCCCTACCGGGCCTCCATCGCTGGTATCTAGTCACCGCGCCAGTAGCGGCCACCGGAGATGACCAGTGCTGCAGCGCCGACCAGGGTGGCGTCCTGACCCAGGGCGGCGGGAACCACCCGCAGGTTGGCGGTGAAGGGCAACTGGGCGTGCTCGCGCACCGCGCCATCCATCGCTTCGAACAGCAGAGGGCCAGCCTGGGACAGGCCTCCGCCGACGATCACCGTATCCAGGTCGAACACAGCAGCCAAGGAGGCAATGACGATCCCTAGGGCATTGCCAGCCCGTTGGATGGCGGCCAGGGCCACCGGATGCTCGCGGAACGCATCGTCGACCAGGTCACGTGCCGTCACTGTTTCACCGGGATGCCACCCCTGATCTTGGGCCCACTCCAGCAGAGGAGGGGCAGCAGCGATCGTTTCCAGACACCCGCGTCCGCCACAGCGGCAAGGCAACCCCGCAGGATCGACCACCATGTGACCCACGTGCCCGGCGTTGCCGGTGCGTCCGTTCACCGGGCCATGCTCGTTGATGATTCCCCCACCGATCCCGGAGGAAATCGCAATGCCCAAGATGCGATCACGGCCTCGTCCCGCGCCGCGCCAATGCTCCCCAATGGCCAGGCATAGACCGCTGTTATGCACCCGCACCGGGATGTCAGGTTTAGCAGCAAACAGCTGTCGAAGGCGTTGCCGCAGGGGGAAGTTTTTCCACGCCGGGATGGCCAGGGGGGAGACCAACCCCTCGGGCCAGATTAAAGGGCCGGCACATCCGACTCCCACGCCGAGGAAGGGACAGGCTGCAGGATCTCCCCCAGCTGAGGAGGATTCGGCGGCTAGCTCTTCGCATACGCGGCCGATGGCTCCCAGCAGGGCGGTCCACACCTGCTCGGGATCGACCTCGGTGGCGGAGGCAGCCAGAGCAGCGGATTGCTCGGCATCCAGGTCAGGATTGGTGTGGGCGATGGAGTGCGGAAGAGCTACGCGGGCAGACCTGATGACCCGACCTCCATCGTCTACGGCGGCCGCAGCGATTTGGGTGCCCCCAATATCCAGCGCCAAGTAGGGCTGGTCGGATAGCGTCATAGGCGACGTTCCTTTCCCTGCCCTGGTCGCAGTGGCAACGGCAGACCTAGCGGGCTAACGCAGGTACGGATTCGACCGCAGGCTGAGGCTGATTGACTTGGCTGGCGTAGCTGGGAGGCGCTGCCAAAGCAGCTAAAACGACGATCGCAGCGCAACCCATCAGCATAGGCAGGCTACGCCGAGTGTGACGCAGATCAAACGACCTTGCCGAACCGGGACGACGGTGGCGGCCCTGATGGTGAGCGGTCACAGGCAGAGACAGCAAGCGACGCCGTGCGTGACGATGTGAACGAACAACAAGGGTGGACACGAGAAAACCTTTCACCGGTTGAGGTTGACCCTTCTGGACCGACTATCACCTCCTAAAGTCCCTTTCAGGATGAGGTGCTCGTCAACAGTAGCGCACAGTGTCTAAACCACCGCAGAGGGTGGCATTCCAGCAGGCCTGATACACAGCGAGGGCCGCTAGGTGCCCTAGCCTCGCCGAGATGAGGTGATCACCCTGGACGACACGCTGGGTGGTGACTCTGGAGATCGTGCTCGTTTCAACCTCACTCGGACCAAGAGCCGGGACTTTCGTCAGCCCAGCCGGCATCACACACGCGTGTCACCTCTGCACACAGGTATGGACCCTCATACTTTCCCCGGCACCCGGACCACGAGCGGACTCTTACCCTGACCCAACCCTGAGGAGCTTCAATGACTGATGCTCTAGCATTGCCCGGCCTCACACCTGCGCCGTGGGTATTGATGAGTAAAGCTTTCGAAATGATCAAGCGGCTGGATCCTTCCGATCCCCGCGTTGCCCTGCCGCTAGCGGCGGCGACTGGTCTCACCCTCGCACTGACCTATGCCCAACAGCAGGTCCGCGAGCTTCGCGAGGGGGGTATCAGAGGCCATGCCGACGATTTTGCACTGCGTTGCTTGGTGCCGTACCAGCCCTACGCCTGTGACCCTCGCGCCTTACCCCCCGTGGTCCACCCCCACCCTGAGGCCATAGATTTGCCTTACGTGCGGCTGTGCCTCCTGGGTGACTCTTACGTGGAGGGTACTGGGGCAAGCACGTATTCGCGCTCCACCCCTGCCTACCTGGCGCAACTGCTGGCCCAAGCCCTGCAGATGGATGTGGAGGTCATCACCGTAGCCCACGATGGACACACCAGCAGGGACCTCACCGGACAACTCACTGACCTAAGCAACGCACTGGAGCAGGCCAGTACCACCAATCCTTTCCCTCCACAATTCACCCTCACCTATGCCGGTTTCGGTATCAATGACGTGCGCGACAACCGACCCATTCACGAAACTATGGTGGCCACCCAGCAGGTGATCAATCAACGGTCCGGGGATGGCTTGCTGGTGGTGGGCTCCTGTCTGCCTCCCGAGGCCCCTGCGTTTGGGCCAGCGTTCCGGACCCTGGCCTCCGGCTTGTGCTGGTCACGTTCACTAGCACAGACCGCCGTAGCCCACGGGCAAGCTGGGGTGACTGTGGCCAACCTCATGCACCTGGGAAAAGATTTTGCTGCTGACTGTGCCGATGGCTCAGAGCAGTTCTTTTGCGCGGATGGGATGCATCCCAACGAACGGGGGCAACAATGGTTGGCCTACTGGTTAGTGATGACCAAACTCCTTCCAGCACTGCAGGATCACTGGCTAGCCACCCCTTGCGCGTCGGGGGATCTCATGCTGCCTCACCTTCAGCACGCCTTGAACAGTTGGCAAATCCCCGGCACAGGCACAGCCCGCCCCAATGCCACTGCGCAGTTTCACCCACTCCTGCTCGCTGGTGCTGCGTCGGTGAGCCAAGCCACCGTGCTAGCCCTGACCGCAGCAGACCAGGTAAGACAGCTGGTAGGCACCCGACTCCAGCACATGGTCGCCCCCTTGGCTGCTTTACCTGTCCTCACCGAAGGGCGTGGCGTAAGACGACCAGCGTGGCGCTAGCCAGCTGCACGCTGCGCTGGTTGGCCTGTTGCTCGAGCTCGTATGCCAGCACGGTGAGGACATCGGCCAGGTTGACAGCCTCCAACTCGGCCAGGCTGGGCAGTTGGCGCGAAGGCTGCTCAACGCTCAACTCCCCCAAACGCTGAGCACTGCGGTAGGCCCACTGAGCGCGGGTGCCCTGCCCGGCAGGGGAGGGGGCGTGGAGGAGATCAGGGGACAAATCGCGCAAGCGAGCGGTGACTCGAGCCAGCTCGGCGGAGAACTCAGCAGCGGGCATGAGCCTCATTGTGCCTGAAATGGCTCAACCGTGTCTGGCGGTGACCCTGGCAGGGTGTCAAGGTGAAGGGACATCTCCCAGAGAAAGGCGACTCTCATGCCTGCACCTCCCTCCCCCGTGACCCACCAGCGGCTCCTTGACTCCCTACCGACGATCACTGGCCGCCCAGTCGCGGAGTGGGTGCGCGCCATGGACGATGCTCCTGGCCTGGTGCGTTTCACCGAGCGAGTGGCCTGGCTGCGCTCGCAGCATCAGCTCCCCCATGGACATGCCAGCGCCATTGTGCGCGAGTGCGACCTGCGTCGGGCTGAACGCAGCCTGAGTTAGCCCACGTCACGCGAAGAGGCGGGACCAGGCCATCGCCCGGTCCCGCCTCTTCGCCTGAGTCATTAATCGTTGTTCTGCAGGATGGCCAGCAGGCGCAGGAACTCCAGGTAGATCCACACCAGCGTCACGACCAGACCAAAAGCCGCCAGCCAGGAGTAACGCTGCGGCAGTCCCTCCGCGATTCCCCTCTCGATAAAGTCAAAGTCGAGAATGAGGAAAAAGCTGGCGATCGCCACACCAGCCACGCACAGGAGGATCCCCAGGCCACCGGAGCGGAAACCCCACCCACCGTTCATCCCCAAGAGGCCCGCGACCAGGCTCGCCAGACTGATGACGGCATAACCCACACCAGCGATGAGCAACCACTTGGTGAACTTGGGCGAAGCTTTGACCCAGCCCATCTTGTAGACAAACAGCATCGAGGCGAAAGCGGCCAGAGTTCCCAAGACCGCCTGGCCAACGAGGTTATCTCCGAAGGAGGAGTACAGCCGACTGATCCCTCCAACAAGGAGCCCCTGGAAAGCGGCGTAACCCAGAATCAGCGCCTTGTTGGTCGACTGCTTGAAGGACACGATCAGGCTGAGGACCAGCCCACCGATCATGCCAACTAACGCTAACGGCCAGAACTGCCAGCCGATGACGGCCGTGGCCAGCAAGACCGCGAACATAGCGCCGGTCTTCATCACCACATCATCGAGGGTCATCCGGCCCATTTGCGCGGACGTGGCCGCCGGGCTGTCGTACAGGGCGTCGAGATCCTGCACCGAAGCCTGCTGAGCGTACATGCCCTGCTGCTGGGTGGGCTGCTGACTCATCCCGTGAGGCATGGCGTAACCGGGTTGGCCATAGGCAGCGCCTGCTGTTTCTTTCTGTTCAACCTTCTGGAACACCTTGGTGAATATTGGGTTTTTGCTCTGCATCACGTCTCCTTGGTTGGGTCATCATGGCGCTGCCGACTGGGTCTGACTACTAGCGACACGCCTCACCAGTGTCTTACAGCCTAACGGTCAGTGCTCAGGCGTGATTCCCGAAGGACCATGACAGGGGACACTTGTCAGCCAATTCACAGAAATGGGCGACAAGGGCGTGCACATCACACGGTGCCCTTGGCGGGATTCGAACCCGCACTGGACTCGGTTTAAGCGAGCTGCCTCTGCCGTTGGGCTACAAGGGCGTAGTGATCAGATTTTAGCCGTTACAGGTAGGTCCTGCGCGGGTAAATCGCGTGCGCGTGAGCCACTCTATCCAGAAACAACAGCCCTTGGCAGTGGTCGATCTCGTGTTGCAGTGCGCGGGCTTCAAAGGCATCGGTCTCGAGGGTGATCAACTCCCCGGAGCCGACGAGCTGGGCTTGCACAGTGAGGCGAGCAGCCCGCTGGACATCTCCGGTGAGGTCAGGCACCGACATGCAGCCCTCGCGCCCCTTCTCCCGCCGAGACGCCAGCACCACCTGCGCGTTGGCCAGCACCACAGGCCCGTGGCAGGTGTGGGTTTTGCGGTGGCCGGTCACGTCGAGGCTGAACACCTGTGCCGCCACCCCCACCTGCGGCGCGGCCAGACCCACACAGCCAGGCGAAACCCGTTGCGTAGCCAGCAGATCCGCCCCCAGTTGGAGAATCTGCGGGTCGCACGGGTCCACCGCAGGGCAGGCCTGGGCCAACACCTGCGCCGGAGCCTGAACCACTGGGCGTACCCGACCTGCGGGCAGCGCATCCGTCCCCTGCGCTATGGCTGAGCTACTCACAGCACGTCCGGCTCCGCTGGGTGCAAGCTGGCCTGCACGCCCAGCTGTTGCGCACGGTCGGCCAGCTGGAGATCCACCTGCTGGGGATCGGCCTGCACGGGCAGGTCCACGTCAGCCACCAACACGTAGAGGGGACCCCCGTCCTGCTCCCTGGCTGGTAACAGTCGGGTGGACAGGTCGGTGATGTTGCCTCCCGCCTGTGCCATCACCTCGGTGATCGCGCTGACAATGCCCAGCTGGTCGGCTCCGTGCACACTGAGCACGTAGCGCTGGCTGGGAGTCTGGTGGCTAGGCCCTAGGTCGGTCAGCAGGCGCGCACCCACCTGCAACGAGGAGGTGTTCAGCGGTTGCACAGCCTGCTGCACGGCTGGTTCGTCGACCTGGGCGCTGGCGACAATCATCATGGCCAAGCGCCCCCGCAAGACGCTCATGGTGGAGTCCTCCAGGTTCGCCCCCACATTCGCCAAGGCGGCAGTCACCTCCGCGATGATCCCGGGGCGATCCGCCCCGAAAACGGTGATCACATACTGCGGCATGGCTGGCTCCTTCCTCGTCTGACTCAGCGTGGCAAAGGCCACCTTATGGTGCTGGCGGCAGACACACGGTGGCCAGGGCACGGGCGGTGGTGAGGACCTGGTCGAGCATAGAGGGGGTGAGCACACCGGTGAAGGTGTTTTGTTGGCTGGGATGGTAGCTAGCCAGCTGGGTGACCGGACCTAGCTGCACCTGCGCGGCGTGGGCGAAACGGGGCCGGGGCCGGGGAATGTCGATGCCTTGGCGGGCTAGCGCACTCAATCCGGCCCGCCAGGCGAAAGCCCCCAGCGCCACCACGACGCGCAGCCGGGGACGCAGCAAGGCCAACTCCGCATCCAGCCACCCCGCGCAGGTATCGCGCTCCAGCGGGGAGGGTTTGTTGGCCGGAGGAGCACAGCGCACCGCCGCCATCATGCGCACCCCATGCAGCTGTTGGCCATCCTCGGCATGGGCGCTGGTGGGCAGACGCGCCAAGCCCACCCGATGCAAGGCGGCGAACAGGAAGTCTCCACTGCGATCCCCGGTGAAAATCCTGCCCGTTCGGTTCCCTCCGTGGGCAGCAGGAGCCAAACCCAGGATCACGATGGAGGCCTGCGGATCTCCCCAACCAGGCACCGGGCGGGCCCAATACTGCTGCCCGGCATAGGCCCGCTTGCCGCTGGCCGCCACCTGCTCCCGCCAGTTCACCAACCTCGGGCAGGCCCGGCAGTCGATCAGCTTGGCGTCAAGCTGGGCCAGGGTGGCCTGGGTGGTCGGCAGCTGGGGCATCCCTCCAGTCTGCCCCGGCCACCCCTACCGCAACCAGATCGTGCGCACCCGCCGGATGTCCTCACTGACCAAAGGACTCACCACATACCGTCCACGAGGCAAGGTGATGTGCCACACAATGCCGTCAGCGGGCTGAGGTTGGTACTGACCTCGAGACGGTCGAGTACCAACGGTGACGGCGAATCCTGCGGGTTGCTGGCCCAGCGGCGGAAATCCCGCAGGGTGGCACCCGGACGCAAACCTATCAGCAGCACTGCATCAAGCTGATCACTGGAGTTGACCACCAGGAAGTCACCCTGCGCGCGAATGCTGGGGGAACTGCGAACAGCTCCCCTGGGTTGCAGCCGGACGATCCCGGAGACCCGGGGAACGCGCAGGGCCGGGCAGCTCCAACCACCCCAATGGTCGCGACCTGAGCTGCCCCCCACAAACGCAGCGCCTTAACGACTCACCACACTAGGGTCACCGCTGTGCCACTGGGGAGGACGTGGCTGGGCATGGCTGCCTCCTGATGAAGTCTGGGCCTGATGGGCTTGCTGGACCTGGAGCCAAACACACCGCTGATCCCTATCCTGGCCGGGGGGTGACACCATCCCGGCGTTGGCTCGGGTGCCGTTAGGCCAGTTCAGCCAGGGAGAACGCCAAGGCGTCGAGGAGGTCGGACTCACTGATGATCAGCTCAGCCCAGCCGGCGTTGCTGACTATGTGGTCGAGGATGAGAGCTCCAGCGGCGATCACGTCGACCCGGCCCGGGTGCAGGTAGGGCTGAGCGACGCGCTGGGCGTGGGTGAGGTGGAGGTACTGCTGGCACGCGAGGCGGATCTGTTCGGCACCCAGCCGCACCCCATGGATCGCCTCGCGGTCGTAGCTGGCTAAGCCCAGCGCGTGCGCAGCCACGGTGGTAGCGGTTCCCGCCACGGCTATGGCGGTACGGGCGCTGGCCAGCTCCACGTGGGTCGCGGCCAAGGCGGCGGCCACATCGGCACGGGCGGCTGCCACCTGCTCCGGCGTGGGAGGGTCGGTGCGGAAGTGGCGCTCGGTCAGGCGCACCCCTCCCACGTCGGCGGACCCGGCGTGGGAGGGGCCCTGCTCCCGCGTGCCGAGCACCACCTCGGTGGAACCTCCCCCAATGTCGAGCACCGCCACGGGTGGCTGCTCCTGGCTGGGCAGGGCCAGCAGCGCCCCTGCGAACGACAGCCTCGCCTCCTGAGGGCCGGAGATGATCTCGATCGGCCAGCCCAGCGCGGCGCGGGCACGCTCCAGGAAGTGCGTGGAGTTGCCGGCATCGCGCATCGCCGAGGTGGCCACCATGCGCCCGGCCACCACCCCATGCTGGCGGCACTGGGCGGCGAACTGCTCACATGCCGCCACGGCCCGATCCATGGCCTGGGGCATCAGCACGCCGGTGCGATCCACCCCTTGACCCAGGCGCACGATCTGCATACAGCGCACCAGCGGCTCCAGTCGCCCGTGCTGCACCCGGGCGATGAGCAGGCGCAAAGAGTTGGTCCCCGCGTCCATCGCCGCCACCACCGGCCCGCTCACCAGACCTCCTGGGCCTGAGCAGCCAAAGACTGGCAGCATGCGGGGACTCCCCAGCAATGCTGCGGGCCTAGTCCGGCCAGCTCCAAGTGCGCCAAAGCCGCGTCCCCGACCGGGTTGACTCCCGGGCCCGCTGCCAGGGCGTGGGCGACCAAAGCGTGCAGGCACTTGACCCGGGTGGGCATCCCTCCGGCGCTGACCCCGGCCAGGTGTTCCACTGCGGGGGTTCGGGCAGCTAGGTAGTGCTCATGGGCCGCGCGGTAGGCAGCCTCCATCTGCGGTTCGGTGTCAAGTTGCTGCTGCCAGTGCCGCATCATGCCGCCAGCCTCCAGCCGGCTGACCGCAGAGCAGGCAGCCGGGCAGGTCAAGTAGTACACCGTCGGGAAGGGCGTGCCATCGGGCAGCAACGCCGCGGTTCGCACCACATCCGGGCAGCCGCAGGCGCAGCGATGCTCCACCGCCAGCACCCCACGGGCCGGGCGGCCCAGCTGCAGGCTGATCAGCAACGCGGTCGCCTGGTCCACGTGATTGCCCGTGACCGGATCAGGCGCGCTCACGGGGAGGGCAGGGGTTTGCCGGGCCGGGTCAGCGAATGCACCACCCGGTCATACCATGCTGCGGGAGTGGCGCTACCGGCCAGTAACGCGGCAGTTTGATCCTGCAGGGAAGGATCGGGCTGCCCGACCTGCCCGTTCACGCCCGACGAGCCCGCCGAGGAGTTGGCCACCACATAGCGACGCTGCCCCGGCTCCACGTAGCCCAACGTTGCCGCCTTCTGCGCCAGGTAGGAGGGGTCGTCGAAGCGGGAGATCTCCTGGCTGAGTCGCTGTTGGCGTTGCTCGGAGGCACTGGACTGCTCGTGCAGCTGGGTGATCGTGTGACGCTGGTTGACATAGGCGCGCAACGGATAGGCCAGCATGAGCATCACCGCCGCCACCACCACCGCCACCACTGCGGCGCGTCCAGTCAGCGCCGGCCGGCGCCGCCGTGGACGGACCCTGGTGGCCGGCTGTAGCGGACGCACCCCTGCCACGCGCCCGCTACCAGCCCGACCCGACCGCCGCGCAGGGCGCTGAGGGACCTGGCCAGGCCGGGATCGCGGCGTGCGGGGGTGTTGGGGCATGGCTCCCACTCTAACGGCCACCCTCGCCGTGACACGAGGGTCCACCGGCGACCGCCCTCCCTCCAAGCAGGGGGTTGTCGCATTGATCCGGGTGAACAGGCCTGTTTCACCCGGATCAATGCGACAACCCCCCAGGCTACGAGTTGGAGGGCTGGAGGGGTTAGGCGGTGTGTAGGCGGGGGAAGGCGCTGCGCCCGGCGTAGGTGGCGGCCTCGTCCAGCTGCTCCTCAATGCGCAACAGCTGGTTGTACTTGGCCACACGCTCCGAGCGAGCCGGAGCTCCAGTCTTGATCTGACCACAGTTGGTGGCCACGGCCAGGTCGGCGATGGTGGTGTCCTCGGTCTCTCCGGAGCGGTGGCTCATCATAGCGCGGTACCCGGCGCGCTGGGCCATCTCCACAGCATCGAGAGTTTCGGTCAGGGTGCCGATTTGGTTGACCTTGACCAGCAGGGCATTCGCAGCCCCCATCTCGATACCCCGAGCGAGGCGGGCAGGGTTGGTGACGAACAGGTCATCACCCACCAGCTGCACCCGGCTACCGATCTGGTCGGTGGCAGCCTTCCAGGCGTCCCAGTCCTCCTCGCTAAAGGGATCCTCAATGCTGACCAGCGGGTAGGAGCTGACCAAGTCGGTGTAGTAAGCCAACATTTGCTCGGCGGTTTTCGCCCCACCCTCAAACTGGTAGAAGCCGTCTTTGTAGAACTCAGTAGCGGCCACGTCCAAGGCGAAAGCCACGTCCTGGCCCACCGTCAGGCCGGCCTTGCCCACCGCCTCAGCGATAAGGTCCAGGGCAGCGCGGTTGCTCTCTAGGTTGGGAGCAAACCCGCCCTCGTCTCCCACACCGGTGGCCAAACCACGGCCTTTGAGCACCGACTTCAGCGCAGCGTAGACCTCCGCCCCTTGCCGCAGCGCTTCGCTGAACGTGGAGGCCCCGATCGGGGCGATCATGAACTCCTGGACGTCGACGTTGGTGTCGGCGTGGGCACCTCCGTTGAGGATGTTCATCATCGGCACCGGCAGAACGTGCGCGTTGGGCCCGCCCACGTAGCGGTACAGGGGCAAGCGAGCACTGGCCGCTGCCGCCTTGGCCACGGCCAAGGAGATCCCCAGCAGGGCGTTAGCACCCAACTTGGACTTCTCGGGGGTGCCATCAAGGTCACGCATGGCCGCATCGATCAGACGCTGGTCATCGGCGTCGGCACCGAGCAACTCCTGGCCCAGGGTCTCAATGACCGAGGCGACCGCCTTCTGCACCCCTTTGCCGCCGTAGCGGCTGCCGCCGTCGCGCAGCTCGTGGGCCTCGAAGGCGCCGGTGGAGGCTCCGCTGGGGACAGCGGCGCGAGCCTGAACTCCGTCGTCGAGAGCAACCTCTACTTCAACTGTAGGGTTACCACGGGAGTCGAGGATCTCGCGGGCATGGACATCATCAATAGCAGGCATGGGGGCTCCTTGTCGATGGGTTGCCGGGCTGGGAGTCCAGCCGGCGATCCGGGGTCAAACTGCCGTCGATGAGCCTACTGCCCCCCGGAGCCAACTTCACGACCAGCCGGGGACCTACGCCGCCGTTATCAGCGCCGGCTGAAAAACTTTCGAGAAATCGTCGTAGAGCGACCGTTTCTCGAAAGTATTGTGGTGGAGGCCCCGGCCGCCCGAGTCACCCAAAAGCGGAACCGCGCTGCTGCCTGGGCAAACCCCTGCCCAGGGCCGGAAATGCGATGACGCAGGTCACCCCGGTTGGGGTTGTTGAAGTAGGTGGCATAAGCCACCCGGTTGAGTGGGTCAGTGATGAAACTCATCATCCCGTCGAGAAACACCACATTGTCCCCCCCGCCGTGGCCATCGGCTCGCCAGGCCAGCCCCCACTCCGAGATCCCCAGCGGTTTAGCGTGCGTGCGGGCGAAATCCGCCCAAAACCGCAAGCCGCGAGAGCCGTTGAGGCGCCGGTCCCACTCCGCGCGGCGGGCCGCATCGGAGGGGTTGTTGTTGCGGTAGTTGATCCAGGAGTAGTCATAGATGTCCACCGCGACATAGTCCACGTAGGCGTCCCCGGGATAGGCAAGCTCCGCAGGCATCTTCTGGTCGCTGACGTTGGGGTTCCACACGAACGTGAACCGCTGACCAGCGACACTGCGCATGGTGGTGACGACCTGGCGAAAACACCCGGCGTAGGCCTCGGCCTGCCCCGGGCCGAGGGCGCTCCAGGGGTACCAGTCGCCGTTGAACTCCCACCCCGGGCGCATGGAGGTGTCGGCCGCTCCGGCCTTCACGGCCCGCTGCGCAATGCTGCGCCAATAGCCGTTGTAAGCTCCCGCCGCGCATCGAGCCAAGGTGGCGGGCTGTTCGCGGGGCAGCATCGGCACCGACAACTCCAGCGTGTAGCCCTGACGGGCGTGCGCGTTGAACACCCAGTCCGGCCTGGAGATGTCGCGCCAGGTGGCTCCTCCAGCGAACTCCAGCACCCGGCTGATTGGAGCTCCCGTGGCTCGCCGGAAGTCAGCCACCTGCGCCCGCGCGCGGACCCCGGAGTCCGCATACAGGCCCCATGCCAGCGGGGGCGCCGAGGAAGTGGCCGCCGCCAGAGCCGGGGCCGCCGAAGCGCCGCCGGCAGGAGCCGTGGAGTCGACCCGCATCGCCGGGAGCATCGCCGCACCAGCTACGACCCCCGCCGCTACTTTGACCCACCACCCCATGACCATCCCCCGCATTCCGTTGCCGGTAACCCCCCTAGCGTTAGTTCCTTCGGGGGAACCGTGCACGGCCTGGAACCAGGCCACCCATTTGGGGGAAGCGACTGCCCCCTCTGGCGGGGTATGTCAGGATGGGAGCCGATCATCGACCCGCAGGAGCCCCACCATGCCCACCACCACCGCTACAGCACCCCTGACGCCCTGGCGGCGCGTCCTGCTCCTGACCACCGCCGGGTTGGCCTGGGCAGGGTTGGGGGTGCATTGGTGGCTGGTGGTGCCCACCACCAGCGCATGGGGCAGCTTGACCGACACCGTGCACTACTTCACTTATCTGAGCGCACTGCTGGTGGGCGTGAGCTTCCTGCTGCGTGCCTTCATGGAACGCCGCTGGCATCAACCTGGAATGGTGGGGTGGCGGGTGGTCAAACGAGCGGCGGAAATCTCCAGTCTGGTCGCCGGAGTCGTCTACTGGCTGCTGATCTACGAGGGCATGCATGAGGGCCCCCTCTATACCGTGGAGATGTTCATCGTGCACCTGGCCATCCAGGTCGGGGTGGTGGCGTGCCTGGTGGCGGGCGGGTTGACCGACCACTTGAGCCTGCTCCAACGCCTAGCCGCAGTGGCCCTGCTGCTGTCCTACGCCGCCTACCAGGTCGTTGCCCAAGTGATCACCAGCGCCTATGCCTCCCCTTATGACTTCCTCGACCTTGACACCGGTTGGGCTAGCGTGGCTGTTTACCTGACCATCATCGCCCTCACCGGCACGCTGACCGCAGAGCTGATCAACCTCACCGCGCGGCGGGCCGCCACGACATAAGTCCGGCCTTACGTGCATTTGGTGCACGTAGCCCCGAACCTCTGGCATCCTGGCCGTGCCCTCGTCGGCCTGGTCGACCGTTAACGGTCAGCCCCGCCCCTGCAAGGAGCCACCATGGCCGCGCCTTCCCCCCGCACCCAAGGATGGAGCCACCTCACCAGGCTGCAACGCGTTGCCATAGCGGCGGAGGTGGCCTTAGCACTGGGAGCCTGGGGATTCAACGTGGCGCTGAAAGCCCCCCTAGGTGCAACAGCGGTGATGGTCTCAGCTGTGGGCATGTTCACCTACCAAAGTTGCCTACTGCTGGGAGTGACCTCCTGGATTCGCACCGCCGCCCCTGGGCTGTGGGACAGTGCCGTGGGAGCTCCGATGAAACTCGCCCGCCGGTGGGGTGAGGTCGGTGCGATGATCTCAGGCAGCGTCTACTGGCTGGTGCTCTTTCGGGGGTTCAACGACACCACGGCTGAAAACCTCAGCACCTTGGCAGCTCATGCTCTCGTCCAGGCCAGCCTGGTGCTGCGGTGTGCCGTGGGAGGCCTCACCGACCGTTTAAGCAGGAAGTCGATGGCGCTGGCATTGATGCTGCCCGCCCTGTACGCCCCCGGGGCGCTGGTGGCGCAGCGCCTCTTTCCTGGCATGGTGGCGCCCTACCCTTTTCTTGACGTGAGCCACGGGTGGGGATTGATGGGGCAGGTTGCTTGTTTCTGCCTCGCGGTAGCAGTGGCTACTACTCGCGTGGTGAACCACAGCGATGATCCATTGGTGTTACGGGTGCAGGAGGGGATCTCCGCCATGCTCGCCGCTGGACGAGCCGGTGCGCGTCGGCTGGCTGCCGCGCTGGGATGGTCGCGGTACCGACCCTCTCCCACGGTGATGGCGTTGACAGCGAGCATGGCGGTCCTCACCAGCACGGCTGCCACCTCCTCGATCGTTGCCCAGGACGCACCGAAACCCCGCCACGGCGCCCAGGCGCACCTGCCTGAGCCGGGGCCGTGGCGCATGGCCGCCGGAGGGTCCTACCCCCTCCGCCCTGGGCGCCCCAGCTCCCCTCCCACGACAGCAGCACAACCCTCAACGCGTCCTGCACAGGTGCCCACGCCCGAGTGGGCTAGGCTAGCCAACCCTGCCTCCCGCTGAGGCCGATCTGCGGCTTAGCGGGAGCGGCGCACCCAACCCTGATAGCGGAGCAAGGCCCGGGGGAAGCTAGCTCCGGCACCCACGATGCGATGGCGCAGGATGCGCTCGTTGGGGCTGTTGAAGTAGGTGGCGTAAGCCACTCGGTTGGCCGGGTTGGTCATGAACTCCATCATCTTGTTCATAAACACGATGTTGTCTCCACCGCCATGGCCATCACGGCGCCAGGCCAGGCCCCACTCAGAGAAGGCCAGCGGCTTGCCGTGGGTGCGGGCGAAGCGCGACCAGAACGCCAACCCGTGGGAGCCGTTGAGGCGACGATTCCACTCCCGGTGCTTGGCTGCTGTGGAGGGGCGGTTCCCCCGATAGTTGATCCAGGAGTAGTCGTAAATGTCCACCGAGACGTAGGTCACATACCGGTCGCCGGGGTAGGCGCGTTCGGCGGGCATGGCCTGGTCGCCAATGTTGGGGTTCCACACGAAGCTGAACCGCTGCCCAGGAACCCGGCGCATGGCCGTGACGGCCTGGCGGAAACAACTGCGATACGCCCACTCTTGCCCAGCGGCGCGCCACGCAAACCAGTTGCCGTTGAACTCCCATCCCAAGCGCATCGAGGCGTCAGGGTGACCGTAGCGCACCGCCTGTCGGCCGATGGAGCTCCACGCGCGGTTGTACTTGCCGGCAGCGCAATCGCGCAAGTTGCCTCCCCGAGCGGGCAGCAGAGGCACGGACAACTCCAGGGTGTAGTTCTTGTCGGCGTGGGCCAGCAGAATCCACTTCGCGTGCGTCAGACTGCGCCAACTGCCTTGCGGCAGGAAGTCCAGCACCCGGCCCACTTTGGCCCCAGTCTTGCGGCTGAACCTGGCCACATGGGCCGACCCGCGCTGCCCGGAGTCGCTGTACACACCCCATTTCACGCGAGTGAGGCCCGCGCTATTCACCGGGATAGTCTCCCGCCGAGTCGAGGCGTGGACGCGGGGGGCGCCAGGCGTGGGCAGCAGGCCCACGTTCAACGCACTAACTGTGACCACGACAGCGGCTCCAGCCGCTAGGCGGGATAGGCGGGAACGACAACGGGGGGTGGTGGGGCTCATCGTGGGCAACCTCTACTCATCGGGACTTCGGGGTGCGGCTGGGGGAGATCCGCTCCCCAGTGGTTCGGGCCGGGCCGCCCCTGAGTCAACCCCACGATTGCGCAAGAGAGGTGAAAGGCAGCTCAAAGCACCAGTCAAGACTGCCGCCACAGCCAGAGTTTTACCCTCCGCTGACTCAAAGCCGACCGCCCACTGGCTGGCCCTCCGTGGGTGGGGGGTTGTCGCATTGATCCGGGTGATATGGCCGTTATCACCCGGATCAATGCGACAACCCCCCACCCACGGAGGGCCTCAACCAACGGAGGGCACGGGCTGACGAAGCGGGTTGGGTCATCACGAAACAACGCCCGGCCTGTTCGGGCTCCCTGGGGAAGCCGAAAAGACCGGGCGTTGCGAGAAAAGCAGTGCTTGACGTGTTACTTCTGCACGATGGCTAGCACGTCACGCGAGGACAGGATCAACAGCTCCTCGCTGTTGTACTTGACCTCGGTGCCTCCGTACTTGCTGTAGATGACCACATCGCCTACAGCAATGTCCATGGGAACACGGTTCTCGCCATCCTCGTCCCAACGGCCGGGGCCGACGGCGATCACAGCGCCCTCTTGCGGACGCTCTTTGGCGGTATCGGGTATAACCAACCCGTATGAGGTGGTCTGCTCAGCCTCGAGAGGCCTGACCACAATGCGGTCATCGAGCGGCTTAATGGTGGTGACCTGAGTGTCGGTCGCTGTCACAGTACAAACCCTCCACTGGCGCAATGCCCAGCTCGACTGGGCAAGGGGGACGGATAGGAACGATCGTTAGCGTCGCACCTAGGGCGCAACACCGGCTCTGACATTAGGTCGCGATTAGCACTCCGTCAACTCGAGTGCCAACAAGTGTGGCATGCTCAGTGTCATGAATCTCGCTGCGGTGGCCTACTTCGCCACCGCCGAGGGCAGCCAACTGCTGACCACCGCCCATGATCTGCTGCCTCGATACAGCCCCGAGGCAGCCCTGCGCGCTCAGTCGGTGCTGCGCGCCCGCTGGCCTGCACCCCTGGTGGCTGAGGCCATCACTCAGGTGCGCCTGCGTGAGCGGGCCGCCACCAAGCTGGGGCAGCAAGCCCACCACATGCTGTTCACTGCCCAGGGCGTGGAGCAGGCCAGCGCGCAACCGGTGTCGCAGTGGAGGTTCCAACGCTTCACCAAAGCTTTGGCTGACTCCACCCGCCCGGTGGCCGATGTGTGCTGCGGCAACGGGTGCGACGCGTTGGCCCTCGCGGCAGCTTTGCCGGCAACCAGCGTTCATGCCGTCGACCTCGACCCGGTGTGCGTGGCGTTAACTGCAGCCAATGCCGCAGCCCTGGGCATAGGGGCGCAGGTCAGGACTCATCGCGGCGATGTCACCGCTTTGCCACTGAGCTTGGCGGCACGGGTGGGGGCCATCTTCTGCGACCCAGCCCGGCGCGAGGACGGGCAGCGGCGACTGCGCCCAGACCTGTGGAGCCCTCCCCTAGCCTGGGTGGAGCAGTTAGCCCACCACGCCTGCACCCTGGCTGCCAAGGTGGCTCCTGGCCTGCCCCACACCCTGATCCCCGTCGATGCCCAAGCGGAGTGGATAAGCCTGCGCGGGGAGGTGAAGGAAGCGGTGCTGTGGTGGGGAAAGCTGCGGGATGTGGGCCCACCGGCCAAGCGGATAGCCAGCGTTGTGCACCCCACGCAAGGCAGCACCCACACCCTGACCGACATTGACCTGCCCCTGCAGTCGCCGGTGGGGCCGGTGGGGCGCTACCTGTACGAACCCAACGGGGCGGTGATCCGGGCCGGCTTGGTGGGAGGCCTGTGTGGACCGCTATCAGCGCACCTGTTGGACCCCCAGGTGGCGTATCTGACCGGCAATGCCCACGTGCCTTCACCGTTTGCCACCGGTTACGAGGTTCTGGATGTGCTGCCGTTTGCGCTGAAAACCCTGCGTGCCTACCTGCGGCAGCGCCACATCGGGGTACTCACCATCAAGAAACGAGCCTTTGCCGTGGAGCCCGAACAACTGCGCCGTCAGCTGCGTGCGGTCGGCCCTCACACCGCTACCTTGGTCCTGACCCGCATCGGTACCCAGCCCACTGTGCTGGTGGTGCGCCCGATCGCGATGGCAGGTGGGTGACATCGTCCTGCTCGGAGGTAAAAAAGCTCCAAAGCGCCAGCGCCTCCCGACCGTCAAGCGCACAGTAAAAGCCTCACGGTTTCCAGCGAGGAGAGTCATGACCCTGCCTCAAAGGCACGTCAAAACCATTGCGACTTTCGTGTGCCTTCTGCTGATAGGAGGGGTGAGTTGGGCGTTGTGGCACCACAGCCCCAACTCCGACACCGACCGGGGTGGCTCGGTAAGTCTGTCAACCTTCACCCCTCACACCCCGGCCATGCCCAACCCGTCGCTATCCTCTCCTCTGCCGTCGAGCTCCCCTCCCACGGTCACGGCCACACCCGTGGCAACGCAAAGCGTGCAACCAGACGCGGTACGTATCGGCGGCATCACCCACCGGCTGGACGGCATCAACACCAAGAGAGAAATCAACCAGCTGGTGCTGTATACACGCGCTGCCGGGTCGACAACCCCCACCAATGCGTGAGGGGTGGAGGTCAGCGTGATGAACGAGGTGGTGACGGCCGTGGTCAACCGGGAGCCCACCAGTGCTCCACCGGTCGAGCTCCCCTCGAACGGATACGTGTTGTCGGGTCACTATCAAGCTGGACAGTGGTTGCTGGCCCATGCCCCCCAAGGTACGAAGGTGGAGTTGCTCAAAGACGGCCGCCCGGTGCAGCTGTCGGCCGCTCCCGCACCCTCCATCAGCGCAGTGCCCACCTCGACCTCACCTGGCCTACCGGTAAGGGCAGTTTCACCGGGTGGGGATTCGCAGGGCACCACCAGCTCCGCCCCTATGCCTTATCCGAAGAAGGCCGTCGCCGTCTACTACATGACCTTCGAGGTAGAGCACCTACCCACCCTGGAGCACATACCGGCTGGGGTGAACGTGGTCAACCTCTCGTTCATGCTGGGTGACCCGCTGCGCTTCGTGGGATGGACTAAAGCTGGCAAAGCAGCCATGATCGAACACGTCAAAACGTTGCGCGCCCGAGGAGTCCGTATGGTGATCTCCATTGGTGGTCAGAATGCGCATGTCAACCTGTCCAACCGCCAAGGGTTCGTCAATGCGGTGATGGAGCTCAACAAAGACATCCCTCTGGACGGCTTGGACTGGGATCTGGAAGTAGGTGGCCTCAACCAAGATGACGTGATCGCGATCTGTGCCGAGCTCAAACGCCTGCGCGGGAAGAACTTCGCGATCACTATGGCCCCCAATGGCAGCACCATCGGAACGTACATCACCGTCGGTAAGGCTCTTTACGACCGTGGGCTGCTCGACATGATCGGGATGCAGTTCTATGAAGCCCCTGTCAGCAAAGAGGCTGCCATGTGGCGCACCAACCAAATTCGCGACGCTGGTATCCCCGATGGCTACATCAGTATCGGCATGATGATCGGCCCCGAGGAGAAGTTCTGGACTATCGAAGAGTGCGTAGAGTACTTCAAGTACCTTAAAGCCGCCCATCCTCACTTGCGGGGGGCCTACCTGTGGGAAGGCAGCCGCCCCTACACCAAGGAATGGATCCAGCAAATCGGCGACCTGCTCTAAGAACGTGTTGAAAGCTTGGTGAGGGTGTGGCTTTTTCACCACGTTCTCACACCCGCAGTGCCAGGCGGTAACCTCCTTTACCCCAAACCGGGCATGGGCAGGCTGCTGTCGGCGGGCAGGTCCAGCGGACTGGGGAGGCGACCTGCGGCGATCATCTCGGCGCCCAAAGCGGCGACCATCGCTCCGTTGTCGGTGCACAGGCGGGGGCTGGGGACACGCAGCGTGATGCCCGCCTCCTGGCAGCGCTGGGCGGCCAAGGCGCGCAGGCGGGAGTTGGCGGCCACCCCTCCACCGATGACCAAGGTGTCACTGCTGTGGGTGCGGCAGGCGTCGATGGCCTTGCGGGTCAGCACGTCGACCACCGCCTCCTGGAAGCTGGCGGCCACGTCGGGGACGCTGATGGTGGTGCCCGCCGCCTGCTGGGCCTCCACCCAGCGGGCCACCGCCGTTTTCAGGCCGCTGAACGAGAAGTCGAACCGGTGAGTGCGCAGGTCGTTGGGGTGGGTCAACCCGCGGGGGAACTCCACGAACAGCGGGTCGCCCTCGCGCGCAGCCTTGTCGATGTGCGGGCCCCCCGGGAAAGGCAGTCCCAACACCCGGGCCACCTTGTCGAAGGCCTCCCCCGCCGCATCGTCCAACGTGCAGCCCAGGCCGATGACCTCACCAGTCACTTGCGGCACCAACAGCAGGTTGGAGTGCCCGCCGGAGACCAGCAGCGCCATCGTCTGCGGCGGCAGCGAGCCGTGCTCCAACAGGTCCACCGCCACGTGGGCGGAGAGGTGGTGCACCCCGTAGAGGGGCACTCCCAGGCCCAGAGCCAGAGCTTTCGCCGAGGCCACCCCCACCAGCAGTGCCCCGACCAAGCCCGGGCCGGCGGTCACCGCCACGGCGTCCACCTCGCGCAGTGCTACCCCCGCTTGTTCGCAGGCGCGCTGCACGGTGGGGACCATCGCCTCCAGGTGGGCACGGCTGGCGATTTCGGGGACCACCCCTCCGAAGCGGGCGTGCTCCTGCACGCTGGAGGCCAACGCATCGGCCAGCAAGGTGTGGCCGCGCACCAACCCCACCCCCGTCTCATCACAGGAGGTTTCGATCCCCAGCACCAACGGAGCATCACGGTCAGGTGTCGTCACGAGGGACCCTTTCGCTACAGCGGCAAACAGTGTGCCTCCAGCCTTACGCACCGGATCAAACCGGGGGAATCCGGCGCTGGTAGCGGGCCGCACGGCGAGTTCCGTGGAGCTGCAGTTGCCTCTGCTGCACCAGGGTGCGCAATAGCGCTCGAGCCTGGGTGGTACCGACCGCGCACAGGCTCATCACCTGACTATGGGTGATGCTGCCATAGGTGGTGACATAGTGCAGAATCATGTGCCGCTGTTGAGCAGGGTCGGTGGAACGCACCCGCTCGTACGCATCGGCGGTCATCAAGTTTCGTGGCGGTGGAAGCCCGTTTTTCTCGCCTCAAGCAGGTGATCAAGCCGGGCATTTACCGACCCACAGCGGCGCAGAATTGCGCAACGGCCACCACTGCGTCTGCGGCTAGGACAGACGCATCCTGATCAGGGTGATCAATAACCATCTGCTCTGCATAAGCTTGGGGGCCTTGAAAGCTAGGATCGGCGAAGTTAGCTTCCAGATCAACCAGTGCACTGGTCATATCCCCCGCCAGTTCCGCAGAAAAAAGTTGCTTCACCAGCCCAGCTGCCTCTCGATGACCACCCCGGTCGTTGTGTTGCAGGACGAAAGCAATGTCGTACCAATCTTTAGGCAGATGCCTGCCGTGTGCAGCCGCAATTTTGGCCATGATAAACCCCGCAAGACCCGCAACATAGATACTCGCATGGTGGGTTACACCCCCCTGGCGTGCGTGCAGTTGCATGCTGTGCCGATCTTGGGCCGCAAATCGGGTGCCACGCAGATTCACCGCTCCCAAACGTTCGCACTCGGAAAACACCACGTCCACCTGCGCAGGCTGGTCCTCTAGATCGGCCAATAGTTCAAACTTCACCACCTGTCGTTTGCCCTCGATTTCACTCATCCAACGCCATATCCGTTCGCTTTCTGGGGAGAATTCCGCGTTTCGCAATGCCTGTTCCAACCGGCGAGTGTTGACCGCTCCACAGGTGATTTCTAAATTGACCTGAACGTCAATATCCGTAGTGCCTGCGTGTTGAAAAGGGCTTTGCTGGCACAACAGTTCTGGCACCAAGCCTCCCAGCAAGACAAACTCGGGTTGTTGACCGTAGTGGTGAACAATGCGGACCAAGGCCTGCTCGGCTGCGGCCCGGCCGTTTCGGCTGCGTGCTTCATCACTCATGAGAGGCTTCCTCCGGATTGAAGGCAGAGTCATAGTGCTGAAGGAAATGCTCTGCGGCGGTTTCTCCACGCACGCCCTCAGCGCGCAGATCGCGGTAGATGCGCGGCCATGGGGCCAGGCACATCTCACCAGTCCAACTCCTCAGGCGAGCCATGGCGGGATGGGGAAAGGCCGCGAGTGTGAGGCGACCCCCTTCCAGGGGCGAGACCCGGGCAGTCGAAGCCGCATTAAGTAGGTCGGTTATGGCGAAAGCCTGTACGTAAACCAAGCCATGGGTGAGGTTAGACAGGTGTGCTGCGACCAGATGGGCTGCTACCCCTGAAGACACCGCCCAGGGCATACCCGCCCGCGTCCATTGCAGGCCCAGCCGCCCCACCTCCCGGGGGAGATCACGCCAACTGACCCCAACAGTGATCCGTATGGAGTCGGGTCTCCAAGAGGTCTGTCTCACATACTCCTGCAAGAGGCCGGAGGGCCTGGCCACGGCACGAGCCGAGCGGGGGCCCCGAGGCTGAACGGCCCGCAAATACCCCTGTGTCTCCAACGTGCGTAAGCCCTTCACACAGGTGCCCACGGCTAGCCCGGTGGTCTGCGCGAGCGACTGAACCGTGGGGCTGCGCCCCTCCAGGATGGCCTCAGCCAGCACGATAAGGGCAGGTGCCCAACGCACCGCCTTCTCTGGCGAAGCGGATGACCTGTCATGGGAGGGACGGATGATCACTAAGGGCCCGCTGATCACGCTGGCGGCGGCAGTTTCGTCCACCCAGTTCACTGCCCGTTGCCGCAGAAGTTCTTGCATCCCTGGGGTGATCACGGGCGCCACGACCAATTGGGTTTGAGGGTGAGAATCCAGTGCTGCTTCAAGGTTTTTCACCGATGGCGGGGTTACCAGAAGCGTGAGGAGCAAGTGGCCTGCGATCTTTAGGTGGCCTGGCTGTTCGACCTGCACCTTCACGCCATCGGCAACTACGGCCTTTACGGCGGCGGCGCATCGGGCCAGATCTGAGTTCACCATTGCTCCTTTACACCTCAGATTTTGACCATACCTCAGATTTTTGTGAAGTATAGTCAATAACTGAGGTATAAGGGGCTAGCGGCCAGCAGGAGGCGCAGGATGAGGGCGTCAACCCGGCCGGCGTCGTAGTAGCCGGGGCGGGTGCGCAAGGTGGAGAAACCATGACGGTGGTAGAGACGAATCGCGGGGAGATTGTCGGCGCGAACCTCCAACATCACCGCCTCGCAGCCCTGGTCAGCGGCAGTCGCGAGCAGGTGGCGCAGCAGAGTTGCACCCACCCCTTGTCCTTGCCAGTCGGGATGGACCCCCAGGGTTTGAATGTCAGCCGTGGAACCCGCCACCGCCAGGCCCGCATAGCCGATGACCTGCTCGGCGGGCTCGGCGGGCTCCCCGGCTAGCGCGACCGCGTAGGAGCGATCGCGCCCCACCCTGGCTAGCTCCGCCCACCACAGACCCAACGACCAGGCGTCGGTGGGGAAAAGGCGCTGCTCCAAGGTATGCACCTGGCTCAGATGCCACCAACGCATCGGCTGCAGCGCCCATGCAGGGGGGCTGGCTACTGGCTCAGACACGGCTGAGCGCAATGGCGGGTGGGGTGGTATCCGGTCGGCGCAGGTAAAGCGGGCTCGGGGCGGTGGTGGGTAAACCCTGGCCTACCCAGCCGATCAGAGCCGACGCAGCAGGGTCGGTGGGGCCAGTCGCGCGGGGGAACTCCTGCGGATAGCGGGCCGCTGCGCTGCCGATGATCACCGCGCCGGGGGGGAGCTCCACTGCTGCAGGGGGGAGGACCTGCGGGGTGGCGTCGACCGGGTCTCGGCGCAGGCGAGGCAAGGCGGTGCCGACCCCAGCTTCCACGGTGTAGCGCAGGGCGTGGACCTCCCGGCGCAGGGCGTCGGTGACCACCAGCAGGGGCGCACCGACCCGAGCCACCCCCTCAGCAGCGGCTTGCCAAGCCAGGGCATCCAGGCTGCACACCCCCCACACCGGCACGTGGCGGGCCAGGCCGAACACTTGCGCGCTGGCCAGGCCCACGCGCAGGCCGGTGAACGGGCCAGGGCCGGTGCCAACGATCACCGCTTCCACATCGGTCACCCCCCAGTCGGCCTGCTCCAGCAGATGAGCTAAGGCGGGGATCAGAGCCTGCGCGTGGCGACGGCAGGCCGGCTGCTGCTCCTGGGCCACCACCGTGCCCGGCACGAGCGGATTGGCGGGGTTGATCTCCCCCAGGCCCACACTGACCACATCTCCGCTGGTATCCCACGCACAGACTCTCATGTCCGATCAGGCTAGCTGCCAGCTCGTGGGGACGCGAGGCTCAAGTAGGGCGGTGGGCCTGCCGATAACAGATGCGACCCCCCGCACCAGAGGCGATCGTTGCGTTGGCCATAATCGAGCCTTGCCTCGCCACTGTGACCAGGAGATTCATGATCACCACCTCTACTCCCGCTCGGAGCCGCCGCGCTGTGGCCGTGGTGGGCTGTCTCGTGGTGGTCGCGCTGGGGCTGAGCCTGACCGGATGCCAAGCCGTGGATAACCCGCTGGCTCGTGACGATCGCCCTGAAATCGTGGCCTCCAGCCACTTCACAACCGCCAAAGCCGATTCCCGACACTCTCGTACACCCACGTCGCGGGCCACCTCCAAGGTCTTTGCGACTCCTACGGCCAAGGCCCAACCTGGCAACCTCGCCTCCGCAGTCAACCAGGTGCGTGCGTTGGGTAACGGTTTAGCGTTCTCCCAGATCGCCTCGGGAGCCGGGTTGAGTCGACCGACCCGGGGCACCACCGCCCTCCCCGCACGTTCCGGAGTAGGCAAACGGGTCATCTACGCCAAAACCGCCCAACGGGCGTGGCTGGTGGACGCTAAAAACCGGGTGGTGCGCACCTACCTCGTGTCGGGGCGGATGAACCAACCCGACCCAGGCATCTACCGGGTGTTTTCCAAATCCCGCCACGCGATCAGCGCTGTGCAGCCACCAGCGACTATGGAGTACATGGTCCGCTTCACCAGAGGCACCGATGGTGTCAACATCGGGTTCCACGATCTGCCCCTCATGCGCTCCGGTGGGTTTGAGCAGACAGAGGCTCAGCTGGGCCAGCCGTTGAGCGCGGGGTGCGTCAGGCAGTCGCGGCGAGACGCCGCTTTTCTGTACCGCTGGGCCCCCGTAGGGACGACGGTGGTCGTGCTGGGGTAACACGTCTTGGCTTAGCACCGCCTAGTGATTTCCGCCCCTGTGCGGCTAGCGCGAAGCTACCCTCAGCTTGCTGGAGAATATCCTGCCGCTCCTGATCACTCTTGGCATCACGTGCCTTGACACAAGCTGCCAACAATGCTCTGACGGGCTTAGCGGTGAGAGTGGCGGCCACTGGGTCACCGCATGACTGCCCGCTGGTGATCTCCATGACCAGCCCGGCGCAACGCCCAAAAACTGCCCGAACATTGCCCGTGATCATGGGTCCAGGGAAAGTGAATGCGAGAGCTTGAGCAACCCGAACACAGGTGGGAACATCCCACTTCTGAGCTTTCATGACCTCTACAAATATATGCGCCAAGTTCTCACTAGGTTTCTGCTCAACTACGCTTAAGAGCAATACCGCCTCGATGGGTAAAATAAAATCAACTGTATTATGCTGTGGGTCTTCAGCCTCATTGCTAGCACGAATAATTCTGGCGATGTCATCGGCATTACATGTGCCACCCCCAGCAACCCATTCAGACAGAAGCGCAATCGCTTTAACAGCTTCCCATAAATCTTTGAGGCGGGTAGGCCACTGCACGATATAAGTCTCATTAGACATAGTTATCTCCTGCAATCTTGACGTGACGCATTGGTCGATTCTTAATCACGACCTTAGCGGATTAGCGATCCACTCGGCGAGGACCAAAGTCAGGCGGCTGTGCCACCTCGAGTTGCTCTGCCCCGTGTGCTCAGGCGATGCTGTCGATAAGCCCTGGCTGCAGCCGCCACGGCGGCACCGACTCCCGCTGCCCCCGTGCCGGGTGCAGGCAGCCGGGAGGTGGAGTTCCTCACTGTCCCGACCAAAGCACGCGCAATACCTCCTAGTGATGCCTCACGGACGTCGTGCAAGTCTGGAGATCCAGACCGCTTCTCTGGAGTTGCCATAGCTGCTGCCCTTGCCCTTCGTGATGGTGGGCAGATGCCCGAGATCCGTCAGTCCTACGGGCTAATTTAGCCGAGTTCAGTTGCCAGGAGGGGATAAAGAGGATTTTTCTGGCACACCGGTGGCTTCGCGCAGCGCTTCCTCCATCGCGTGCAGAGCTTGGGCCTGCCAGCGGGGGGCTGTGCCGGTGAGGGTCAGGGTGCGCAGGGCTTGCTCATCGGGCTGAGGGTCACTTCCGGTACCCAGGGGGCGCTCGATGCGCACCAGCAGATGGTGGGCGGCCAGCCCCTCCACCTTGCCCTGACCCCACTCAACCAAGGTGATCGAGTCGTCCAGACTCACGTCGAGGTCGAGGGCCTCCATCTCGTCCAGGGTCTCCAGCCGGTAGGCGTCCACATGCACCAGCGGGGTGCGGCCATCCAGGGGCGGATGCACCCGGGCCAACACAAACGTGGGAGAGGTGACTGCCCCGCGCACCCCCAACCCCTGACCGACCCCGCGAGCCAACGTCGTCTTGCCCGCACCCAGGGGGCCGTCGAGGATCACCAAATCTCCCGCGCGCAGATGCGGCGCCAGGGCCACTCCGGCGCGGATCATCGCCGCAGCGTCGGGGATCTCCACGGTCATTGAGCTTGTCCTTCCACGATGCGCCCGACCAGGGCGGCCAGTTCGGCGTTGACCACCCCTGGCTGCTGCGCCATCACCATGTGCCCGGCGTCGGGCACGCGCACCAGCCGGGCGTGCGGCAACACACCTGCCATGTCGAGGGTATGCGTGATCGGAGTCACCACGTCCTTTTCGGCGCCCAGCAACAGCACCGGAACGCTTCGCATGTGCTCCAGCGCGGCCAGTTTGTCGTGATCGTGGAAGGTGGGAAAGAACGCACACCAGACCTCCACCGGCGTGTGGTTGATCATTTGTGAGGTCCAGGCCACCAGCTCACGCGGCACCTGCCCCACGTAACTGCTGCGTCGAGTCAAAGCCAGGTCCCACTCCGCGCGCAGGCGGCGGCTGGTGCGCCACGCGGCTGGGCCTGGGCTGCCGCGAAGGCCGAACCCCGCCAGGGTGGGTACGCGGCCCATCAGCGCCACCACCGGGGGAACCGTGCGGCGCATCAGCCGAGCCAACAGCGGAGGCACGCCCAGGGGGTCGACGCTGGCGAGGCCTCCCGCCGAGGTGGTCAGCAGCGCCACTGCCCGCACCCGTGGAGCCTGGGCGCCCTGGCCGACCAGCCAATGCGGACGCTGCCCGACCAGGGCCATGATGGCCATCCCTCCCATGGAGTGACCCACCAGCACTACGGGCTCCTGCGGGGAGCACACCTGCTCCACCACAGCGGCCAGGTCGGCGCCCAGCTGGTCGATGGTGCAGCGGGCCAACTCCCCGGCCTGGGAACGGCCATGCCCCCGGTGGTCGTAGTACACCAGCCGGAGCACCCCCGGCAGCCGGCGCATCGCCTGGCGTTGATAGCGCCACGACAGGCGCGAGAGGCCATAGCCATGGCAGAACACCACGGTCAGGCCTGGGCGCGTGGTGCGGCGGCTCCACGGCCAGCGTCGGCTTGGTGGCTCGACGTGGAGCTGCTCCACCTGCACGTGCAGCCGCACCCCGTCAGGCGTGAGTACCTGCCGAGTTTGCACACTCACGCGGGGCACGGATAGCAACCTCCCAAGCGGTGCCTGGCTAGCCCTCGGTGTAGGTGCGCAGCACGCGCGGGCCCAGGCGGGTGGTGATCTCGTAGGCAATAGTGTCACACCAGGTGGCCCATTCGGCAGCAGTTGGCTCGCCGTGCTCCCCAGGGCCGAACAGCACCACCTCATCGCCGGGCTGCACTGGAGTGTCGCCGACGTCGAGCACCACCTGATCCATGCATACGCGCCCGGCAATGGTGTGGCGTTTGCCTCCCACCATCATCTGCCCCCGGTTGCTGGCCGCGCGCGGCAGGCCGTCGGCGTAGCCCAGCGGCACCAACGCCAAGCGGGTCCCCCCCGGCGGGGTGCGGTAATGGTGGCCGTAGCTGACCCCTAGCTCACCGGCCACCTGCTTGACCAGTGCCACCCGGGCGGTCAGGATCATCACCGGCTTCAGCCCCCATTGTTGGGGAGGACCTAACGTTTCTTCGTCAGGGCTCAGGCCGTAACAAGCGATCCCTGGACGCACCAGATCCAGGTGGGTTTCCGGTGCGGTCAGGATGCCTCCAGAGTTGGCCAGATGCTTGACCTGGGGTTGGATCCCCTGGCTGGCGGCCTGCTCCACGGCCTGGGTGAAACGGTGGAGTTGCTCGTGCGTGGTCGCGCCGCCAGGGATCTCCCCACTGACCAGGTGGGAGAAGATGCCCACTACCTCGATCTGGTTGGCCCGCTGAGCTGCCCCCGCCTCCCGCAGCAGCTGCTCCCACCCCGACTCGGCCTGCTCCGAGGCAGCAGTGGGGGTTGTCGCATTTGCACGGGTGATAATGGCTCTATCACCCGGGTCAATGCGACAACCCCCAGTGGGCAAGTGCGCGCTGGGCAGGTGCGCGCCGGGGGCGTCGGTGGCGCCTCCACGCAGCAGGCCGGTGTCGACCTTGAGGTGGACACGGGGGCGCTTGCCGCTGCGCTGACCGGCCGCCACTAGGGCTTGGACGGCCCAGCCAGCGTAGGCGGCTACGTCGATGTCGGCCTCCACGGCTGCGGCCAGCTGGGGCTCCCCCGGAGCCCACAGCCACGCCAGGATCGGCCCGGGCACTGCGGCGGCGCGCAACTGGAGGGCCTCCGCCAGCAGTGCCGTGCCCAACCATCCGGCTCCCCCCTGCCGCGCAGCCCGGGCGCAGGGCACCAACCCATGCCCGTAGGCGTCGGCCTTCACCACCGCCATCACCTGCACCCCCTTGGCCCGCTGAGCCAACACCTGCACGTTGCCTGCCAGCGCCGCCAGGTCCACCCGAGCCTGCGCCCGGGGGGTCACATCCGCGCAGGAGGGGTTCTCGCCATTCGTCATGCCACCCAGTGTGACAGCTTGAGTCATGTTGCTGGGGATCGGGCGGAGCGACTGTTCCGCCTACTCCACTGCCTCCCCTAGCCGCGACTGCTTGAGCAACGTGTACACGGTGGCGCGGGAAACGCCCAGGGCGGTGGCGAGCCGGGTAGATCTCCTAAAGGAATAGGTAGCCTAGAAACCATGGAATAAGTAGCGTAAAACTCTCGAAATAGGTAGTGTAAGCGTCATGTCCTATCAGCGGCGTGTTCTTGATAACGAACTCGACGAAGTTTTTCCCCACCTGCCAGCCCTGGCAGTGGAGGGTGCCAAAGGGGTGGGGAAGACCGAAACCGCCAAGCAGCGCGCTCAAACAATTTTCAATCTTGACGTGGAGGCCAGCCGTGATCTCATCGTCAACAACCCCGAGTTGATCAACAGCAGTAAGGCACCTGTGTTCCTTGACGAGTGGCAACGCCACCCACCTCTGTGGGATATGGTGCGGCGATCAGTCGATGCTCACAGGGCGCCTGGACGGTTTCTGTTGGCAGGCAGTGCCACCCCCGAACCGACAGCTGCGATTCACTCAGGAGCCGGTCGAATCGTCAGCCTACGGATGCGACCCATGGCTCTGTGCGAACGAGGCATTGCCACCCCCCGTGTGAGCTTGGCGGGCCTGCTCACCGGCTCACACCCCGATCTGTCCGGCGAGTGCGCCCTGACGGTGGCAGACTACGCGGAGGAGATCGTGGCCTCTGGGTTTCCAGGTATCCGCAATGATCCGCCTCGCATTCGGGCCCTGCAACTGGACAGCTACCTGCAACGGATCGTGGAACATGACCTTCCAGAACTTGGTCATCGGGTACGACGGCCCCAGATCCTCACCGGATGGTTGACCGCCTATGCCGCAGCAACCGCTACCACGACCGAGTATCAAAGTATCGCTGTGGCCGCGAACCCTGGCGAGACCTCCACCCCGGCCAAATCCACCACGATTGCCTACCGCGACCTCTTGGAGCGCATGTTCCTGCTGGAACCGTTACCAGCCTGGTTGCCTTCACGTAACCCCATGAGTCGGCTGCGTCGGGGGCCCAAGCATTACCTGGCTGACCCTGCTTTGGCCGCACGGCTGCTGGGTGCCACCAAGGATTCGCTGCTTGGCGGGCAGGGCGGAGTGTTAGGTAGCGCCGGGGCTTTGGCGGGAAATCTGTTTGAAGCGTTGGCGTTGCTGTGTGTCCGTGTGGCTGCACAAGCGGCTAACGCTCGCGTTTTTCACCTGCGCACCCAGGACGGTGCCCACGAGGTGGACATGATTGTCCAACGCGATGATGGCGCGGTTATGGGTATTGAGGTGAAGCTGGCCTCAGCCATCAACGCAGCCGACGGGATGCACCTACGGTGGCTCGCTGACCAACTGCAGACCCGTCTACTGGACAGCATCATCCTCACCAGCGGGCCCTATGCCTACCGCCGCAACGACGGGGTGGGGATCGTTCCCCTCGCCCTCCTGGGGCCATAAACCATGTTCGCCGGATTGGCCTACGCAGTGAACTTGGTCAGGGTGAGGCTCTCCACCAGCACGTCGGCGGGGCGGGTGAGGGCAAACAGCACCACCTGCGCCACGTCCTCGGCGCTCATCATCCACGGTTGAGCGTGGTTGGCGCCCGGTCGCCCGGCGTTCTCATACAGGTTGGTGTCGATGCCGCCGGGGAAGAACCCGCTGACCTTGATGCCAGTGCCGATCAACGACTCCCGCAGGCTTTTCGTGAACCCGGTCATCCCCCACTGGTGGCGCCATAGGTCATCCACGCGGTGTTGTCCCCCGACGGGGTCAGGGCATCCCCGCTGGTGGAAATCACATTGAGGATATGGCCGCTGCCCTGCGCACGCAGCTGCGGCAGCATCTCCTGAGTGAGCTGCAGGTGGCCCAGCAGGTTGGTGTCCACCGCCAGTTGCCGCCGCGAAGGGTCGGCCAGCTCCAGGTCGTTATCGGTCCATACCCCAGCGTTGTTCACCAGGATGTCCACCTGGGGCCGCCACTGCCACACCTGCTCCACGGTGCGCCGCACCGCCTCGAGGTCGCGGATGTCGCAGGCGAACCCCCGCGCCTGGGCACCCACCTCCTGCACGGCCTGGGCTAATCGCGGCTGGTCGTGGTCCAGCAACGCCACCGCCGCCCCCTGCTCCGCCACCGCCCGCGCTATGGCCAACCCCAACCCCTGAGCGGCACCAGTGATGACAACGGTTTTCTCGGCCAGATTCATGCGGCGTCCTTTCGGTGGAGTTGGTGGCGCACCAGCCAGCGGCGCTTGATCAGGGGAATGGTCAGGGTGGACAGGAAGTAGCCCGCCACGGGAACCAAGGCGGTGAGCAGGGGAGGCGCCCCGCCGATAGCGGCGTTGTAACCGAGCACCACCACGTAAGTCACCACGCAGATCACCAGATGACGAGTCCAGCTGATCTCCCAGGCCTTGTCACCCTCCACACGCCGATTGCGAGCCTCCACAGCTTCCAGGCGTTGTGCGAGATCACTCATCCTGGCCACTCTACGAGCCTTCGGGCGGGATAGCGTCTACGACAGTGAGTGGGCTAATCCAGCGTGACCTCAACGGAAGTGTCGCGCTTTTTATGCACCAAGTAGTACGCCAGGGATGCGGCAATAACAACTGGCCAGCCCAGGAGAAATATCTCCACATGCCCAGCAGTATTGAGGGCACCAATCAGTGGCCCTAATATCACATAGGGCGCAGTTTTGAGGAAAGAAGCGACCGAGAGGATAGTGGCCCGCTGTTGATCAATAGCATGTTTGTTAATGACTTCGCTCATGAAGGGGAACATGATGTATTCACAGGAATACAAAGTTAGATAGACCAATGCGCCAGCCACCCCTAATGGAAGTACAGAGAATGCCAAGCTGGCTGCCACGCTAACCATAATGCAAGCGAGAACGCGCTTTTCACTGAGACGATGACTGTGACGATTGACCAACGCCAAACCGGCAGCCGTCACCAGGCTGACACTAGCGATGACCAGAGCTCCGGCAAAAGGAGAGAACCCGAAGCGACTCAATAACACCAACTTCAGTAAGCCCCAGTCAGTGGCATAAAGCACGCCTTGAACTGTAATAATGACAGGAATATAGATTCTCAGGACGGGCCGCCTAAATTGGGCGAACTCTGAGCGGATATCCCCGATGTAACCAAGAAAACGAGACCTTTCGGATGGATGCTCATCAGGACGCTCATTATTGATATCCCAGATCACCAAGGCCGACACCACAAAAGCGGCGGCGGTGAGCAACCAGGGGATGCGCGGGTTGATGGTGTGCAGCCACCCACCTACAACCGTCACCACTGGGGAGGCGATCAAACTCACCACTGAACCCCTGGCAACAAGTTTTCTCCATTCATGCGAATCTTTGTCGAAGCCAAGCTTGTCAAAAAATAAAGCGTCGTCGGCACCTGAGCTGAAAGAAACTCCCACCATCATTAATGCCTGGCCGAGGAAAAAGGGGGTGAAACTGGAACCACACGCTTGTAAAGCCAGCCCGCCGCCCGCTAGAACCTGCCCAGTCTGACAAATCTGCCTCTGCCGAATCGGTCGGCTAAAGCGCCAGAGGGGACTTCAGCCACCAAACCAATCCCAAAGGCCAGCCCATCCAGCACACCTACCTGCGCGTCAGTAATGAACATTCGGTACAAGTACAGCCAGACGGCACTGAGAAAAAAGAGGTTCTTGCAAAGCTGATAAACCACATAGCGGCGGGAGAGCCTGCGCTGCTCATCGGTCAGCACATGGAGTTCGCTCACCCTGGCCACTCTACGAGCGGGGTAGAGACCTGCACCAGCAACGACAGGGCGCACCCCTCCTCTGGGGGTCGTACGGAGGGGCGTTTAAGCGCCGAAATCGGCGGCTTAAACGCCCCTCCGTACGACCCCTACCAGACCCCCGCTACGCCACTGCGGCGGGGGTGGTGGCGGAGCGGTTGCCGGCGGAGTCCACGGCGCGCACCCAATAACGGGCACCGGCGGGAGCGTCAGCGTCGGTGTAGGAGGTACCGGAGGGCATCACGATGACCCGGCCATCGCGCAGGAGCTCGTAGGTCACCCCGGTGGAGACCGAGGCGCTCCAGGTCAGCGCCACCCCGGAGGCGGTGCGGGAGGCTCGCAACCCGGAGGGTGCAGCCGGGGGCACCGAATCGCGCGGGCACACCTTGCCGAAGCCGCCGATCCACGACCCGCCAGAGCCCCGGATGAAGTCCCCACCGAACCACAGGCAGCCGGAGCCGTCGCGGGCCAGATCCCACGGGCCGTTGCCGTTGCGGGTGCGCAGCCCGGCGATGGCGAACTCAGGCAGGTAATCGCCAGTGGCCACATCCCACGCTCCGAGCCAGGAGATCGGGTCCACGCCCTTTGCATCAGGCGGCGGGTAACCCCCCCGGTAGTAGTTGGTGCCGCTGAACACGTAATGCTGAGCATGAGCACCGGCATAGAGCACCCCATCAACAACCAGGGCGGTCTGGAAGTCTCCGCCATCACGGGTGATGAAGCCTTTGGACTGCTCGAACGTGGTGCGGTGGTAACGCTGCAGGTTGTGCTCCGAACCGCCCACCCAGAAGGAGTCGCCGGTCTCCACAACTGTCTGTTGGTAGTTGCGGCCCGGCTCCCCGGTGATGGCGTAGGGCTTAAACCCGGGCACCAGCACCCCCGCGCCGGTGGTGCTCACCGCAGCGAATCCGGTGGCCTGGATGAAGTCCGGGCGCGTGCTGTCGTGAGTGAACTTGCCCACTACGTAGACGCGGTCGCCCTGGCCGCTAGCGTCCAACTCATACACATCGGAGTTAAAACGCGGCGCCCAGGTGGTGTCGGGCCGCCCGTCGCTCAGGCGCACCCTGGCCAGGTGACGCACGCTTGCGTAGGCCGAGTCGGTGCCCACCCCTCCTCGGATCTGGGTGAATGTGCCACCGATGTAGAGCCAGTCACCCTGCACGTCCAGCGCCCGGCCTTTGGTGTAGCTGAGGCTGTCGTAAGCCACGGTGGTCTTCCAGGAGGGGTCTGCCACGCCCGTGGTGGGGTCAATGGAGGCCACCCCTCGGGTGTTGGCCGCACCCCCCACGGAACTGAACTGTCCGGCGATGACCAGCTTGCCGGAGGGCAGCGCCTGGATGTCCCACACCTGCCCGTCCAGCTGGGGGCGAAACCCCGACAGCCACTGCCCGGTGGAGGTGTCAAACGCGGCCAAATACGGCTGAGAAACCACAGTCGAACCCGAGGCGTTACGCACGCGGGCGAACTCCCCACCCACATAGAGGGTGCTCCCGCGAACCGCCAAGGCCTGCACCTCGAGGTGGAACTCGTTCTTGATGCCGGTGACGGTGCCCTCCACTCCCCAACCGACTGGGGTCGTGGAGTTGGCCATCAGCGGGCGTTGCGCCTGGGCGGGAGCTCCGGCCATCGGCAGCGCAGGGTAACTGAGGTTGGCCAGTTTGGGCCGCAGCCACACTTGGGTGAACGGCAGCGCCCCACCTTCAGTACTGTATTGCCACAAGTAGCTGGTGGGATTGTTGACTCCAGCCACCGTCCAGCCGTAGGCGAAGCCCATCTGCCAGTTGTGAGTGCGCATCCCGTAGGTCATCATGCGCAGATAGCCGTTGTCGGTGCCATAGCCGCGCCAATCCCGAGTGTGGTCCCTCGGCAGCGCGTAGGAGACACCGTTAACCTGAGTACTGACAAGGGGAATGCCTCCACCGAAAGCCCAACTCCAATCGGGGTTTTCGCGGGTGTCGAAGCGCATCTCCTGCCAGGAGGTCCCCGCCTGGTTGACAGCGCGGCGTACCCGAACTCCATCAGGCAGCAGGTCGGTGCGGGTGCCACCCAGCAACGCGTCGATGGTCTGCTTGCTCAACGCTGCGGGTGCAAACGCCCCCGGCCCGTCGATGGTGGTGCGCAGCACGCTGGGGCTGCCCTGACCGTTGGTGGCGAAGCTCCAGCCTTCCCGTCCTCGACCGACCAGCACCCATCCCCCACCATCGGTGGTTTGGTCGCAGTAGAACTGCATGGGGCTGATCAACTGTGGGGTTTGCAGCCAGTACACCCCGTCGGCTGCGCTGGGGTTGAGTTGTTTGATAGCCCAACAGGAGGCAGCCGCTCGGTCGTAACGCGAACCGTCCAACGCCGGCTCTGCTGCCTGCGCGGGAGCAGAAAGCAGCGTCAGGCCGGTCACTGCAAGCACCCCGGCCAGCAACGCCGCCAACCACGGTTGGCGCGACAGGCGGTGGGACAGGGAAAACGGCACGGCCAGACGCGGCAGACGTGACATGAGGGGTGGGTCCCTTCTGGGTGGGGATGGGGGCGGGCGTACCACAGTATGAGTGCGAGCCCACTACCGTAGTCAACGAGTGGCTGTGCCCATAGTTACGCACCAAGGAACAGACATCGTCCCTAACGCTTTCAGGCAGCCCCAACAGCCCGCAGGATGGTGAGCAACGTCATGAGTCAGCTTTCTGAGCGAACCTTTCGGCGACCACCGTTCGCGGTGGGGGTGGCGCTGGTGATGGCAGTAGTCGCCTTGGTGGCCGGAATAGCCAGCCACCGTCTGAGCCAACGCAGCGAGGTCTCCCCCGCCGTGACGGTCACGTCTGCCTTGCCTTCTGACATCACCCCTCCCTCCACCGCAGTCTCCACCGCAGCGACGGCTCTCAGCAGCACGTCGGGCTCCCCCAGGACCAGCAACACACCCGCGCCCACCACATCGGAGGGAACCTCACCCTCCCCCAGCCCCCAACCCGCTGCCAGCAACGGGCGCTGGGTCATGGGCTACTACGTCGGGTATCTGCGTGATCGCTACCCCCTCTCGGCGGTCCAGTGGTCGGCGATGACCCATGTGGCTGTGGGTGGGCTGCAGCCGCGCCCTGATGGCAGTGTGGACACCGCGTTTTTCATCGATGCTGCCCAGGGGCCCGCCTGGGGCTGCTCGGTGGTGCAGGCGGCGCACGCCCACGGGCGTCAGGCGATGCTCATGCTCGGAGGGGCTGATACTCGCGATGAGTTCGCTGCGGCGATGGCCCCCTCCACCCGAGCCCGCTTCGTCGCGCACCTACTGGCGATCGTGCAGAGCTACCGTTTCGACGGCATCGACCTGGACTGGGAGCCGATGCAGGCCGTCGACGGGGAGGCGGTGTTGGACCTCGTGCGCCGCCTCAAAGCCGCTCAGCCGAAGCTGTTGATCAGCGTGCCGATGGGAGTGGTCAACCTCAACCGCCCCCAGGACACCCTGTTCAGCTTCCTGCCGCAACTGGCGGGGTTGGTTGACCGCATCAATCTGATGAGCTACGGGATGGACGGCAAAGGCTGGAACGGTTGGCGCTCCTGGCACAGCAGCCCCTTGGATGGGCAGACGCCCTCCACGCCGATGAGCATCGACAGCAGCGTGCAGGCCTACCTCAAGGCGGGGGTGCCTGCTGCCAAACTGGGTATCGGCATCGGTTTTTACGGTGCCTACACCGGGGTGACAGGGCCGGGGCAAGCCAACCCAGTGCTGAAGGCCGACGACAACGACATGTCCTACGCCAACATCGTGACTGACTACCTGGGCCGCAGCACTGCACACTGGGACGCCACCGCCGCCCAGCCCTACCTGAGCAACGCCGCCGGCATGGGGCCGTTGGGCTGTACCTACATCACCTACGAGGACCCTCGCACCATGGCAGCTAAAGCCGCCTACGTGCGCCGGCTGGGGCTGGGCGGGGTGATCATCTGGAACATTAACGAGGGGTATCTACCCGCCGGCTCAGCTGTGGCGGCAGGCTCCCGCGACCCCCTGATGGACGCGGTGCGGGTGGAGTTCGGGCGGCGCTAAAGGGCTCAAGCTGGCCTGTTTGGGTGTCGATGTCCTCCGGGAGGACTGGCACGGCTGGACAAGCAGAGGGTTAATGGGATGG
>JBDIAW010000020.1:0-42835 GCA_039812585.1 Actinomycetota bacterium | reverse complement strand
TCAATTACCCAGCAACGATATTTTCAGCTCTGCCTTTACTGGCAAAAATAATAGTCAAGATCGCGGTATGGGATACGGCGCTGGGGTGGGCATTATTGTTGGCAGAGAAGGAAGACAGGGATGTCGACTGGGTGAAATTACTTGGGGCGGATATACAGGGAGTACATTTTCTCTCGATCCCTATAGTGGCACTATTGTCGTTTTCACTACTAACGTGGCTAACCCGCCTAACACATGGACACCAGTGCACCAGCATTTTGCCGCTGAGTTGACTGCCACCACAAAAAGTGACAGATCATTGCCATTGATCCCCAGCCCACAGAATCCTTTAGGTCCCTGCGGGCCAGAGAGGCCTTGGCGCCCGGTTGCGCCTCAAGGAAAGCGCGGGAACTCGCGATAGAGTTCTGAACCATTCATATCGTGGCATCAAACTACGCGGGAATAGGGCTAACGAGAACCTTTTTGTGGTATTAAAGTTCACCGCTCAGCCAACCGTTCTAGGCCACAATATTGCTTGGGTGACTTCATCCCAAAAGCGCAAATCTTTACTAGGAGTAAAGGTTAACTGCTCTGAAATACGCCTGACGGGCCTCCATACGGCGACAAGCGTTTTTCCTACCAGAGTGGTGATTAAACCGAGAGGGGATCAGTTTCTTCCATGAGGTTCTTGGTGCGAGTGGAATCCAGAAGGATGGACGGGCCCATAGTAGTGCTCATCGCCGCATTCTTCACGTAGCGGCCCTTAGCTGCGGATGGCTTGAGGCGCATCACTTCATCTAAAACGCTGCCGTAATTTTCCACCAACTGTTGCTCACCAAACGAGACCTTGCCAATAATGACGTGCAGGTTGGCGTGGCGATCCACCCTGAACTCAATCTTTCCGCCCTTGATGTCTCCAACCGCCTTCGCCACATCCATGGTGACCGTTCCAGTCTTGGGGTTAGGCATGAGACCCCGAGGGCCCAGCACCCGTCCTAGACGCCCCACCTTGCCCATCAGGTCAGGAGTGGCAACGACGGCATCAAAGTCCAACCGCCCTTTGTTGACCTCTTCGATCAAAGCGTCATCGCCCACAATGTCCGCCCCTGCCGCACGAGCTTGCTCGGCACGCTCCCCAGCAGCGAATACCAGCACGCGGGCGGTTTTACCGGTGCCGTGAGGCAAGTTGACAGTGCCACGCACCATCTGGTCGGCCTTGCGGGGATCGACACCCAGTCGGAAGGCCACTTCGACGGTGGCGTCGAACTTGGTGGGAGAAGTTTCCTTCGCCAAACGCACCGCATCAAGGGGGGCGTACTCCCGGTTGCGGTCAATCTTGGCCACGGCTGCGGCGTAAGACTTACTGCGCTTCATGACTGGCTCCTAGCTGAATCGGGAGCTGTGGTCTGGCAAGCCGCGCGCGGCTCTCCCACAACTACGGAAAGGGGACGTCGAGGATTAACCCTCGACGGTAATGCCGCACTGACGAGCAGTGCCGGCCACGATTTTCTCCGCAGCCTTAATATCGTTGGCGTTGAGGTCCGGGAGTTTAACCTGGGCGATCTCACGCAACTGAGCAGCAGTGATCTTGCCGACCTTGGTTTTGTGCGGCTCGCCTGAGCCTTTAGGCACTCCAGCGGCTTTCTTGAGCAACTCCGCCGCCGGAGGGGTCTTGGTGACGAAGGTGAAGGAACGGTCTTCATAAACCGTAATCTCCACTGGGACGACCTGGCCACGTTGGTCGGCGGTCGCGTCGTTGTACGCCTTGACGAACTCCATGATGTTGACGCCGTGCTGACCCAACGCCGGACCCACCGGAGGAGCAGGAGTTGCCTGGCCGGCTGGGATTTGCAACTTGATGTACCCAGCCACTTTTTTCTTCGGAGCCACCGATATGTCCTTCACTATCAGGCCGCCCAGCGCATGGCGCGTGGGGGCAAAACAACACTGTCACGTCAAAGAAATCCGACAGTCCAACCAAGCACTCTACATGGTCACTGCTACATCTTCTGCACCTGCGAGAACATCAACTCCACCGGAGTTTCACGGCCGAAGATGGTGACCAACACCTTGAGGCGTTGCTGATCAAGGTTGATTTCACTGATTGTCGCCGAGAGAGTTTCGAAGGGGCCATCCATCACCGTGACGGATTCGCCCACCTCAAAGTCACACGAGACCGTCTGCTTGCCTGATCCAGCCGCCCCGGAAGCAGTCGACTCACCCTTAGCAGGCACAACCTTGGGTGCTAACAGCTGCACCACTTCCTCCAGCGGCATGCTAGGCGGGACCTGGTTGGGGACTTGACCCACGAAGCCCATGACGTTGGGAGTGTGGCGCACCAGACCCCACGACTCATCGGTCAGATCCATGCGTAGGTAGACATAGCCGGGGTATTTATTGCGCTTAACCACCTTGCGCTGACCGTTCTTGATCTCAGCCACTTCCTCTTGAGGTATTTCGATCTGAAAGATCGCATCCTCTAGGTTCATGGAACTGATGCGCGTTTCCAGGTTTTGCTTGACCCGGTTTTCATAGCCGGAGAAAGACTGGATGACATACCACTGGCCAGGCTGACTACGCAGTTGAGTGCGGAGCTCCTCCAGAGGATCCTCCTCCTGCTGCTGCAGGGCAGCGTCTTCGGCGGCATCTGCTGCCTGCGAGGTATCCGGTTCTGAACTCGAGGTTGGCTCATCGGCTGAGGCGCCCTCGGCGCCGGGGGCCTGGTCGGGGTGGGTCGCGTCGATCTCTGGCTCGCGGGTGGTCAATTCAGACACGATGAACGCCTAACTCCTCTGCGGAAACGTACTGTCAACTTGTAGATCACGACCCAGCAGGAGCGCCAGGCCATCTGTTTAGGTAAACACCCAAAGGGCCAGCTTGCCAAATCCCAGGTCCACGAGAAACACAAAAGCCATGACGATGGCGACGAAAATCACGACCACCAATGAGTAGGTGATCAGTTGTTCCTTCGTGGGCCACACTACTTTGCGTAACTCAGCAGCTACCTGGCGCAAGAACAGGAAGGGACCGGTGCGCTGCGGGCGTTTGCCGGCGCGTCGCTCCCGCTGCTCCACCTCGTGACGCACAGCGTCACGCTCGTCCTCAAGCAGCTGCTCGTCGGTTAACTCTGACTCACCATGAGGGTCACGCGCCATCCTGCACCGCCTAGTCCTTTGAGGGAGTTTTCTGCCCCATCGTAGTGGGGCGCTCCGCACCGACACTCAAGGGTGCAGTCAGGTAAGCAATCACACGAAGCAGGGCCGGAGGGACTCGAACCCCCAACAACCGGTTTTGGAGACCGGGACTCTACCAATTGAGCTACGACCCTAGGCAGTTCAGGCTCCATCGTACAGGCCGCAGCGAGGCGGGGGCCAGGCAATAACGTGCGGCTAGGCGGTAGCGTGGCGGAGGACACTGTGCCCCTTAGCCTTCAGGAGGCCCCATGACCCCCACATCCCGTATCAGCGCCCGGGTGGGTGCCATTGCCGAATCGGCCACACTGGCGGTGGATGCCAAAGCCAAAGCCCTCAAAGCACAGGGGCGACCCGTGATCGGCTTCGGTGCCGGGGAGCCGGACTTCCCCACCCCCGCCCACATCGTGGAGGCTGCCGTTCAAGCCTGCCGCACGCCGAAGTTCCACCGCTACACCCCGGTGACGGGCCTACCGGAGCTACGCGAGGCGGTGGCAGCAGCCAGCGCTCGAGACAGCGGCTACCCCATCGAGCCCAGCCAAGTACTGATCACCAACGGGGGCAAGCAGGCCCTCTATAACACGTTTGCCGCTCTGCTCAACCCTGGCGATGAAGTGCTGCTGCCCGCTCCCTACTGGACCACCTACCCGGAGTCCATCGCCCTGGCCGGGGGGATCACAGTGCCCATCCCTACGACGGAGGCCACCGGTTACCGCGCCAGCGTGGAGCAATTGGAGGCCGCCTGCACGCCGCGCACCCGGATGCTGGTGTTTGTCAGTCCCTCCAATCCCACCGGTGCGGTCTACCCCCCCGAGCAGGTGCGTGCCATCGGCCAATGGGCCGCCGATAAGGGTCTGTGGGTGGTAACCGATGAGATTTACCACCACCTGGTCTACGGCAACGCGCAGTTTAGCTCCATGCCCGTACAGGCGCCTGGGCTGGCCGATCGGTGTGTCATCGTCGACGGGGTGGCCAAAACCTACGCCATGACCGGCTGGAGGGTCGGCTGGATCATCGGCCCAGCGGATGTGATCAAAGCAGCAGGAAACCTACAGAGCCATTCCACCTCCAACGTGTGCAATGTGGCGCAAGCCGCCGCACTGGCCGCTGTGGAGGGTGGACTGCAGGACGTACACCGCATGCGGGCAGCTTTCGACACCCGCCGCCAGACCATGGTGGGCCTACTCAATGCCATGGACGGAGTGGTGTGTCCCGAGCCTGAGGGAGCCTTCTACGCCTTCCCTAGCGTGGCCGGTGTGCTGGGGCGCACGATACGGAGACGGGTGGTGGACAGCTCCGCCGCGCTGTGTGAGGTGGTGCTCGAGCAGGCCGAGGTGGCGCTGGTACCAGGGGAGGCCTTCGGCGCACCGGGATACGTGCGGCTGTCTTACGCGCTGGGCGATGAGGACCTGGCCACAGGCCTGCAGCGACTGGCGGACCTGCTGAACGAAGCCAACCGCTAACCGTAAGGAGTTGCCCCCGCATGAGCGAGAGCAGGTTGGCCTGGGACGACGACAGCGACGAGGATCTGGGGTCTGCCTCACCCGTCAGCGCGGCTGATCTGGCCGCTTTGCCCAAAGCGCACCTGCACCTGCATTTCACGGGGTCACTGCGCCACCACACGATGGTGGAGCTGGCCGCTAAACACGGGGTCTCGCTGCCCGACGCACTAACCAAGGAGTGGCCGCCGCTGCTGCGTGACCCCAGCGAACGGGGATGGTTCCGGTTTCAACGCCTCTACGATGCGGCACGGGCGGTGGTGCGCGACAGCGACGATATTGCCCGCCTCATGCGTGAGGCAGCGCTGGATGACCGGGCGGAGGGATCGCGCTGGTTGGAGATCCAGGTCGACCCCACCTCCTATGCCCCTCGGTTGGGAGGCCTCACTGCCGCCGTTGAGTGCATCCTGGACTGCGCCCGCGCCGCCGAGCAGGCCAGCGGTGTAGGGGTAGCTGTGATCATCGCCGCTAACCGCACCCGACACCCCCTGGAGGCCCGCACTCTGGCCCGGCTGGCCACCCAGTACGCCCACGGTGGCAGTGGCCACGATTGGGGTCACGGCGTGGTGGGCTTCGGGCTGAGCAACGATGAGCGTCGTGGGGTGACCGCAGAGTTCGAGCGGGCCTTCACCATCGCCCGCCGCGCCGACCTACTGGCGGCCCCCCACGGCGGTGAGCTGCTGGGGCCCTCCAGCGTCCACACCTGCCTGAATACCCTCGGGGCCCGGCGTGTAGGCCATGGCGTGCGCAGCGTCGAAGACCCCGCCCTGCTGGAGCGCCTAGCCTGCGAGAACATCACGTTGGAGGTCTGCCCCAGTTCCAACGTTTCGCTGGGGGTGTATGACAACCCCGAAGACGTCCCTCTGCGCACCCTCTACGAGGCCGGGATTCCCCTGGCATTAGGTGCTGATGACCCACTGCTGTTTGGTACTCGTTTGCTGCGCCAATACGTCCTAGCGCGCCATGTTCACGGGTTAAGCGACACCCAATTGGCCGATATAGCTCAACAATCGTTACGCGGTTCTTGCGCCCCTGATTGGCTTAAAAATCAAGCAAAGATCGATACGATTTTTTGGCAAGAAAGTTCGTCCACACCCGGGCTATGATGGGGCTTTTCATGAAATGGCTCCTAGCTTTTTACCCCTCAACTAGGGCCTTTCGAACTGAGGTGATCAAGGCGTTAACTCCCACGAACGCGGAGAAAACTAACCCGAAAGGGTACTTTCTCCGACACGCCGACTCTGGACTCAGGGTGACCTTAGGAGGTCAATTATCCTGAAATGCCTCCAGGTGGGAACCATTTGGAGAGAATAGCGGTGAGGCCAGGGAAAACCTGCTAGGTTTCCCCTCTTACATGGTGTGACTGTGATGCCCCCCAGGAAAGTCCTGGGACCTGTGGGCGGCACAGGAGAAAGGGAAAATACATGAGCATCAGTGGCATTCTTTTTATGTTGATCTTGGGGGCCGTGGCGGGCTTCGTCGCCCGTTTCCTGGTTCCTGGACGTGATCCGATGGGCTTTGTGGCCACAGTCGTCCTCGGGATTGTCGGGTCGTTCGTTGGAGGATTCTTGGCCAGCCTGATCTTCGACGGTGACCTCAAACTGCGTACCTCCAGCTGGATTGGCTCCATTGTGGGCGCTGTCATCGCCCTGCTGGTCTGGCGCATGATTAACGGTCGCAAGGCAACTGCCTAAAGACCGACGGCAACAGAAAACCCCCGCCCACTCTGGGCGGGGGTTTTCTGTTTACTGGGGAATATCGTGGTTGATGAACACCGGTTCGGGGCGCAGGGTGATACCAAACTTCTCGCGAACTCCAGTGACGATCTCCTGAGCCAAGCCGATCAAATACGCAGTGGTAGCTCCCCCACGGTTAGTCAAGGCCAAGGTGTGCTTGGTGGACAGGCTGACCTGCGGCCAGGCCGGGTTAGCGTAGCCCTTGGCGAACCCCGCCTGTTCGATCAGCCACGCCGCACTGGTCTTGACCGCACCAGGGTGACCCTGCTCGTCAATGGCCGGGTAGCGAGGAGCCGCCTCGGGCAGCGCAGATGCCTGCTGGGCAGACAAGATCGGGTTAGTGAAGAAGGAGCCCGCGCTGAAGGTGTCGGGGTCATCCGCATCAAGCACCATGCCCTTGCTCCGGCGCAGATCCAGCACCGCCTCACGCACCTCCCTCACCTCGGCGAGCTCCCCCACCTCCACCCCAAGACGACGCGCCAGCTCCGGGTAGCGGATTGGGGCGCTGCGCCCCCCGGGCAAGAGGTGGAACACCACTCCCAGCACCACATACTGGCTGTTGCCCTTGAAGATGCTGCTGCGGTAGCGGAAACCGCACTGGCTAGCGTCCAGCAAGATCTCAGTACCCGTGTGGCGATCCCACACCTGGACCTGCACAATGGTTTGGCTGACGTCCTGACCATAGGCGCCCACGTTCTGGATCGGAGTGGCACCGGTACTGCCTGGAACCCCTGACAGTGCCTCAAGGCCCCCCAAGCCACGTTGCACCGTGTACTCCACCACGTCATCCCACGGGTGACCAGCAGCGACAACCACGGCGGAGGCCCCAGGGCGGTTGGGAGCCGGATGCAGCACCTCAATGCCCCGGGTCCGCAGGACCAGGACAGTACCGGCGAACCCGGCATCTCCAATGACCACATTGCTTCCACCGCCGAGCACCAAGATGGGCTCACCCTGTTGATCGCACTGGGCAATCAACGCACAAGCCTGGGCAGTGGTCTGCACCTCTACGAGGCGCTGGGCCGGTCCTCCCAAGCGCAACGTGGTGTAGTCGGACAAGGGGGTGTTGGTCAGCTCACGCACACCGTTGAGCGTAGCGGCCCTAGGCAGGTAGACGGACGATGGCCTTGGCCGCACCGAGGATTTTGGCCTCACCACAAGTGGCGGTTAGGGTGAGGCGCACCTGCTGATCGTCCAGTTTGGCGGCCACACTGCCACCGAAAGTGACAGTGGCTCCCTGCTCGTCGTCGGGTACCACCACCGGGTTGGTGAACCGCACCCCAAACTCCACGATGGCCCCCGGATCACCCAGCCAGGCCGTCAACACTCGGCTAGCCATACCCATCGACAACATGCCGTGGGCAATCACATCGGGCAAGCCCACCGCAGTGGCGTGGCGGGGGTTCCAATGAATCGGGTTGAAGTCACCACTGGCCCCGGCGTAGCGCACCAGATCGGCACGACACACCTGGGCCTGAACACTGGGCAGGATGTCGCCAACCTTCACACTGGAATAAGTAGGGCTGCTGGTGGTCATGCGGTGACCTCCTGCGGTGCCCGCACCACGAGCATGGAGGTGGCACTCACCCGGGGCTGCCCGTCGGTGGTGCAGATCTGCCCGCGTAGGGTCACCAGGGCATTGCCCGCAACCACCCGCACCGACTCCACCGTCGTGATCACCTGCAGCTCATCTCCGGCACAGATGGGCTGGTGATAGGCGTATTTCTCCTCGCCATGAACCACTCGATCCCAATCCAAGCCTGAGTCAGGGTCACTGATCACTTGCTGCACTATGCGCAGAGTAAGCACAGTGGGAAACGTCGCAGGAGCTACCACATCGGGATAGCCCGCTGCCCTGGCCGCTTCCACCTGCAGACAGAGCGGGGAGGTCTCGCCCAGCGCGTGAGCAAACTCGCGGATCTTTTCCCGGCCCACCAGGTAGGGCTGGCTCGCCGGATAGACCCGCCCAGCCAAATTGGGGTTAACCGTAGGCACCGCTGTGGCTCTAGCGGGTTTCGCGGTGCTGCGTGTGCTTACGGCACTTCGGGCAGAACTTGTTCAGCTCCATCCGGTCAGGGTCGTTACGCCGGTTCTTGCGGGTGATGTAGTTACGATCCTTGCACTCCGTGCAGGCCATAGTGATCTTCGGGCGGACATCGGTGGCAGCCATGGCCAACTCCTTGCAGGCAAGTCGTACGCAGGTGTACAGAATGGGAAAAATAGTGACTGCTGGTCATTCTAGGCCATGCACACCACAACCAGTTGCGGAGACCGGATTTGAACCGGCGACACAGCGATTATGAGCCGCTTGCTCTGCCAGGCTGAGCTACTCCGCATAGGCACCCAATGGAGCCCCGATAGGGAATCGAACCCTAGACCTTCTCCTTACCATGGAGACGCTCTGCCTACTGAGCTATCGGGGCATAAGGCGTATGCACAGACTACACAAGATGCGCTAGCGTCTGGCAGACACTAGTAGCGTCGTGGCAGGTGTTGGGTTCGAACCAACGTAGCTTGCGCGACGGTTTTACAGACCGCTCCCTTTGGCCACTCGGGCAACCTGCCGGGTTGATCGTTGCACGCAACGACCGTGGTCCAAGGGTAGCCGATACCCCCTAACGGAAGGGAAATGAATAACCGATGGCAGATTCCAGCTTCGACATTGTCAGCAAACTGGACCGACAGGAGGTGGACAACGCGCTGCAACAAGCCAGCAAGGAGATCGCCCAGCGCTTCGACTTCAAAGGAGTGGGAGCCTCCATCGCCTGGTCAGGACAAGCCATCGACATGCGGGCCAGCACCGAGGAGCGGGTCAAGGCGGTCCTGGACGTGTTCCAGACCAAGTTGATCAAGCGCGGGATCTCCCTCAAGGCCCTTGATGCCGGGGAGCCCGCAGCCAGCGGCAAGGAGTACCGGCTCGGCGCCACCCTCAAACAAGGCATCGACCAGGACAACGCCAAGAAAATCAGCAAACTCATCCGCGACGAGGGGCCCAAGAGCGTCAAAGCGCAGATCCAAGGCGACGAACTGCGCGTCTCCTCCAAATCCCGCGACGATCTGCAAGCCGTACAAACCCTGCTCAACCAGGCCGATTTGCCCCTGCCCGTGCAGTTCGTCAACTACCGGTAGGGCGAAAAAACTCCGTGTAAGAGTCACCCCATCCGCCTAGCACCGCTTCGGCATTGCGGACGAGGTGTTGATCACCCTGGGGGTGGTGGTGCTCGAGTACGCCGCTTGACTGCTGTCGGGCAGTGCTACGCCAAGCCGGCGAAGCTAGACAGTGCGCTGGAGCAGCTCACACCATCGCTGGTGGCCTGCAGCGATGAAGGAGTTGAACTGCCCGCACCGGGCCGCGATCCCCTCCCCGTCGGTGCCGCTTTGAGCCCCGCGGAGGGTCGCTGATGTACGCTTTTTTGTGGCGGTTGTGCCCGGCCCGACGTGGGTGCGCTGCATCCTGTACCTGCTGCTGGTTGCGGCGGTGGCCACCCTGTGCTTGCGGTGGTTCTACCCTTGGATCACCGACCTGCTGGAGTTCGACCGAGCCCCCCTCACCTCTACCGGTTAGTGCCCGGGGGAACCCCAGGCACGATCTGTTGGTACAGAAAGCGAGATCTGGTCATGAAACGCTTGATGATCCTAGGTATCACAGCGATGTGCCTGGCCAGCCTGACGGCCTGCGGTGGGTCTGACGAAGGTCCAGTGACTCCGACCGCCAGCACCTCCACTTCCGCACCCGTGGGCCCAGGGTCCTCCGATCCCGTGCCTCCGGTGGCGCCCTCCCCGACCTCCGTAGAACTGCCCCGCGACCCCAACGCTGACCCCGCGACCCAGACCTCGGCTCCCGCAGTGCCACCCGCCGCCCTGCCCTCCCTCTCCGCCAGTGGAACAGGGGCCCCGAACACTCCCACTGGAGCTGCCACCTCCGCACCGGCAGCGATGATGACCGTGCCGGTGTATTGGGTGGGGACCAGCAATGCCAACCCCTGGTTGTACCGGGAGTTTCGGCGGGTGCCGGCCAACAACGACATCGTGGTGGACGCCGCTGTCAGCGCCATGATGGCCAGCACCCCCACCGACCCCGACTACCGAACAGCGTGGCGTAAACCCTCCCACCTGGTCGTGACTCGACGTGGGTCCGCCATCGGTGTGGACCTCTCCCCGGACGCCTTCGCCTCCACCACGGTGGGCACAGCGCTGGCCAACGCCTCCATCCAACAACTGGTGTGGACCGCCACTGCTGCAGCTGGTTCACCCGGCCCGGTCACCATCACAGTGAACGGGCAGGGCTACGACGCCTGGGGGGCTGTGCGGCTAGGAGTGCCCATGATGCGCACCACCGGAGCGCGGGCTCCGATCTGGATCGACTACCCCACGCAAGGACAGAGCCTGCCCGCCGGCAAGCTGACCATCTCCGGCAGCGCGAACGTGTTTGAGGGGCATGTCAGCCTGGAGGTGGTCTCCTCCACGACTGGCACAGTGATGGCCTCCACTTACACCACCGCCGCGATGGGCACCTACGCCGACTTTTCCACTCCCGTCACCCTGCCGGCTGGGCGCTATGTGCTGCACGCATGGTCCCCGGATGCCTCCGGCCGCCCCGGTGTCCCGGCCCGGCAGTTCGAGGTGACCACCAGTTTCGTGGTGCGCTAGGCGAAAAAAGTTTCGAGAAATCGCGATCCTGCGACGATTTCTCGAAACTTTTTTCATTGATCGGCCCACGGCGCTTTCCCGACCGGGGTTAACCCACCAGGTGGAAGACGAGAGTGGGGGCGGCGGAGAGGACCACAATCGCGGTGAGGGTCAGGCCAACCGCTACTCCGTCGGGGATAGACAAGCGGAAAGAGATAGGCTCCACACCGCCTTCGGGGCGGGCGAAGACCATGGCTGCCCAGCGCAAGTAGTAGGCCAGAGCCAGGGCCACGTTGAGGGCCATGATGACCGCCAGCCACACCTGCCCCCCACCCACCACCGGGGAGAAAGCCGCCAGCTTGGCGAACAAGCCGACCAGGCCGGGAGGAAGACCGGCCAGGCAGGCCAGCGCGAAGACCAACAAACCGGCGGTCAACGGCTCGGTGCGGGCCAGGCCGTGGAAATCGGACAGGGCCAACCCTCCGCCCACCGTGGTGCGGGCACGCCCCACCAGGGTCACTGCGGTGAAGGTGGCCAGGGTCATCGCCGCGTAGCAGACCAGATAGACCACGCTGGCGCGACGGGCCGCCTCGCTGTCCCACCCGGCGGCGGCCAGCGGGGCCACCACCCACCCGGCCTGGGCGATGGAGCTCCACGCCAACAGCCCAATCGCCTCCCGTTGGCGCAGGGCCACCAGGTTGGCCACGGTCATCGTCACAGCGGCAACCACCGCCAGCAGGGGAGCCCACCGACTGGCCAGTGGAGCGAAACCGACCACCAGGACCAGCAGAATCCCCGCTACCCCGGCCAGCTTGGACACCACCGCCAAGTAACCGGCGATAGGGATCGGAGCGCCGGTGTAGGTCTCCGGTGCCCATATGTGCAGCGGCACCAAAGCCACCTTGATGCCAAAGGCAACCAGCAGCAGCACCAGGCCCACGGTGAGCGCGCTGAGGCGGCCCGTGGGCCAGTCAGGTTGGGCCACCGCGCGGGAGATCCGGGCCAAGTGCACGTGCCCGGTGGCCCCGAGCACCACAGCAGCACCAAAGACGCTGATCCCCAAGCCGAGGGTGCTGACCAAAAACAGCTTGACCGCACCCTCCGCACTGGTCGCCCAACCGCGCACCGCCACCAGGACCACCACAGGCAGGGTCACCAACTCCAGGCTGACCAGCAGGGTCAGCAGGTCCCGGGAGGCGGCCAGGCTGAGCACTCCCGCCGTGGAGGCCAACAGCAGCGCGTAGTACTCCCCCACCGCCGCCGGTTGGGGGCTGGCCAGGGAGGCACTCCACGACAACAAGGCCACGATCAGCGCACCGAACAGGGCCACCGACCAGAGCACCACGCTGAACCGGTCCACCACCAGGGAGCAGCCCGCCACTGCCGAGGAGCCCGGCGCGCAGAACGTTCCCCGAGCCGCAGGCAGGTCGCGTGCCGCTGACGGAATCAACGCTCCAGTCACCACTAGGCCCGCCACCGCCAACCCGGCGCAGAGGTTGCGCCGCCCAGGGGCCACCAAGTCGGCCAGCAGCACCACCACTGCGGCCACCGCCAGAGCCACCACCGGGGCTATCAACGCAGCATCCACCTGTTGCGCGCTCATCGCACCCCCTCCAGCAGATGCTGGGCCCAGGGGCTAACCAGCCAGGTCAACAGTTGCGGAGCCAAGCCCAGCACCAGTGCCGCCACCGCCAGGGGAGCGAAGACCAGCAGCTCATGCCCACTCAACTCGCCCACCCAACCCGCCGTGGAGGCACTGTCGTGGCGCGGATGCCCACTGGATGGCCCCTGTACCACTTGACGCACCATCCGCAGCAGGTAGGCCGCCGTCAGCACCAGCCCCACCACCGCAACCCCGAGGTAGACATGAAACAACCCTTGAGGCAGGGTGTGGGAGCCCACCGACGCCGGGTGGTAGGCCCCCATGAGCGTGAACAGCTCCCCCCAGAAACCGGCCAAGCCCGGCAGGCCCAGGGAGGCAAACGCGGCGAAGGCCAGCAGCACCCCCAGACGCGGCAACCGGCCGTAAAGCCCGCGCGGCAGGTCAGCCAGCGCACTGGTGTGGTAGCGGTCTTTCAGGGCTCCGACCAGGAAAAACAGCAAGCCGGTGATGATTCCGTGGGCAATGTTGGCCAGCATCGCTCCGGTCAACCCCACTGGGGTCAACGTGGAGATCCCCAGCACCACAAACCCCATGTGCCCCACACTGCCGTAGGCAATCATCCGCTTGAGGTCAGTTTGACGCAGGCACGCCAACGCGGCAATCACGATGCCCGCCACCGCCAGGCCCGCCAGGTAGGGAGCCACCCGCACCATCGCCTCAGGCAGGATCGGCACCGCGATGCGCAGCAACCCGTACGTTCCCGTCTTGAGCATGACCGCCGCCAGCAGCACCGAACCGACCGTGGGAGCAGCAGTGTGGGCAGCTGGCAACCAGGCATGCAGCGGCCAGATAGGCACCTTGATGGCTAGGCCGGTGCCGATCAGAGCCAAAGCAGCCAGTTGAGTACTGGTGCTCAACCCCCAGCCATTGGCGGCGCGCTGGGTCAGCAGGGCCATATCGAACGTGCCCGCGCGAAGGCCCACCAGCAGCAGCCCCACCAGCATCAGGGTGCTGCCCACCACCGTGTAGCAGACGAATTGGGTGGCCGCCCGATGCGCAGTGGTGATGAGCTGATGGCCATCCGGCGTGGTTTCCTCCACATCGGAGCCCCACACCGCCACCATGAACCACAGCGGCACCAAGGCGACCTCAAAGAACACGAAGAACTGCATCAGGTCGGTGGCCAGGAAAACGCCCATCAGGCCTGTCTGCACCAGCAGGATGAGGCCGGCTAAAGCCCGAGGGCGACCGGCAACCGGGCGCACCCGCACCAGATGCACCAGGCACAGCCAGGTGATCGCGGCGGTCAGCACCACCAGGGGTCCCGAGAGGGCGTCACTGCGCACCCCGAAGCTGATCCCCAGGCTGGGCACCCAACTCAGGCTCAGCGGGCGGCCCAAGGCAGTGCCCAAGACGGTCACGGCCAGGGTAACGGTGGAGATCCCCACCGCTACCGTAACGGGCTGCACGCGGGAGCTCCATCGCTGCCACCACCCCGCAGGGGTAACCAAGAGCAGCAGAGCTCCCAAAGCTGGCAGAGCGAGGGCGGCCAGCAGCCAGAGCTGACTGGCGCTGTGCAGACCAGAGGGGCCCAGCTGGCTCGTGACCGTTGTCGTCATGGGATCACCGCCCATACGGCTAGGGCTAGCGCGGCAGCGGCCAGCAGACTCAACGACAGTTGCGCGTTACCGCTGTGGGCGCGTTGGGTCCAGGAGCCCAGCCGCCCGACCAACGCTGCCACCCCGGAGCCGGCTCGGTCCGTCCCAGCGCGCTCGGTGCGGTCGATAGCAGCAGCCAAGGCACGCGCCGGGGCCAACACCACCATCTCCACCACCGCGTCGAGGCCGAAACCACTGCGTACCCAGGTAGTCAAACGCCGATGAGTGAGGCTCTGGTCAGAGCACGCCAGACCGGTGGTGCGCCAACGCACCCACACCGCCAGTGCCCCTGCAGCGCCAAGAGCCAGGGTGATCGCTCCGATCATGGCCATGTGTGCCGGGGAGGTGTGCAGCGCCTCTACCCCCACCATCGCCAAGCCCAGCAGCGCGGTGGGGACGAGCAGCACCACCAGCGCAGTGGCCATCAGCGCGGGGAGTTGCCCTGGGCCTAAAGCGCGGGCTCCCACCGACGGGATCGGCAGAGATGGGGTATCCGTGCTGGCCTGCAGGGTGGGCTCCTGGCCGGTGACAGGGCTGGAGGTGGCGGCGGAGAGGTCGGTCAGGTGCTCGGACTCCCCTTGCTCCACCTCCTGCACGCTGAGCTGGTCCTCGCCCGCCTCGCGTTGGGCGGCAGGGCGGGGGCCGGCTAACACCAACAGCCCGACCCGGGTGACATAGGCCGCAGTCACGATCACCGTGGCCAGGCCGGCCACCAGCACCACCTGTCCGGCCACTGCCAACGAATCAACCTGAGAGCCCTGCGCACCAGCGCTGGCCAAGCTGGGCCGCCCGTTCCACGCCTCCAGCGCGGCCTCCAACACGCCATCCTTGCTGAAGAACCCCGCCAGAGGAGGCACTCCAGCCAAGGACGCCAGGCCCACCACCCACGCCACCGGAACCACGAAAAAGCCCCGACCCGTACTCAGTTTCTGCAGCCAGGCGGTGGTGTGCGACTGGTCCCCCACCGCCTGGCGATGCAGGCGCAACCGGGCAGCAATCAACCCCACCTGCCCCGTACCTGCCGCTAAGATCACCGCCCCAGCGGTCAAAAACAGCAACGCCTTAAACGCCCCGTGGCTGGTCAGGTGGTACAACGCCGCCTGGGGAGCCTCCACAGCCACCGCACCCAGCATGAACCCCAACTGGCTGATCGTGGAGTAGGCCAACACCCGCTTGAGGTCGGTCTGCACCAAAGCCGCCAGCGCCGCGCCCAGCATGGTCAGCGCCGCGATGACCGCCGCTGTGACCATCACCACACCGCTGGCGGAGAACACCATCTGGAGCCGCACTCCCAGGAACACCCCCGCCGCCACCATGGTCGCGGCATGGATGAGGGCCGATACGGGGGTGGGGCCGGCCATCGCATCAGGCAGCCACAGGTGCAGCGGCACCTGTGCAGACTTGCCCGCGATGCCCAGCAGCACCAGCAAACCCGCCACGGTCACGACCACTGTGTGACCGGCAGGAGATCTCAACGTTTGACTGATCGTGGGCAGGTCAAACCCTCCCGCCTGCGCGCCCAGCATGATCAGCCCCACCAGCAGGGCCACGTCACCGACGCGGGTCACCAGAAATGCCTTCAGTGCCGCCGCACGGGCCGGTTGATGCTGCCAGTCATAGCCGATGAGCAGATAGGAGCACAGCCCCATCACCTCCCAGCCGACGAACAGCACGATGACATCCCCGGCTAACACCAGCAGGAGCATGGCGCTGGTGAACAGGCCCACAATGGCGGCAAAGGAGCGGTAACGCACCGGCCAGCCGTGCTCCCGCGCATGCAGCGGGAGGTAAGCCCGGGCGTAAAGCTGCACGAGCAGAGCCACCCCGGTGACCAACAGGGCCAGGGTGGCGGCATAGCTATCGGGCAGCAGGCTCAGGTGGATCGGTTGGGCTCCCGTGGGGATCGTGGCCAGCACATGGCTAGCCACGTCAGCGTTGCCCTGCGCCCGATCGTGGATGGCAGCTAGGGCCACCGCGCAGGCAGCAGCCAACCCAGTGGCGATCACGCTGGACAGGAAGGCGGCCCGGTTGGCTGCTTGTTCGCGGGCCTTCTGTGCAGAGGTGGGGCTCTGCTCCGGCGCACCCGTCGACGTGGTCTGCCAGCTGACTCCAGCGGCTAGGAAGGCTCCAGCAGCGGGCAGCAGGATCAGCAGGCACGCCACGACCGTGGAGGTAGTCATCGGCGCTCACCTCCTGCAGCATCAACCGGGGTGCGTCCCTGGATGTCTCCGCCGCGCAGGCTGGTCCAGGTGGTCAGGTCAGCGTTGCCACGGTGAGCAAACAGCAACAGAATGATCGCCAGCCCCACACCCATTTCGGCGGCGGCAATCGTGAGGACGAACAGCGCAAAGATGTAGCCGGTGGAGGGATGGCCTGCAGCCACACCCATGGTGACCAGAGCCAAGTTCGCCCCCGCCAGGATCAACTCCAAGCTGAGCAGCAGCATGATCACATGCCGTCGGGTCAAGGCACCGTACAGGCCCACCGCCGCCACAGTGGCCGCGATGGACAGGGGGAAAGCCGCGTGCATGGGCTAGCCCTCCCCGTCCTGGTCAGGTGCCTGCTCCGTTGAGCCAGCAGGCTCGCCCGGGCGGCGGGAGACGACCAGCGCCCCCACCAGCGCCACCAACAGCAGCACTGACAGTAATTCAAACGGCCATACCCAAGCGCTGAACAGGGCTTGGCCAATCGCTTGCGCCCCGCCGGAGCGCTCCCGACGGACAGCTTCCAAGTCCAGGTGGGGCTCCGGCAGCGCCGACAGACCCGCGACCAGCAGCAACGCACCGAACCCCGCTGCCACCACCGCAGCACCCAACCGCCGCCAACCGGAGCTGGCGGGCACCCCGATGCGCGCCCGTGCCGTGCCGGAGGTGGAGGTGAGCATGAGGCCGAACAGCACCAACACCACCACCGCCCCGATGGAGATCAAGATCTGCACCCATCCCAGGAAGTCCGCACCCAGCACCAGGAACACCACTGCCTGGCCTAGAAACACCACGACCAACCAAAAGGCGGTACGGACCAGGCGAGCGCTGGTCACCACAGCCACCGCTGCGACCAGCATGACCACGGCTGCGACCACTAACCCCCACGCGGCGGCGCTCATGCCGACTCACCTGCCTCCGGTTTCGCCTCAGGCGCCAGCGTGGCCTTCTCCTCGACTGTGGGCCTGGCAGCGGCGGAAGTCGCCGGCCCGGCCAGAGGGTCCGTCGCAGTGGCCCGGGTGGAGGACGGCGTGTCACCCGGGTCAGTGCGACGAACCTCGGGGGTGGGAGGGGCAGTGGAGAGCTTCTGCTGGGCCTGGTCCACTGCTTTGGCGGGGGCGGCGCGCTCATCCAACCCCGCAGGCACCGGCACCGTAGCGACCCACTGACCGAGGCGCTCCTTTTCGTGCGTGAGGCTGGCCAGGTCGAACTCCGCGTATTCAAACTGGGGAGACCAAAACAGCGCGTCGAAGGGGCACACCTCCACACAGATCCCGCAGTACATACACAGGGAGAAGTCGATGGCGAAACGGTCCAACACGTTGGTGGATTTTTCCCGCCCACCGGGGGTTTCCGGCGGCACGGTTTCTTTGTGGCTGTCGATGTAGATGCACCAATCGGGACACTCCCGGGCGCAGAGCATGCAAGCGGTGCAGTTCTCCTCCAGCAGGGCAATTACTCCCCTGGTGCGCGGGGGTAGCGAGGGGGAGTTTTCGGGATACTGCTGGGTTTTCGCTCGATGCAGCATGGTGTTCAGCGTGGTGGCAAAGGCGGTGAGTAAACCAGTCCCCCAGCTGCGTTTGCGCGGCTGGGCGGGGTTGGGAACCGGCGAGGCGTGGCTGGATGCGGTGCTCATGAGGCCACCTTTACAGCGGCGGTGAGAGCCAACTGAGCCAAGCCCAGTGGCACCAACACCTTCCACGCCAAGGATTGGATCTGGTCGGCACGCAGTCGGGGCAAGCTGACCCGCGCCCAAATCACCACGAACGCGAGGGCGAACACTTTCAGCAGGGTCCACAGCCACCCCAACGCGTCGGGGTCACCCGGCCCACGCCACCCTCCCAAGAACAGCACAACGGTCAGCGCGCACAGGACGACCACACCGGCGTACTCCGCCAGCAAGAACAGCGCAAACCGGATGCCGGTGTACTCTGTGTAGGCACCGAAGATGATCTCGGAGTCGGCCACCGGGGCGTCAAAAGGAGGCCGATGCAACTCCGCCATCCCTGCCAAGAAGAAGATCACCGCTGCTGGGAGTTGCCACACCAGCCACCAAGGGCTCCAGGCGTTGACAATGCCAGGCAGGCTCAGCGTGCCCGCTGCCATCGCAATCGAGGCCGCCGCCAACACCATCGGCAGCTCGTAGGCCATCACCTGAGCGGCGGCGCGCAAGGCCCCGATGAGGCTGAACTTGTTGGCGCTGGCCCATCCAGCCATCAGCGTGGCCAGCACGGAGACCGCCATGACGGCCAGCACCACGAACAGGCCCAGATCCAAGGTCGGTGACAGGGTGGGAGTCAGCGGCAATAGTGTCAGCACCACGATAGGGGCGATGATCGCCACCACGGGAGCCAGGCGAAACAGCGGGCCGTCCACCGTGCGGGGGAACACCGCCTCCTTCTGCACGAACTTGATTCCGTCGGCCACCAGCTGCGCCCAGCCGTGGAACCCTCCCGCGCGCATGGGGCCCAGGCGGGCTTGCTGGTGGGCCATCACCTTGTGCTCCATTTGCCCAACCACCAGGGAGAGCACCACGAAGCCCCCCAGCCCGGCGGCGAGGCGGATGGCGATCTCGGTGAGGGTGGAGTTCACGGCTGCTCCTGCACATCCTGGGCAGGAGCCTGCTGAGCGTGGGCGTCCCGAGGCCCCCAGGAGGGGTCGGGAACTCCCAAGGCGGCCACCTTGGCGCGGCGCGTGGGACGTTGCCGGGCAGCTGAGGGCTCCTGATCGCCCTGTGGGCCGGCTGGGGCTGCGGCGGGTTTGTCGTGACGCTCCTCTGGCTCCTTCTCCCCGGGCCAAGCCCGGGTGGCCCGGGAGGCCAACACGAAGTCCTTGCGCAGGGGGTGCCCCACAAACTCCTCAGGCAGCAGCAGGGTCTCCAAATTGGGGTGACCCGGAAAGTCGATGCCGAACATCTCTGCGGTTTCGCGCTCACCCCAGTTTGCCCCCGCATAGATCCCGGTCAGGGTCGGCAGCGCCAACGGTTGCCCGCTCACCCGAGTGCGCAGGAGCAGTTGCCGGTGACCCGCCCAGACGCACAGCAGCACATCCATGCCCTGATCGCCTTCATCGACGGCGCTGAGCCAGTCATAGAAGTGATAGCCCTGCTCGTGGGCGTGACGGGCCGCGCAGACCCACCACGAGGCGGGGACCGTAACGGTCAGCGTGGAGAACTCCTGGCTGATCTCGATGTCATGCCCCGCCTGCTGCGCTTGGGTCCGCAGGTGCTCCACCACCGGCTCATCGCTGATAGCTGCCTCACTCATCGCTGCCCCCGTTCGGCTTGGTCGGCAGCATGCCGGTGGGGCGGCCCTGCCGGCGTTTCCACCAGTTGCGGGGCCCCCCACGCTGACCACCGCCGGCGAAGGGGTAGCTAGGCAGGCGTTGAGCAGCAGCGGACAGATCGTCAGGTTCGACGGTGTAGTCCTGCCATTGGCCAATGAGCAGGGGGGCGTTGGGGTCGGGGCGTTGGCCTTGCTCCCACAACTCCTCGTTGAGTGAGTCGGGCTCGTAGGGGTAGCGGTGGCTAAGGTTCTCCGCCGCGATTTTGTCCTGGAGCTTGAGGATGCCCTGCAACAGTGCCTCTGGACGAGGGGGGCAGCCGGGAATGTAGACGTCCACCGGCAGGATTTGATCCACGCCCTTGGTCACGCTGTAGGAGTCCCAGTAGGGCCCGCCACAGTTGGCACAGGAGCCCATAGAGATCACATATTTGGGTTCGGGCATCTGGTCGTAGAGACGTTTGAGCGCCGGAGCCATCTTATCTGTCACCGTGCCTGAGATGATCATCAGGTCGGCCTGGCGGGGGCCCGGAGCCAGCGGAATCACCCCCAGGCGCATGAAGTCGTGACGGCTCATCGAGGCAGCAATGAACTCGATCGCACAGCAGGCCAGGCCGAAGTTGAACACCCACAGGCTGTAGCGCCTGCCCCAGTTGAGGATCACCCGCATCGGGGCTGGGGCCAGCCGGGAGATCGCCCCCAGTGTGGTGGGGTGAGGGCGGGCCGGGGCGGGGTAACCCAGGCTGACTGGGGCAGGGGTGGCAGAGGAGGCGGGGCTCCCGCCGCCACCACCGAGCAGGTCGGAGCTTAGATCCACCGCAGCGCTCCCTCCCGCCAGGCGTAGGCCAGGCCCACGGCGAGGAAGGACAGGAAGATCCCCATCTCCACAGCAGCGGCCACCCCGAAGCCTGGGAGATCGACAATCAGCGCCCAGGGGAACAAGTACACCGCATCTATAGCAAAGATCACATACAAGAAGGCATACAGGTAGTAGCGCACCCGGCCCTGCGACCAACCCACCCCGTAGGGCTGCATCCCACACTCGTAGGTGGTGGCTTTAGCGCGCGTGCGCACACTGGGTCGCAGCATGGCGTTGACCGACAAGCCCGCCGCGCCAAACAGCACCGCCGCCACCACTGCGGCTCCCACGGCTAGGTACTGACCGGCATAGGTCATGCCCGCCCCTCCCTCTACCGACGCGGCTGGCGCACGGGCGCAACTTTTGCCCGTTATCGACTCGTCGGCGGCAGTCTACTGTCCCCCACCGACAACTGCGCTCACCCCGGGGGGAATCGCCGTCAGCGCGGATGTGGCTTGGAAGCCGCCGCAGTCCTGCGGGCCCACAACCGGCGAGTTTAGGCGGCCACAGCGTGGGCGAAGGTGACCCGAGCCACCGTTTCGATGGTGATCGAGCCACCAATCTCGCTGTAGCTGAGCACCGGCACCCGGGGGGAGGTCAGGCTGATCAGGCGATAAAGGGCAGGGCGCAGTTGCGGGGAGCAGGCCAAGACGGGAGCCTGGCCGCGCTGCTCGGACTCGGCAGCGGCGTGCGCAACTTGCTGGCCAATGGATTCGGCCATCTCCGCGTCCAACAGCAAGTTCGTGCCCGCCTCACTGCCGCGCAGATGCTCAAACAGCTTTTGCTCCAGTAAGGGATCCAGCGTGATCACCGCCAAGGTCTCTCCAACGACGTAGGGAGCGGCAATTGCGGGCCCCAGGGAGGCTCGGGCTGCCTCTACCAACCCTTCAGGGTCGCTACCTGCCTTGGCTTTCAACGACAACCCTTCGAAGATGCGGGGCAGATCCCGGATACACACTTGCTCAGCCAGCAGGGCTTGCAACACCATTTGCACCTCACCCAGGGTCATCTGGGTGGGCACCAGCTCATCGACCACGACCGGATTGTGGCGTTTGACCGCATCGACCATGGCCTTGACGTCCTCGCGGTTGAGCAGGCGGGGGGCCTGTTCGCGGACCACCTCGGCCATATGCGTGGTGATCACCGAGGCCCGGTCGACCACGGTGGCGCCGTGCAACTCCGCCTGGTGGCGCATCTGCTCAGGCACCCACTTGGCGGCCAGCCCGAACACCGGCTCGGTGGTGGCCCGGCCCGGCAACACCTCCAGGTCATCGCCGATGGCCAGCACCTGCCCGGGAGGGGCCTCCCCTCGGCCAGCAACCACACCGGCGACCTTGACCGCATAGGTGGAGAAGGGCAGCTCCAGGTTGTCTCGGGTGCGCACCGGAGGGATGATCATCCCTAGCTCGAGGGCCACCTTGCGGCGCAAAGCCCGCACCCGATCCAGCAGATCCCCCCCGACGCTGCCATCAACCAGGTCGACCAAGTCCGGGGCAAGCTCCAAGGCCAACGCATCGACGTGCATGTCGTTGACCAGGGCATCGGCACTGTCTGGAGAGGGCAGCGCGGCAGCCTCAGCAGCAGCCTGGGCGATGGGATCGGGGGCGTCCTCCTCGGGGTCGGGCAGGCGCGAGGACAGCAGCAGAACCGCTCCACCGATGATCAAGAAGGGGAACTTGGGCAGCCCGGGGATGAGCATTAGGCCCAGCACACCCACTCCGGCCAGGCGAATCGCCATGCGTTGCTTGCCGAACTGGCTGACGATGTCTCCACCCATCGTGCCGCTGGTGGCCGAACGGGTCACGATCAGACCAGTAGCGACCGACAGCAGCAGCGCGGGGATCTGGGAGACCAACCCATCGCCCACGGAAAGCAGGCTGTAGGTCTGCACCGCCTCGCCCATCGGCATGCCCTTTTGAGCCACGCCGATGATGAACCCGCCGACCAGGTTGATGATCGTGATGACGATGGCAGCAACCGCATCACCTTTGACGAACTTGGAGCCACCATCCATCGCCCCGTAAAAGTCCGCCTCGGAGGCCACTTCGGCACGCCGGCGGCGGGCCTCCCCCTCGTCGATCAACCCCGCGTTGAGGTCGGCGTCGATGGCCATTTGCTTACCGGGCATCGCATCGAGGGTGAACCGCGCTCCGACCTCCGCCACCCGCTCGGCACCCTTGGTGATCACCAAAAACTGAATGACGACGAGGATGAGGAAGATCACCAGCCCGACAACCAGGCTGCCCCCCACCACAAAGTGCCCGAATGCGTCAATCACCTTGCCGGCGTAGCCGTCAGTGAGTACCAGTCGGGTCGCAGAGATGTTCAGCGCCAGGCGAAACAGGGTGGCCACCAACAGCAAAGCAGGGAAAACGCCGAAATCTAAAGGTTTTTTGACGAACATGCTCATGAGCAGGATCGTCAAAGCCCCAGTGATGTTGATCGTCAGCAGGAAGTCCAGCAAGATGGTTGGCATCGGCACGATCATCATGACGACGATCGAGACCACCGCTATAGGAACGCCAATTTGACCAATCTTGTTGTTGCCCACGCGCCTACCCCGCCCACTGGTTCACGCCCCACTCCCTGGGGCACAGCACGGGCCTTCCTGGCACCTAGTGCCCAATCTCGGCAGCCGGTGGGTGCGGGTTGAGGGCAAGAGTGCAGCCTCTTTCCCCGGCGCATTAAAGGTCGGAGGAATTACGCGGGGTGGCGGGCGCCACTCCGGCGGGTTGCTGGAGGTCTGACCACCGGACCTGCAGAGGGAGCCTTTCGAGAGGGTCCACCTTTGCCGGTGATTGGCCCTGGGCCACTGACCCGTCGAACTGGCAGGCGTTGGTTGGTAGGCCGAGACAACCCACCTCCTTGCCCCCACGCTTGGTGACCCTGACTCTGCAAGAAAGCAGGCGCGGCACTGCCCCGGCAGCGAGAAGCACGCAATTGATCAAGGCGACGGTGCAGGGAGCGCCAGTCTTTATGGTGCGTCAGAAACATCGGTGAGAATCGCCGGGGCTGCGCCTGATAGCGATCTAAGAGCTCTGTCAAACGCCCTCGCACCTGGTCATAGTGCCCGTTATATTGATCCAAACCTTCGACACGAAGATATTCTCCCAGCAACTCCACTGGGTTGTGGATCACATCCCCTCCCAGCCAGCGCAGCGTCAGCCAACTTTCGCGGATTGCGCGTGCAAGCACCGTTCTGACCATGTTCCCTCTGTCCAAAGTTGATCTTTAATCTTGGGACAGCGTACAACCGATCAAGTAAGTTTGTCAGATTTAGTCCTGGTTTGTCCCTCTAGCGGAGGAGGTTTAAGACGCCTTCCACACAATTGGATTGTCCTTATAGGGGTTAGATCCGCCCAGGTCACTGCCGTAGTAAACCCCCACCGTGGGTTTGACCGAGGTGGTGAAAATGCCCGAGGCGCACCCCTGCAAGCTCTGGTTAAGACCGAAATTGTTATCCATCGCCGAAGCCGGCCTACAGCCTCCGATCATGGAGGTGGTCGCAACCGGCGGAGTTTGCGTGGCACTAGCCCGCGGCTCGAACTCAGAGAAGATGACCCGTCCAAAAGCAGTGCCGCTGATGTTGGTTACCGTGTAATGCACGTAATAGGGAATCATCGCCGCAGTCACGCCTTGCAGGGTGCCTAGATCGGAGTTCTTACCCTCCACCAGGTCGGTCATCGTCAGACTGACCTGGCCTTTTTTGCCCAAGTCATCGATCTCCACAATGGCGGTCTGCCCCAGTGACAAGACGGTCCCCGGGGCCGTGGTCGCCCCTTGCTCCCCCGGTCCCGGGGAAGCAGAGGAGGCTGTCGCTGTCCGCGTCGAGGCACCCGAGGTGCCTGCGGTGCCGGTGGGAGTCCCTTCCGGCTGCCCACCCGAGACGTTGGGCAGCACCGAGGGCACGACTTCACTGGTCGGCGCCGGAGCCACCGGCATGGTCGACGTGGAGGTGGCGGCGGAGGTTTGCCCGGGAGCAGCCTCCTTTTTGCCCCCGCCGCCGCATCCGACCAGGCCCACCAGCAGGGCTACCCCCGTCGCGCCGACCAGCCCTGCCCGCGCCCAGCACCACATCTCGACGCCCCCCTCTCTGTTTGCCACAACAAGTCAAGCATCAACCCTAGATCAAGCGTGTTTCACCGTGGCGTGACCATCCCCACACAACCCCGAAGTTCGCGTGAAGCAGGCAGCAGCCGAAACGCTTACGCCGCTCGCGGCAAGCCTGTTGATGGTGCAGTGGTCGGCACTCTCGTCTGCCCCACAGGGCGAGCAACCCCATAGAGTGCGCCATGGCGTTCGGGGGCATTATGCGCTTTCTTCTGCATGTTCTCTACGTTAAGCCCGGCTCGCTCAAATGCTTGATCTCCCGAGCTAACGAGAACTTTCAGCGCGTAGGCAAAATAAACCGGGATTTGAAGTGGCACAACGAGATTCCCCGCAAGTACAGCATGCTGATGTGCGGCCTGGAACAGGGCGGCAATCTCTACTATGAGTTTTTTGCGCTCAATGGGATGATCCGTAGGGAGATTATGCTTGGCTAACCAGTCTGGCAAATCTTTTTCATCTAAGGTTTCGAGTTCTTTCTTAACTATCCACAAGTCGCGTGCTTGCTCCCATAACGATAAGGGAACAGGGGCTATTTTATGGTCATGATGAGGGTCCAGGCTAGTCGCCACAGTGGGAGCCATTCTTTCGTTGCCTTTCATGCGAAATAGGAAGGAAACTCCTTGCGCTCTTAGGTTTTTCACAGAGCCCGAGAGAACTTACGTCAACTAGGCCTGCATTGATGGTGAAATGAGCAGTACCCCCCCTATTGATCCGCTAGTATCACCGCTAGTGATCATGAGATCAGGAAGTCGAGATCATGCCGTGACCGAGGGCTCACATCCCCATGCTTTCCGCAAGCACGGCCCACGCTCCGACTCTCGCGAGTCCCACCCAGGTTGCGTGAACCTCCAGCACCGACGACACGAAAACTCGGAAATCGCCTGGACTTTTCAGGTCATCGTCATGCCGCGTGTCAAGAAACTGCGCTGGATCCATACAGCAGGTTTGAGGAGGAAACACCTCAGTTCGTTACCCCGCCCGGCCCCTGGCTAGGAGGGCGTGGAAGAGGTCATCACGCAGGTGGTTGAGGGGGGCGGTTCGGGTGGTGGGGGTGGCCAGCAGGGTGCGGGCTTGGGTGAGCAGGTCGCGCACCCAAGGCGGGGTGGGGGCACCCGAGGGCAAGGGTTGATCCAGTTGGGCGCAAAGGGATTGGATCTCGGCGGGAAGCTGTGCCGACTGACCCGGCGCAGCTGCACGGCACTGGGCCAGGGCGGCAGCATGGTCGGCCTCCACTTGACGTTTCAATCCGGCCACTACGCTGCGCATGTGGGCAATCTGGACCCGCAAATCCCGTACCTGGTCGCGGGCTGCCTGCAGTGTTGAGGGCTCCTCAACCGGCGGGGGCGACACAACTGGGGCAGCGGCAGCAACGACATCAACAGACACCAGAAACTCCCCGAAGGTCAAAGATCACCTCAAAAGGTAACACAGGGCGAGCTTGACTGGGGCAACTGTGAGGAACTGCCGGCGATGGAGCCCTAGCAGCCACGCCTCAAGGGCTGACCGTGGCGGTAGTGGTGACGGTGGTGGTCGCAGTGACACTCGGGGAGGCAGGCACGTTCAAGCGGCAGCCGACAGCAGCGGTGGCGAGGTTCTCCATGGTTTGGTGCACCCCGTACTTGGACTCCACCGCCGCAGGGGTGTTGTCGAAAAAGACAAACGCCCGAGTGATGTGATCAGCCCCCTCGGCAACACCAGCCAGGGTAAAAACGTTGTCAATGCTGCCTGTTTTAGCTCGAACCTTGCCTAGAGCGCAACCGGTGGCCGCGTCGTGGAACCACAACCGCAAAGTGCCAGTACGCCCACCCCAGGGCATCGCGTCATCAGCGTAGGCGACTGGACGCATGGCAGGATCCAGCCACATCAGCCGCACCACCTGGGCCATGACCCCCGCTGGGATGCGGTTATCCGGAGACAGGCCGGAGGCATCCACCACCGTCAACCCCTGCTGGGAGATGCCGGCAGCGGTCAGCAGATCATGCTCGTTGGCGAAGGCTGACTGCCAGTCGCCGGAAAAACCTCGAGCCAGCGCAGCGTGGCGGAACAAGAACTCCGCATAATCGTTGTTGCTGTGAGACAGCATGAACGCCAGCATCCGCCCGATCGGCTCGGAGCGCGACTGCGCCACTTCGCGCGCGTCAGGAGGCGTGGGACGAGGGCCAGCGTAGACCGCCTTCACCCCAGCCGCTTTGAGAGCCTTGACGAACTGTTCGCCGGTGGCCTGCTCCGCCTCGAAACCGCGGTAGTCGGTCATGGTCAACCCTCGGGGAACCTGGACCTCCCCCGCCATGTCGGACAGTTGCCACCCCTGCCCGAGATCGGCAGGTACCTGGCCTGCCGGGGTGCCAGGCGGGCGCGGCGGTGAGGGCAACAGCGTGGAGTCGGTGTGCACCGTCACTGCCTCCACCCGGCCCAACGCGCTGGCCCGCGCCACGTCGCTAGCCAGCTGGTCCACCCGCTGCATGGAGAAACTGGGGTCAGCGTCCCCACGCAGAGTCAAGACGTGAGGGGCTTGGGCATCGGCGAAAACCCTAGTGATCAACTGACGGTCCGGGGGCATCGACTTGAGCACCACATAGGCGGTCATGGCCTTGCGCGTCGAGGCGGGCACTCGCGCGGTGGTCTCGTTGTACGCCCAGACGCGACCACCTGTGGAGGCCTCCTCGACCAGGCCGGAAAAGGTGGAGCCCAACTTGGGATTAGCCATGATGAGCTGGTTCAACGCCTTACCGATAGCTAGGTCTGTTGGGCTAGTCGCCGGCGGAGGAGGCGGGGTTGGCGTGGGAGAAGCTGAGGTCGCACCCGGATTGGCCGAGGCCCCAGGATTGACCTGCGCCTGGTCGTGGTCTGGCGAGCCGCCGCGACCGAGGGCGAAGCCCAGCAGCAATACCAACGGCATCGCCGCTGCGGCCAGTAACAACGCGATGCGCCGATTCCTCATCACCCTGCGTGACAGTTTCACCCCTGCTCCTTCGCTGCCTACCGCCCCCACATCCGTCGGTGCGCCCCCAGCCTAAGGGTTAGCTTCTGGCTCCTCGAGACGGGTAGAGCTTTCGTCGTATCGCCGACAAATAGTTTCGAGTAATCGTGGCAGTGCCACGATTACTCGAAACTATTTTCAGCGGACCGTTAGGGCACGGACATGGCTGGGGGCCGGTGAAAACCAGCGGCGGCTCCCCGGGCCTTCAACGCCAAAACGAAGGCAAGAACTTGGGCGACTGCAGCATAAGTTTCGGCGGGGATCTCCTGGCCCAGCTTGCAACTTTTGTAGAGCAGGCGAGCGAGAGCAACGTTTTCCACCAGCGGAACACGGTGCTCATCGGCCTGGGCGCGGATTTTGGCAGCGATGATGCCGGCTCCCTTGGCGACCACGCGGGGAGCTCCCTTGGCGGGGTCGTAGCGCAACGCCACCGCCAGGTGGATCGGGTTGACCACCACCACATCAGCCTCCTTGACGGCGGACATCATGCGGTTACGGCTCATCGCCATCTGCCGGGAGCGGATCTGTGACTTGACCAGCGGATCACCCTCAGACTGCTTGTGCTCGTCTTTGATGTCTTGCTTGCTCATCTTCAGGCTCTTGTTCAAGCGCCGCCGAGTCATCGCGTAGTCGGCCACCGCGAATGCCAGACCCACGGCGGCGGCGTTGCGCAGCATGAGCAGCAGAGTCTGGCCCACCGTGCTCACGGTGGCGCTAATCGGCAGGCGCCCTCCGGTAGCCAGCAGCGGAATAACCTGCTCCAAGGCCTTCCACACCACCCACGCCACCACAATGGTCTTGAACAGCACCTTGCCCAACTGCCAAATCGCTTGGCCACCGACCATGCGTTTAACTCCAGAGAGCGGATTGAGGCGGTTGAACCGGGGCTTCCACGTGGCAGTGTTAGGGCGCATTCCTCCCTGCGCGGCCCGGGTGAGCAGGGAGGCTCCCATCGTGGCCACCATGAGGGGAGCTGCCACGGCAACGATCGCGGTGGCTGCCTCCCGGAAGATGATCAGGCCAGTGGCTACCTGCGGGTCGCGGATCACCTGCACCACCTGCTCAAAGAGCACCTGCATCTTCTGCCCACCCAGACTGACCGCCTTAGGCAGCACAACACTGGCCACCAGAATGGCCGCCCAACTGCCCAACTCGGGGGTGACCGGGGTGGTGGGCTGGCCTTTGCGGCGGGTATCGCGCAGCTTTTTGCCTGTGGGTTTCTCGGTTTTCTCACCAGCCATGGGCGCGCCTCACTCCTATCCGGTGCCGGTGATGCCGCTGGTCAGGCGAAGCATCGTGGCCGTGAGCAGGCGGATCACCTCCGGCAGCATGGGCAGGGCGGCGCCGACCAGCAGGATCGTGGTGAGGATCTTGGCCGGGAACCCCAGGGAGAACACATTGAGCATGGGGGAGACCTTGGTCAGCAACCCCAAACCAATGTCGACGAGGAAAAACACCCCCATCATGGGAGCAGCGATCTGCAAGGCAGCCAGAAAAAACTGGGCGATGCCCACCGTCATCACCCGTCCCAGACTCGCGGTGCTGACGAGAGCATCCACCGGGATAGCTTCAAAGGAAGTGTAAAAACCCTTGAGCAACAACAAATGTCCATTGATGACGAACAGCAGAATCAAAGCCATCTGCCCATAGAATCTGCCGAAAATCGAGCTTTGCTGCATCGACAAAGGGTCAAAAGCCGCAGCCAGAGCAAAGCCTCCGAAAAGGTCGATAAAGTTGCCTGCTGCCTGCACCGCAACGAAAATCATGTTGGTGGCAAAACCCAACGCCACGCCGATCAGCACTTGCATGACGATGGCACCAACCAACGGGGCGGTGTCCAGGCTGGGCACTTGGGTAGCCACGCGGGGAGCAATCGGCAGCGCCAAGCCCACCGCCAGCCCTGCCTTCACGGTTGCCGGAACGGTGCGGGTATTGAATGGGGGGCAAAACGCCAACCAGGCGGCAGTACGCACCATCGCCAGCAAGAACCCCACGTATTGAGCCGTGGCCACCTCAATCGTCATGGGCGCCTCAGCCTTGCCCAAGCAGGCCGGGCAGTTTGGCGAATAGCTCCTGGGTGAAGCTGACCATGGTGGCCAGCATCCAACTGCCCATGACAATCAAGGCAATTCCCACAGTGATCAGCTTGGGGACGAAGCTGAGCGTCTGCTCCTGGATCTGGGTGGCCGATTGGAACAGCGACACGGCGAAGCCCACCAATAACGCGGTCAGCAGAATCGGGGCACACAGTTTGGCTGTGACCAGCATGGCTGCCGTGGCCACCTCGATGATGGCGGTATCGGTCACGGTTGCCTCCCTAGGAGTGGTTGCTGACGGGCCAGCACCCTCAGATGCGAAAGCCCGCCACAGCCTGCTTGAGGTCCACCGACAGATGCACCAACTCCTGCACGGCTTGGGCTGCGGTGGCAGTACGTTGCGAGCCAGCCACAGCGTTGGTGGCAATACCCTCAACGCCCTGGGCGATCTGCTGACTGGACTGCGCCACGTGACCGATCGTGCGGTTCATTTCTCCAGTGGTCGCGTTCTGTTCATCCACAGCAGAAGCAATCGTGGTTTGGTGGTGACAAATCTGCCCGATGATCTGATCGATCTCGCTCATCGCCGTCACTGCGGAGGTGGTTCCCTGCTGAATGGCAGTAATACGGGCACCAATATCCTCAGTGGCCTTGGCGGTTTCCTGCGCCAAGTCCTTGACCTCACCGGCCACCACGGCGAAACCCTTGCCAGCCTCCCCCGCACGGGCGGCTTCGATGGTGGCGTTGAGCGCCAGCAGATTGGTTTGTTCGGCAATGGAGGTGATCAGCTTGACGACCTGACCGATCTGCGCGCTGGATTCGCCTAAGTGGCTAGCGATCTGACCGGCGTGGGTCACCGACTCCACCGCGCGCCCCGCCACTTTCACCGCTTCGTTAGCGCTGGTGGCGATCTCCTGGATACTGCTGCCCATCTGCTCCCCACCGGTCTCAACCGTGTGCAGGTCGCTAGCCACTGCATCCGCCACAGCCCGCATCGCCTGGGCTTGTGCCGCAGCATGGGAGGAGTCTTGCGTCAGGGCATCGGTCACCTCCCCCAGCACGTGAGACTGCTCGCTGATGGCCTGGCTGGAATGAGCCATCCCCGCCACCTGTTCGCGCAGCATCCCGATGGCCTCGTTGGTCGCCGCAGCGATGCGGGCCAGCTCATCCTGACCCTGCACCTGCGCTTGGGCGGTGAGGTCCTTGTCGGCCACCCGCACCATGGCTGCTAGGCACTGCCCCAACGGTCGCGTGATAGAACGGGTGATCACCAGGGCGTACCACAGCACGATCCCCAACACGATCACGCACATCACGCTGGCGAAGATCAACGAATTGCGAGCGTCGCGCAAGGTCTTGGCCTCCTGGGCGGCCACACTGCCCTCCACCTGGGTTTTCAGGCCATCCCCCAACTCCACCAGCTTTTCGTAGAGGGCCAGCTCCTCGCCCTCGTTGATGATCGCGGTGGCCTTTTCGCGGTTGGCAACTTGGTCGTTGGGATTTTGCAGCAGGGCAATGTATTGGCCGTTGACACGCCAAAAGTCCGCCCAGGTTGCCTTAAGCTGGTCCAGGGTGTGTTGCTCCTGATCGGTCAGATGGGTCCGGTCGATCGCCGCCAGGGCCTGGTCGAGGCTCTGCTCAGACTCTTTCAGGCCCTGCATGTTGTCCGAGTCGGCGGTAACGGCCGCTGCCCCCTCCTTGAGGTGATCCATCAGCACGTAGGCCTGCCACCCGGTCGCATCCGCGTCGTAGAAGCGCAGGTGCTCCACCTGCCGGCTCAACGTCCCCAGCTCGCGCAGGTGGCGAGTGGCCGACATTTCCTTGGTCACGGTGTAGACCATGACCGTGGCACACCCGATGATCATGAGCCCGATCGACAGGAAGGCCGCCAGCAGGCGATGACGCACACTGCGGCGGAGAAAACCCCTCACTGAATTGCCTTTCCGCCCGGGGAATCTTTGAGCTCCTATCGGTTGCCGGGTCGTATTAGTGAGGGGTTTTAGCCGGGGTTGGGGGGCTTGAAGGACCCTCAGACGGAGGCCACGGTGGTGGCCGCGAACGCGCTGAGCATCGCGATCGCCACCACGATCATGGCCGTGGCGACGCAGACAAAACGGCGCGAAGGAAACGTCGGCATCGCAAGCCTCCTGAGCGGGCTGAGCGGGGGGTTGGGGTGTGCGGGGGTGTGCGTTGAGTGCTTCGGTGGTACTAACGACCAGGTACACCACCCGGAGGCCTCCGCTTGCCCTCAGTATCCCCAAGCCAGGCCAAGGTTCGGTAAAGGTGGATCACCAGGGCGCCTTCTCCCGGAGGGTTCGGCCACACCCCCTGGCCTACGCTTTGGAGGTATGAGCGTGCCTGATCCCCACCCCTGCGTGAGCGAGTTGTTTGACCCCACCCTGTGGCGTGAGGTGCAGGGGTTCGAGGGGTTGCACGACCTGACCTACCACCGGTGCCGCGATGCCGGGGTGGTGCGCGTGGCCTTCAACCGACCGCAGGTGCGTAACGCGTTTCGACCCCGCACCGTGGACGAGTTGCTGGCGGTGCTCGACCATGCGCGGTGCTCCCCCGATGTGGGGGTGGTGCTGCTGACCGGCAACGGACCCTCCCCCCGCGATGGGGGGTGGGCGTTTTGCTCCGGAGGAGACCAGCGGGTGCGCGGACCAGGCGGGTATGGCTACGACCAGGCCCCTGCGGTTCAGACGCCGTCGGCGCCGCCCGGGCAAGACGGAGCAGGAGCGCATAGCGGAGCTATTCGCGACGAGGACAACACAGCCAGGGTGGATGCCCACCCTACGCAGACGCCGTCGGCGCCGCCCGGGCAAGGCGGAGGAGGAGCGCATAGCGGAGCTATTCGCGACGAGGACAACACAGCCAGGGTGGATGCCCACGGCGTCTCCCGGCTGCACATTTTGGAGGTGCAACGGCTGATCCGCTTCATGCCCAAGGTGGTGATCGCGGTGGTGCCGGGGTGGGCGGCGGGAGGTGGGCACAGCTTGCACGTGGTGTGCGATCTGAGCATCGCCAGTGCCCAACACGCACGGTTCAAGCAGACCGATGCCACGGTGGGCAGCTTCGATGGAGGATTCGGCTCGGCCTATCTGGCTCGCCAGATTGGGCAGAAACGGGCCCGGGAGGTGTTCTTCCTGGCGCAGGAGTTCTCCGCACAGCAGGCCTACCAGATGGGGATGGTCAACGCGGTGGTCGACCATAGCCTCCTGGAGACCACGGCGTTGGAGTGGGCGCGCCAGATTTTGCGTCAAAGCCCGACCGCCATTCGGATGCTGAAGTTCGCGTTCAACGCCATCGACGACGGGCTGATCGGGCAGCAGGTCTTCGCCGGTGAGGCAACGCGGCTGGCCTACGCCGGGGCTGAGGCGGCTGAGGGTCGCGATGCCTTCCTGCACAAGCGCCCTGCTGATTGGAGCGGCTACCTGTGGCCGTATTAGCCCGCATCCTCGACCCGGCTCACCCGCTGGAGGCAGTGCAGGCAGTGGCAGCCGCGCTGGCAGCGCGGGACTCGGGGGAGGTGATGGCCCTGCTGCCCCTGCCTGAGCACGCCGAGGCCGCTCAACGGCTGCTCACGCAGGTGCCTGCTGACCCGGCAGCACACCTCCCACCCGGCACAGCGTTGCTGGTGGGGACCTCCGGCTCCACCGGGACTCCGAAACTTGCGGTGCTCTCCGCAAGGGCCGTGCGCGCCAGCATCGCTGCCACCCAGGCGACTCTGGGCGGTGCGGGGCAATGGCTGCTGGCCCTGCCCACTCACACGGTGGCAGGAGTGCAAGTGCTGGCTCGTAGCGCCCTGGCGGGTACCACTCCGGTGGCTCTGGAGACTGGCCGCTTCACCCCCGAGGGGTTCGCCGCCGCTGCGACGCGCCTGGACAGCCCGCGCCGCTACACCGCACTGGTACCCACCCAACTGTTGCGCCTGCTGGAGCAGGCCAGCGCCGTGCAGGCCCTACGCGGGTTGGATGCTGTGTTGTTGGGGGGAGCCCCGGCCGCGCCAGCGCTGCTGAAACGCGCTAAGCAGCTGGGGGTGCGGGTGGTCACCACTTATGGAATGACTGAAACCTGCGGCGGGTGTGTCTACGACGGACTGCCGCTGCCGGGTGTCCAGGTCAGCATTGAGGCGGACTCGCCCCAGCACAGCGGAAGGGTGCTGCTGGCCGGGCCGGTGCTGTTCAGCGGATATCTCAGCCCGCAAGGAGTGGACCGCAGCCTGGTGCAGGGGCGCTGGTTGCGCACCAACGATGAGGGCCATCTGGACGCGGCGGGCCGGCTGCATGTGGAGGGCAGGCTTGACGATGTGGTCATCAGCGGTGGGGTCAACGTCAGCCTGTCTGCGGTGGAGCAGGCCGCCAGCTCTTGCCCCACGCTGGCCGGATACCCAGTGGCAGCTGTGGCCGTGCCCGACGCCCAGTGGGGACAGCGGGTGATCCTGGCAGTACACACCGCCGGTGGCTGCATCCCGTCGACGCTGCGCTGGTTGGAGCCGGTGCGTGCCTACCTAGCCCAACGCCTGGGAGCAGCGGCAGCTCCGGGGCAGGTGGTAGCTGTGCAGGAGTGGCCCTTGCTGCCTTCGGGCAAACTCGATCGGCAAAGGCTGGCCAATCACATCAGCCCGCAGAAAGGTGGGCACCCATGACGCGCGCAACTGCCAGGCAGTGGTTGGGGGCGACCAGGCCCCGGACCCTTCCCGCTGCGGTGGCACCGGTCGCGGTGGGTAGCGCCTTGGCCACGCATTTGCTCCCCCCTCAACCAGGGTGGCAGGCCAGGCATAGCTTGGCTGCCGCGTTGGCTTTGGGGGTGGCCTTAGCGCTGCAGATCGGGGTCAACTTCGCCAACGACTACAGCGACGGAGTGCGGGGCACCGATGCGCAGCGGGTCGGCCCCCAACGGCTGGTCGGCAGTGGGGCTGTCACTCCCGCCACCATGCGCACCGCTGCGGGGGGAGTCTTCGCCGCCGCCACCCTGGCGGGGCTGGGCTTGGTGGCTGTGACCGGGACGTGGCCTCTGCTGCTGGTCGGAGCCACCTGCCTGCCCGCCGCCTGGTGCTACACCGGAGGGCCACGCCCCTACGGCTACGCCGGCTGGGGAGAGGTGGTGACGTTTGTCTACTTCGGACTGGTGGCCACCATCGGCACCACCTACGCGCTGACCTGCGGCCTGCCCGACGCGGGGTGGCATGGGTGGGGGGTGGCACTGCTGGCTGGTAGCGGTTGCGGAGCGTGGGCTTGCGCGTTGCTGGTGGTCAACAACCTGCGCGACCTGCCCCGCGATGCCCGGGTGGGCAAGCGCACCCTCGCGGTGCGCTTGGGTGAACGCGCGACCCGCTGGCTCTACGTGGGGCTGGTGACGGGGGCGTTTGTCTGCTCGGCTTGGCTGGCAGTGGTGCTGACCGGTTGGGCCGGGTTGGCGCTGGGAGGGCTCCCGCTGGCCGCGCTGCCGGTGCGCCAGGTGGTGGGTGGCGCCCGGGAGGTGGAGCTCCTGCCGACCCTGGCCCTCACCGGCCGCGCGCAACTGGCCTGGGCGCTGCTGTTAGCGGGCGGCCTGCTGGTGAGCTCCTGGCGCTGACTGGCCGGCAGGGGGGTTGTTCGATGAGGCGCGGGTGGCTTAGTCGGCGGCGTCCTCCTTGGCGGCGGCCCGATCCAAGCGCTGGTGGAGGGTGGACATCCCGCTCACCAGCGCAGCGGAGAGGGCGCTGCGTTGACGTTTCAAGCCCACCAGGCTGACTAGCGCCGCCACCACCGCAGCCACCATCAGCAGCACCCAACTGCGTAACCCCGCCAGATACCCCACGCCCCAGACAGCCGCGAAAATCCCTGCCCGCCAGGCCGTATACACCACCACTGCTCGCATAACGGCCACCCTACTGCGCCAGCACAGGGTGCGTCTGCTTCAGCACGTGGCCCCCAGCGGGCTGACCGGGACGGGGAGACCCAAAGGGGTCGTTACCCCCGGTCAGGCTTGGGTTTGCCGTGGCCATGACCACGGCCTCGGGTGGAGGTGGGCTGGTTCTCGGAGGGCAGGGTGGGCAGCAGAGAAGTCTCTGGGCTCCAGGGGCCGGAGGTCGGGGAGCCGCCGCCTGGTTGCATCGGGTCCAGCGGAGGCGGGGTGGTGGTGGTCACCACAAAACGGTCCAGGCTGACCCCCACCCCCTGCTGGTCGCGCTGATCACGCATCCACCAGAAGTCACCGGAGTCCTGCTCCTGCGGGTCTTCTTGAGAGCCGGCACCAGTTCGCGTCACCCGCACCACCAGCGTGTGAGCACCCTCCTTCATCAGCGAGGAGCTAAACACCACTTGGTTGGTCTGCACCTGCTCGGCAGCAAAGTCGATGCTGCCTACGCTGCGCCCGTCGATGAGCACCTCCGCCTGGCCGCCTTCGGGGCCTCGGGAGCCGAACACCTGCACCGCACTGCCACTGAACTGCACCTGTGCTGAGGCGTCAGCGCTGCCCGCCTCGTGCTGATCGCCCTGGTAGAAACCGGCTGAGCCCTCCTGGTAACGCCACTGGCCCATGTACTGCACCTGCCACTGATCGCTACCGATGGCATCGTCGTTGATGGTGGCCTGGATGCGTGGCAGCCCGTTGCCTCCGGTTGCTTGCGTCGGGGGGACGCTGGGTGTGGAGGTTGCCAGGGTGGATGTATTGGGCTGACCCTCCCGGTCGCGCTGATCCTGGGAGTACAGGGCGAACAGGCTGGCGACCAACGCCACCCCCACGACCAGGTACGCGGCGATCTGCACCTTGCCCAGCCAGGGGTGTCCCCACAGCGTGTGCCACAGGGAGGGGTGACGACCACTGTGGGCGGCCACAGGTTCAGTGGAAATGACAGCCTCCTCGCACGGACGACGGGTGAGGGGTGCGTGGTGTCGCGACCGGTCGCACCCTCCACGCTAAACCGTCAACCGCCCCCCGTGGGGTGGGTTTGGCGCCAACAGCCTCCGTCTGGCGCAGACCAAACCGGGCCAATCAGCACGTACTACCGGGCGTAACTGTGCAGGCCGCTGACTAAAAGGTTGATGACGAAGTAGTTGACGATAAACCCGCTGTAGGCCAGCAAAGCTAAGCCTGCTGCAGCCCGGCCCGACCAGCCGGCGGTCAGGCGGGCATGCAGGTAAATCGCGTAGAGCACCCACACAATGAACGCCCAGGTTTCCTTAGGATCCCACCCCCAGTAGCGACCCCAGGCGGCTTCTGCCCAAATCGCCCCCGCAATGACTGAGAAGGTATACACGGGGAAGGTGAAGGCATGCAGTCGGTAGGACATGGTGTCCAGCCGTTGGGCGCTGGGTAACCACCCCAGACGCCCGGCCCAGCTTGGGCGCGAGCTGGCACGAGCCAGGTAGAGCAGGCACAGCGCCGCACCCACGGTGTAGGCGGCGAAACTGCCCACCACAGTGGCCACATGGATGACCAGCCAAGACGAGTCGAGGATGGGTTGCAAACCGCCAGCAGGCACGTAGAGAACCGTCGCCGCCAGACCCACCCCCAACAGCGCCAGCGGCACGACCACCACTCCCAGCCCCACCACCCGCCAGCGGATGGCCGCCACCACATAAATCAGCGTGGCCAGCAGGGCGCTGGTCAGAGAGAACTCATACATGTTGCCCCATGGGGGTCGATGCACGGCCATCACCCGGGCTGCCACGGCAGCGGTCAACACCAGCGCGGCCAGGATGGTCAGGTTGAGCGCCACGTGCCCCACTCTCTGCTCGGAGCGGGACTGCGGCTGGCTGGGTTGCTGCGGCTCCAGGTCAGGCACAGAGGAGCTACCTGGGCCTGCTGCCACCCCGACGGGTTGCAGCTGCTCCACCGCCGCCGGGCGGGCGGGCGTGCGCACCTGGCGGGCCGCGTAGAGAGCATGGGCAAGCATGGCGCACGTGTAGACGGCCATCGAAGCCTTCACCAGGCTGTTGCTCAGCTGGCCGTAGCGGTGCATCGCCTCAGCGGCAGTGGCAGCCAACACAGCGGCAAGAACCGTCATGGGGAACTCCTTCTGATTTGACTGCTTTCACCTAACCACACCACCAGCCGGCCCGTCTGTGCGTGCACGTGCTCGTGGCCTCGTCCGGCTTGGCCACTGACCATCAGGCTGCCATCGGGACGCACCCACACCCACACGGTGGCCGGGTATACGAACAGTGACACCACTAGGCCCAGCAAAGCCAACAGGGCCGCCGCTAGAGCCCAGCCGCGCCCCGGGTCGCTGGCCAGGGTGAACCCGGCGAAACGACTCACCCCGTCGAAGGTGATACTGCCCAATCCTTGCGGCAACTGCATCGTGGTGCCGGGGGTGAGCTCTCCTTCCGCTCCAGGCAGGGGACGCATCGCTTGCGTATCCAGCCGATACACCGACTGGGCCCGTCCGGAGTCCAAGCCCAGGTCACCACGCCACGCTGCGGTGATGACCAGCACGGGCCGGGAGGCCTGCGGAAAGACCGACACCATCTGCTGCCCACCCTGCGCCGTCGGCAGGCGCAGCCCCGTGGGCAGAAAGGTCAGCTCCAACCCGAGCTGGTCAGCCAGGCCATCGGGCACCTTGAGTACCCCCGTGGAGGTCATGCTGCGATCACCCTCACGCGGCAGCAGGATAACCGGACCGGAGAACACCACCCGGCCGCTGGCGTCACGCACGCTGATGCGCGGAGCATAGCCCTGACCCATGAGGTAGACCTTGGTTCCTTCAACCTCCAACGGACGGTTGGGGCCGATCCTGACCTCCCGCTGCGGCTGGCCAGGAGCATCACGCACGGTGGTCAACGCGGCGAAACCCTCCGGTTTGCCCGCGTCCTGGCCGGAGCTGGGGGGCAGGAAACTGACCTGCAGCTGGTGCAGACTCACGGTGAACTCAGGCAAATCCCCCGGCGCAACCCCCGCCCCCGGGTGGTAGGAGTCGAACTGCACCACGCTGTTGGTGAAGCCGCCGCCTTCGGCCACGACCACCTCCGCGCGGTAGCCGTAGTGACGCCCCAGCGCAACCGCAACCAGAATTCCCAGCAAGGCCAGGTGGAAGGCCAGGTTGCCCAGCTCCCGCAAACGCCCCTTATCGGCGATGAGCAGGCCACCCTCGCCTGTGCCCGGCTGGGAACTGGGCGGCCAGGGTTGCACCAGGCGCACCCGGTAGCGGCGACGGCGCAACCACCGGCGGGCCTGGTGCAACTGCGCCCCCTGCTTGGCCTGATGCCACACCGCCTCCTCCACCGCCGCCTGGGTGGGAGTGGGCGCAGGCGTACGCCACTGGCGCCACCACATCCTGCCCCGGGGCACCAGACAGCCCACCAGGGAGATCATCAGCAGCAGATACACCGCGCGAAACCACGAGGCGTTAAACACATCGAAGAACTCCACCCGATGCAACCAGCGGGCCAGGCCGGGATGGTCACGGGTGTAGCGCAGCACCGCCGCCGGGTCGGTAGGCCGTTGCGGCAACAGGGAGCCGGGGATGGCGGCCAGGGCCAGCAGGGCCAGCAGCCACAACGCAGTGCGCATAGAGGTCAGGGTGCGCCAGCCCCACCTCAGCCACCCCCCCGGCCCCAGGCGGGGGTTACCAGGCGCGACGGGGGCGCTCACAGCCACACCGACCAACCGCTGAGGTAGCCCTGCATCCGGGCCACCCAATCACTCCACAGGCCGGTCACCATGAGCAGCCCCAACCCGATGAGCATCCCCCCGCCCAGGCGCACCACCCACTGCCCGTGCCGGCGCGCCCAACCCCAGCCGGCCATCCCACGCCCGTAGGCCAGCGCGGCGAGCAGGAAGGGCACCCCCAACCCCAGGCAGTACGCAGCGGAGAGCACCGCCCCTCGCACCGCACTGCTTTGGGTGAAGGCCAAGGTTTGCACCGCAGCTAGCGTGGGCCCGATGCACGGAGTCCACCCCAACCCGAACAGCACCCCGAGCAGGGGAGCTCCGGCCAGGCCGACCCGGGCCCGGTGACGCAGGGTCCAGTGTCGCTGCATGCGGGGGATGACTCCCAGAAAGCTCACTCCCAACCCGATCGTCACCACTCCCAACACCCTGGTCAGGGTGGCTTCGTGGGTGCGAATCAGTGCACCCAGACTGCCAAAAGCGGCCCCATACGCGATGAAAAGCGTGGAGAATCCGGCCACAAACAACGCAGTTCCGGCCAGAGCGTGACCCCTTCGAGGCGAGGTTTGATCCTGCAGGTGCGTGCCCACCATGCCGGTGACGTAGGAGAGATAGCCCGGCACCAACGGCAGCACACACGGGGAGGCGAACGACACTAAACCCGCCACCAGCGCCACCGGCAGCCCCGCCACCAGTGGCCCCGTGAGCACTGTGGAGGCTGCGCTACCCTCGCTGAACATGGGCACCTACGGCCGGGCCAGCTCGTCGGAGATCAAGCCGCTCACCGTGGCCTGGCTGACCTGCCCCAACGCTCGAGCCGCCAACCGCCCCTGCCGGTCGAGGATCAGCGTCGCCGGCACCGCACTGGGCGGCAACTCCCGCAACGCCAACATCCTGGAGCCGTCGGGGTCGACCAGGCTGGGGTAGGTCAACCCGAAGCGGCGCATGAACGCCTGCGCCGCATCGGTGGTGGCCCCGTCACGGGTGTTGACCCCGATGAACTGCACCTGGTCGTGGGGCGCTGCCATCCAGGCCGCCTGCAATCCCGGGGCCTCCGCCCGGCATGGGGTACACCAGGAGGCCCACACGTTGACGAGCACCACCTTGCCTCGGTAATCCCCCAGCTTCACCGTGGAGGGCTGCCCCGGCTGCCCCGGCAGCGCTGGACCCTCCACCTGCACCGGCTGACCCCGGTCTTGCGGGGCGATCAGCGTCAGCGCTCCATCCCCAGCCACATACCCCTGCCCGTTGCCGTTGGTCCCGATGGAGCCCGACCGCCCGCACCCGCCCAGCATCCCCAGCGCCAGCAGCCCGATGAGCAGAGCCACCCCGCCCCTCACGCGGCATCACCTTGGCCTGGTTCGGTAGTCGCCGATAGGTCCACTCCGGCATCGACCCCGCTTCGGGCTGCAACGGGCAGCAAGTCAGCAGCGGGCTCCTGGTAGGTCAATCCCAGCAGCCCACCGGGGCCAAACTGCAGGGAGGTCACCGAGGCCAGCGTGCACTGGCGGCGGCGCGGGTCATGCCACAGACGTCGCCCCTCCACCCGTCTGCGCACCAGCCAGATGGGCAGCTGGTGGCTCACGCAGATCACCTCCAGCGGCTCATCCACCACGTCGGTCACAGGTGCGGCGGTCTGCGCGGCAGCCAGGCGGGCAGCCTGCACCGCAGCCATCATCCGCGCCACTTGGTCGGCGTAGGGCTCCCCCCAGGAGGGTTTGAGGGGGTTGCGCAGCCGCCACCAGTGTCGCGGCGCCAACACCTGGCGCGCCGAGCCCACCTTGCTGCCTTGGTAAGCGTTGGCGGCCTCGATCAGCCGCTGGTCGGTCTGCACGGTCAGCCCGTGTGCCGCCGCGATGGGTGCTGCGGTCTGCTGGGCGCGCTCCAGGGGGGAGCTCACGACTGCGACCACCCTGCGCGGGGAGCTCCACTGCGCTACCCGCTGCGCCATCTGCACTCCCAGCGGGGTGAGCCCAAACCCCGGCAGGCACCCATAGAGAATCCCGTCGGGGTTGTCCACCTGCCCATGCCGCACCAAATGCACTGTCACGTTGGGCAGGTCGTCTGTCGCGTTCACCCCGCCATTCTTCCACCCCGGCGGGCATTTCCCCCCCAAACCACTGCTGCCTGACTACGCTACGCACATGCCTGCTCGCGACACAAAGGTCAACACCGCCATTCCTCCGGTGGAGGCCACCACCACCCTGCCCTGGCCAGTCAAGGAAGTCGCCAACTATGTGAGCTCCTTGCAAAGGCGCTCACGTCTGGCCCGACATGGCATCCACGTAGCTACTCGTACGGCCCGCCAAATCCCTGGAGTGAACGGGGCGCTAAGAGTTCTGGACGCAGTCGTCAAGGGTCAATCCCGCCCAACCCCCTAACTGCTTCACCACGCTGAGAGGGCTGCGGCGGCTGCGGCGGCCTTGCGGCGAGAGCCGGCGCGGCGTTGACTGGGACGAAGTGAGCCAGGAGTGACCACCAGCCCAGCGGCAATAGCCTCCACCTGCCGCTGCACCGCAAAAGCGGCTTTGGAGCGCAGCACTGAGGAGAAGGCGAGCACCACCATTTCTGAGGCACTCGACATTCCTGAGGAAGCTATCTAACAGCAAAGCAATGTCTTTACGTGCCGGGGCATCCTGAACGGCTGATCAGCTGCAGGGTAGCTGAAGGTCAACTACCCTTTTCCTCTTGGGCTATTGGTCCTCTTGTGCAATTGGGGAATTAACCCTCATGGCACAAAGTTTCTTATACCCTTGCCACTGGAGCAACTGCTGCGGGATTCGCTGAACGCACGAATACTACTCGTTTCCCACTATAGGGCTGAGGTTGACTAACCTTAGCAGCAGATTGATGGACAATTCTCTTTGTAGGAACTTGATGTGGGCTTAATGGAACGGTATGCGGCCCCACATTAAAGACAGCGAGACTGCAGCCGGCAAGCGTCAGCGAACCAGAGCGAGAGCTATCCTCGGGGTGAATGTGATAGCCAGAGGTCGTAAGCAGCAATTGCGCGTCTTGCCAGGGTCTCGACCGCAGCAGGTCCGAATCAACAGCAACAGTTCTGGGTACCTGGGCAAAGTTAGCCACCATCAACAACCCGCCAGAAAGGCTGACGGTGAGGGTTTGCCCTGTCTCATCCAACTGAACACGCACTGGGTCGGTTGTAGCGCCGAAAAGCTGGGGGAAGCGCCTCATCGCTGCAGTGGCCTTAAATACCCCGAGCACTTCTTGACACCGTTGTGACCCAACCTCCTGCGGGTTCAGCTGAGATCTTTTGAAGGTTTCGATGTCTTGCGGATCGGGGACGGTGGCAGCAAAACTACACACGTCAACCATTGCTCTCTCACGTTCCGTGAGCGAGTTGGGATCCAAGGAGTCAAGAAAACTGAAGGGATGCACTGAGGGTTATGCAAAAGCCTTGGGTTGGTAACTTTTCAAACGTTTAGCAGCGTGTCGAAATACAAATTACATCG
>JBDIAW010000019.1:0-43317 GCA_039812585.1 Actinomycetota bacterium | reverse complement strand
TATGTTAGAGCCGCCCGAAAGTAGTGGGGTAGCTTCGATACACGGACATTCTGCTGCGGAATGCGTGGCTGTCGACAGGCAACAACAGGGAGCAGACTTGGCAGAAGGAGGAAATGTTGTTGCGAGCGCAAGTGATAGATCAGTCACATGTCCTGACAAAGCCACCATGGGTGTATCTGGGTCTGTAAAGGCGCTCGATCCTTGTGATCCAGCTCACTCTCCTTTATATCGTCGTCCGCATGCCTGGAAACGCGACGAATTTTATTACACGGAATTGAATGCTGACGGTAGTTATGTCGGGGCGCGGACCATGACGACTGAAGACATATCCAAGGAGTGTCTAGCATTGGTCAAGTTGGATTGTTCATGGTTTATTTCTGAATCCGTCCATAGGCAATCCTTACAAAAATCCCCGAATGGTGTGTATGTCGATCCTTATGATTATTTGGCTCAACAGTCTGGAGCCCTGAGAGGGATCGAAGATAAACCTTATACCATTCACTTATATATGAATAAGTGTGCGCTGGGAAACAGTGATCTGGAAACTAGGAACCTGCTTGTCCCTAGAGGAATGGATGCAACCTTGGACTCCGTTACCCTCGAGTCCTTTGTGGTGATCCCTGACGGCAAAGCCTCAACTCCGGCAAAGTCGATGCAGCAGCGGGCGGTGGAGGCTTTTGCAACGATGCGTTTGCCTGATCCGCAGCCGTTGGTGTCGTTGGGTCGGGATGCGACTACGGGGAGGCGTTACACCGTTCCCAATGGGTATACGTGGTTTGCGGCGGCTGCGGATAGTTTCAGGTCTCAATCCAAGCGTGTGGATGCTGGCCAGGCGTGGGTGGAGGTGACAGCGACTCCGGTGGGTTTGCGGTTTTCTCCCGGTGGTGATGAGGCTGACACGGTGGTTTCCTGCCAAGGCAGGGGGCAAACCGCGCAGGAGGTCAGCAACGTGCCGGGGGATCATCGCCCGTGGTGGACTAAGCCTCCGGCCAGTGATTGCTGGTATCGCTACACGTTCACCAGCCCCGGCTTCCCAGACCAGCCCCTCACCGCCACGCTCGAGACGGTATGGCAGGTCACCTGGGTGGGTTCGGGTCACTCCAGGGGGACCCTGCCTGAAACGACGACCGGGGTGGATCTGCACTATGCCGTCACCGAACTACAAACCCTGGTCACCCGGTAGTGGCGCATCCATTGGCCCTGTCCCGGCTCCACAACCCCAAACACCGAGGCAAGGGCAGCCCTGGGAGTAACCTCGCGGGCAACAAACCACCCGCGAGCGCGGAGGACCGATGACGTCGTTAGTGATTCACACGCAGGCACTGCACAAACATTTCGGCAGCACTCATGCCTTGAACGAGCTGGACTTGGAGGTGGAGCAGGGGGAGGTGCATGGGTTTCTCGGACCCAACGGGGCGGGCAAATCCACCGCAATCCGGGTGCTGTTGGGGTTGCTGCGCGCCGATTCCGGGCAGGCGAGCCTGCTCGGTGGTGACCCTTGGAGGGAGGCCACCGCGCTGCACCGACGGCTGGCCTACGTGCCCGGAGATGTAGCGCTGTGGCCGCAACTGACCGGAGGGCAGGCCATCGACCTGCTGGGGAAGTTGCGCGGAGGTCTGAACCCCCAACGCCGCGAGGCCCTGGTGGAGCGCTTTCACCTCGACGTACGCAAAAAGGGGCGCGCCTACTCCAAAGGCAACCGGCAGAAAGTGGCGATTGTGGCCGCGCTGGCTAGTGACGTGGAGTTGTTAATCCTCGACGAACCAACCAGTGGTCTGGATCCGTTGATGGAGGCCGTGTTCAAAGAGGAGATCCGGGCGGCCAACCAGCGCGGGACCACCGTGCTGCTGTCCAGTCACATCCTGGCCGAGGTGGAAACCCTCTGTTACCGGGTCAGCATCATCCGTGAGGGTCACATTGTCCAGCGCGGTACGTTGGCCCAACTGCGCCACCTCACCCGCTTACAGGTCAGCGCCACCCTGCGCCAGTCGCCCCCGGAGGGCCTAGCCCAGCTGGCTGGCGTCCACGGGCTGACCACGCAAGAGCCGACCCCCGCCCAGCGCGCGCTGGGCGGGCAGTATCAGGTGCGCTTTGGTGTGGATGCCCTCGCCCTGGAGCAGGCCATGCAGCTGTTGGCTCCGCTAGGGATCCTCGACCTGACGTGCTCACCTCCCAGCCTGGAGGAGTTGTTCCTGCAGCACTACTCCACACCTAAGCAGCCCCAGGCTCCCGCGTCGCAGGTGCAGCTATGAGTAGCAGCACCGGCCCCTTGACGGGTCTGCCTCACTTGCTGCGGCTGACCCTGCGCCGGGAGCGCCTGCGCGTACCGATCTGGTGGCTAGGTCTGTTGCTGGTGCCCGCTGCCACGGTTGCCGCCTACGAGACCGTGGCCCCCACTGCGGCGGATGCAGCGCTGCTCCAAGCCAACTTCAGCCGTAACCCGACGTTTGCCATGCTGATCGGCCCGGTGCACGACTTGACCTCCGCAGGGGGGTTCGCCGCTTGGCGCGGGGGGATGTTCACCGCTTTGTTTTGCGCGCTGATGGCCAGCTTCCTGCTCACCCGCCACACCCGCGCCGAGGAGGAGTCCGGCCGCGCGGATCTGCTCGGCTCTGCCAGTGTGGGACGCCACGCGCCGCTGGCGGCGGCAGTGCTCACCGCGCTAGGGGCCTCCACGGCAGCAGGGGCCCTGATTGCTGCGGTTCTCACTGCGTTAGGCACTCCACTGGCCGGAGCGGTGGCGCTGGGCCTAGCCATTGCCTCTGGAGGGTGGGTGTTCACCGGCGTAGCGGCGCTGTTCGCCCAGGTGGGCTCGGTGGCTCGCTCAGGCAATGGCCTGAGCATGGCCGTGCTGGGGGTGGCTTATCTGCTGCGGGCGTGGGGGGATGGCTACCAAGGCTGGGCGTGGTTGAGCCGGCTCTCTCCGTTGGGCTGGGTGTCGCAGGTGCGTCCCTTCTCTGGCGATCGCTGGGTGTGGCTGTTAGCTCCGGCGCTAACGACCGTGCTGCTCGTAGGCGTGGCGCATCTGATCGTGGCTCGTCGCGATGTGGGGCAGGGGTGGTTGCCCGATCGCCTAGGCCCAGCGCAGGCCGGCGCCGGCTTGGGTTCTGCGCTGGGTCTGGCGGTGCGGTTGTTACGCGGGCAGTGGTTGGGATGGGCGGTGTTCGCGGGGGTGTTCGCCTGGATGTTTGCCACCATGACCTCCACGGTGGCTGACCTGATGCAGCACCTACCGGCCGTGCAACGAGTGCTGGGCGGGGGAGCTGACCTGACTGCAGCGTTTCTGTCGACCGCCAGTCTGATGCTGGGCATCATGCTCACCGCAGCGGCAATCCAGTTCGCCATTCGGGCCAGGCAGGAGGAGTCGCAGGGCCGTGTGGAGTCGATATTGGCCGCAGCCGTGCCCCGGGCGCGTTGGTGGAGTAGCTATGTGGTGTGTGGGTTGGCAGGTTCGCTGGCGTTAGCCCTGCTCGCGGGCCTGATTCTGGCCGGGGGTGTGCGTGTACTCGCCCCGCAGGCCGGGCTGAGCTTTGCCCGCGTGTTGGTAGCGGTGAGCGCCCAATGGCTGGTGATGGCAGCTTTCGTCGGGTTGGTGGGCCTTCTGGTGGGCTGGGTGCCACGTTGGGTCGGCGTGGCATGGGCGGTGTTTGCCGCTAGCTTTGTGGTGACCTTCTTCGGGCCCCTGCTGAACCTCCCGCAGTGGCTGATCGACTCCAGCCCGTTTTCCCTTCTGCCGGAGCTTCCCTCCCACAACCTGACCACGCAGCCGGTGGTGCTGCTCACCACGGCCACGCTGATCCTGTTGGTGGCAGGCTGGCTAGGCATCCGCCGCCGCGATATCACCAGTGAGTAGAGGCCACGACGATGACTAATCCCGACCGCCCTTATGCCACCTCCCGCATCCCGGTAGCTCACGGTCTGCAGGGGTTACTTGCTCTCATGGCCGTTAACCCTGAGTTTGCGGTCTGCCCGTATGTGGCGGGTAAAACTGACCAGCAGTGGGAGCACTCGACCAGTCGGGTGTACCTCAATCAGGTCCTCGACCGGTTGATCTATGTGCCGGTGAGCATTGCCGCCGACGACCTGTCGGGACTGAGTGAGCTGGCCCGCTGGGCCAGGCAGGAGCCCCGGGTCGTGGCGATCAACATCACCCACCCGCATAAGAACCACCCCGCTTGGAGGCAGGCACTAGCCGACCCCACGACACCGGTGAGCGAGATCGACACTCTAATTCGCGATGCATCCGGGTGGTTGCGCCCCTACTCGCTCAACGCCGCAGCCTTCCTGGGGTGGTACCACACACAGATGGGCAGTTTCGCCGGGGCGAACGTGGTGCTGGTCGGGGTAGGGGGAGTTGGCGAGCCATTAGCCCGCTTGGTGGCCAGGCAGGAGCCGGCTGAACTGGTGCTTGTCGATCCTCAGGATAAATCCGCGCTGGCGCGGGAGTTGGGGGCCTGTTGGCTGCCCAGTGTGAGGGAGGTGCCCGCGCTGCTTTCTGCCGGTCACTCGCTGGTGGTGCTCAACGCTTCCGGCAAGGATGGCGGCAGCGATGACACTGGGCTGGCTCACCTGCTGGCTACTCATCATCAGGCTGTTCCCCGTACGTTTGTCGACTTGCGGCCCCAGCTGCAGGTGCCGCTAGTAGATCATGCCGCTGCCCACGGGTGGAGCGCGTGGACCGGCCACGGTATGAACGCCCACAATGACTATGAGCTTCTCACTGCCATGGCCGCCTGCTTGGGGCAACAGCCCCCATCGTTTGCCCAGTTCCAAGCTCTCGTAGCTGCCGCCTCCTAAGGCTGATCCGCACCCCGGCGGGCAGAGGTACGAGCACTGGTGTGGCTGATCTGGTCGAGGAAGGTGAAGATGCGTTGGCTCACCCCAGGTAGGCGCAGTACCTCCAGGGAGTGGGCACTGCCGGGGTAAAGCTCGACCTGGGCCTGAACTCCCACCGCCCGCAGGGCGGAGGCGGTGGACCTGCTGTGGGCAGGTGAGACGAAGTCAGCGCCGGTGGTGAGCAGCAGGGTGGGCGGGTCGTGGGGGCTGGCTGCCTGGGCCGCCTGGCTGGAGCTCCACCGCTGCCAGCAAGGGTCGGTGGCGTCGAGCCGAGCGGGTAGGCAGCCGATGAGCCGCGCGGCGTTGCGGCGCAGTTTGGCGGCGGAGGGATGGGCGATGCGCACCCCGTCGGTGTAGGCGCGCCAAGGGTCGGCGGGCGCCGAGATGGCGATGATGCCGGCCACGTGGTGGTCATCTCCTAGCAATCCCTGGGTCAGGGCGAGGTGACCTCCAGCGCTGAATCCGACCAGGAACAGTCGGGAGGGGTCCACATGGAAGGCCTGGGCCTGGGCGCAGATATACCCCAGCGCAGAGGTCAGGTCGTCGCGCTGCGCTGGCCAGGCGGCCTGGTCGTTGTAGCGGTAGTGCGGGGTGAAGGTGGAGTAACCGCGGGCGTGGAAGCTAGGCAGCAGGGCATCGAACTGCTCCCGGCTGCCTTCGGTCCAGTGCCCACCGTGAATGAGCACGACGCCGGGGTGGGTCCTCCCGTCGGCAATCCAGTGCGCTTGCATGGTGTTGCGTTCGTGCGGGCCGTAGGCGCTCAGCTGGGTGCGTAGGGGCAGGTTGGCCGGGGCGGGAGTCATCAGCCTGTCTGGTGTGGGGCGAGGCTGGGCTGCTGCGACCAGGTCGGCAGGCGGGAGGGTGTCAGTGGTGCCCGCATGGCTGGTCGCGCTGGTGATGAGGGCGGTTAGCAGGGTGATGGCAGTCAGCAGCAACAGCAAGGCCACCGCGAACCAGGTGCTGTGGTGAGGCTGGGTGCGACGGTCAGCAGGTACACAGATACGCATAAAACCGTTGTAAGACAAGGACTTTCTTCGCGCCTAGACAGCCGGGGCGAGCTCACCACCCTGGCGCTCACCCGTTAGGCACTGTGCTGGACTGCAATGGGCCGACTGCCCTGATTGCCCCTCTTGGAACCTCTACGCAGAGTGTTCAACCCGTCGCCCATTGCAACGAACCAGAGGGAGCGCTTCTCCGGTGAGATCACAGGAGCGGTCATGAGGAAAATGGGCATTCTTGTGCGCTGGAGGCGCCCATGGTGTTGACTGGGGGTTCTTGACGGGATGACGGTTGCCGGTGCAACCGGTGGAAAGGTGGCCCTGTGGTTGACAAAACACCATCCAAAACATCCGCGTCGAGCGGAATCCTTACGGATTTCACCGGACGCCACGACGCTTTTGGCAACGTGGTTCAACCCGATGACTTAGCGCGGGCGTTACTCGTACCAGCCGGCCTTGAAGGGTGGGCAACCGTGAGCGTGCAGTTCGGTGCTGGCGCCACGATGAATGCTCCCTGGCCTGCCACCCTCACAGTAACCCCGCAGAGTGGTGGTCATGCCAGCACCGTGCAGATCACACTCTCGGCGGGCGGGCACCTTCTAGCCAACGGTGTGAGCCTGCCGGACCCGAGTGCGGCGGCGGCACTGCAAGCGTTCCTGCGGGTGAGTGCTGCTCAACCTTCCCCACCGCCGGTGATGGCCCAACCCCGCGCTTTAGCTGGCTCAACCAGGACGGACCTGGCCACCTGGGCGCCTCTGCTGGCCGTCGTGGCTGGATGTCTAGCCCAACGTGCAGTGGCTCAGGGCGCGCAGGCGTTGGGACGCCAAGTGCGTCAGGTTCTTCCTCGGCCCTTACCCTGTCAACGGCAAACCCGGCTGCGCCCTCCATCCTTGCCCCAGGCTCAGAAGCGCCTAGGACACCCATCGTTGTGGCACTGAGTGAGCCCAATGCCCACCGAGTAGCTAGCTTGGGCGAGCGCACCCCTACAACGCTTGAGTGTCGCGTTCGCCAGTACGTACGCGGATGAGGGTCTCCACCGGGGTGACCCAGATTTTGCCATCGCCGATGCTGCCGCCGTTCGTGCGTGCGTGCTCCACGATGGTAGTGAGCACCTGCTCGAGATGATCATCAGCGACGACGACCTCCAGGCGCAGTTTAGGGACCGCCTCGATGGTGTATTCGGCGGCCCGATAGATCTCGGTGTGGCCCTTTTGCCGCCCATAGCCATGGACCTGGGTCATGGTCAGCCCGCTGATGCCCACCGCATCCAGAGCGGCACGCACGGCATCAGCAGTGTGGGGTTTGATGATGGCGGTGACCAGTTTCACGATGGCTCCTCGGGGGGTTGGGCAGGTGGGGCGGGGGCGGGGTCGTGGGCGCTGGCAGCCCCCCAGGCGCCAGGCTCCGGCTCGTGACCGCCCAGGCGGTGGACGTGGGCCCGCAAGGTGCTGTAGTCGTAGGCAGCCTCGGCATGTTGACTCAGGTCTGCACCCAGCTCCTCATGCTCGGGGGTGAGGCGAAAGCCGATGGTGCGCTCCAGGGCAAAGCCCAGCGCCAGGGTGAGCACAAACGAGTAGGCCCCCACAGCGGCCACAGCCAAAAACTGCTTGCCCAGCAAGGAGAATCCACCTCCGTGGAGCAGGCCGCTGGCTCCTGAGGTCACCGTTGAGGTTGCGAACAACCCGATGAGCAGCGACCCGATGATCCCCCCGACCAGGTGCACCCCGATCACATCCAGGGCGTCGTCATAACCCAGCCGGTACTTCCAGCTGATCGCCCACGCGCACACCATGCCAGCGATCACCCCAATGGCCATGGCCCCCCACACATCCACGCTGGCGCACGCGGGAGTGATGGCCACCAGCCCGGCGACCAAGCCAGAGGCCGCACCCAAGGAGGTGGCTTTGCCGTCACGCCAGCGCTCGACGGCTAGCCATCCCAGCATCGCGGTGGCAGCGCTGACATGAGTGTTGAGCAACGCAGTCGCAGCCAACCCGTTGGCAGCAAGAGCAGATCCTGCGTTAAACCCGAACCAGCCAAACCACAGTAACCCGGCACCAAGCATCACTAGCGGCAGGTTGTGGGGGCGCATCGACACGCTGCCCCAGCCACGTCTGCGTCCGAGGACCAACACCAAGGCCAGGGCGGCAGCTCCAGCATTGGTGTGAACGGCCGTGCCACCGGCGAAATCCAGTGCGCCCAACCGGTCTCCGAGTAAGCCCCCGTGGCCGCCATCGAAAAAGAACACCCAATGCGCCACAGGGAAGTACACGATGCTCACCCACAGCGCCACGAACACGCACCAGGTGGAGAAGCGGGCGCGGTCGGCCACAGCCCCAGAAATCAAGGCGGGGGTGATGATGGCAAACATCAACTGGAACATCACGAAGGCAAACACCGGCACTGCATCATGAGCAGGGCCAATCAGGCTGTCTTTACCCACGTGGTGCAGCCCTACTGCGTCGAGGTTGCCGATGAGCCCCCACCCCACATCGCGTCCAAAGGCCAAGCTGTACCCATAAAGGACCCAGAGCACGGTGACAATCCCCAGGCAAGCAAAGCTCATCATCACCATGTTGAGCACCCCGCGCACCCGCACCATGCCGCCGTAAAACAAGGCCAGCCCGGGAGTCATCAGCATCACCAGCGCCGCGCTGACCAGCAGCCAAGCAGTAGAGGCAGGGTTGAGGGTTAGGGCGTCAGTAGGCATCGGCAGCTCCCACCATCAGCAGTCCATCGGGTCCACCCACAGTGTGGCGGTTCGCCTCGGCTGAACCCGACGTGGGGTGGCTAGCGCTCTTTCCGGTGGTGCTGGATCAGGCGGGCAAACTCGTCGAAGTGAGGGTCGGCGTCATGGGGGCCGGCGGCGGCCTCCGGGTGGTATTGCACGCTGAAGGCGGGGACATCTAGGCAGCGCAATCCCTCCACCACGCCGTCGTTGAGGCAGATGTGGCTGACCAGGGCCGGGCCGTAGGGAGTGTCGAACGGGCCTTCATTGGGAGCTTCCAGCGCGAAGCCGTGGTTGTGGGCGGTAATCTCCACCCGCCCAGTTTCCCGGTCCATGACAGGAGTGTTGATTCCTCGGTGGCCGTAGGGCAGCTTGTAGGTCGATAATCCCAACGCACGCCCCAAGATTTGATGCCCAAAGCAGATCCCGAAGACCGGAATGCGGCGAGCTAACACCTGCTCAACCAGAGCCAAGGGTGCCTGTGCGGTGGCTGGGTCTCCGGGGCCGTTGGAGAGGAAGAAGCCGTCTGGTTCGTAGGCCAGCACCTGCTCCAGGCTGGTTGAGGCGGGCACCACATGCACGGTCAATCCACGTCGGGCCATCGCCGCCGGAGTGGCAGCCTTCAGCCCAAGGTCCAAGGCCACTACAGTGCCGCGCACCTGCCCGTCGGGAGCTTGGGCGGGGATGGTGTAGGGCTGGGAGGTGGTCACATCGGCCACGAAGTTCTGACCCAACATCACCGGCTGCTGCCGCACCCGCTCGATCAGCGCTTGGGGGTCAGTTTCCACCGTGGAGATCCCGATCCGCATCGCCCCATGCTCGCGTAGGTGCTGGGTCAGGGCTCGGGTGTCGATCTGATGAACTCCAATAATTCCTTGCTGGATCAGGGTTTCATGCAAGCTGATGCGGCTACGCCAGTTCGACGGGGTGGGGCAGTAGTCGCGCACGATCACTGCGGCCACCCAGATCCGGGCAGATTCATCATCCTCGTCGTTGATGCCCGTGTTACCGATCTGTGGGGCGGTGAAGATCAAGACCTGTCCCCGGTAGGAGGGGTCGGTGAGCATCTCCTGATAGCCAGTCATCCCCGTGGCAAACACCGCCTCGCCGAAGCTCTCTCCGGCTGGTCCAAAACTGGCCCCGTGGAAAATGCGTCCATCCTCCAGGACCACCAGGGCAGGAGGTCCCCCGGCCTGCTCAGCGGAGGGTGACGGGTTGGTTACGACTGGTTGTGAGGGGAGGGTGGCGTCTGAACTCACAGCGTCCTCTTCTCAGCAGGGGCACCCGTGGGCGGTGGCTTTTCTGTCCACCTTAGGTCGGTGCCGGTAGCCACTGCCAGGTCAAGGTTTTTTGACCAGCATCTTCGTGTGAAGCCCGAACGTTTGCGATGAGCAAAGTGTCACAATCTGGGCAGTGAAGCAAAATTTTTCACCCCGGCCCCTCGGGAGTTGGCTTTGACCACGTAGCCTCTTGCGGCGTGAAAGCTATTCGCCGATTCTCAGTCCGTACCGCCCTGCCCGCCCAGTTAGCTCCGCTGACCGAGTTGGCCCTCAACCTGCGCTGGGTCTGGCATGCGCCAACCCGCGAACTGTTCGCCAGCCTGGACCCCCAGGTGTGGCAGCAGACCGGCGGTGACCCGCTGGCGCTGCTGGGTAGCCTGCCCCCCGGGCGCCTTGATGAGCTGGCTGCAGACCAGGAGTTTGTCGCGCGCCTGCAGCAAGCCCACGGTGACCTGCGTGCCTACCTGTCCAGCCACCAGTGGTTCCAAGGCCTGGGTAGCGAAGCTCCCCGCGCCATCGCCTATTTCTCCCCAGAGTTCGGGATCACCAAGGTCCTGCCGCAGTATTCGGGTGGTTTGGGCATTCTTGCTGGTGACCACCTGAAGGCGGCCTCCGACCTGGGCGTGCCGATCATCGGCGTTGGGTTGCTCTACCGTGCTGGATACTTCCGCCAGTCGCTCAACCGCGAAGGCTGGCAGCAAGAGACCTACCCCGTCTTCGACCCCAACGGTCTGCCCCTCTCGCTGCTGCGTGAGCCCGATGGCAGTCGCACCTACATCGAGTTGAACCTGCCCACCGGGCGCCTGCTGGCCCAGATCTGGGTCGCCCAGGTCGGTCGGGTGCCACTGCTGCTCATGGACACCGACATTGAGGGCAACGAAGCCGATGAGCGCGATATCACCGACCGCCTCTACGGCGGGGGGCATGAGCACCGCCTCAAACAGGAAATGCTACTGGGCATTGGTGGAGTTCGCGCACTTCGCGCTTACCAGCGGGTGACTGGCTCGCCAGCTCCCGAAGTGTTCCACACCAATGAAGGCCACGCTGGATTCCTGGGCCTGGAGCGCATCCGGGAGATGGTCTCTGGCGAGAATGGCAGCGCCGGCCTCAGTTTTGACGAAGCCCTCGAGGCGGTGCGCGCCGGGACGGTGTTCACCACTCACACCCCAGTGCCAGCGGGGATCGACCGGTTTGGCAGCGAACTGATCGAGCAGTACTTCGGCGCTGGCGTGGGTCTGCAGGGCGTTCCTGTGGATCGCATCCTGGCCCTAGGTGCCGAGGATTATCCCGGCGGAGACCCGAAGGTCTTCAACATGGCGGTTATGGGTCTGCGCCTAGGCCAGCGCGCCAATGGAGTGAGCCAGCTGCATGGCCACGTGAGTCGTCAAATGTTTTCTGGTCTGTGGCCAGGGCTGGACGAACACGAAGTGCCGATCAGCTCGATCACCAATGGTGTGCACGACCCGACGTGGGTGGCTCAAGAGGTCTACCAATTGGCCGCCAAGGTGGCCGGTCACCCTGCAGGCGATGCTGCTTCCTCGTACTTGGCTCAGGCCAGCGACAGCGATCTGTGGGCGCTACGCACCCAGCTGCGTACCAAATTGGTTGAGGATGCCCGTAACCGGGTGCGTGCCTCCTGGCTGGAGCGGGGAGCCAGCAAGGCCGAGTTGGGTTGGGTAGATCAGATCCTTGACCCGAATGTGTTGACCATCGGTTTTGCGCGGCGTGTGCCCAGCTACAAACGCTTGACGCTCATGCTGCGTGACAAGGATCGTCTGCGTAGCCTGTTGCTCCATCCGCAACGCCCCATTCAGCTCGTGATCGCCGGAAAGGCCCACCCGGCTGACGAAGGCGGAAAGAAACTGATCCAGGAGTTAGTGCAGTTTGCCGACGAGGCCGATGTGCGCCACCGGATCGTGTTCTTGCCCAACTACGACATGGGAATGGCCGACACCCTGCTCACTGGTACCGACGTGTGGTTGAACAACCCTCTGCGACCGTTGGAGGCTTGTGGGACCTCGGGAATGAAGTCAGCTCTCAACGGTGGGTTGCAGCTGTCTGTGCTCGACGGTTGGTGGGACGAGTGGTACAACGGTGAGAATGGATGGGAGATCCACACTGCTGACGGGGTGGAAGATCCCGACCGTCGCGACGAGTTGGAAGCTCAGGGGCTCTATGACCTGATCGAAAACTCTGTAGCCCCCCTGTTCTATACTCGTGACGCCGCCGGCAACCCCACCGGGTGGCTGGAGAAAGTGCGTAACTCTCTGACTTCCCTGGGCCCCAAAGTTTTGGCTGGCCGGATGGTGCGCGACTACGTGGAGAAGCTCTACGCTCCCGCTGCGTTGTCCAGTCGTCAACTGGCTCAAGAGTCAGCCACCGGCGTGCGAGAGTTGGCCTACTGGAAGGCTCACATGCGCAATGTGTGGCCTCAGGTACATGTGGATCACGTAGAAACTGGTGGGGTGGCGGACACTCCGGAGCTGGGCAGCGTCTTGCAGTTCCGGGCCTTCGTCTCTTTGGGCTCTCTGCAACCCAGCGATGTGGTGGTACAGGTCGTCCACGGTCGGGTGGACTTTGACGATCAACTCACCGATACCGATGCGGTGGAGTTGCGTCACACCCTGACCTACGAGGGGGGGCGTCACCGCTTCGATGGGGAGTTGAAGCTGGAACGTACCGGCCCCTTCGGCTACACCGTTCGCATCATGCCCCAGCACAAGCTGATGGCAGACCCAGCCGAGCTGGGTCTGACCGCCCTGCCGCCGCAAACTGAAGCTCCTACTGAGCTGCCTGGCCAAGGTTTCTCCCAGAGATAGAAATCTTTACCAACGAGTGATGGGCCCCACCATGCATGGTGGGGCCCATCACTCGTTGGTAGAGTTCGTTGAGGCCTTATTGAATGTCGCGACGTACAATTCCCCACTCTGTATTAGAGGGGGTAAGAAAGTTTGGGGGAGAAGAGTATTTAAGCACTTTGGCGTATTCATAGCGTTTGGTGTAGCCGCTGTGGTTACCTAAGGTGCCCACCGAACCTCGCCACTGCTGCGCTACGGAGCCCCATACATACAATTGACCCATAAAATCTCCCTTGTCAAAATTCTGAATAGTGAAGGTATTTTTAACGGCTAAAATTGCCGCATCCAAAGTATTCACTGGGGGCTCAAAGTTGCTGTAGGTTCCATCGTCATGAGCAATAACAGGGTGGTAGATTTCAACTCCGCGGTTGCCGATCAGGCCCACAGGGGTTTCGGAATCGTTGGAGTTGGTCATATTTCCTGTGATGACGAGGCGGTTTTCACTGGCAATAGTGAGACGTCCTTGGAAACCCCCGGAGACAAAAGCGTCACCGTCATAACATCCATAGTTGGTAATGTCGTATTTCCCGCTTCCAGTATCTAGCACGGGATAGCCCACTTTGTTGATAGTTTGCCCGGTGGGAGCCACACTGCATGCGCCGGCTAGAGAGTCGGCTTGGCTCTGGCTGATAGGAAGTGGTGCTGGTTGGCTGGTATCGACTGTAACGGGAATATCGCGCACATACATCACTCCACTATTAGGTACGTTGATCGTGACATAGCTATCCCCGCCACCGCATCGGGATGTAAACGCCGTGTAGGGGCTGCGCACTGAAACTTGCCCTGTATTAAGAGTTTCAATTGCGGTTGGGCCGTTATAAACGCATGTCCCGGGAATACTGACTAGTTGCTGGTTATTGTCTGGCAGAAATAGGGGGAGATCATAACAGGCGTCATTACCCCCCCCGCAGTAATCATTGTCACGATTAGCTGCAAAGTCGGGATTGTTCGTGCCGCTGCAGCTGGGAAAGTTATTCCCTATCCAGTGCTGACCCCCGCTGCCTTCCCAGCTAGTCGTTACTTTTCCGTTGAATACGGGGGTACCACAAATAAAGAGGGCATCATTGGTGTGGATCTCTCCGGAAATAGATTCCCCAGTACCCCAGTTGACCGAACCGCAGGGCGGACTATTTCCTGCGGGGTCAGCCCCATAGAGCGCGTATTCGGGGCGCGGGGCGGGCAGCCCACTGGTACTGGCCTCGTAGTGATGACGTTGGCAGATGTCTAGAATATTTTCGACGGTGTTAGGGCTGAACTTGTTAGCGAGAAACTCTGGGTACCTATGAGGATCGATTGCTTCGTAATCAGTGAAGTACATAAAATCAGTGAACCCTTTTTTGCGGAGCATATAATTCATTTTCTTAGTCAGTTGCCCTACCTTCGCAGTGACACTGACCGTGATGTAACCGTCGGAACAAACCTTGGAAACATCGACCCGGTAATTCACCTTGGGCGTATCGGCCGCTGAGGCGCTACTTTGCCCTGCTAAAGCAACTGGGGTGCTCGATGCCATATAAGGATTGCTCGTGTCAACGTTGGTGGTGCTGGCTACATAGGGGCAAAACGATGCAGGCGTATTGGCATACAGGGTGTAATAGGGGTTGTGATTCACGCGATAGAGGTAGTCCTCAATACCAGCAGCGAGTGCAGCATTTGCTGCATGGAAAGACTGGCTGTGAGAGCTGAGCATCAGCAGACTTTGAGTGCCAGTCACCATTGCAGCTAACAAACTGCCCAGCAAGACCATAAATAACATGACCAGCACCAATGAGGAGCCCTGTTCCTCGGTGGCGCGGTGGCGTTGAATCCATTGGCGCAACGGAAAGCGATGGTGCTTTTTGCCACTCATACGAAGCCATCCGGGGGGCTAAACAGGATGGTGTTGGAGGGTGGCGCAGGCAAAGAGGTGGGATCTGAAGGTGGAGTGGGTGTCGAGCTAGAGGTGTCCGTCGGCGGAGGAGGTGGTGGGTCGTAGACACTCGTGCCGCCATCTCCACCGGGCGGGGGTGGCTGGGTTGAAGGTAAGTCGTCTGTCGTGGTTGTCGAGCTGATGGTGGTGGGTTCCGCTGGAGGTGAGGTGGGCGCACTGGAGGGAGGAGGCGGCTCAACTGTTGTTGTGGGAGGGGGCGGCGTCGTGCTGGGTTGAGTGGCGGTGGGAACTGCCCCGCTGACCACAGGGGCAGCGCTCCACGTCGCCCGCCCGCCGTAGTTGGCCAGGTTGCCTGGAAGCATGATGGTGTTCTCCACCGTGCTGGGGTTATTTCCGCTGCCCTGCCACACAGACAGGCTCAGGTGCACAGCAACAACTCCCTCGACCCATCCCAGCTGGATGGCCGGATCAGGGTCGTTAAGGGGAGTTGGACTTGTCGCCCCATACCAGGAGAACAGAGGGCGCTGACCATACGTAGGCACCATAAGGTTGCTGATCAACGCACGCCGGTTGGACGGGGCTATAGAGGTGTAGTCGTCCGTGCGTCCGCAGATAGAGCCGCAGGCAATGGTTTCCTGCCACAACTTGCCCTCGCCGACATACCAGTGGACGATCACCAGGCCTTGGTTGGGAATTGTCGCGTAGAAAGTGCTCTCCATGCCGCTGTTGACGGCTTGTTGGCCATCGGGATGTGCAGTGGTGGCTAGCCAAATCCACGGCATGACCAAGGTGTTGTTGGTGCCCGCATCTTTGTAGGAGCTTTTCAAGGTTTGAGTCATCGAGTCGAAAGCCACCGCTAGCTCACCGGTGGTGATGTTGCGACTGGTGTTGGACATATAGGTACGGGTACCGGTGAAAAAGCTGACCACCACTGCCATCCCGATGATGCTGGTCAGCAGCACGGCAACGAGCACCTCGGTCACACTGAATCCGGCTTGCTGATGACGGTAGCGCCGCCACCAGGGCACAGAAATATCTGGGGCGGGCTCATCACTAGGATGAACCGACCTGCCACGTAATCCCGGTATGTGTCTCATCTTCGGATCTATCGGCCGCCGCAGCCTCAGAGTGAGCCCCTACGGCGTGTTTGAGACTGTTGATCACCCGTGGGGAGGGTAATCCTAGGCCTTTTGAGTCATGTTCTGGGTCTGCAGGAAGATGGTGACGCTGCGTGGGGGTATCTCAATGGGCTTAGCGCTCGTTGTGATCGCCGATACCGAGGTGTCGATGATCAAGTCCCCGGTTTCGGTCACCGTGAAGGGTGCTGCAGGCGTTCGACCAGTCTCGGCCTCGGTAGATACCAGTAGGTGGTAGCTGGTGGTCTGTTCATCCACGCTGGGCAGGTGGACCCTCTGAGGCTGCTCCCCGCGATGCACGACAACAGTCAGCGTCGGCCCACCCAGAGGAGCAGCAAGGGTGATCACCGTGGAGTCGGGAGTGTGGGTTTGGGGGTGTTGAGGGTCGAGGGGATGCCAAGCAAAGGTGGGCCACCCCCGTGTAGTCAGGGCTCGACGCAACGCAGCCAGTTGAGTGACGAACAGGGTCAGTTCATGATCAGGATGATCGGCGGGCCAGGTCACCCACCCCAACTCGTTGTCTTGGCAGTAGGCGTTGTTGTTGCCTTGCTGACTGTTGCTCAACTCATCCCCAGCCAGCACCAGGGGCACTGCGCGAGCGGCAAACAGGGTGGCCAGCAGATTGCGTTGCGCCAGGCGGCGCAATCCCAGGATGACAGGGTCCTGCGTGGGGCCCTCGGCGCCGAAGTTGCCGCTGCGGTTGTGGCTCTCCCCGTCGCGGTTGTCCTCTCCATTGGCCTGGTTATGTTTGCCGGTGTAGCTGACTAAATCAGCCAGGGTGAATCCGTCGTGCACGCACACGTAGTTGATCGCAGCGCTGGGCCCGCGTCGGGTGAACCGGTCGGTGGAGCCTTCCAGGCGTGCGGTCAAAGCGGCTGCATCCACATGCCTGGTGAGCCAAAAATCGCGCACATCGTTACGAAATGAGTCATTCCACTCGGCCAGTGGTGCTGGGAAATAGCCCACCTGGTAACCGCCGTCGCCAACATCCCAGGGCTCGGCTATCAGCTTGACCGTGGCCAGCACGGGGTCTTGGCGCATGGCGGTGAACAGCATGCTGGCGGGGTCGAAGTACCCTCCACTGGCTCGGCCCAGCGTGGTGGCCAGATCGAAACGAAACCCGTCGACGTGGTAGTGAGTCACCCAATAGCGCAGGCTATCCATCACCATCGCGGTGACGTGGGGCTTGCTGAAGTCGATCGAATTGCCGCACCCGGTGACATCGGCATAGTGCAACGGATGTCCGGGGTTGCGTCGGTAGTACTCGGCATTGTCCAGTCCACGCAGACTGAGTGTGGGGCCGACGTAGCCGCCCTCGCAGGTGTGGTTGTAGACCACGTCCAGGAGCACTTCAATGCCAGCCTCGTGCAGGGTTTTAACCATCGCCTTGACCTCGTGCACTTGCTCTTGGGGGTCAGTAGCGGCGGCATAAGCAGGGTGGGGAGCGAAAAATCCCAGGGTGTTATAGCCCCAGTAGTTGCTCAGCCCCCGCGCCATCAACTCGGCCTCGCTGAGGTGGCAGTGGATCGGCAGCAGCTCCAGGGCTGTGACTCCCAGCCGTTGGAGGTGCTCCACGATCGCTGGGTGGGCTATGCCGGCGTAGGTGCCGCGCAGATGGTCGGCAATCCCGGGGTGGCGCATGGTCAATCCCCGCACGTGTGCCTCGTACATGACGCTGCGGTGCATGGGAGTGCCAGGGGGATGATCATCGCCCCAGTCAAAGCTGTGGTCGATCACGACCGACCAAGGCACGTGTGCAGCGCTATCGGTGTTGTCGCGCCGCCAAGGGTCGCTAGCCACACCGGTGCGTGCCACCTGCGGATCGTAGGTCTCCAAACCGGTCAGAGCGTAGGCGTACGGATCAACCAGGAGTTTGTCGGGGTTGAACACATGAGCATGCTCCGGCTGCCAGGGACCCTCCGCCCGCAGACCGTAGCGCTGCCCGGGGAGCAGATCGCTGACCACGCCCACCCACACGTCCGGGTCGATCGGGGTGCTGGTGTGGGTGGAGTCCATCCGTTGCAGGTTGACCCGCCGCGGTGACTCTGCGGCCTGCCCGTGATCGGGCAGGCACAGCTGCATGGCGGTGGCGTGGCGCGACCACACCGCCACCCTGGTCCCCACCCCGGGGATCCATGTGGCCCCCAGCCGGCTGGCTGGGGGCGGGTTGACCCGGTCGATGGTGGGCCCCCGACGTTGGCTCACGCTGGGTCGGGGGATGGTGCGGGCGCAGGAGAAGGGGGAGAACACCACAGGTGGCATCGTGCCATCAGGCTGGTCACCTTCATTGCCCAACCCCGTAACTTTCTGCAGATCCATAGCGTTTCCAGCTCGTTGGTAACCGTGCGAGCACCAACCGGGCCAGGTTGCAGGAGTTGTCGGTTCAGCGCCTACAGCTGTCAGCCCGGCTGGTGCTCGGACGGCTACCACACCGATGGGTCAGTCGGGCACACCTCAAGAAAGTTGAGTCGATCAGCTGATGTGGTGTACATCTTCCTGATGGCGCATCGGTGTCGCCGAGAAAGTGTCGTGACCTGAGATGTGGTGTGCGTGATGACGGTTCGTGGCCGATGGTTATTCAATCCCCCGCCCCAATGGCCGGCGCCCCCGCCGGGATGGGCCCCCACGTGGGACTGGACGCCTGATCCCAGTTGGGCAGAGTTGCCCCCTGGCTGGCAGTTATGGATTCCCGACCCGGCCTGGGTGGCCCGTCGCCGCCGTCGTTTTGCAGGCCTGGCGCTGGCCAGCGCGGTGTGGGTCGTCACCATGATGGCGATTGTCGCCGTCACCCTGTTCAGCCCCAGCTCCCCATCGGAGTCTGCTGACGGGCCGCAGGCGTTGGCTCAGCCGCCAGCTCCGGTCGAACTTTCGGGTCTGCCTAGCGCAGTGACTGCCAGCAGTGCCACGCAGGTCCCACTGCCGATGCCTCCCTCCGCACCTGCCTCTGTGCTCTCCTCTGCTGCGCCTTCCTCCTCCTCGGTGGGGGCAGTGCAGGTGCCTGTGCCAGCGCTTTCGCACACCGTGCTGGAGCAGACCGTGCCGGCCGGGAGCTCCACCGGTGAGACGACCCGTTCCTGGGTTAGTTCCCCCTCGCCGGTGGTGGTCACGACCGCCCCGCCGGTGGTGGTCACTCGCGCTCCAAGGACCCCACTGCCGCCGGTGCGCACGTCTACCGTCACTGTCCCTGTCGTCCGGCCTTCCACCACCGATGAGGATGCAGCAGAGGTGTACTACAAGAATTGTGCGGCTGCCCGAGAGGCCGGCGTCGCCCCCCTCTTGCGTGGGGAGCCCGGGTATCGGCCTGGGTTGGACCGTGACGATGACGGGGTAGCTTGCGAGACCTAGTGTGGTGAGTCGTTCATTCGTCACCTCATTACACCCTGTGGCCGCGTCCATGACTTCGTTCTCCTGGAGTTGAGAGAGGAACCGCTCTCCCGCCTTCGTCGGCCTTGTCCTGCACACGCCCACAGGGCGCACTAACGCAACGCCTTAACGACTCACCTCACTAGCGCATAGGGTGGGGGTTTCCCCCATCCTGGAGTTTGTTGATGCACTACCTTGACCATGCCGCCACCACCCCGCTTCGCCCGCAGGCGTTGGCCGCCATGCAAGGCTGCTTCGGGTTGTTCGGCAACCCCTCCTCGGTGCATGGGGCGGGTCGGGCAGCGCGCCTGCGCCTGGAGGATGCCCGTGACCAGCTGGCCGCCAGCCTGGGAGCCGACCCGGTGGAGGTTATTTTCACCGGTGGGGGCACAGCGGCTGACAACCTGGCGCTGAAGGGGATCTTTTGGCAGCGCGTGGCCAGCGATCCTCGCTGTCGCCGTTTGGTGATCAGCCCCTTGGAGCACCCGGCGGTGCTGGAGGCGGCCCGCTGGTTGGTCAGCAGCCAGCAGGCGGTGCTCCACGAGCTGGAGGTGGACCGGGCCGGTCAGGTGGATCCACAGCAGGTGGAGGAGCTCCTGGCTAGCTACCCCGGTGAGGTGGCGTTGGTCAGCATCGGGTGGGTGAACAACGAGGTGGGCAGCGTTGCCCCGATCGCAGCCTTTTCCCAGGTGTGTGCCCGGTTTGGGGTGCCGCTGCACGTCGATGCGGTGCAGGCGGTGGGGCATGTACCGGTGGATTTCGCTGCCAGCGGAGTCAGCGCCCTGAGCGTGGCGGCCCATAAGCTCGGCGGCCCTCACGGGGTGGGAGCCCTGCTGCTGCGCCGCGACCACGAGGTGGTGCCGGTGTTGCACGGCGGCGGGCAGGAGCGCCAGGTCCACTCCGGAACCCTCAATGTAGTCGGAGCTGCCGGTTTCGCCGCTGCAGTCGCCCAAGCGGTGGCAGACCAGCCGCAGGAAGCCGTTCGGTTGGCAGGCCTACGCGATGCCCTGGTGCGGGGTGTGCTGGCCCAGGTACCCGACGCCACCCTGCTTGGGTCGCCGCTGGGTTCACCGCAGCGTTCCTGCCACGTCGCGTTGCTGTCGTTTCCCGCATGTGCGGGCGACCTGCTGCTCATGGGCTTGGACTCTCACGAGGTGTTCGCCTCTACCGGCTCAGCGTGTTCGGCAGGGGTGGTGCGGCCCAGTCATGTCGTACAAGCGCTGGGCTACGACAGCGCCACGGCCTTGTCCTGCCTGCGGTTCAGCCTCGGGTGGAGCTCCTCCCTGGCCGACATCCAGGCGGTACCGGAGGTCATCGCCGAGGTAGTCGCCGCTGCCCGCCGCGCGGGGTTACCTCCGTTGGGGGAGTAACGGGTGTCACGGTGCAGTGGCGACCCCTAGGGGTGACGGAAGCTGGTGCCCTGTGCAGGAAACCCGCTTTCGCTGGTCTGGAACACTAGACAGATGAAGATTGTGGCTGCCCTCAGTGGGGGGGTGGATTCCTCGGTGGCAGCTGCCCGGATGGTGGCCGCTGGGCATCAGGTGGTAGGCGTGCACTTGGCGTTGGCCCGCGATCCCCACCAAACCCGTGCTGGTTCGCGGGGGTGCTGCAGCGTGGAGGACTCCCGCGATGCCCGGCGGGTGGCCGACAAGCTGGGCATCCCGTTTTATGTGTGGGATCTGTCCGAGCAGTTCCACCGTGAGGTGATGGGTGACTTCCTCGCCGAATATGCCGCAGGCAGGACTCCCAACCCCTGTCTACGCTGCAACGAGAAGATCAAGTTCGCTGCGGTGGTGGAGCGGGCGCTGGCGCTGGGGTACGAGGCGGTGTGCACCGGTCACTACGCGCGCATTGTGCAAGGCCCCTCGGGGCGGGAGCTGCACCGCGCGGTAGACCCGGATAAAGACCAGTCCTACGTGCTGGGTGTCTTGAGCGCGCCACAGCTGGCCGCTTCGCTGTTCCCCTTGGGCGACACCCCCAAGCACCAGGTGCGCCACGAGGCTGAGGTGCTGGGCCTGGCGGTGGCGCGTAAACCCGACAGCCACGACATCTGCTTCATCCCTGATGGAGATACAGCGGGGTTTCTGCGCGAGAAACTGGGCGCCAGCAAGGGGAACTTCGTCGATCAGCGGGGTGAGATCGTGGGCCAGCACGAGGGAGCCTTCGCCTACACCGTGGGGCAGCGCCGAGGTCTGCACCTGGGCAATCCCGCTGCCGATGGCCGCCCCCGCTACGTGCTGGGCATCACGCCGGTCACTAACACCGTGACGGTCGGGCCCAGGGAGCTGTTGGAAGTCAGCGCCGTTCAGGGTGTCTATCCGCGCTGGCCCGGCCCCGCCCCGCAGGCCGAGCAAAGGTTTGCCTGCCACGCTCAGGTGCGCGCTCATGGCCAGCCAGTTGCCGCTCACGCCTGGGTGGCAGATCAGGGGCGGGTGCTGCGCGTGGAGTTAGAGCAGCCGCTCATGGGGGTGGCCACCGGCCAGGCGGTGGTGCTCTACGAGGGCACCCGAGTGATCGGCAGCGCCACGATCAGCGCCACCACAGCGGTAGAAGCAGGGGCACCGGGCAGCGGTGACTAACCCGCGAGATAGATCGGCAGTTTGAGGGCGGCGCTGACGGTGCCAACCTCGGTGGTGTTGGTGGTGGAGGGCACGGTGAGGGCGTCCACACTGGTGGCGAACACTTCAGCAGTGAAGCGAAGGTTGGCCCCGGTCAGCCCTAAGCTCACCTGACTACTGCGGTCTGCTGCGTGCACAGTGGTAGTGATCACGCTGAGGGTAGAGGCCAACCGACCCAGGTCGGTTTCGGCGGTGTCGGCTGCGGTGAGCAGTTGCCACACGTCCACGCTAGGCCCCAGCGTGGAGGCCAGCATCTCCCAGTCAGAGGTGGTGGAGGTGATCAGCAGGTGAACGCGTAGGCCTTGGCTGTGGGCGTAACTCAACAGGCGTGTAGTGGTGACCAGTTGCTCGGCGGTGGTGGCAGGGGGAAGATTCACCCGCACGTTGGCTCCCACGGGTGTGGCATTGACCGCAGCGCGAAACGCCTCGGCATCCACCTCGACGGGCAGGACGCTAAAGACCGTCAGGGGCACTCCAGGGGTTGAGGCGGGAGGTTGTTCTCCTGGGCCCACTGGCCCCCCCACAGAAGTGGTGACCTCAGCCGGAGTTTTGGGGGGGCCGTTGGTCGTAGTGCCAGCAGGGGAGGTGATCACGGGGGTGGTGGTATTTCCGCCTGCCGGGATGGTGGTGGCTGCAGTGGTGCTGGGTGGGATTGAGGGCACAGTGACGGTGTGGACTGGATCACTATGCGTGCCATGACCGGGGTGCACCGGGGTGAGAGCTGGCAGTGTTTGAGTCGCTCCGGTGAGCGGGTCGACCGTAGCTAGACCTCCTGAACTGACCGGTAAAGGAGTGGACATTCCATCGGTGCCGGTGGTGGCCAACACGGTGGCAGTGATCTGAGTCCCATCGGGGGCGGTGGTGGTCAGTGTGGCGGGCTGAAGTTGCCCGTCAGTACCGGTGGTCATCCACGGGGTGGGCACCCCGGGGGGAGCAATGGACTGCCCCACTGCCGCAATGGTGGGGGAGCTGCTCTGGCGGGTGGAGACTGCCTCTGGGGTCTGCCCGGTGGTGAGCATGAGCACCACGGCCACGACCGCAGCTAGGCTCACAGTGGTGCCTGCCACGGCGGCGACTGCCCGATTGCGTTGGTCCATGTGTCCCCCTCAGGGCAGGTGTCGACCGGCTGTGGGTAGACCGAGCACCTACTGGCCTTAGCCTAAGGTCAACTCCGAAGTGTGCGTGGGAGTTTGTGCATATATTTGCGTATCATTTGCCAAGCTCGCCGCATCAGATCCATAGGGCCCATGAGGTTTTCACTCTCCCGGCTTAAAGACGGCCAGGCTCGCAGGCGCGGTCCGTTGCCTGCTGCCAGCCCGGTCGCGGGGGAGGGGTCGGTATGGATCGTCGCAGCAGCCGCTAGCCTGACCTCAACGGAGCTGGCTGCGCGGGCAGAATGTGGGAGGGGAGGTCGGGATGATCAGTACTCCCACTGGCCTCAAGCCGGCCCCTTCGCAGAAAGCCCTGCCTGCTTGGCCGGTCTATGCCTACTTTGCCGGTTTTCCGCTGTGGTGGGTGCTGGGTACTTCGGCTTTTGCCGTCGTCGTGGTGGCGCTGCCCATGGCTGCCCTGCTGTTGCGTCATGGCCAGGTCCGGGCTCCCCGGGCCCTCATGGTCTGGCTAGGTTTCCTGATGTGTATGGCAGCCTCGGCAGTCATGGTGGACTCGATGGCTCGCTATATCGGTTTTTTTATGCGGGCAGGGACCTATCTGGGTGTGACGGTGCTCTTTCTCTATATTTACAATTCCACCATTCCGGCCCGCAAAATTATCCATGCGTTGGTGGCTTTTTGGGCCTTCATCGTCGTGGGTGGGTGGCTGGGTGTGCTTCTGCCCCAGGGTTCCTTCGGTACCCCCATGGAGCAATTGCTGCCTGGTTCCATTTCTTCCAACGATTTTGTGCACAACATTGTGCATCCCAGTTTTGCTGAGCTGCAGCAACCCTGGGGGGTCGCTGAAGCGTTCGCTCGCCCTAGTGCGCCCTTCCCGTTCACCAACGCCTGGGGATGCAACTACTCCCTGTTGTTGCCCTTTGTCTTCGCTGCATTTCACTTGGCTGGCTCACGTCGAGCCAAGCTCGGTTTGGTGGCCTTGTTGGGGCTTTCCCTGGTGCCCGCCTTTGCCACGCTCAACCGTGGCCTGTTCATTGGGGTGGGGTTGGGGGTTAGCTACGCCGCTGGTCGCTTGGCGTTGCGGGGGAGGCTGCGGCCCTTGATCAGCCTGCTCGTGGTGGTGGGAATCGGGGTGGTGGTGGCGTGGTTTGCTGGGGTGTTTGAACAGATTTCGGCGCGCACCTCAGCCAGTAGCACCACCCAAGATCGCATGGCCCTTTATCGGGAAACTTTCCGTCGCACCTTGCAGTCACCGCTGTTTGGGTGGGGAGCTCCACGGCCCTCGGAGACTTTGCAAGTGTCGGTGGGCACCCAGGGGCACATCTGGAATCTCATGTTCTCTTACGGGTTTTTGGCGTTAGGGTTCTTCGCGGTGTTCATCTGGTGGACGGTCTGGCGCTCCCGAGACGTGCCCACGGCGGAGGCGCTGTGGGTGCACGTCAGCCTGTTGGTCTCCGGCTGCGCCATCACCTACTACGGCTTTGACGGGCCTCAAATGGCGGTGGTGATGGTCAGCGCCGCCTTGCTGCTCCGGGCGGTTAGCCCCCCGCCCCGGCCGCAGCTACCTGCTGCGGTGGGGGTTGCTGTGTTGCCCCGCGCAACGCCCGAGCGCGCTGGCGCACTGCAGGGCAGCCGATGAGTGCCGCGCCCGAGGTTGAAGCCCCTCCTGCTGCTCGCGGGGCAGGGTCGGCCCGCAGCGCGGCTATCAGCTTTGCCGGAGCCATCAGCGCGGCGGTGCTGGGCTTCGCCCTGACCGTGGTGGTAGGGCGCGGGTTAGGCCCCAGTGGGGCAGGGCAGTTTTACGCCGTCACTGGCATCTTTTTCGTCTTGTGCATGGGCCTCAAACTGGGGGCGGACACGGCCATGGTGTGGGCGCTGCCACGACTTCGCGCACACCAGCAGCAACAGGACACCCGCACCACGGTTTGGGTGGGGCTCAGACCGGTGTGGGTGGTCAGCGTCGTGGTAGCTGTGCTCGTGTGTGCCGCCGCCCCTTGGATCTCCCCGATCATTTTCGGGGCGCAGCACCGCGACTCTGGCACCACCTTGCTGCGCATCATTGCGGGGCTGCTGGTGTTTGCTGCACCCATGTTGGTGGCGCTCTACGTCACTCGGGGTCTGGGGTCCGTCGTGCCGTTCACCCTGATCTACAACGTGGTCTTGCCGTTGTTGCGCGTCCTGATGATCCTGGCGGTGTTGGTGGCTGGGGTGGGCCTGGGGCATCGACTGGAGGCGGTCATGCTCGCGTGGTCGCTGCCGTTGGTGTTGGCAGCGGTGGCCAGCTTCGTGCTCATGGCTCGAGCGTTACGTGCGGTGGAGGCCAGGCACCGCTCACGCGCCCCTGCCGATCGCGAGCCGGCGCGTCCCCGCCAGCAGATCAGCGCCCAGCTGTGGCGCTACGCCCGCCCACGCGCCGTCTCCGCACTGCTGGAGATCGCGCTGGTGTGGGCGGATGTGCTCATGGTCTCTGCGCTGGCCGGGCCCCGGGAGGCGGGCATCTACGGTGCAGCCAGCCGGTTTGTCACCACCGGCACCCTGGCCGAGGCGGCCCTGCGTGTGGCCTTATCTCCGCGCTTGAGCGAGCTGCTGGCCAAAAACCAGTTACACGAGGCAGGCCGCCTCGTCGGGTTGGCCTCCGTGTGGATCACTGCAGTGTCGTGGCCGTTGTATTTAGTGCTGGCCACCTTCGGCCCGTTTGTCTTGCGGCTGTTTGGGCATGAGTTTGCTCAGGGCTCCACGGCGCTAGCCATCCTGGCGATGGCGATGGCGCTCGCTCTCACCGCTGGCAATGTGCAGACCGTGTTGTTGATGAGTGGGCATAGCCACTGGCAGCTGATGAATAAAGCGGTGGCGTTGACGGTGGACGTGGGTCTATGCGCCCTGCTGATACCTGCACTGGGCATGGTGGGGGCAGCTTGGGCCTGGGCGGCGGCCATCCTGATCGATGCGGCGCTGGCGGTGTGGCAGGTGCGTTACCGGGTGGGAGTGCGAGCCGATGCTCAACCGGCGCAGCCTCACCCTGGGCGGGGGGTGCAGGCAGTGGTGGAGACGCTGCGCCGCCGGGGTTTGGGCTTGGTGTCAGTCGCTCTCAGCGCCCTGGTTCTCTACGGAGGGTTGGGAGTGCTGCTGCGCTGCCTGATGGGAGCCACCATTCAGGGGTTTGTGCTCTACCTGTGCTTGGCTAGCCTTGCCTACGCCGCAGTGTTATGGCTGCTGCGTCCGGTGCTGGGAGCTCAGACCGTACTGGCCAGCTTGCGCCGTCGCGGCTGAGCTTTTCGCTGCTTGCCCACCGCGCTGCATCCCGGTTGGATCATGCTCTCCTCGAGATGTCAGTGGGGCGGGCTACCCTGACATCTCCACGGTTGCCTGGGAAGGAGTGAGTGGTGGCTGCTGCCAAGAAACCCCGGCCTGAGCCGACGCTGCAGGAGGTGCCACCTGATGCTCGGCAGCAGCACGCGCAGCTTTCCACTGTCCTTGAAGAGCACACCTACCGCTACTACGTGCTGGACGCCCCCACAGTCAGCGACGCGCAGTTCGACCAGCTCATGGGCCAGTTGCGTGCGCTGGAGGCGCAGTACCCCTCGCTGGTGAGCCCGGACTCGCCCACCCAGAGGGTGGGCGGGCATGCCAGCGCTGTGTTTACCCCAGTTGAGCACATCGAGCCGATGATGAGCCTGGACAACGCCTTCTCTGATGAGGAGCTCACTGCCTGGGCGAGCCGGGCCACGCGGGAGCTGCCCCAGCCGCAGGTGAGCTATCTGTGCGAACTGAAGGTGGACGGGCTGGCGGTGGCGTTGCTCTATGAGAACGGTCGCCTCGTGCGTGCAGCCACGCGCGGGGATGGCCGCGTGGGGGAGGATGTCACCGACAATGTGCGTTCCATCCGTGGGGTTCCCGCCCGGCTGGTGGGCGAACACGTACCCGAACGCATCCAGGTGCGGGGGGAGGTCTACTTCCCGGTGCAGGAGTTTGCCCAGCTCAACGCCGCTTTGGTGCAGGCGGGTAAAGCTGCTTTCGCCAACCCGCGCAATGCTGCCGCTGGCTCCCTGCGGCAGAAAGACCCCAAGGTGAGCGCCCGGCGCCCGCTGCGCCTGGTGGTGCATGGTTTCGGTGCCTATACCCCATCACCCGGGGCAGCCGAGGTGGCCAGCCAGTCGCAGATGTATGCGTTGATGGCCGACTGGGGTTTGCCCACCAGCACCCGCTTTGAGGTCAAGCACAGCCTGGACCAAGTGCGTGCCTACATTGCGCATTACCAGCAACACCGCCACGACATTGAGCATGAAATCGACGGTGTGGTGGTCAAAATCGATCAGTTGGCTTGGCAACGCCAGCTAGGAGCCACCTCCCGGGCGCCACGCTGGGCGATGGCCTACAAGTACCCTCCCGAGGAGGCGGTGACCAAGCTGTTGGATATCCGCGTTAACACTGGCCGCACGGGGCGCGTCACTCCCTTTGCCTTCCTCGAGCCGGTGGTGGTCGCCGGTTCCACGGTGTCGTTGGCCACTCTGCACAACCGCAACGAGGTGGTGCGTAAGGGGGTGCTCATTGGTGACACCGTGGTGGTGCGCAAGGCTGGCGATGTCATCCCGGAGGTGCTGGGCCCGGTGGTGGAGCTTCGTGATGGCAGCCAACGTGCGTTTGTTATGCCCTCCACCTGCCCGGAGTGCGGCACTGCCCTGCACGAAGCCAAGGCCGGAGACGTGGATCTGCGCTGCCCCAACGCCCGCTCCTGCCCTGCCCAGCTTCGGGAGCGCCTGTTTCACTTGGCCGGCCGGGGGGCGTTGGACATTGAGGCGTTGGGGTATAAAACGGCGGTGGCTTTGCTGGAGGCGGGGCTGGTCACCGATGAGGGCGATGTGTTCGCCTTGACCCCGCAAACCCTTGCCAGGTCGAGCTTTTTCACCCGCAAGGGCACCACGCAGTTGACTGCTAATGCGGTGAAGTTGTTGGAGAACCTGGATTCGGCCCGCCATCGTCCCTTGTGGCGCTACCTGGTGGCCTTGTCAATTCGTCACGTTGGCCCGACCGCCGCCCAGGCCTTGGCCGCCCAGTTCCCCAGTGTGCAGGCCATCCAGGACGCCTCCACCGATGAGTTGGCCGCCGTCGAGGGGGTGGGCCCCACGATTGCCGACTCGATTCAGCAGTGGTTCGCGGTGCCGTGGCATTGCGAGGTGGTGGCCAAGTGGAGTGCTACTGGGGTGGAGTTGGCGCAGGCTCCTGCCGATCCGGCCACCTCCGGCCCGCAACCCTTGGCGGGCCTGACGGTTGTCATCACCGGCACCCTGCCGGGCTACTCCCGCGAAGGCGCCGCCGAGGCGGTTACCTCCCGGGGAGGTAAGGTGACCGGCTCGGTCTCCTCCCACACCGACTACGTGGTGGTCGGTGATAACCCTGGAGCCACCAAGTACGACAAGGCTGTCAAGCTGGGCATCCCCCAACTCGACGCCCAGGGGTTTGCGGCGCTGCTCAACGGCGGCCCCGAAGCCGCATTGAGCATCGGTGGGTAGAGCGTCAGAGGAGCTATCTTTCCAAGACGCTGAAGGAGTAGGACTCTGGCAGTTGCGCGTTGGCGAACAGAGGAAAGTTGATCACCAGGTTGACAAAAGAGGCTTGTTGGTTCGCTCTGCTTTGATCCCCTCCCCGGCGCGGGTTGCCCGGTTTTCCCAGAGGGACGCCTAAGATGCTGGGAGGTTTCGGTGTGTCCGTGGGGTAGCCAAACAGCAAGGAGTATGTGATGCCCGCTGTGACCCGTGAGGGGGTGGCCAACTTGGCCACGTTGGCCCGCTTGGAGCTCACTGAACAGGAGTTGGACCATTTGGCGCCTCAGTTGGAGAGCATCCTTGGTCACGTCTCCACGATTGCGCAGGTGGCTGCCGACGATATTGCACCCATGACCCATGCGCTGCCGTTGACCAATGTCACTCGGGAGGATGCGGTGACCGAGTGCTTGGGAACGGCGGCGGCCCTGCATGCTGCTCCAGTCGCGCAGAATGACCGCTTCCAAGTGCCGCAGATTCTTGGTGAGGACGCATGAACGCCAAAGCAACCCCTATCAGCGCGTCTGACTCTGAGGCCAGCAACCCCCCCAAGCCCCAGCGGCCCAGTGGGGAGTTGACCCACCTGGGCGCTGCGCAACTGTCCGAGCTGCTGCAGCAGGGGGCGGTAAGCGCCACCGACGTGGTGACCGCCCATCTGCGCCGTATTGACGCGGTGGAGCCCCAGGTCCATGCCTTCCTGCATGTGGATCATGCCGGAGCGTTGGCCCAGGCGCGCGAGATTGATGACCGTCGTGCCAGTGGCGAGCAGTTGCATCCCTTGGCCGGCGTTCCCTTGGCCTTGAAGGACGTGTTCACCCAGCGCGGAGTCCCCACGACGGCAGGCTCGAAAATCCTTGAGGGGTGGCGCCCCCCCTACGACGCAACTGTGGTGCAGAACCTGCGTCAGGCCGGAGTGATCATCCTAGGCAAAACCAACCTCGATGAGTTTGCGATGGGCTCCTCGACGGAGAACTCCGCCTACGGGCCTACCCACAACCCGTGGGACCTCACGCGGGTCCCTGGCGGCTCTGGGGGAGGTTCGGCGGCTGCACTGGCCGCTTTCGAGGCGCCCTTGGCGATCGGCACCGACACAGGGGGGTCGATTCGCCAACCCGCTGCGGTGACCGCAACGGTGGGGGTCAAACCCACCTACGGGACCGTGAGTCGTTATGGGCTGATCGCCTGTGCCTCCTCGCTGGACCAGGGCGGGCCGTGCGGGCGCTCCGTGCTGGACACGGCTCTGCTGCACGAGGTGATGGCGGGCTATGACCACCATGACTCCACGTCGATCCCCACCCCGATCCCGCCGGTCGTGCAGGCAGCACGCGGCGCTGACGTGGCGGGGATGCGCATTGGCGTGGTCAAGCAGCTCACTGGCACGGGCTACCAGCCGGGAGTTTTGCAGCGCTTCGTTGAGGCGGTGGCCTTGCTGGAGCAGCTGGGCGCCCAGGTTAGCGAGGTGGATTGCCCTCATTTCCCCTACGGTTTGGCCGCCTACTACCTGATCCAACCCAGCGAGGTGTCCTCCAACCTGGCTCGCTATGACGGGATGCGTTATGGCCTGCGTGTAGACGACGAAGAAGGCAGAAGTGCTGAGCAGGTCATGGCCCGCACCCGGGGTCGTGGATTTGGCCCAGAGGTCAAACGGCGCATCATGCTGGGCACTTACGCCTTGTCCCACGGCTACTACGAGGCCTACTACGGCAAGGCGTTGAAGGTGCGCACCCTGATCGCGCAGGACTTCGCCGCTGCCTTTGAGCAGGTGGATGTGGTGGTTTCCCCCACAGCCCCCACCACCGCCTTCCCCATCGGGGAGAAGGTGGATGACCCGCTGGCCATGTACCTCAACGATGTGGCCACCATTCCCGTCAACTTGGCGGGCTTGCCGGGCATGTCGGTGCCGATGGGCTTAGCCCCAGAGGACAACCTGCCTGTCGGCCTGCAGATTGTGGCTCCGGCCCTGGCTGACGACCGTCTCTACCGAGTGGGAGCCGCCGTGGAGCATGCTCTGCAGCAACGGTGGGGAGCTCCACTGCTGGACCAGATCCCGCCGCTGAGCGCTGCCCCCCCTGCACCTGCCCCCACTGCAGAAGAGGACCCCCAATGAGCCTGTCCCGTCACCAAGTCCGCTCGCTGACTTCCCTAGGAGGTGGCGCTATCGCTGCTGGAACGGCGGTGCGCAATGTGCGCAAAGCCCGTGCTAAGGCCGACAAGCTGGCCCTGCTGGACGCACTGCTGAGCCTGGCAGCGGTGCTGACCAGCGTTGCTTTGGTGATGCGGGCGTTGCGAGAGGACGATTAGTCAGATGGCGAAAAAGTCAACTGCAGCACCAGAAAACGCGCCTGACGTTTCGGCGGCTGAGGCGAGCTCCACCGACGAGGAGCTGGCTCGCGCCTTGGAGCGCTACGACCCAGTGCTGGGTCTGGAGGTCCACGTGGAGCTGTCCACGGCGACCAAAATGTTCTGCGGCTGCCCCACCACTTTCGGCAGCCAGCCCAACAGCCAAACCTGCCCGGTGTGTTTGGGGTTACCTGGGTCGCTGCCGGTGCTCAACTCCGTGGCAGTGCAATCAGCGGTGCGTATCGGCCTGGCCCTGGGGTGCACCGTGGCTGACTATTGCCGCTTTGCCCGCAAAAACTACTTCTACCCCGACATGCCTAAGGACTATCAGATCAGCCAATACGACGAGCCGATCTGCTCCAACGGGGCTTTGGAGATTGAGGTTGACGGCCAGAGCTACACGATCGGTATTGAACGCGCCCACATGGAGGAGGACACCGGGAAGTCCCTGCACGTGGGCGGGCAGACGGGGCGCATCCACGGGGCTCAGTACAGCTTGGTGGACTACAACCGGGCCGGAGTGCCGCTCATCGAGATTGTCAGCAAACCCATCGAGGGCACCGGCGCCCAAGCCCCCCAGGTGGCCCGCGCCTACGTGACGGCCTTGCGCGATATTTTGCGTCGGCTGGGTGTCTCCGATGTGCGCATGGAGCAGGGATCGCTGCGCTGTGACGTCAACGTCTCGCTACGACCCGGCCCCGATGCTGCCTACGGCACCCGCTCTGAGACTAAGAACGTCAACTCCCTGCGCTCGGTAGAGCGGGCGGTGCGCTACGAGATCCTGCGCCAGGCTGAGGTGCTGGACTCCGGCAAGAAGGTGGTGCAGGAGACCCGCCATTGGCACGAGGACACCGGCCTGACGACCTCTGGGCGCAGCAAGGAGCAAGCGGAGGACTACCGCTACTTCCCTGAGCCCGACCTGGTGCCGGTAGTGCCCGAGCCGACGTGGGTGGAAACCCTGGCTGCCACCCTGCCGGAACTGCCGCAAGCCCACCGCAAACGCCTGCAGCAGGAGTGGGGCATCACCGCCGACGAGCTGGCCGCCCTGATCAACGCCGATGCGCTAGAGAAGGTGGAGGCGACCGTCGAGGCCGGTTGCGATCCGGCTGCTGCTCGTAAGTGGTGGCTGGGTGAGCTCACCCGCCGGGCCAACGCCGAGGGGGTGGAGTTGACGATGCTGCCGATCACCTCCTACGACGTGGCCCGTATCCAAGCCATGGTTGAGCAGGGCACGCTCAACGACAAGCTGGCCCGCCAGGTGATCGACGGGGTGTTAGCGGGCGAAGGCAGCCCGGAGCAGGTGGTCAGCACGCGCGGTTTGCAGGTGGTCTCCGATGATGATGCTCTGACCGAGGCTGCCGACGCTGCCATTGCAGCCAACCCCGAGGTGGTGGCTAAGGTCCGCGAGGGTAAGGAGGCTGCCGTCGGCCCCCTGCTCGGTGCGGTGATGAAGGCTACAGGCGGCCAAGCTGACGCGGGTCGAGTGCGCGAGATCCTGTTGCAACGTATCGGTAGCGATCAGTAACCGCAGCAGCGATGCCATGGCACTGCCATCGCCGGCGTGACCTGATTGTGCCCAGTTTTCCCCCAGCTTGAGACCCAAAGACTGCCCTGACTGGGTAGCGTCGCCTCTTGTCTTATCGTTTCGCATGTGTGGCAGCAAGGGCTGCCATCGAGGGGGAGTACCACATGACCATCACGACGAGCTCGCGCCTTGAGCTCACCAGCGAGCATCGCCGCCAAGTCTGCGGCCCCATTGGGGATCTCTATCTGGAGATACGTCAAGCTGCTGAGCCAGTGGCTCCCCGCGCCGCGACCATTGTGATCGACCCGCACTATTCCCAGTCCTGCGGATGCCCTTCCTGCACCTTGCCTCGAGGGCAATAGCAAGGATCACCTGCGCTGTGACAGATTGAGGGGCTCGGACCTTGATAGGTCCGAGCCCCTCAATCTGTCACAGCGGTGAGTGTTATGGCTCCAGGCAGAACGGAATACTGTCGCTGTAGCCGGTGGGACGCTCAGTGCGACCCGCCGGGTCGTAGATCTTCACGTAACGTACCGTGGAGAACTGCTTGAGGGTGGGTGTGATGAGGTTGGCGATGGTCATCGTCGATCCTCGTGAGTTGCACCCGCCAGTCAGCGTGACTCGAGCTACTCCATTGCTGATCGACAGGTTTTTCCAGCCGGTGGCCTCCGACTTGACCACACGCAGCCCAGCCGCGAACTCCGCAGCGGTGGGGCCGGCGAACAAGTGATTCAGTGCCGCCCCCGCCGGAGCAGCCGCGACCAGGGTGCGCGAGGCAGCCGTGGTGTAAGGCTCAATTCCTTTGGAGTAGTTAGGCATGTTGACGAAACGCACTGTCCCTGCGCGGGTGGGGTAGTCGGTGCGGATGTCCAGCACGATCCGGCTGGGGTTGGCCAGGGTGAACATGGTGAAGGACTGGTTCTTGTTCAGCCCGATCCCGTAGGTCACGACCGCCTCGAAATCACCGGCCAATACGGTTTCGGTGACGTTGGGCAGCCCGAAGGATTGACGCATCGGTACGGTGGATTGCCACTGGCCGTTGCTATCCATGCGGTGAGCCTGGGTGGAGAACACGCTGACCTGCAGAATGGCGTTGCCTGCTACCGGCATGAACTTGCCCGAACCGTCTTGGTAGAGGGCACTGACGATGCGTGCTTGCCGGTTGGTGGGTACAGGACCGTCGAACTGCCACACCACACGGTCAAAACCGGGGTGGGCAGCGGCGCGTACCCCGACCAGCGTGCTGGTTTGAGCTGTGGCAGCCTGGGCCGTGTGTGTGGTGGCTAGCAGGGCGCTCAGGCCCAGCAACGCGGTGACAACGGCGACTAACAGGGCACGGATGCCTCGCCGCCTCGCCGTTGATGGGGTGGTAGTCATGATTGCCTCCTTGGAAGGAGTCACCCGCAGCGTGCGGGGACTCACGTGAGGTTTACGCACCCCCGCGCAATCGTGGTTGCATTCCCCCTCGGGCTTTTCTCAGCCTCAGCCATTTGTCGGTAGGTAGCGCTCGGTGCCGGTGGTCACACAGCGGCAGGCGTGAAAGTACGAGCGCGGGAGATGACCTGCAAGGCAGCCTGCTCGGCAGCTGAGGCATTGAAGTCACCCGGACGGGCGAACTCCACGTAGACCACCATGTCGTGCACCCGGGCCAATGCGGCCACATGCGCAATGGGCGAGCAACGCGTGATTCCCACTTGGCATTCGATGACTGAGGTCAGAACCACTGACTGCTCCACGCCTGGGATAGCGGTGACCGTGGTCAAGTTATGCGGGGTGCATGCTCCCAACTGGTCAGCTTGGGCCTGGTAGAGCTGTCGGGCCTGGTCAAGCCCTCCAGGTAGACGAACTGACTGCCAGGCCCACGTTGCCTGACCGTCTGTGGAGTAGCGATCAAGGCGGTCACTGTTGATAAACCCAGGCATGGTGTAGGTCAGGCAATGGTTGGCATAGGAGATCCCACTATCGCTCCAGCCCGTGGAAGCAGGGTTGAGCTGGGGCAGGCCCTTGCTGGCGGCTAGCCACTGCTGCGCCTGTTCCAGCCGCACTGCGGGGGAGATCGGCGAAGCCGAGGAGCTGGCCGGTGGGGAAGGTGGGCCGCTGGTTGTGGTGGTGTCCGTGGAGGCACCTGGAGTACTGGGACTGGAGGAGCTGGGGCTGAGGCTGGAGGGACTGGTCGTGGGGCTGCTGCTGGTGCTGCCCGTGGGTGAGGCAGTTACCGTGGCAGGCGAGGTTGTGGCCGGGGCGGGCCCTGCGTACTGCGGAGTCACCATATCCTGCGGTTGGGATAAGACAGCCGCACCCACGAGAGCCACCAGGACGGTGACCGCTGCAGTCGCCAGTGCCACCTGGCGATGCATCCGCCGCTGGTGACCACGCTGGCGTACCACCTCAGGCGGTAACGGGCTGAGGTGGTACGCGGTGGCTTGCGCCAACTCGTGCAGGTGGGTGCTCAGTAATGCACCCTCGTCAGGAGCCGAAGAGGGGTTAACTGTCATGGGGATCACCTCCTGCAGAGGATGGTTGTTCGCAGTCGTCTAGCAGGCCACGTAGTGCCGCCCGGCCACGGGACAGTTGAGCTTTGACGGTGCCCACGGGCTGGCCGGTCTCAGCTGCCACTTGCTCCACGCTCATGTCGGCCAAGTGGTGCAACACGATCGAGCGTCGCTGCACCGCTGGTAGCTCCCGCAATGCTGTGACCAGGGCCACGTGGTGCAAGGCAGGCTCGGTGATCGTCTCATCGCCTCCATGGTGACGCACCGCCAGTTGGAGGCCTCGGCGGGCCCTGCGCCACCGGCTGACGGCCAGCCGATAGGCCACGGTGCGCACCCAGGCCTCCCGCGCCTGCCCATCTGCCCGATTGCCGTCGAGCTGGCCCCGCCGGTCCCAGGCACGGATGAACGCCTCCTGCACAGCGTCTTGCGCCTCCTCCAGGTTGCCGGTCATAGCGTAGAGCGTGGCGACGATCCGACCGAAACTTTCCTGGTAGAAGGCATCAAACTCCTCGTCGAGCATCGATGCGCCTACCTTTGTCACAGCGGGGGCCCGCAGGCTGAGGGACACAGCCACAGGCGCGGTGAGGGTAGTCACAGTCTAAGTACGCTCGCCCCCGCCTACCAGGTTGCAGAGGTCTGGTTCGCAGATCACCCGATCAGCCTCAGCGGAGCAGGCCGCCTAGGCGCTGTGGTAGACGACCACCACAGTGTGCACCGGGGTGGAGTCGAACAGTTGCTCGGCGTAAGCGCGGTCTCCAATGTTGATGCAACCCGCGCTGCCACCCGCTCCGCCGAAACCATAGGCATCCATGTCGGCGGAATAGTGGACAGCCTCGCCCAGGTAAAAGAACATCGCAAACGGCATCGGGGCGTTATTGAAGATCGTGGAGCGGTGGTGACGGCTCTTCCAGGTGATGGGCCATGCCCCGTCAACGGTCTCGGTGCCAGGCTTGCCAAAGCGGGCATCGGTGCTGCTTTGTAACACACCATCGACATAGACGCGCAGAATGCGCTGGGTTTGATCGGCGCACAGCACACGTCCGCTGGTCAGGCAGCGCGGGTCGATCGCTGATCCGTGGGCAGTCACCGCACGCAACTTGGCCATCGTCTGCGGCCCCAGGTTGCCGGTGGTGCGAATGAGGTACTTGGCCTGAAAGTGTTGGATGGCACTGGTCGTAGCCCGATCCATGCGCCCGGTGATCGGCCCGGAGTAGACCCCAGCCCAGGTCAGCCGTTGCTGCCCCTCCCGGGTGGTGGCGCTCATGGAGTCCCCGACGGGGGCGGTGGTGGAGGAGGTGCTGCTCACCGGTTGGGTCGTCGCCGAGGCGGAGCTGGGGCTGGGTGGTGTTGTGCTGCTGGTAGGGGCAGAGGTGGGGTTGCTCATGCTCGTCGTGGCGCTACGGCTATGCGCACGAACTCCGGGCAGGGTTCGGGTCAGCTCGTCGATGTTGTCCTGGGTGGTGGGGTCGGTGAGGGGGGTGCTAGCTGCGGAGGTGGATTGAGCGGAGCTGAGGGCATTCCAGCCCAGCGGTACGGCGAGGGTCATGACTGCTGCGGTGGCGATGTAGGTGAGGTTGCGCCGGGTGGACATGGAAGGCTCCAATCGTTGAGGGGAAACTATCACCGGTGGTACGCACACCGCAGAGCCCAAGGTTCCACGATTGGAGAGATTTTTTTACTTCTTCTTTACCTTCACATGACCCATCCTTGGTGTGCCATGGGTCTTGCCTGCGGCTGGGGCCAAGTGGGGACTTTCGCCCTGGCTGCCCTAGGCGATTAGGCTGACTGAAGTCCCTGACCACCCCTGCCCGTGAAGGCGTTTGTCGTGACCCAGCCCGTGGTTCTCATTGCCGAACAGCTCTCTCCAGCAACCATCCAGGCCTTGGGTCCTGACTTCGAGATTCGCCACTGCGATGGCACCGATCGATCGGCTTTGTTGCGCGAAGTGGTCAGTGCCGACGCCCTGCTGGTGCGCAGTGCCACCCAGGTCGACCAGGAGGTGCTCGCCGCCGCCCGTCAGCTGCAGGTGGTGGCCCGTGCCGGCGTGGGGCTGGACAACGTCGACGTCCCCGCCGCCACCGCTGCCGGGGTGATGGTGGTCAACGCCCCTACCTCCAATATCACCAGTGCTGCGGAGCTGACGATTGGGTTGTTACTGGCAACTGCTCGCCACATCCCCGCCGCCCATGCCACCCTCACCGCCGGTGCCTGGAAACGCAACCAGTTCACCGGGGTCGAGTTGATGGACAAAACTTTAGGTGTCTTGGGGATGGGCCGTATCGGGGCGTTGGTGGCCACCCGGATGCAGGCCTTCGGCATGGAGGTGATCGCCTACGACCCGTATATCTCCCCGGCCCGCGCCCAGCAGCTCGGGGTGCACCTGGCAAGCCTGCAGGAGGTTTTGCAGGCTGCGGACTTCCTGACTGTGCACCTGCCGAAAACCCCAGAGACGGTGGGCCTGATCGGAGCCGCCCAATTGGCCTTGATGAAACCCACCGCTCGCCTGATCAACGCAGCTCGCGGAGGCATTGTGCAGGAGCAGGCGTTGGCGCAGGCCATCAGCTCGGGGCGTCTAGCAGGGGCAGGGTTGGACGTGTTCAGCAGCGAGCCGATGACAGACTCCCCCCTGTTCGGCCTGCCCGGAGTCGTGGTGACTCCCCATTTGGGAGCAAGCACAGACGAGGCTCAGGAGAAGGCCGGAGTTTCCGTCGCGCAGTCGGTGCGCCTGGCCTTGGCCGGGGATTTGGTGCCCGACGCGGTCAACGTCTCGGGTGCGGGTGTGGCCGACGAGCTACGTCCGGTGATCCCCCTGGCCGAGACCTTGGGTCGCCTCTTCAGCGGCCTGGCCGGGGCTCTGCCCAGTGCCCTGACCGTGGAGGTACGGGGCGACTGGGCCTGCGCGGGGGAGGTCACCGTGCTGGAGTTGGCGGTGCTCAAGGGGCTGTTTGCTGAGGTGGTCGACGAATCAGTGACCTACGTCAACGCTCCCTTGCTGGCCGCTGAGCGCGATGTGCAGGTGCAACTGCTGACCCGGCAGGAGGACGACGAGTTTCGCAGCAGCCTGGTGGTCAGCGGCACCACCAGCGATGGAGTACAGACCAGCCTGACTGGAATCCTGGCTGGGGCTGGTTCTAAGCAGGTGCCCAAGCTGGTAGACGTGAGCGGTTTCGACGTCGACATCGTGCCCCAGGGCCATCTGGCTTTCTTGCGCTACCTCGACCGCCCGGGAGTGATCGGCACCACCGGAGGGCTGCTGGGTCAGGCAAGTATCAACATTGCCTCCATGCAGGTCAGCCGCAACAACGCTGGAGGCCAAGCCCTGATGACCATGAGCGTGGACTCCGCAATCACCAGTGAGATTTTGGAGCAGATCAGTCACGGCATCGGAGCCACTTTCGCCCGCACCGTGTCTCTGGGGTAGGTGCCTGCTGCGTGGAGCTGGGTGGGCAGTGCAGGTCAGCTTCAACGGCCTTGATCAGGGTAATTCCAGTCTTTTGGGGTGATGCAGCGATGCGTCGTAGGGTTCCTCGGCCTTCTCGACAGCCCGGGTCCGCTGGGAGATGTGCGCGTTAGAGCGGTAGCGTCGCCCTATGACTTCCACTGCTGCTGACATCCTCATCACCCCCACCTCCACCCCCTTGCCACAGGCTGAACGGGAGGCGTTGCTGGCAGCCCCTCCGTTTGGGCGGGTGTTCACCGACCACATGGTGACCTCCACGTGGAGCCAGGGGCAGGGGTGGTCGCCCCTGCACGTGCAGGCACGTCGAGCATTGGAGGTGGAGCCCTCGGCGAAGGTGTTGCATTATGGGCAGGCCATTTTCGAGGGTCTGAAGGCCTACCACCAGCCCGATGGAGGGGTGGCGTTGTTCCGCCCCGATCGCAACGCGGCTCGCCTGCAGCGCAGCGCGGCTCGGATGGCTATGCCCGCCTTGCCGCAGGAGTTGTTCCTGACAGCGGTAGAAGCGTTGGTGCGCCAAGACCGCGACTGGGTGCCCACCCAGCCCGAGCAAAGCCTCTACCTGCGCCCATTCATGATCGCTACGGAGTCGGGGTTGGGGGTGCAGCAACCGGCAGGGGAGTACCTGTTCTGTGTCATTGCCTCTCCGGCCGGTGCCTACTTCCCGCGAGGGGTAGCTCCGGTCAAGGTGTGGTTATCTACGGAGTACAGCCGAGCAGCCCCGGGGGGTACCGGCGAGGCTAAATGTGCGGGCAACTATGCCGCATCGTTTTTGGCCCAACAGCAGGCCACTCAGGCCGGATGTGACCAGGTGGTGTGGCTGGATGCGCTGCATCACCGCCTGGTGGAGGAAATGGGTGGCATGAATCTGTTCTTCGTCTACGGCAGCGGCGCGCACGCCCGATTGGTCACTCCAGCCCTGACCGGCACCCTGCTGCCCGGCATCACCCGCGAGTCCCTGCTGCAGCTGGGCGCGGATCTGGGTTACGCGGTGGAAGAGGGCTCGATCAGCGTGGAGCAGTGGCGCGAGGGCTGTGCTAGCGGCCAGATCAGCGAGGTATTTGCCTGCGGGACGGCTGCGGTTATCACTCCGGTGGGCGAGGTGGCGAGCTCCCACGGTGGTTGGCTGGTCGGCGACGGTCAACCCGGCCCGGTCACTCGCCAGTTGCGGGAGGCGGTGCTGGCCCTGCAGTACGGCAGCGCTGCCGACCCTCATGGCTGGATGCACCCCGTGCCGTAGGGGCAAGGGCACCTGCTTTGGTCAAGTGCCCCGCACTGGTGATCGTTGCTCGATAGGGTGAGCTTGACGATCAGACAGTGCGAAGGAGTAGCAGTGGTCCAGGCCAAATCCCCTCAACACGCCCTCCACGACGTTCAACGGGCCTTAATCAATGTAGGGATTAAGCATGAGGTGGGTGTGAACACTTTTATCACGTCCATGGATCATCTTATGACGGGACTATTTGATTCAACGACGCAGATATGAGCAACGCTGGTGAGAGTACAAACACCCAGTGGCAACGATGCGATGGATCTATCTTTTGTTTTATCGCATCCGCAATCACTAGGCGATGTCACTCTCACGCTGCGTATGCCTCGACGATTGATAGCTACCCCGGATGTAACCATTACCTTTGAAGCGTATCCTCAAGAGGGAATGACAGGTAAGAATCTAAACCTCGAATCCAACTCGGTGACTATTGGGCAGCTACGCTATGTGGTCTCGTTAAAGTCGCTAAGAAGAGAAGTGTGGAAGCCTGAGCGTGAGAGAAGTTCTCGACGCGTGCACTATGATCAGCCTCGTGAAGTTTTGCTTAAAAACCCAAATTATTATGATCCTGAGGTTTTTTGGGTTGATGGATCTCAGCTGCTCCCCTTATTTCGCGGATTAATTTTCGCGGCAGCTTTAGAGACGATTTCACGAGAGTATGGCACTGTGAGAGCTTTACAAGGAACCGGTGCAGTGAGAAACGTCTCTGTTAATTCTCACAGTGAGGGTGAAAGCGACCCCCTCAATCCATCACCTCATACTAGATTTACTCTTGCCATGGTGGGGCCAGGTAGGGGTGGTGGAACCACTAAAACTTCGGTGGAGCTCGTAGCTCAAAGCGCTCCAACTGCTGGTAATCCTCACGCTTGTACGGGTACAGTGCGGGTCGGATTACCTCAACCGCTTGAGGTTAATCCAGAAATAACGAGGCGACTTGCCGCTCTCACACGGGAAGTCGTCGTTGGGGCCAATCCTCACCCTGCAGAGGGAACTCCTCGTGGTGATGAGTGGGGGGGTATTCTGAGTGTTTCTCAGGAGATCAGTGATCAAGGTAGATTATCTTATTGCCGTGCGGGGATGACGCGGGTGAGTGAATGGCTCAACCGATTACCACAACAGCCAGATCATTATCTCCTGACCCGCGTAGTTGATAGAGAGCTAGAACGCGAAGTTGGGTCCTTGGTTGCGGCCATTGACCTGCTTGTTCAAAGGCCACCAACTGTTAGCGATACCGTTCAGCACAATCTATTCGGAAGTTCCCTGCAGCAGGTCATTGCAGGATTGACAGACACGCTGCAGATGCCTAGTGGTGTGACCCCGGAATTACAACAAAACATTCACACACAACTTCTTCGAATTATTGACACCGCGTTAAAGGTGCAGCCGCGGCGCAATCATGCTGCTTCTCTATCTTTCGTCCTTGAGCTAGAACTGAACCTCTTGAGAGGCCTAGGGGGAAAATCGAGCGCGGGGACAGTTGCTGATCCCGATATTCTGAAAAGCCTGAAGGGTGAATTAAAGCAATACCGCGATCAGTTATCTGCACTAGACGTGCAGGGCGCACCGCGAGCATCGGCATCACCCCCGAAAGCTCGCGGGAGGGCCACCTCCAGGAGTACTCGGCCGCGATAACCTGGCCGGTGAATGGGGATAGGGTGTGAACTCTCACTGGTCAGAGTGGGCAACGCCCAGCCATGAACTGGGCTTAGGTGCATAGCATCAACAGGTATGACCTCCCCTGCCAGCGCCCCCCCCAATCGTCCCACTCGCCCGGTCCGCGTGCGTTTCGCGCCCTCGCCCACGGGGGATTTGCACGTGGGGAACATCCGCACCGCGCTGTATGACTGGGCGTTTGCACGCCACACCGGGGGGACGTTCATCTTCCGCATTGAGGACACCGACCGTAGTCGAGTCACCGACGAGTACATCAACTCCGCACTAGAGACGCTGCGGTGGCTCGGCCTGGACTGGGATGAGGGCCCGGAGGTGGGAGGCCCGCATGGGCCGTACCTGCAAAGCCAGCGCCTACCTCTGTATGAGCAATGGGCCCAGCGTTTTCTCGACCAGGCAGATGCCTACCGTTGCTACTGCACGTCAGGCGAGCTGGAGGCGCTGCGCGAGCAGCAACGCCAGGCTGGTCAGCCTCCTGGCTACAACGGCCACTGTCGCGACCTGACTGCCCAACAGCAAGCCGACTACCAGCAGCAAGGCCGCTCCAGTGTGATCCGCTTCCGAGTGCCGGACACGACGTTCACCTTCCACGATGAGATCCGTGGCGAAGTCAGCTTCGACTCCACGTTCGTGCCCGACTTTGTGTTGGTGCGAGCCGACGGCAGCCCTCTCTACACCTTGGCGGTGGCTGTCGATGACGTGCTGATGCAGGTCAGCCACGTGGTGCGCGGGGAGGACCTGCTGTCCTCCACGCCGCGCCAGTTGGCCGTCTATGCGGCGATGGGGGTACAGCCGCAGGACTATCCCGTCTTTGCCCATTTGCCTTTCGTGATGGGGGAGGGTAACGCCAAACTGAGCAAACGCAATGGGGAGGTGTCCATTGCCTGGTACCGCCGCGAGGGTTTCTTGCCAGAGGCGGTGTGCAACTATCTGGCACTGCTGGGTTGGTCGCCCGGTGGGGACCGGGAGGACTTCACCCTGGTCGACATGGCGGCGCAGTTCACGCTCGACCGGGTGAACAAGAACGCCGCCCGGTTTGACATGAAGAAGCTGGAGTCCATCAACGGCGATAAAATCCGCGCTTTGTCTGTGGAGGATTTTGTGGCTCGCAGTCTGCCCTTTGTACAGGCTGCGGGCCTACTCTCCGCGCAGCCCACCGACACTGAGATGGCTACCTTCACCGCTATTGCCCCCCTGGTGCAGCAGCGAGTGGGTCGCCTGACCGAGGTGGCTGCGATGGTGGGGTTCCTGTTCGTTGATGAGGCTCACTTCAGCCTCGACGAAGAGTCCGCTGCCCGCCTGCTCACCCCCGAGACCGCCTCCACTATGCACACAGCTTTGACGGCTGTGCAGGGTGTCTCGCAGGCGAATTGGACGCTCACCGCCCTTGAAGCAGCCTTGCGAACTGCCCTGATTGAGGGTCTAGGCCTCAAACCCAAGCATGCCTTTGGGCCGGTTCGAGTAGCCCTCACCGGCAACCGGATCTCCCCGCCCCTGTTCGAGTCGATGGAGCTACTCGGGCGCGAGCGCTGCCTCCGCCGCCTCGAGGCCGCCTTGGCTCGTGCCCAGCACCCCCAGCTGTAGCCCCCGGAGGTTTCCGGGTCGTACCTAGGGGCGTTTAAGGCGCCGCCAGGCGGCCTTAAACGCCCCTAGGTACGACCCGATGCATCTCAGTGGCGGGTGTTGGCGGCGCTCGGTATGCTGGCTGATGTCTGCCTTCACTGGTGGAGCACTCCCATGGGGTATGGGGTAATTGGCAGCCCGACTGATTCTGGTTCAGTTAGTCTTGGTTCGAGTCCAGGTACCCCAGCTCACTAGGATGATCTACGTACGACCACGTCTAGGGCCCCGTTGTGTAGCGGCCTAGCACGCTGCCCTCTCAAGGCAGTAGCGCGGGTTCGAATCCCGTCGGGGCTACCATTTCCAGCAACGGTTTTTTGGAGAAACCGTTGCCACGCAACAGTTTCTACCAGCAACGGCTAGCAGCGACTAGCAGCGATTAGCAGCTGGTGACACCGAGGTGACACCAGGACCGCCTCTGAACCATCGAATGCGGGGAGTTGGACAAGACCCAAGTCAGCATCCTGCGCCGCATTGTGGAGGCGCTGGGGAGAATCTTACGTCTACACGTTGAGTTGGATCTGGACAGTTTCGCTCTGGCCTCAAGCCAGAGTTTCATTGCTACAGCGTGAATATCCACCAGCTTGTCTAATCCGGAAAAGT
>JBDIAW010000018.1:0-44696 GCA_039812585.1 Actinomycetota bacterium | reverse complement strand
GTGGTGCGCGAGGTGGGTGGTGCGCGAGGTGGGTGGTGCGCGAGGTGGGTTGTCGCATTGACCCGGGTGATAGGGGCATTATCACCCGGGTCAATGCGACAACCCCTCAGGTCTTCGAGGGAGCAGCACTACGGTAGAGGGCATGATTGAGCTTTCCTCCACAGCCACGTTGACCCAATACTTCAGCCCAGCGGTGAAGCCTCGAGATGACCGGCCAGCAGTCTTGATACTTCCCGGGGGAGGTTACACGCACACCTCGCAGCGCGAAGGGGCGCCGGTGGCGTTGATGTTCAACACGCTGCACTGCCACGCTTTGGTGTTGGACTACACGACACTGCAGAAGAACCCGCAGCTCACCACCGAGATGCTGCTGGCTGAGGTGGAGCAGGCCCTCAACCTCATTCTGAGCAATGCACGTAACTGGCAGGTGAATATCACCGGTCTGATGATCTGTGGGTTCAGCGCCGGGGGGCATTTGGCGGCGCTGGCTGCTAACCGGTTTCACCGCAAAATAGCCCGTCAAATCCTGTGTTACCCTGCGCTGGATCTGGCCACTCACCCACCGCACGTTCAGCCGCAGGAGCACGACCCCGCGCTGGCAGCAAGCTGGGCGCGGCTGTTCGCCGCCCGTCCCATCGAGGGCGTGCATCCTCGCACGCCGCCGACCTTCCTGTGGCACACCGGGGGTGACACCACCGTACCGATGGTGGGTAGCGTGGACTACCTGGCGGCTTTAGCTCGTTCTGGTGTCTCCTACGAGGCTCACCTGTATGCGGGGGGTGTCCACGGCATGGCACTGGCCACCCCCGCCTCCGCCGGGCCCCACCCCGATGTCACCGATCCCCATATCTCCACGTGGACTCGTTTGCTGGCGACCTGGCTAGGTCGTTGAGACATCTCTGATGGCGCCGGAGAGAAAAGGTAACCAGGGTGCTCATCATCTGTCCCCTTGTGGTCGTACGGATCGCGGCGGTGCACGAGGAGAGGGTCACATCGGTGACGACAATTCGTTGTCACCCTCGGCGAGCATGCGAGTAGGAGCAGACGGAGATAGTCCAGGTGAGTGGTGCGGGGTTAGGTGGGCTGGGCCGTGGGAGTGTTCACGGTGAGGACTGCGTTGGGTTGGCCCTCCACAGGAGGCGGCGTGGCGCCGGTGTAGGTGAGCACCACCAGGCTGGCATCATCGGTTGAGGTGGCTGGACGCACCGTTGCCATAATGCTGGCAAGGTCGAGATTCGCCTCGCCGGTCAGACGCGCGATGGCGCTCACCAGATGGTTACTCAACCGCCGGATACCCACATCCAGGGCTTCGGTGCGGTTTTCCACCACCCCGTCGGTGAACAGCACCAGGCGCTCCCCCGGGTTGAGGGTCAACGTGCACAGCGGGAACTGGCTAGTCTCCAGCCCTAGCAGGGCTCCTGGAGTCAGGGTCACCTCCTGACAGCACACCCTGGCCTGGGTGTCGCGGGTGACGAGCAATGGCGCGTGATGCCCGGCGCTGGCGATCTGGACGTTGCCCGTGTAGGGATGCAGCCGCAACACCAACGCGGTAGCCAGAGTGTCTGGCATACTCCACGCCACGAGTTGGTCCAACTCTGCTAAGGCCTGGGAGGGGTCGGGCTTGCCCATGACGATGGCATGCATGGCTCCCCGCATCTGGGTCATCGCCCCGGCGGTGCTCAACCCGTGGCCGCCAATATCGCCGATCATCATGCTGAAGCTGCCGTCACGTAGGTGCACCACATGAAACCAGTCCCCGCCCAATGCCCCCTCCGGCGCGGGCTGGGCATGGGCCTGCACCGACCAGCCGCTTGGCTGCGGCAGCACACTGGGGATCAGGGCCTCCCGCATGGCTTGGGCGGTGCGAATCTCGGGCTGGCTGCGCTGATAGAGTGCATCGAGCAACTCCATACGCACCTGTTCGGCCATCGCTAATTCGTCTTCGGTCCAGGGCAGAGCGTGACCGGTGATGTGTTCCTCATAGGGGGTGAACTCGGTGCGTGGGGTGACGATGACTAACCCCTCATCGTTGAACCCCACGTCGGTTTTATTGGGGTCACCCCCCCAACGCACCACCTGGGGATGTTCGCGGCGCACCCAGGCCACGAACTGGCCGTTGGGCAGTGGCAACCCCAATACCCCGGAGACACCCTCCACACCACCTGAGACGTGGGGCATTTCTTGGGTTAAGGCGGTGGTGTGACTGATGCGTTGTGCTTGGAGGCTGATCCACTGCCCGACGGCTTCGTGGGCATTGCGAGGAGCAGGTTCATGCTCCACCTCGCCCTGATGATCCAGTTTGATCAGCAAACCGTCACTGTCAATCAAGCCCCTCTGTCCTTGTTCTGAGGTTAAAGCAGCAGCGAGACCTCCCTTCGTCGTGTGCAGCGCTGCTTTCAACTCCTGCAAGGCAGCTTTGGCCCTCTCCCGACGAGCAGCGTCCTGTCGTGCCTGGGCGTGCAACAGCCGCACGCTCATGACTGAGCAGAGAAACTGGGCGGTGGAGCGTTGCGCCAGGTCTGGGGTGATGGCCTGATCGTAGTGATGGCACAACATCAAGCCCCACAAGTGCTCATCGCGCATTAAGGACATCGACATGCACGACTTCACTCCCATCTGCCGCAAGTAGGTGAGGTGGGAGGGCGACATCGCCCGCAGCACACTGTAGGTGAGGTCCAAAGGACCCTCGCCAAGGATTGTGGGGGCGCTCAACAAGCGCACCGGCTCACCATCCACGTTGGCCAACACTCGCATACGGCTCACTCGGTAGAGCTCCCGCGCCTGCACCGGGATGTCCGACTCCGGGTAGTACAGCCCCAGCCAGGGCTCCAAGCCCTCTTGGCGGGCCTCGGCAATGACTTGCCCACACCATTGCTCGTCAAAACGGTACAACATCACCCGTTGGTAGCCGGTCCGGTCAGGTCACGGATGGCCCTCGCAGTAGTTTCGGCCAATTCCTCGGGGGTGACCTTTTCGTTGATTGTTTCCAACCAGGCGCGGCCCCACACCTGCATCTGTTCAACGTCCATGGGGCTGGTGTAGTCAGTGGGCTCCACTTCCACGACCAGCACCGGCCTGGTATGGCTGCCCACCTGATGCGCTGCTAAGTGATGCACCATAGCGTTGAGAGTCCGTAGGCCTGGGCGCGGTGCTGCCGTGTGCTCCAGGCGAACGGGATAACGCACGGCCTGATGGTCCTCCTCGTGGACCTGCGTCACTTGCTTGGTCCACGTTGAGCCCAGCACCGTCTCCAACGATTGCCCCAAGGCCTCCCGTGCCGACATCCCCAGCATTTGGTCGAGGTTGGCTGAGACCTGCCCGATCAGTCCGCTGATGCGGTCTATCGCCAACAGTGCTCCCCGCGACTGCACCGCCCCGGGGGTGTTAATGGTCTCCAGAGAGCAGGGCAAATCTTGGCTACGTACCACCCCCGGAGCGTAGCGGGACGGCCAGACAGAATCTCAGTTGGGGCCAACGCCTACGATCCCCATGGTTGCCTCACTACACAGCCGCAGAACGCTGCTATCAACACATCGTGAGTAGGGGTTTTGCGGGTGGTGTTGCCCGTGGGGCTAAGCCTCTAGGTGTGGAGCAATTGGGTCAGTAGGTGCCGGGTCGGCAAAAACCTCACTGTGCTCTATCAGTGACTCTTGATCTTCCTGGGACTGCCGACTTTGCGGTCTGCTTCTTCGTGCAGTTGTCATGATCCAGGTTGGCTCACTGACTTGCGCCTTGTCGGTCATCACGGTGATGACCTCAAAGCCGGCTTGCCGGAGCTGATCAACGAAATCCTCCGTGGTCCAGTAGGAGAAAAATCTGGGTTGACCCAGTTTTTCACTCTCCCATCCCTGGCCCTGCCCGTGTTTGACCGAGCACGTGAAGACCCCGCCTGGAGCTAACCAACGGTGAAGGCGCTGTAACGCTTGGGTCAGTTGGGTGGGGGTGAAATGGAGCAAAACAGCATTAGCATGGATCATGGCGAACTGCTGATGCATATCATCAGTGAGCACATTGAGGGGCAGTACGGTGTGGCCCTGGCGGCGTAAATAATCGCGCAGGCCCGCCGATGCTTCAGTGCGAATCACCCTAAAACCCTGCGCCTCCAACCACTGCGCATCGCGACCAGTGCCCGAGCCGATCTCCAAGATGGTGGCCCCAGGGGGTATCAGATTCAACGCGGCACTGAGCCATTGCTGGGCTGCAGTACTGAGAGTCGACTCGTGCGCTCCACGTAGCGTTGCGGGGCAGCATTGTAGGCAGCCAACGTCTGGCCGTTGGAAGTTTCATCGGATGAAACGTTCTTCACAGCCCACATCTAACCACCGGCGTGGCGACTAGGCTGGGCCAAGGTTGTGTCGAGTGCAGGTGGGAAGGAACGTAAGCCGATGAGTGGCCACTCTAAATGGGCAACAACGAAACACAAGAAAGCCGTGATTGACGCTAAGCGCGGCAAATTATTCGCCAAGCTGATCAAGAACATTGAGGTGGCCGCGCGAGTGGGCGGGGGTGACCCAGCGGGGAACCCCACGCTTTATGACGCCATACAGAAGGCTAAAAAGGGTTCGGTACCTAACGACAATATTGATCGTGCGGTGAAACGTGGCTCTGGCCAAGAAGCCGGTGGGGTTGACTACCAGACCATCCTCTATGAAGGTTACGGCCCTAGTGGGGTGGCGATGCTCATCGAGTGCCTCACCGACAATCGCAACCGGGCTGCCGCAGATGTGCGAACCGCAGTAACACGCAATGGCGGTTCGATGGGCGACCCAGGTTCGGTGGCCTACATGTTCACCCGCAAAGGGCAGATCATTGTGCCCAAGTCCGACTCGGTGGGGGAGGATGAGGTGCTGGCCGCTGTGCTCGAACATGGAGTGGAAGAAGTCAACGATCAGGGCGAAGTGGTGGAGGTTTACTGCGAGCCCACTGACCTGGTGGCTGCACGCAGTGCCCTGCAGCAGGCTGGGATTGACTATGACAGCGCTGAGGTCACCTTCGTCCCCTCCGTGCAGGTGCCCCTAGAGGAGGAAGCGGCACGTAAGGTGCTGCGGCTCATCGACATCCTGGAGGACAGCGACGATGTGCAAAATGTCTATGCCAACGCTGATATCTCCGATGAGGTTCTTGCCGCCATCGAGGGGGAGTAGACGGGATTTGGCCCAGTGAAGTAGCCTTCGTACAGGTGTTCGACTCAATCTGGCGAGGGGGCCCCATGAGAGTGTTAGGGATTGACCCTGGGCTGACACGCTGTGGGTTGGCAGTGATTGAAGGCCAACCGGGCACGGCCCTGCGCATGGTGGCAGTGGGGGTAGCTCGCACTCAACCTTCGGTCGAACTGGGCCAGCGTTTGGTGACCTTGGAGTCCCACATTGAGCAGCAACTTTCTCTCTATCAGCCTGACTTGGTGGCCGTGGAGCGCGTATTTAGTCAGCACAATGTGCGCACTGTGATGGGCACCGCGCAAGCTAGCGGGGTGGCGATCTGCTGTGCGGCACGGCGAGGTATTGCGGTGGGCCTGCACACACCCAGTGAGGTGAAGGCTGCTGTCTCGGGAAATGGTCGAGCAGATAAAGACCAGGTGGCCACGATGGTGATGCGTCTGCTGGGGCTCACCACTCGCCCGGAGCCGGCAGATGCCACCGATGCCTTGGCTCTCGCTATCTGCGCAGTCTGGCGCGGAGCGACCCACAACCGATTAGTGCAAGCTGCAGCTGCTTCGGCGGGTCGCTTCTCGACCAGGCGAGGGTGATATGTCAGGGTTAGGTGATGGCGTCCATTGCAGCGAGGTAAGGAGTCCCACATGATCTCATTTGTCCGTGGAACCGTGGCCAGTCGAGGAGCCGGGACTGTCACTCTCGACGTGGGTGGGGTAGGAATGACCCTCTACTGCACCCCGAGCCTGGCTCACTCTCTGCCTGAGGATGAGGTGGTGCAGCTGCCTACATTGCTGCTGGTGAAGGAGGATTCCTTCACTCTCTATGGTTTTGCCTCCGCCGATGAGCGACAGGTCTTCGAGCAATTGCTTGGCGCCAACGGTGTGGGTCCCCGGGTGGCGTTGTCGGTGCTGGCTACCCTTACCCCTGATCGAGTGCGTCAAGCGATCATTGCTGAGGATTGGGCTACCTTGACCACGGTCTCGGGGGTGGGAAAAAAGGTGGCGCAGCGCATTGTTTTGGAGCTCCGCGCAGCGCTTCAGGCCACCCCGGGTTTGCCTCCGGTGATGGGGGAGATGACCAGTCTTGTCTCTTCAGCCGCGCCGGGTTCCAGTGGTGTGACCCCCTCCTCGCAGATGTGGCGTCAGCAGCTCACCAGTGCCCTGCAAGGCCTGGGGTGGGGCCCGCGTGAGGTGGAGATGGCGCTACACGAGGTCTCGGGTTTGGCAGAAACCGCCGTACGTGAGGGGATTCAGCCCGACATGCAACTGCTGCTCCGTACTGCTCTGGTCAGTCTCAACCGCTCAGAGGCGCGCGCAGTGCACCAAAGCGCAGTCCAATCATCCGAAGACTCCTCACCAAGCCATAAAGGTCATGCTGAAGTCGAGAATGATGCCGCTGCTCAGGTGGGAGCGTAGAGATGCAGGAAAGCTTTTCCTCGCCTCGCCTCGTGTCTGCCTACCTTGATGGGGCTAGCGACGATAGAACTGTGGGGAACCCCCCTCACGGCCCTGTCTCACCGGCAGGATCTACCCTGTCCTCGACCGAGCAGGCTTTGGAGGCAGACCTTCGCCCCAAAACCCTCAATGATTTCGTGGGTCAGCACCGGGTCCGTGAGCAATTATCGTTGGTGTTACAAGCCGCTCAGGCTCGCGGACATGCTCCCGATCACATGTTGTTGTCGGGTGGGCCCGGCCTAGGCAAAACCACGTTGGCCATGATTATCGCTAGCGAGTTGGGGGTGCCGCTGCGTATCACCAGCGGCCCGGCCATCACCCACGCTGGAGATTTAGCAGCCATCTTGTCCAGCCTGCAAGACGGCGAAGTGCTCTTCCTGGATGAGATCCACCGGCTTCCCCGCCCCGCCGAGGAGATGCTCTACCTGGCGATGGAGGATTTTCGGGTTGATGTGGTGGTCGGCAAAGGGCCTGGTGCTACTGCCATACCCCTGCAATTGCCTTCATTCACCTTGGTGGGAGCCACCACCAGGGCTGGAATGCTGCCCAGTCCGCTCAGGGACCGCTTTGGGTTTACCGCGCACCTTGACCTTTACGAGCCGCAGGAACTGCAACTGGTGGTGCAGCGCAGCGCTGAGGTGCTCGGCGTGGAGGTGCGCGCGAAAGGTGCTGTTGAGATTGCTAGAAGGAGCCGAGGCACTCCTCGTATCGCCAACCGCCTGTTGCGTCGGGTACGCGACTTTGCCCAGGTGCGTGGAGACGGGGTCATCACCGAGGAGATGGCACACCGTGCGTTAGACATGTACGAGGTGGATCAGCTTGGGTTGGACCGTTTGGATCGCGCGGTGCTTCATGCGGTGGTCACCCTGTTCGGTGGGGGGCCGGTAGGTCTATCGACCTTAGCGATAGCCGTTGGTGAACAACCTGAAACGGTAGAGCTCATGGCCGAGACCTTCTTGGTGCGCTGCGGCCTTTTGGCCCGCACCCCCCGGGGGCGTGTGGCCACTCCTTTAGCGTGGAACCACCTAGGCCTCACCCCTCCGGCGGAAGCACTGCAAACCTGCCTCGTGCAAGACCTAGAAAGTTCCTCATCGTGAGGCGAATGCAAACAAACGCAGTCAGGTGGGGCTAAAGACCCCTCCCTCGAGAAAGATCACAACAAGCTTCGACTGGCATCGCACAGTGGGCAGGGCTCGGTAAGGTGTGGCTGAACGTCCGTGTCCGGGAAAGGTGAATCGTCAATGAAGGCCCTTGCATCTCTTTTGCCGTTTGTCCTCGTCGTGGTGTTGTTTTTCGTGCTCACTCTGCCGGTACGTCGACAACGCCGGCGCATGCAAGCCCTCATCGATCAGCTGAAGGTCGGCGACGAAGTGATGATGCAGTCGGGTCAGTACGGCCGCGTCCACGACCTGGCTGACCAGGAGATCGTCATAGAAATTGCCCCCGGGGTCCGCACCCGCTGGGCTAAAGGCGCTGTGGCAACAGTAGTGAACTCCCCGATGTCTGCTCAGTCAGCCGAGCCCACGCAAGATTCTGCCGAAGGGTCGTCCGAACAGACAACAGGCCCGGACAGTAAGGTTTCTGCTTAAAGCCAACACCGGTCGGGTGCATCGGGTTGTTGAGGTCACAGAAAGGCTGAGCGCAGTGGCAGCACAATCACGCTATTCCAGCAAGGGGCGCAACACTCCCACGCGTTCCCAACCTGGCCGCACCCTGGGCATCTTGCTGTTGATCGTGCTTGCCCTGGGCGGTGGTCTGCTCTACTCCGCCACGCGCCACCAGGCTTCCGATGAGGGCAGCCAAGGGCAGTGGACTCCTAAGCTTGGTCTGGACCTACAAGGCGGGGTGAGTATTACCCTGGTCCCGCAGGTGATCGGTGGAGGCACCGTGGGGGATGTGCAGCTTAAGGAGGCGGTGAACATTATCCGCCAGCGGGTGGATGGGTTTGGGGTGAGCGAAGCCGAAGTCACCCCCCAAGGCAGTGGCAATGATCGACGCATTGTGGTGTCTCTGCCCGGTAAGCCTGACCCCGCGGTGATCAACCTGGTCCGTCAAAGTGCGCAATTAAGGTTCCGTCTGGTGCTGCAGCAAGCACCTGGCGTGGCTGGTGCCACACAAGAGCAGCAGAGTCCTGTCGAGGCCCCAGCTGGGCAACCCTCACCCACGCCATCAGCAGTTGTTTCCTCGCCTGGTCAACCCAGCTCTACGGCCACCACCTCTGCTCCCTCAGCCCCGACGACGGCCACCACCTCTGGGACAGCTTGGGCACCTGACTCCATGGTTGACTCCTCACCGGTCAACGGGGTCGTCCAGGCGCACCCGGCAGTAGGTCTACCGAGTCGAGCTATGGTCGTTCAACCGGCGGGGCTGGAGCATGTCGCTCCTCCTCAGGCCACCACTACTTCACCCTCGGCGCCTGGCAGCGGGTTGCCTGCGCCTTCTCCCGCGCCTGCTGTCACGGGGACTACGCCATCTGCACCGGTGCCCGCCAAGCCAGTCTCGGTACAGGAGCAATTTGCCGCGTTGGACTGTACCGACCAATCCAAAGTGGTGCGCCAGGTGGATGACCCCGCCCAACAATTAGCGGCATGTGGCAAACCTCGACGCGGCGAAGTGCCTGACAAGTACTTGTTGGATCAGGCAGTGCTGGTTGGCAGTGACATTGATGAGGCTGCTTCAGCTTTAGCAACCAACTCGCAGGGCCAGCCCATCGGGGGGTGGGTTGTTAACTTGACGTTTAAAAGTGATGCCACTAAAAAATGGGCCGAGTTCACGACCAAAACCACAGGGCAGCAGACCGCTATTGTGTTGGATGGACAGGTGATTTCAGCGCCAGTCACTCGGGAAGCAATAACGGGTGGCCGCATGGAAATCTCCGGCGATTTCACCCGCGAGGACGCTGACTCTTTGTCGAACGTTTTGCGCTACGGGGCACTGCCATTGTCGTTCACAGCTGATGAGGTGCAAGAGATCAGTCCCACATTGGGAACCAAACAATTACAGGCTGGGTTACTGGCGGGGTTAATTGGATTAATCCTGGTGATTCTTTACTCACTGTTGTATTACCGCGCCTTGGGGTTAGTCAACGTAATCAGCTTGTTCATCTCCATGGGCTTGACCTATGTGATCGTCACGCTGATGAGCAACTCCATGGGGTTACGTTTGAGCCTGGCTGGAGTGGCAGGCTTGGTGATCGGTATTGGTATCGCCGCTGACTCGTTTGTGGTGTTCTTTGAGCGGTTACGTGATGAGATACGCAGCGGGAAAACACTGCGAGTGGCTGCGGAGACCTCATGGAAACGCGCCCGACGCACCATTGTTGCCGCCGATGCAGTGTCGTTCTTGGCTGCGGCGGTGCTCTATGTACTGGCTATTGGCTCAGTGCGTGGATTTGCCATCATGTTGGGGCTAAGCACCATCATCGACATTCTCGTGGTCTTCCTGTTCACCAAACCAATGGTGACTTTGTTGGCCCGACGAAAGTTCTTCAGCGAACGACGACGACTATCAGGGCTGGCCGATACTGGGCATGCCCGGCCGGGTGAAGATACCGATGCTATGAGTGTTGCTGGTAGCCGTTTAGCGAAGCAGGGGGCCTGACACCATGAGTTCGATCATGCCTGGCTGGGCCAGCCGTTTGTATCACGGGGAGAATAACTACCACTTCCTGCGTAGGCGTCGGTGGTGGTACGGCCTGTCTGCCGTGATGCTGCTGGTTAGCGCAGTTAGCCTCGCTACGCTCAAGCTTAACTTTAACGTGGACTTTACCGGTGGTTCCGAGCTTTACGTCAGTAATGCAGCATCATGCGATGTGGCGACTGCCACCACAGTGGTCACCGATTCTGGCTTTGTCGAGCAACCCCGCGTGCAGAAATTAGGTCAACATGATATTCGTGTGCAGACCGATCAACTCAGCGAAGACCAGGCCAAGCAGTTACAACAACGGCTTGCCCAAGCCTGCGGGGTGCCGCTAGACAAGGTGAGTTCCCGGTATGTCGGTGCCAACTGGGGAGGTGATGTCACTCATGCCGCTGTGAAGGGATTGGTGGCCTTCCTGGTACTGGTGACCATCTTTTTAGCGTTCTACTTTGAGTGGAAGATGGCGCTTGCCGCCATGCTGGCGTTGATTCACGACATCATCATCACCATGGGCTTGTACTCCCTGGTGGGCTTAGAAGTTTCTCCGGGTACGGTGATTGGTTTGTTGACGGTGTTGGGGTATTCCCTCTACGACACCGTGGTGGTGTTCGACAAAGTCAAGGAAAATACGACCGGGTTACTGGCAGGCAGTCGAAGCACCTACGCTGAGCAAACCAACCTGGCAGTCAACCAATCATTGGTGCGCTCCATTAATACGACAATTTTGGGAATCTTGCCAGTTGCCTCCATTTTCTTTGTCGGTGCCTATGTGCTGGGGGCAGGCACGTTAAAAGATATTGCGTTGGTGTTGCTCATTGGCCAGGTAGCTGGGGCATATTCTTCGATCTTCATCGCCGCGCCGTTGTTGGTGCAGTTGAAGGAGCGTGACCCCGCGATTCTGGCGCACAATAGCCGAGTTCAGCAGCGTCGCACCAGCAGCCGTGTGCAGCAACAGGAAGCACTAGCAGGAGCGCCCAGCAGGGCTAGTATCGCTGGCTCTGCGCCCCGCTTGGCGCTCAACTCCGCTGGCGCCACGACGACCGAGCAGGACGCCACAGACTCTGCACCACCCACTCCGACCGTCAGTCAGACCCCCCCCAGCAGTGGCCAACGCCACCAGCCCTCGCGGAAAAAAACCAAACCAGGTTCGAAGAAACGCAAATAACCATGGGGCACAACCGCTTAACCCTGGGAGCCCGTCCGGACAGAAACCATGCGGTTAGGGTCTGACGCCTCTACCTTGAGGCCTTGGCTTTTTCCGCGTGCCCCAACCCGCATCAGCGTCTAGCTCTCTACACTGAGACGGATCGGGAGGTGGTTATGGCAGACGCGCAGACGGACCAGCAGCAGTCCGACCCTCACGCTGGGCCGCAACCATCTCAACCTGACCTCACTGTGGATGACACGGGCATGATCGTGGCCCAGACTGACCCGGAACCTGAACCGGAATCTAGCCAGACAGGTGTTCCTCAGCCGACCTCCGCTGAAGAACACCTACAGGCCAAGCCGTCTCCCTCAATTGCTGCTCTCAGCTCGCCGGTCTCTGGAACCCTTACTCATCGGCGTCGCTTTCCGCGTCTGAGTACCGGTCGCCCCCAGGTCCCCCTGGACATTGAGCCGATTTATCGCATCGTCAAAGTCAACTATCCCAAAGATGATTTCACCCCAGTGATCCGTGCGTTCCATGTGGCTTCGTACTGCCATCAGGGTCAGATACGAAAAAGTGGGCAACCCTACATCTCTCACCCCATTGCCGTGACCACCTTATTGGCCGAATTGGGCATGAATATCCCTACGCTGTGCGCTGCCCTGTTGCATGACACCGTGGAGGACACCGACTACACCTTGGAACAGTTGCAGGCCGATTTCGGGGCGGAGGTGGCTGCACTGGTGGATGGGGTGACCAAACTGGACAAAGTCACCTACGGCCAGGCCACCCAGGCTGAAACAGTGCGCAAGATGGTCATTGCTATGGCCCGCGATATTCGGGTGCTGGTGATCAAACTGTGTGACCGCATGCATAATGCACGAACTTGGCGCTATGTGTCGGCCAAGAGTGCGGAGAACAAAGCGCGGGAGACTTTGGAGATTTACGCGCCCTTGGCGCATCGGCTGGGAATGAACACGATCAAGTGGGAGTTGGAGGACCTCTCATTCGCCACTCTCTACCCCAAGATGTATGACGAAATCGTCAACCTGGTGGCAGACCGGGCTCCGAGCCGTGACGAGCATCTGGCCGATGTGGTCACTCACGTCATTGCCGATCTGCGCGAAGCCAAGATCAAGGCGACGGTGACTGGACGCCCCAAGCATTACTACTCGATCTATCAGAAGATGATTGTCAAGGGGCATGATTTCGGTGATATTTACGATCTCATCGGCATCCGCATCCTGGTCGATACCGTTAAAGATTGCTATGCAGCGCTGGGGATCATCCACTCTCGTTGGAACCCGGTGTTGGGAAGATTCAAGGACTATATTGCTTTACCTAAGTTCAACATGTACCAGTCGTTGCACACCACCGTAGTGGGGCCGGGTGGCAAACCGGTGGAGATCCAGATCCGCACCCACGCCATGCACCGACGCGCCGAGTACGGGGTCGCCGCACATTGGAAATACAAAGAACGGCCCGCCTCCGGTAGTAAGACACCCGTGGGTGGGCCTCCCTCCCACGGGCGAAGCCCGGAGGATATGACCTGGGTACGTACACTGCTGGACTGGCAAAAAGAGACCGCCGATCCTAGCGAGTTCCTCGACTCTCTACGTTTTGACCTCTCCACCAATGAGGTGTACGTGTTCACCCCGAAAGGGGATGTGGTGGCGCTGCCCAATGGCTCCACGCCAGTGGATTTTGCCTACGCGGTGCACACCGATATTGGCCACCGCTGCATCGGGGCGCGTGTCAACGGCCGCCTCGTGCCGCTGGAGAGCAAACTCGATAGTGGCGACACGGTGGAGGTGTTCATCTCCAAGGCCACTGATGCTGGGCCCAGTCAGGATTGGATGCAGTTCGTCGCCTCCCCCCGAGCGCGCAGCAAAATCCGGCAGTGGTTCACCAGGGGTCGGCGCGAAGAGGCCATTGAGCAGGGCAAAGACGCGATAGCGCGGGCAATGCGCAAACAAAACCTGCCCTTACAACGTTTGTTGACCAACGAAACCCTCACCGTGGTAGCCCGTGAGTTGCGCTACCCCGACATTGCCAGCCTCTACGCCGCCGTCGGGGAGGGGACGGTCTCAGCCCAAGCAGTGGTGGCTCGTCTGGTGGCTGATCTGGGAGGTCAAAGCGCGGCTGAGGAGGACTTGGCCGAGGCGGTGCGCCCCAGTACTCACCGGCGCGCGGGAACAGCCGGGCGCCCCGGCACCGACCCGGGAGTGGTGGTGCGTGGAGTCAGCGATGTGTGGATCAAGCTGGCGCGCTGCTGCATGCCGGTGCCAGGAGATGCCATCCTCGGGTTCGTCACCCGAGGCAACGGAGTGTCCATCCACCGGGAGGACTGCACCAACGTAGCCAGTCTGACCGCTGACGGGGATCGCATGGTGGAGGTGGAGTGGGAGCCCACCGCCTCCTCGGTGTTCATGGTGTCCATTCAGGTGGAGGCCTTGGACCGCTCGCGGTTGCTCTCGGATGTGACGCGCGTGCTTTCCGACCACCACCTCAACATTCTCTCGGCAACGGTCAACACTCGCCGTGACCGGGTGGCGGTCAATAAGTTCACTTTCGAGATGGCCGACCCCACCCACCTAGGTCATGTGCTGCGGGCAGTGCGTGGCGTCGAGGGGGTTTTCGACGCTTACCGGATCACCGGAGGCTAGGGACTTTACTGCAACCCAGCCAGCCTCACACATATTTCTCCACCTGCTCGAGCCATTGCTGCTTGGCGGCCAGTTCCTCCTCCAAACCTTTGATGGTGCGGGCGTCTTTGGTGGTGCGGGCGGCTTCCAAGCGGGCGGCCAGTTTGTCGATCGCCTCACGCAGTTGGGTGGTGGCCGAGTTGGCGCGGGCCTTACGCTCGGGATTGCTGCGGTTCCACTGCGCCTGGTCGGCCTCGCGCACAGCTTTCTCCACGGCACGCAGGCGCTGCTCTAAACCTTCCCGCTGGGCACGGGGAACATCTCCGATAGCCTCCCACCGCTCCTGCAGTGAGCGTAATGCAGCTTTGGTGGCGGCGAGGTCTTTGATGGGCAGCAGCTTGTCTGCCTCGTCAGCCAACGCCTGCTTTTTGGTGGCGTTGGCGCTCTGGGTGGCATCACGCTGGGAGTAAACCGCGTTACGAGCGGTAAAAAACTGATCTTGGGCGGCCTTCAGACGCTCCCAGAGAACCTCATCGTCACCTCTGGCGGCGCGGCCTGCGGATTTCCACTGCGTCATCAGATCACGGAATTGGTTGGTGGTCGCCACCCACTCCTTGGAGGTAGCCAACTGCTCGGCTTGCTTGACCAGTTTCTCCTTGTCCTTGCCTGCCTGTTCACGTTGGGAGTCCAGCTGGGCAAAGTGGGCCCGGCGGCGTTTGTCAAAGGCGGTGCGGGCGCTGCTGAAACGTTTCCACAGCTGCTCATCACCAGCTTTGTCCAGTCGGGGCAATGTTTTCCACTGCTCGACGATGTCACGTAGTCGCACCGTGGTGGCTTTCCACGCCTGGCTTTCGCGCAGATTTTCGGCTTCTTCCACCAGGGCCAGTTTGGCTTGGCGGGCCTTTTCCCGTGCGGCAGCACGCTGAGCCTGGACCTGCTCTCGGCGAGTAGCAATAGCAGCCGAGACAGTCTCCAGCAGCTCAGTCAGTGCAGTCAGATCCCCCACCACCCGCGCCTGAGCAACCTCCTCGTGCAGCTTCTCCCACGTGAGGGTGGCATCAGCGGGGGTGAGCTTGCCGGCGCCAACTCGCGTGTGAAGCAACTGCAGCTGGGCCAGAAGATCGGCGTACTTGCGTGCGTAGAAACGCAAGGCAGCCTCGGGGGTGGCGTCGCGGTAGGAGCCGACTCGCTGGCGTCCCTCCGGGGTGGTCACCCACACTGTGCCATCGGGGTCGACCTCACCAAAGGATTCGTGGATAGTGAGGTCGGCATCGCTAGGTTCCGTGCGGGAAAAAGCCGGGCGCCGTTTGCTCACGAGGGTGGGCGTGGGACTGGAGACTGATGGGGGAGTTGGGGATGCGCTCTCAGCAAGATCCGTCGGGGCCTGGGTGGAATTACTCACGACAATTGCCTTTACTCATGGGGGGAGGGGAGAAGTCGGTGCGCCGCCGTGCCCCACTGTAAGGCACCAGGGGTGGAACCAGTGGGCACCAGCGGTCGAGTTTACGCTCCTGAGATCTTGGCTGAGGCCAACGCGACGGGTGGAGTGGGTGCTTGATCTGATCCTTCCGCTAGGTCTTGGCCCAAGGCAGCCACGAGAGGCAGCCCACTGGTGACCTGTCCAAAGACCGTGTAATCCGGGGGCAGGGCGGAGTCGGCGTAGACAATAAAGAACTGGCTGCCGTTGCTGTTGGGGCTGGCGGATTTGGCCATAGCCAGAGTGCCAGCCGGGTAGGTCTGGCCCGTTGGGAGGTTCTCGGTGCCGAAGCTGTATCCCGGCCCACCACTGCCAGAGCCGGAGGGATCTCCGCACTGCAACACGGAGAGGCCTTGGGCCTGCCCGCTGGCGGCGGGGTTGCCCTTGGTCATCCGGTGACAGGTCGTGTTGTCGTAGAAGCCCTGCTGAGCTAGGAAGACGAAACTGCGGGTGGTGCAGGGGGCTTTCGTAGTCTCCAGCCTGATGGTGACGGGTTGGTTATTGATGGTGAGGGTCACGTTGACCTGCCCGGGTACAGCAGCGGCAGTGGTGGCGGGTTTCCCACTGACCGGGCGAGATGCGGGCTGCCCATCGTAGTACTGACAGGTGATCTGCCCATCAGCCCCGGTGCTGGCTGGCACCACAGTTGAGGGCGGCATGGGCACGCTGGGAGGAGCCTGTCCTGGCTCGGGCTCGGTGGGGGAGGAAGCGACCTGCTCCCCGGTCACTACAGGGGACTGACGGTGGCTTTGGACCTGCAGAGAGAGAAATACCAGCCCGACGATGACCGCGATGACGGCGCTCACCCCGGCAATGGCTTGCTGGCGTCCACGACGTTGAACAAACTCCACGCTGCGTCGCTGCTGCTGGCGCTGGTAGCGCAGGCGTTCCAACTCCTTTTGGCGTTTGTATGTGGCCACTGTGGCTGCCTCTCTTTAAGATGCTGTGCGGATCGAGTGAACGGTACCGCTGTCAAGTCTGACCCACCCCTACAACCCAGCCAAACCCACGCTTGCTTACGGTGGGCCCTCTAAGCTTGGAGTTCAGTCATCGTCGAGCGGAAAACTCGCCGTGGGGGCAGGAGGCACGGATGCAGATTCATTGTTTACCTGCAGCAGTGCTAGGCACCAATTGTTACGTGCTGGCTGCTGCAGACCAGCACCATGCCATTGTGGTGGACCCCGGTGTGGAGATCATGCCGGCACTCGAGCGGTTGCTGGCCAACCAGAGTTTGACCCCGCAGGCGGTAGTGCTCACCCATGGGCATTTGGATCATACAGCCAGTTGCGCCCAGGTCAGCCAGCAATGGGACACCCCGGTGTGGATCCACGCTGATGATGCCTACTTACTGAATAACCCCCTGCTGGCCCTCTCCGATGAGGTGCAGATCATGTTAGGGGTACGCCAAATCACCTGGCAGCGCCCGCAGCGGGTCCAGACCTTCTCCCACGGCCAGCGTTTGGAGGTGGGCGGTCTGCAGGTCGAGGTGGCTCATGCTCCTGGGCACACCCCAGGATCAGCATTGTTGTTGGTGCACCGCGCCGATGCTGATGACCAGGCACCGGTGTGCCTGTCGGGGGATGTGTTGTTTAACGGCTCGATCGGGCGCACCGATCTGCCCGGGGGAGACCATGCGGCGATGCAGCGCAGCCTGGCTGAGCACGTGCTTACCCTGCCAGAGGACACCGTGGTCTACCCGGGGCACGGCCCGCAGACCACCATCGGGATGGAGCGCATGGTCAACACCTATCTGCGCCAAGTGGCGGGACTGCCGCTGTATGAACCAGAGGTGTGAATAGGTTGCTCAGAAAGGAGCACAGGCATGGCCTCGCGTAGCGCTGCGGTCAGTGGGTTCCCGGAGTTCTCCCCCGCCCACCGACGCATCGAGCAGTACTTCCTCGACACCCTTCGCACGGTGTTCGAGTTGCACGGGTTTTCCAGCGTGCAGACCCGGGCGGTAGAGCCGTTGGATCAGTTGGTCAGGGCTGGGGAAACCAGTAAGGAAGTTTATGTGCTGCAGCGCTTGCAGGCGGGCTTGGCCACGCCCACGAGCAACGCGGCGCAGGAGGAATTGATTGCTGGATGGCCTGCCTCCACCTTGGGATTGCACTTTGACATGACGGTGCCCTTGGCTCGCTATGTGGCTGAGCGCAGTGGGGATCTGGTGTTCCCGTTTCGCCGCTACCAGATTCAAAAGGCCTGGCGAGGCGAGCGCCCCCAGGAGGGCCGCTACCGTGAGTTCACCCAGGCCGATGTGGATATCGTGGGCCAGGGAAGTCTACCTGCTAGCGCAGAGGTGGAAACGGTGCTGGTCGCCGCCCAGGCGCTCCAACGCTTACCGCTGCCGCCGGTACGCATACGGGTCAACAACCGCAAGGTATGCGAAGGGTTCTACACCGGTCTGGGGCTGGGTGAACCGGTGCAGATCCTCAGGATCATGGACAAGCTGGACAAGGTAGGACCTGATGGGGTCTTGCAGATGGTGCAGCAGGCCGGCGCCAGTGTGCAACAGGCCAAAGCGTGCCTGGCTTTGGCGCAGATTCGCAGTAGCGACACCAGCTTCGTGCAGCAGGTGCAGGCGTTGGGAGTGCAAAGCGAACTGTTGGAGCAGGGCTTGCAGGAGTTGCGGGTGCTGGTGGAGGCTGCTTCGGCCGCCGCCCCTGGGGTGGTGGAGGTTGACCTCAGCGTGGCTCGTGGGCTGGACTACTACACCGGGTCGGTGTTTGAGACCACGATGGCTGGGTTTGAGGCTTTGGGGTCGGTGTGCTCCGGAGGGCGCTACGACAACCTGGTCAACGTGGGCAGCCAGCCCCACCCTGGGGTGGGGATCAGCATTGGGGTCACCCGGATTTTGGCTCCTCTGCTGGCGCAGGGGCGGTTGCGTATTGCCTCCCCCACACCAACCAAGGTGCTGGTGGCGGTGGTCGATGAGGACTCCCGCCTGCAGAGCCAGCAGATCGCTGTCGCATTGCGAGCGCGGGGAATCCCCACCCTGGTCAGCGATACGGCCAGCAAATTTGGCAAGCAGATCCGCTACGCAGATCGCAGTGGTATCCCCTACGTGTGGTTCCCCCCCGCAGCACTGGCGCATAAACACGGGGATCACACCTCTGCGACGAGGGTGCCCAGCCTGGGAGAGGTGCGCGATGTGCGGACCGGATTGCAATTGCCTGCCGATCCTTCCACGTGGCCTGTGCCCCCGGCAGATGTGGTGGAGCTGGTGCAGGGCTGCGACCTGGAATGAACGGGGTGCGGCTGGGTATTGACGTGGGTAGTGTGCGCATTGGGGTGGCTGCTTGTGATCCTGCTGCAGCGTTGGCCTTCCCGGTGGAGACCGTGGCCCGTGATCAACAGGCCCTCTCTCCGGAGCAGGCCAGTGACGTGGAGCGGCTGGTCCAGCTCGTGGAGCACTACCACCCGCAGCTGGTGTATGTGGGTTTACCGGTCAGCCTCTCTGGGCGGGAAGGTCCAGCCGCCCAACAGGCCCGGGAGTATGCCCAGGTGCTTGCTCTCCGGATTGCTCCGATTTCGGTGCGTGTTGTCGATGAAAGGTTGACGACGGTGACTGCCGCCGGGCAGTTACGTCAAGCGAGAACTCGAGAGAAAAATCGACGGCAAGTCATTGATCAGCAAGCTGCTGTGGTTGCCTTACAGGCAGCATTGGATATCGAGCGCGGTACCGGGCGCGTCGCCGGGGCGCTCATTGACGTCAGTTAGCTATCGGCTGCATACAGGGGGACGGGTGAGCTTCTTCGATCACCCTGGCTCTGGGCAGCGGGGGCACTCCAGCTTGGGTACTCATCGTGGCTATGTTGGATCGCGCCGGGCGGCTCGCCTGCAGGCTAAACGTGACCGGCGGCGGGCTCGGGCCGCCGCTATCGTGGCGCTGATCTGTGTGGCAGCTTTGCTTATTGGTGGCGGCTTCCTCGGCTGGAGGGCGCTGCTCAAGCTTCAGGGAGCCGATGGCGAAGATTACCCCGGCCCAGGGGAGGGCCAGGTGGTGGTGGAGATCGCCGATGGTCTTCCCATCAAGTCGATTGGGAGTTTGCTGGCTCAGAAAAATGTCGTCGCTAGCCAAGGAGCCTTCGTTCGCGCCGCTCAGGACAACCAAGATTCCTTGATGGTGCGTCCTGGCTGGTACAAGCTGCGCGAGCGTATGAGCGCCAAACAGGCATTGGAGGCGTTGCTAGACCCCAGCTCCCGGGCGGAGTTGCGGGTGACCATCCCCGAAGGCCTGCGTGCTCCAGAGATCATGCAACGCCTAGCTGCTGCGCGGGGTTTGCCCGTCGAGCAGTTCAATTCCGCCCTGACTCACCCGGATCTGGGTCTACCTGACTATGCCCGAGGTAAAACAGAGGGCTTTCTTTACCCCTCCACGTATGAGTTTTCCCCCAACGCCACTGCGTTGCAGATGGTGCAGGCGATGATCACTCGTTACACCACCAAGACGCAGGAGATTAAGATCGACCAGCTGGCGCCGCGCCGCAGCGCCGAGCAGATCCTCATTATCGCCAGTCTGGTGCAGGCGGAGGCCAAGCATGCTCCCGACTTCCCTAAAGTGGCCAGGGTGATCTACAACCGGTTGGAGAAGCCGATGCCCTTGCAGTTCGACTCCACGGTCAACTATGCGCTAGGCCGCACCAAGGTGAGGGTGAGCATTAAAGACACTCAGGTGAACTCTCCGTACAACACCTACAGAAACCCGGGGCTGCCCCCCGGGCCCATTAACTCTCCCGGAGAGCAGGCCATCCAAGCCGCGCTGCAGCCCGCCGTGGGCAACTGGCTGTTCTTCGTCACCGTGGATGAGCAGAGCGGGCAGACCAAGTTCGTCGACACCTACGCCGAACATGAAGTGCTGGTGCGGGAGCTCGATTGTTACCGCACTGCCCGGGCGCAGGGTAAAACTCCCGCGTGTGGCCCGTAGGCGGGGGCGTGAGTAGCCTGCCTGGGTGTGAACCTCAGCGCTAACGCCCGGCCCAGCCAGGGCGGATCTCACCCTTGGGGGGTGGGCCCGGTTGCAGTTCCCACCGCTGCCGTGGTGGGAAGCCCGATCAACCACTCCTTGTCACCGGTGTTGCATCGGCAGGCGTATCAGCTACTTGGCCACCCTTGGACGCAGGCAGCCTATGGTGCCTACGAGGTCACGGCGGAGCAATTGGAGCATTTCCTCGCCCTCACGCTGCGGGGTCCGGGCGAGCCTGCCTCGTGGATGGGGCTGTCGTTGACGATGCCGCTGAAAGAGGAGGCGGTTCGTCTGGCCGATCATGTCAGCTCGGGGGCTGCCCTGGTGGGAGCGGCCAATACGCTGATCGTCAGGCGTGATGGGCGGTCCTTGCCACGTCTACAAGCCCACAACACCGATGTGCCCGGGCTTGTACAGGCGTTGGCTGTGGATGGTGTGCAGCGGCTGCAGCGTCCGGTGATCCTGGGTGGGGGAGCGACAGCCTGCTCGGCATTGGCGGCAGTGAGCCAGCTCGGAGCAAATCAGGTGGATCTGCACGTGCGCACACCCTTGCGAGCCCAGCATGCACTGGAGGTGGCTGAGCGCTTGGGGATCGCGGTGAGGCTCCAGTCGTGGGGGCTACCCCTGCTGGCTAGCCTGCCCGATGCGGTGATCGTTACCACTCCAGGAGGCAGCACTGACGCGCTGGTAGCACACCTGAGCACCTCATCCCAGCCGCTCCCGGTGCTCTTTGACGTGGCCTATCACCCATGGCCGACTCGTCTGGCCCAGTGGTGGAAGGATCATGGTGGCACGGTGCTCAATGGCTTGGATCTCCTGGTGCAGCAGGCGGTGGATCAGGTGAGGCTGATGACGGGTGTAGATCCACTGCCGCTGCCGCGTGAGCAGATGGTCGCACCGATGCGCCAGGCCGGATTGAACCGACTTGCCGGGATCGCTTGACCCGCAGGCCGATCGGCCGATGGGCAAGCTGGAGTAGTGCGGCTCGGCCTGATCAACGCGGCAGCCGCAGGGCAATGGCGGAGGCTCTTTCATGCGACAACTGGGCGATATCCTGCTCGAACGTCGTTTGGTGCTGCCTGAACAACTGCAGGCGGCCCAAAATGAGCAGGATCGTAGCGGCCGTAGCTTAGGGCGCACCCTGGTCGAACAGGGTGTGATCAGCGATGCCCAGCTGGTTTCGGCGCTAGCCACTCAGATTGGGCTTCGCTTTGTGGATCTCAGCGAGCATCCTGTCGACATCGAGGCGGTCATCTTGGTGCCTGCGGCCGTGTGCCGACGCCACACCGTGATACCGATCGGTATGGAGGATGGCAAGCTGCTGGTGGCTATGGCTGACCCGGCCAACGTGTTCGCCATGGATGATTTGCGCCAACTGACCGGCCTGGACATTCGCCCGGTCGTGGCTACACGCACTGACGTGCAGGTGGCGCTGGATCGGTATTTGCGCGCCGATTCTGACCTGTCCAGCTTGGGAACCTCCCTGGAGCCTGTTGAAGAAAAGGTTGAGGATCTCTCCTCTATCCAGCGGGTCACCGACGATGCGCCGATCGTCAAATACGTCAATCTTTTGATCACTCAAGCCATTCAGGATAAAGCGTCTGATATTCACCTCGAGCCCAGCGAGCACGATTTAGGGGTGCGTTTTCGCATCGACGGGGTGCTGCACGAGGTCATGCGCTCTCCGCGGGCAGTGATGTCTGGAGTGGTGAGCCGTCTGAAAATTATGGCTGACATTGACATTGCTGAGCGACGTGTCCCCCAAGACGGACGGCTGTCGATCATGGCGGCTGGCAAGAAAGTTGACCTGCGTCTGGCCACGCTTCCGACGGTGTGGGGCGAGAAGGTCGTCATGCGTATCTTGGACAACTCCTCGGCGCGGATGAACCTGGCCGATTTGGGGTTTAGCGCCCATAACTATGCCGCCTACGCCGAAAGTTTCTCCCGCCCGCATGGGATGGTGCTGGTCACCGGGCCCACTGGGTCGGGTAAGTCCACCACGCTGTACGCCACGTTGAACCAGATCAGCCGCCCCGAGGTCAACGTTATTACCGTGGAGGACCCGGTGGAGTACCGCCTGCCCGGGATCAATCAGGTGCAGGTCAATACCAAGGCGGGGCTGACCTTCGCCCGAGCGCTACGCTCAATCCTGCGCTCCGACCCAGACATTGTGTTGCTGGGAGAGATTCGTGATGGAGAAACCGCCAAGATTGCTATCGAGGCATCGTTGACCGGTCACCTGGTGCTGTCCACCTTGCACACCAACGATGCCCCCTCTGCGGTGACACGTCTGACTGAGATGGGAATCGAACCGTTCTTGGTGGGCTCGGCGCTGGAGTCGGTGGTGGCCCAGCGATTGGCACGTAAGCTGTGCAAAAATTGCAAACAGCCCTATACCCCCACTCCCGAGGTCTTGTTGCAGTCGGGTTTCCCTTGGCATGACGGGGAGCCCCTGCCCACGGTCTATCGACCGGTGGGCTGCCCCACCTGTGCACGGACCGGTTACTCCGGCCGGCTGGCCATCCATGAAGTGATGACCGTTACTGAACAGATTGAACACCTCACGGTGGAGCGAGCTCCGGCCACGGTGGTGGCCACGGTGGCCAGTCAGCAGGGGATGACCAGTCTGCGCACCGATGGGCTGGACAAGGTGCGCCAGGGATTGACCTCCCTGGAGGAGGTTCTGCGCGTCGTGGTGTGATCACCCTCAAGCGGCCAGGGAGTCCTCAGATCGGGCGTGGCCAGGCCGATCGGCGGTGCAGATGCCGGTGTTGGCTGGCGATCACTTGACGGTAAAGGCGACGGTGATGACACAGGCAGGATATGGGTCTAGCTCTAGTCACTCTGACTGGGAGTCCTACCAAGCGGCGGGTTATGCCCCGGGCGCGGCCCCGACTTCGGAGGCCACACAGGCGGCCCAGGCCTTGGCAGCACACCAGGAGCGGGAACGCCGCTGGCACAGTCGCGAGCAGGACACCTCAGTGATGCCTGACGCCGGGGCGGGGGGGTACTCCCCTGACCCCCAGTACCGCGAGGCACCTGCGCGCGTGGGTCAGGTGGGCTCTCTGGCACCGGAGGCTGCATGGGCCTCAACCAGCACGGTGGCTGCGGCACCTGCGCAGGGACACCCTCAACCGGCGCCTGCCACGGCCCCACCCTACGGCCACAACTCCCATCAGTCACCAGCGGCTTTTCCCTCTACCGAGCACCCTTCCTATGCGGGGTTTGAGTCGGGTGGGCATGATTCCTCTGCTGACCTGACTCAACCGCTGGCCGCGTTACCCGCCCAGCATGTCAGCGACCAGCCAGCAGGCTATGGCCAGCTGTCGGCCTCTGCATCGGCCTATGAGCAGGGGGGATACCAGCAGACACCACCGACTTCGGTGCATGGTTCTGCTGCCCCAGCAGCGGACTACCAGTGGCAGGAGTCGCTGGCATCTGCTTCCCCGGTGACCACGGCTGACCCGCAGCCCTATGGGCAGGGGACTGCCTTTGCCACCCATGAGGCGTTAGATGATGGGGGAGCGGGTCTGTTGAGTCGTCCCCCGGTTGCCTTTGAGGTTCCCCGCCAGGCCAGCGCTCCATTGGCTGCGCAGTCCTACCTGTTGGCGGCCTCCGAGGAGCAGGAGCAGGAGGCGACAGCCCGGGTGGGAACTGTTGCGGCTCCCACACTCCAGCAGCAGGATCAGGTCAACTTGGCCGATCTGCTGCAACAGGTGTTAGATCAAGGTGCCTCCGATCTGCACCTCACCGCCAACATCGCCCCCACACTGCGCCTCCACGGAGAGTTGCATCCGCTGACCAACTATCCGCCTATGACCAGCGAGAGCGTTCAAAGCCTGCTGTATGCGGTGCTCACGCAAAAACAGCGGGAAACCTTTGAAAACGACCTGGAGTTGGACTTCGCCTATACTTTGCCGGGCAAGGGGCGTTTCCGGGTGAACATTTACCGCCAGCGCAACAGCCTAGGTGCGGCGTTTCGTTTGATCCCCTTCGAGATCAAACCCCTCGAAGCACTCGGTGTGCCCCCTACCGTGGCTCAATTTGCCAGCTTGCCTCGTGGATTTGTTCTAGTCACTGGCCCTACCGGTTCGGGTAAGTCCACCACACTAGCCTCTCTGGTGGATCTGGCCAACCGTACCCGAAAAGACCACATCCTCACCGTGGAGGACCCCATCGAGTTCCTTCACGAACATCAGTCATGTGTCGTCAACCAACGTGAAGTGGGCGAGGACACCCACTCTTTCGCCGATGCGCTCAAGCATGCGCTGCGTCAAGACCCTGACATCATCCTCGTAGGGGAGTTACGCGACCTGGAGACAATCTCCGTGGCGCTGACCGCTGCTGAGACCGGTCACTTGGTGTTCGCCACCTTGCACACTCAGGATGCACCGCAAACCATCGACCGTCTCATCGACGTCTTTCCTGCCCATCAGCAGGAGCAAATCCGTGTGCAGTTGGCTGGTGCCTTGCAGGGTGTGGTCACCCAAACCCTCTGTAAGACCGCAGATGGCCAGGGCCGGGCCGTGGCTACGGAGGTTTTGGTGGCTACTCCTGCCGTGCGCAACCTCATCCGCGAAGGCAAGGTGCACCAAATCCACTCCTCCATGCAGGCAGGCGCGAAATACGGGATGCACACCCTGGATCAGCATTTGGCTGATCTGGTCAAGCGAGGTCGGGTCACCTTTGAAGTGGCTGTCGAAAAATGCCGCGACGAACAAGATCTGCGTCGTTTGCTGGGGCAAGAATAAAAACGTGAAGGTAGGGCGTTCATGGCAACCACTACTCGTTATGACTACACAGTGCGTGATCGCACCGGCAAAGTCATCAAGGGCAAGCTGGAGTCTGACTCTCGGGCTGCCGTGGCACAAAAGCTGCGCAGCATGGGGTATACCCCTTTAGCTATTGACCAAGTCAAAAGCGATGGAATGCAGAAAGAACTCTCCCTTCCCCGCTTAGGTCCCAAAGTCAAACTCAAAGAATTGGCGGTTTTTTCCAGGCAGTTCGCCACTATGGTTTCTTCCGGTTTGTCTCTTTTGCGCGCTCTGAGCGTCTTGGAGTCACAAACCGAGGGCAAGGAGTTGAAAAAAGTCCTCTTCTCTATTCGTGGTGATGTCGAGGGCGGGGTTTCGCTGTCCAGTTCTTTGGGCAAGCATCCCGATATTTTCCCCCCCATTTTTATTAACCTGGTACGGGCTGGTGAAGTCGGTGGTTTTCTTGATGTCGCTATGCTGCGCATTGCTGATAACTTAGAAGCTGAAGTGAAACTTCGTGGTCAGGTCAAAGCGGCTATGAGCTACCCGGTCATTGTTTTTATTTTGGCAATTTTGATGACCGTAGGAATGCTGCTATTTATTGTTCCTACTTTTGCGAACATGTTCTCCCAGCTCGGTGGTGCACTTCCGCTGCCAACACTGATTCTGGTCAAGTTGAGCAACTTCTTAAAGATTGCCATTATTCCTTTAATCTTCGTCGGTATTGGCCTTGGGGCGACCTGGGTACGTATTCGGCATAAAGAGAATATCCGTGAAGTCGTCGACCCTTTAAAGTTACGGATTCCTGTTTTTGGCGACCTGACTGCCAAAATAGCGTTGAGCCGCTTTTCTCGCACCCTGAGCACCATGATTTCCTCCGGTGTGCCCATTTTGCAAAGCCTTGAAATTGTGCGTTCCGCCACAGGAAACGCAGTGATTAGTAAGGCCATCACCGAGGTTCAACAAAGTGTGCGACAGGGTGAAAGTATCAGCGGCCCGCTGGCGAACTATCCCGTTTTCCCCGGCATGGTGGTGCAAATGATGGCCGTGGGAGAAGATTCCGGAGCTTTAGACACCATGCTGGCCAAGATCAGCGACTTCTACGATCAGGAGGTCGAAGCCACCACCGCCGGGCTGACTGCCCTGATCGAACCCCTCATGATTGTTTTTCTAGGGAGCCTGGTCGGAGGCATGATCGTGGCGATGTACCTGCCTATTTTCAAGATTTACGACCTGATCAACAAGTCGTGATATCCCTACGCCACTCATAGAGGGTTACAGGCCTTCCGGTAACCCTTGTAGTCCAAAAAAATTGCTCCCTGTGCTGCGGTTGCTTAAGTTCGACACAGGTCGACCGATAGGTAGGTGTTCGAGTCGGGAACCACCCCTGGTGCCACCGACAAACCCCTTGGCCACCGCGGCGGCCATTCACCTTGGAGGCAGGCATCAATGCTCGCTCGTTTTCGTAAGGCTCAAGAGTCCGACGCAGGCTTCACCCTGATTGAGCTTCTCGTCGTCATGATTATCATCGGGATTCTGGCGGCTATCGCTATCCCCACGTTCATGAACCAACGGAACAACGGTTACCGCGCCTCTCTCAAGAGCGACCTGCGCAACGCGGCGATTGCGGTGGAATCTTGGGCAGTGGAAGCTGGCGGTTCCTACGCGGCACTGCCCAACACCCTGACCGCCTCGACTGGTACATTGCCCACCGGTTTGTCGTTGAGCAAGTCGCCGAACACCACATTGGAAATCCGGGAAAACAGCGCCACAGCTGACGATGGCACGGCCTTTTGCCTGCAAGCCAGCGATTCGCGTCTTGCTGGTGAAAACTGGCGCTTTATCCGCAGCAACGCAACAACTCCTGCTGCTGACGCAGAGCCCGTCAAAGGAGTTTGCTAGTCCCTAAAGCTATTTGCTCAGTATCGCGGCGCTTGTAGGCTTCAAGCGCCGCGATACTGACGTCTAAGACCCACTACCCTCATCGGTATGGCCGACCCCTCCACCTATCGCCCGGCACCGGGGTCGATCCCGTTGTCCCCAGGGGTTTATCGCTTTCTCGATGAGCAAGGGCGGGTCATCTATGTGGGCAAGGCCAAGAGCCTGCGCCAGCGTTTGAACAGCTACTTTGCGCACCTGAGGGATCTGCATCCCCGCACCCAGACGATGGTCACTACCGCCGCACGGGTGGAGTGGACCGTGGTCGCCAACGAGGTCGAAGCTTTGCAGTTGGAATACTCCTGGATCAAGCAATTCGATCCTCGGTTCAACGTCAAATACCGCGATGACAAGAGCTACCCCTGGCTGGCAGTGACGATCGGCGAGGAGTATCCCCGCCTGCAGGTGATGCGCGGGGAAAAGCGCAAAGGGGTGCGCTACTTCGGCCCCTACTCCCACGCCTGGGCCATCCGCGAGACCCTGGACCTACTGCTGCGGACCTTCCCAGCCCGCACCTGCAGCATGGGGGTTTTCAAGCGGGCCCGAGCCAGTGGCCGTGCCTGCCTGCTGGGCTACATTGACAAGTGCAGCGCCCCCTGCACGGCAGCGATCAGCGCTTCGGCGCATCGGGCGATTGTGGAGGATTTCTGCGCCTTCCTCGCTGGCAATACTGCGCCCTACCTGCGTCGTCTGGAGAAGCAGATGCAGGCCTGCGCGGCAGTGCAGGAGTATGAGCAGGCGGCCAGGTTGCGCGATGATCTGGGCGCATTGCACAAGGCGATGGAGCGTAACGCTGTCGTGCTGCCCGACGCCACCGATGCCGATGTGATTGCCTTGGCTCAGGATGCGGTCAGTGCGGCAGTGCAGGTTTTTCACGTGCGTGGTGGACGTATCCGGGGCCAGCGGGGCTTGGTGGTCGACATGGTGGAGCAGACCGATGCCGGTGCGCTAGTTGGTCGCTTTCTCGAGCAGTTCTACCTGGTGGCAGCCACTGAGAACGACTCCGAAGGGTTGCCACAGACGGCCATCCCTCGCCAAATCCTGGTGCCTGCGCTGCCCGACGATGTCCAGGCGTTGCAGCAGGTGCTCCAGCAAGCTCGGGGGAGCAAGCTGGAGGTGAAAGTTCCCACTCGGGGGCCCAAAAAGGACCTCCTGGCCACAGTGCAACGCAACGCCCAGCATGCACTAGCCCTGCATCAAACCAAACGCGCCAGTGACCTGGGTGCCCGCAGCCGGGCCTTGCAGGAGATCCAGGATGCGCTAGCCCTACCCCAAGCTCCTTTGCGTATCGAGTGCATTGATGTCTCTCACGTGCAGGGCACCCATGTGGTGGCAAGTCTGGTGGTGTTTGAGGACGGTCTGGCGCGTAAGAGCGAGTACCGCAGGTTTGCGATGAAGAGTTTTGAGGGTAGCGATGATGTGGCTGCCATTCATGAGGTGGTGACTCGACGCATGATCCGCTACTTGGCCGAAAGCGCCCGCGCCACCGCCGGGCAGTCCAACCAGCACGAGCTACCGGCTAGCCGCATCGACCCGCAGACCGGCAAACCTCTGCGATTTGCCTACCCCCCGCAGCTGTTGGTCATCGACGGAGGTGCCCCCCAGGTCGCCGCCGCCGCCCGGGCGTTGGAGCAGCTGGGGATCACCACGGTCAGCGTGTGTGGACTTGCTAAACGTCTGGAGGAGGTGTGGCTGCCCGACAGCGCCTTCCCGGTGATCATGCCGCGCGCCAGCGAAGGGCTCTATTTGCTCCAACGGGTGCGTGATGAAGCCCACCGGTTTGCCATCAGCTACCACAGGGTGAAACGGGGCCAAGCTGCCACTGCCAGTGAACTGGACGCCCTGCCTGGAGTAGGTCCGGCCCGACGCAAGGCCTTGCTGAAGCACTTCGGTTCGCTCAAAGCCCTGCGCCAAGCCACTGTGGAGCAGGTGGCGGCGGTACCAGGGATGGGTCAGCGCAGTGCCGAGAAGCTGCTGGCAGCCCTGGCTGTGGGCCCTGAGGCCGGGGATGAGAGCCTGGAGAAAGCCCCCGCCCCGCCCAGCCCACCCAAGGAGGCACGTCGTGACGACCTCGCCTGAGCCCACCGATCCAGCCCCCCCGGAGTTGGTGGTCATCACCGGAATGTCGGGGGCAGGTAGGACCACCGCCGCCCACTGTTTCGAGGACTTCGGCTGGTACGTGGTGGACAACCTCCCGTTGGAACTGTTGCCCTCCTTGGCGGAGTTGGGCAGCCGGGCCAGCGGCTCCATCCCTCGACTGGCGGTGATCGTCGACGTGCGGGCTTGGACGTTCCACGCCGACCTGCATACTGCTCTGCAAGCGATGGGAGAGCTGCCAGTTAAGCCGCGTATCGTCTTCCTGGAGGCCTGCGATGAGGTGCTGGTGCGTCGCTTTGAATCGGTGCGTCGCCCTCACCCTCTGCAGAGTAAGGGCCGGGTGCTTGACGGTATCCGCAAGGAGCGTCAGCTCCTGCACGAGTTGCGCCACCAGGCCGATGTGGTCATCGACACCAGTCACCTCAACATCCACCAGCTCTCCGCTAAGATCATGGCCGCCTTCGCGCAGACTTTGGTGCCGAATCTGCGGGCCACGGTGATGTCATTCGGATACAAGTACGGTCTGCCCATGGATGCAGACCTGGTGGTGGACTGCCGTTTCCTGCCCAACCCCCATTGGGTGCCTGAGCTTCGCGCCCTGACCGGTCAGGATGCCCCGGTGCGAGATTATGTGCTGGGTCAGCCTCAGGTGGAGCAGTTCTTGCAGGCCTACACCACCGTGTTATCCCTGGTCACCGAGGGCTATCTGCGTGAAGCCAAGCGTTACGCCACCATTGCTGTGGGGTGCACGGGAGGCAAGCACCGCTCCGTGGCTATTGCTGCGGAGTTGGCTCGCCGCCTTCAGGCCATGCATATCCACGCCAGTGTGCTGCACCGCGACGTGGGGCGCGAGTGAGCCCCGAGGCGGCCGCTGGTCCTGTTCCAGGCACCGGCAAGCGCCTGATCCAAGCGGTGGCCCTGGGCGGAGGGCACGGTCTGTCGGCCACACTGCAGGCCCTTCGCCTGGTCACTCCTGATGTCACCGCGATAGTCACTGTCGCCGACGATGGAGGCTCCAGTGGCCGCCTGCGTCGTGAGCTGGGAGTGCTCCCCCCCGGTGACCTGCGCCAGGCTTTGGCTGCGCTGTGCGGTAAGGATGTGCTGGGTCGGCAGTGGCGAGACACCTTGCAGCATCGGTTTCAGGCTCGTGGGCATCTGCAGGGCCACACGCTGGGCAACTTGCTGCTCTTGGCGCTTCTGGAGCAGGCCCGAGGCGATGCGGTAGCGGCGCTGCAGCGGGCTGGGCACCTGCTGGGGATCTCCGGTCAGGTGTTGCCCGCCAGCCCGCAGCCACTCACCATCGGGGCCTATATTCGCGGGCATGACCCGGCTTTCCCCCAGCTGTTAAGCATTGTGCGCGGCCAAGTGGCTATTGCGTTGTCTCCTGGCCGTAAGGAGCGCTTGTTCGTCGAGCCAGATCGTCCCGATGCGTGCCCCGAGGCAGTACGTGCCATTGCCGAGGCCGATGTGGTGGTGTTGGGTCCAGGTTCGTGGTTCTCCTCGGTGTTGCCTCACGTTGTTGTCCCCGATCTGGTGCATGCCTTGCGGACCACCTCCGCTCGCACAGTGGTGGCCCTCAATCTGTGCGAGCAGGCGGGCGAGACCGACCAATTCTCTCCCGAAGCCCACTTAGATGTGTTGGCTGCTCATGCCCCTCATCTACGGTGGGACGCAGTGTTGGCCGATCCCAGCGTGGTGACCGATGTGGAGAGCCTTCAGGCCAGCGCGGCGCGACTGGGCGCGCAGGTCGTTCTGGCGCATGTGGCGCAATCTCAGGGGCCTGATGCCGGGCAAATTCATGATCCGGTTGCGCTTTCAAAGGTTTTTCGATGCATGCTGGGAGTGGACGACACGCCGTAGGGTTGAGAACTTACGCAGGGTCACCGTTTTGTACCGCCAGCAGAAAGCATGAGGGAACCCATGGGTCGACGGGAGCGTTCGGGAGTTGCGATGACCAGCGCGGTCAAGGACGAACTCAGTCGCCTGAGCATCACCAAACCCTGCTGCCGCAAAGCTGAGGTGTCGGCGCTGCTGCGCTTTGCTGGGGGCATTCATATTGTCAGCGGTCGCATCATCATTGAGGCAGAGCTGGAGACTTCCAATGCTGTGCGGCGTCTGCGTCGCGAGATTGCTGAGCTGTTCGGCCACACCAGCGACATTGTGGTGGTCTCTCCCAACGGGCTTCGCCGGGGCAGCCGTTACATTGTGCGGGTCATTCGCGATGGGGAGTCCCTCGCGCGCCAGACGGGTCTGCTCGATGCCCGGGGGCGTCCGGTGCGAGGGCTGCCCGCGCACCTAGTCTCTGGCAATGCCTGTGACGCGGAGGCGGCCTGGCGCGGTGCTTTCATCGCTCACGGCAGCCTCACTGAGCCGGGACGCACCTGCGCCCTCGAGGTCAGCTGCCCCGGCCCCGAGGCCGCCCTGGCTCTGGTTGGTGCCGCGCGGCGGCTGGAGTTGCCCGCCAAGTCGCGCGAAATCCGCGGCATCGACCGGGTGGTGATCCGTGACAGCGAAGTGATTCGAGCCATGCTCACCCGTTTGGGAGCCCACGAGGCAGTCATTGCCTGGGAGGAACGCCGGATGCGCCGAGAGGTACGCGCTACCGCTAACCGTCTGGCCAATTTCGACGATGCCAACTTGCGCCGCTCTGCCCGCGCGGCGGTGGCTGCTGGGGCTCGGGTCCAGCGTGCCCTGGAGATCCTCGGCGATGATGTGCCCGATCACCTCGTGCAAGCTGGGCGTCTGCGTGTGGAGCATAAACAGGCCAGCTTGGAGGAGCTGGGGGCATTAGCTGATCCGCCTATGACCAAGGACGCCATTGCAGGGCGCATCCGCCGCCTGTTGGCTATGGCTGATCGCCATGCGGTGGCCCTGGGTGTGCCGACTACCGAAGACAGCGTTACCCAAGAGCTAGTGTCCTAGCCTGCCCGGTCATACTGGCGGGGTGACTACCCCCGACGATGTCGAAATGCCCTTTGCTGAGGTGCCTGAGGATGCCCCCAGTATGGGCTCCAAGCAACGCGTACGCGTCAAGCTTTATGTTCACGGTGGGACGATCAGCTTCAGCATGTCCTGGGAAGGGAGTTTGACCGAGTTGTGGCAGTACTTCACCCGCAACCTGGCCCCGCGCAGCGGAGGCATCGTGGTGGAATCCACCGAGCGGTTTATCCACATCACTCACGGCAGTATAAGTGCCTATGAGTTCGCCAAAGAGCCTGCTGGTTTGGAGGGCGGTCAACTGTGCCAGGTTCACCTGGCCTAACTTCCCGGCCTAACTCCCTGTGCCGCAGCCGGGGTTTGTCGCACGGGGCTAGTAGGGTTTGCCCTGCGTTACCTCCAGCATCTGGACGATCCTGATCACGACGCTGGACTGTCATGATCACCACCCGCATACATCAAGGAGTTATTGGTGAGCATCAAAGTTGGTATTAACGGTTTTGGACGGATTGGCCGCAACTTCTACCGCGCATTGACCGAAGCTCAGGCCCGTGGCATTGCCACTGATGTCGAAGTGGTTGCCGTCAATGACCTGACAGACAATAAAACCTTGGCGCACCTGCTGAAATATGACTCGATTCTGGGCCGCTTCCCCGGTGAGGTCAGCTACGACGCCACCTCGATCACGGTCAATGGCAAGAAGATCGCAGCTTTCGAGCAGCGCGACCCGGCTCAGTTGGACTGGGCCAGCGTTGGTGCTGACATCGTCGTGGAGTCCACCGGGTTCTTCACCGACGCTGAGAAGGCCAAGGCTCACCTGCAGGGTGGCGCCAAGAAGGTCATCATCTCCGCCCCCGCGAAGAACGAAGACATCACCATCGTCATGGGTGTCAACGACGACCAGTACGACGCTAACGCCCACACGATCATCTCCAACGCCTCGTGCACAACCAACTGTTTGGCTCCGATGGCTAAGGCCCTCAACGACGGTCTGGGCATCGTCAAGGGCTTGATGACCACCATCCACGCCTACACCCAGGACCAGAACTTGCAAGACGCTCCTCACAAGGACTTGCGTCGTGCACGCGCTGCTGCCCTCAACATTGTGCCCACCACCACGGGTGCTGCTAAGGCAGTCTCCCTGGTGCTGCCGGAACTCAAGGGCAAGTTGGACGGCTACGCCTTGCGTGTGCCTACCCCGACCGGCTCGGCCACTGATCTGAGCTTCGAGGCTGCCCGTGACACCACTGTCGAGGAGGTCAACGCCATTGTCAAAGCTGCGGCCGAAGGCCCCCTGAAGGGTTACCTGGTCTACACCGAGGACGAGATCGTGTCCAAGGACATCGAAACCGACCCGGCGAGCTGCACCTTCGATGCTGGTCTGACCAAGGTGATTGGCAACCAGGTCAAGGTTGTTGGCTGGTATGACAACGAGTGGGGCTATTCCAACCGCTTGGTGGACTTGGTGGCTTTGGTTGGCTCCAAGCTGTAGCACCACCGTGATCCGGGCAGGGTCGTCGTCTATCAGGTGAGCTTGCCCGGATCACGCTGTGTTCCTCTTCGCTTTGTACCCCTTACGTTCCCAGGAGTAACCGCAGATGACATCCGCACCACTGGTGGATTTTGACAGCATGGATTTGGTGGGGCGCACAGTGATGGTGCGTGCCGATCTCAACGTTCCGTTGGACAAAAACAGCACCGCGCCGGCTGAAAGCCCACAGCGCATCACCGATGACGGACGCATCCGGGCCAGTTTGCCCACCCTGCGCAGCCTGCTGGACCGGGGGGCTCGGGTCGTGGTGTGCTCCCACCTGGGCCGCCCCAAGGGCAGCTATGACGCTGCGCTGAGCCTGGCTCCCGTGGCGGCTCGCCTGCAGGAACTCCTAGCAAGCCCAGTGCACTTTGCGGGCAATGGAACGACCGATGTGGCCGGGGAGCATGCGCAACAGTTGGTCAACCAGGCCAAGCCAGGAGAGGTAGTGCTGCTGGATAACTTGCGCTTCGACAGCCGTGAGACCAGTAAAGATGAGCAAGAGCGCAGCGATCTGGCCCATCTGCTGGCTGATCTTGTCGGGGCTGGGCGTCATGGCGATCAACCGCAGGGCATCTACGTTGGCGATGGCTTCGGCGCCGTACACCGCAAGCACGCCAGCGTTTACGAGCTGCCCCACCTGCTCCCGCACACAGCTGGTCTTTTAGTCAGCGCGGAGGTGCAAGTGCTGCGCCGCCTCACCGACGAGGTGAAACGACCCTACGCCGTGATCCTGGGTGGCTCGAAAGTCTCGGACAAGCTGGGGGTCATCGACAATGTGCTGAACCTGCTGCAAGCCGGGGACAAGCTGGTCATTGGCGGAGGCATGGTCTTCACCGTCCTGGCCGCTCAAGGGGCCACGGTGGGCAAGTCTTTGTTGGAGGCCGACCAGGTCGAGACAGTCAAGCAGTATGTGCACCGTGCCCAAGAGCGTGGCATCCAGGTGGTATTACCTACTGATATTGTCGCAGCCAGCGAGTTTGCTGCCGATGCCGATGCCCTGGTCGTGTCGGCGCAGGAGATCCCCGACGATCGCATGGGTTTGGACATCGGTCCAGATTCCGCGCAGGCTTTCGCCCAGGCACTCAGCGATTGCGCCACCATTTTCTGGAACGGCCCGATGGGCGTGTTTGAAATGCCGCGTTTTGCCAAGGGCACCCAGGTGGTGGCCCAGGCGGTGGCTGATGCGGCTGGGTTCACCGTGATCGGTGGTGGCGATTCTGCTGCTGCGGTGCGGGCGTTGGGTTTCGCTGACAGTGACTTTGGCCACATCTCCACGGGGGGTGGGGCCAGTTTGGAATACCTGGAAGGTAAGCAGCTGCCCGGCCTGCAAGCGCTGGGTTTGGTCGATGAGGTGAAGGAGTAGTCATGAGCACCACCCGTAAGCCCATGATGGCGGGCAACTGGAAGATGAACCTCACCCATGTGGAGGCCATCGCTTTGGTCCAACAGCTGGGCTACACCCTCAAACCTGAGCAGTGTGAGCGCACTGAGGTGGTGCTGCTGCCTTCGTTCACCTCTATTCGTTCGGTGCAGACCACCGTGGAGGCGGACAAGCTGCCCTTTGCTTACGGCGCGCAGGACATCTCCGTGCACGACGAGGGTGCCTACACCGGGGAAGTCTCTGGGCTGATGCTGGCTAAGCTGGGCTGCCGCTACGCGGTCATTGGCCACTCCGAACGACGTCAATACGCCGGCGAGAGCGACGAGCTGATCCACGACAAAGTGGTGGCCGCCTACCGTCACGGCATCACTCCGATCCTGTGCGTGGGGGAGGGCCTGCCGGTGCGTGAGGCGCGTGAGCACGTGGACTACACCCTGGCCCAACTAGCCAAAGCAGTGGAAAAACTCCCTGCGGATCAGGCTCGGAGCTTGGTTATCGCCTATGAGCCGGTCTGGGCCATTGGGACTGGTGTGGTCGCAAGCCCTGACGACGCGCAGGAGATGGCTGCTGCTCTTCGCGGTTGGTTGGCCAGTGCCTACTCTGATGAGGATGCTGCTGCGATGCGCATCCTTTACGGGGGCTCGGTCAAGCCTTCCAACGTGGCCGGCACCATGAGTCAGCCCGACGTGGATGGCGCTCTGGTGGGCGGTGCCAGCCTGACTGTGGACGACTTTGCCGCCCTGGTCACCTATGAGCAGCAGTCCTAACAGAGCGGAAGAGCCAAATCGGGAAGGACAGTGGCGTGGGTGTGTTGAAGATTATTCTCACCACCTTAGTGGTGATCACCAGCCTATTGCTGATCATGCTGGTGTTGCTGCATAAAGGCAAAGGCGGTGGGCTGTCGGACATGTTCGGCGGAGGGGTGTCCACCGTCGCCAGTGGATCGTCGGTCGCCGAGCGCAACTTGGATCGCTTGACCATCGGCAGTGGGGTCATCTGGCTGGTCGGCGTGGTGGCTTTGGGCCTGTTGAGCAAGGTTTCTGCGTAACCTTCTCTGCACAGTTGGTTACTACGGGGGAGCCGGCGCTAGGGTATGAAGCTGGCCAGATAGCCAAATCCTCTAAGGAGTGGTAGTGGGTACATCCAACGGAATCCGGGGCAGTCGTATTGGATCCGGTCCGATGGGGGAAAGCGAGCGGGGTGAGCGGGCTCCCAGTATCGCTATCACCTTTTGGTGCTCCCACGGGCATGAAACCACCGCCACTTTTGCTGTAGGCGATGATGTGCAGCCTCCACAAACGTGGGATTGCCCCCGCTGTGGACTTCCGGCTGGGCGCAATCAGAATCTCCCCCCCGGCCCCATCAAGGTGGAGCCGTACAAAACCCACCTGGCCTATGTCAAGGAGCGCCGCAGCGAGGGGGAGGCCACCGCGCTGTTGACTGAAGCGCTGGAGAAATTACGCTCCACCTCGGCCGCCCTGGGGTCCTGACCGGTGCTGGCTCACCCGGCAGGAGCGCTGCATGCCGACCAGAGGCATACCTCCTACGGTGAACCTATTCCCCCCGATAGCTTGACTCTGCATGCCTTAGACCCGGCGGTGTGGCCGATCAACGCGGCTCGTACCAGCGATGGCGGGATCAGTATCGCTGGGTGTCACCTCAGCGACCTGGCCCAAGAGTATGCAACGCCGCTTTTCGTTTGTGATGAGCGGGATTTTCAGCAACGGTGCCGCACGTTTATCAGCGCTACCCAAACTGCTGCCGCAGACCACGACATGAAGCTTCGCGTGTATTACGCGGGTAAGGCGTTCCTGTGCGCCGATGTGGTGCGCTGGGTGCAGCAGGAAGGGCTAGGCCTGGACGTGTGTTCCCTGGGGGAGTTGCAGCTAGCGCTGCACTGTGGCTTCGACCCGACGCGCATCATCATGCACGGCAACAATAAGTCGCGCGAGTTCCTCGCCGCTGGTGTGCAGGCTGGAGTGGAGCAGATCGTGCTCGACTCGTGGTCAGAGATTGACCTGCTTGAGCAGGTGGTGGCTGATCTAGGCCGTCAGGCCGCTGTGCTCATCCGGGTCACTGTGGGGGTAGAGGCACAGACCCGTCATGACATTGCCACCGTGAACGAGGATCAGAAGTTTGGATTTTCGCTGGCGGCTGGGATGGCAACTGAGGCGATTGCTCGAGTGCTGGCCAACCCGGCGTTGAGCTTGATCGGCCTGCATACTCACATCGGCAGCCAGATTTTCGACCCCAGCGCGTACGACCTGGCTGCTCACCGCATGGTGGGCCTACTGATGACCGTGCGCGATGAATTCGGAGTGACACTGCGCGAGCTGGATATGGGTGGAGGCTTTGGCATCGCCTATACCAGCGGGGAGCAACCGCAGACGCCGGTCTTTTTGGTCTCGACCCTGCTTCGCACCATCAGCCAGGAGTGCTCCGCTGCAGGGCTGCCGATGCCGGTCGTGACCGTAGAGCCGGGGCGCTGTCTGATCGGCCCCAGTATGGTGACGGTGTATCGGGTGGGAACGGTGAAGACTGTCTCCCTCGACGATGGTGGCCAACACATCTCTATCAGCGTCGATGGGGGGATGAGTGACAACATCCGCCCCGCTTTGTATGGGGCGGTGCATTCGGTCACCCTAGCCAACCGCATGTCCAGCGCGATGCCGTGCACGGCTCGAGTGGTGGGCCACCATGGTGAACCCGGTGATGTGGTGGTCAACCACGCATGGCTGCCTGACGATATCGCTGCTGGAGATTTATTAGCGGTGGCTAGTACAGGTGCTTATTGCTATGCCATGTCCAGTAACTTCACCATGGTTCCTCGCCCGGCCATGGTGAAGGTGCGCGAGGGTCGGGCTGAATTGATGCTGCGGCGGCAACACTGGGAAGATCTGGTGGCTCTCGATTGTGGGTTATCCACCCTCCAAGAGCAGTGGGGCGGTATTGTTTCTTGATCGTTGGCATTAGGTTGGAGGCTTCGTTTGCGAGGGTTTCCTGATGACGTGGTGGAGTGATTAGTGGCCAAACGTTTTTTCGATTTAAGCCCACAGTGGGCTAGCGCCCGCAGCCGCATCCGGACCCGGCTGTCTGGCTTGCATCCGGGCTGGTTGCTGATGCTGGTCGTCCTGGTGGGGGCGGGATTACTTCTGCCTCATGCTCTCTGTCAGGGGTGGCTGCCGGTTCCCCTGATCTGGATACCGGTGACCCATGTCGTGCTGGCAGGGCTGCTGCTGGCTCTGCATCTGCTGGTCAGGCGCAGCCGTCGAAGCTGGCAAGCCGGGCAAGTGTGGGTGGCAACCGGGGCGGCCCTCGCAGCGGGAGCTTTCTTGGGCTGGGCGTTGACGGGGGTGGCCCGCGCCACGATCTCCTCAGTGTGGGGTTGGTTATTGGTGATGCTCCTGCTGGGCGGGCTGAGTCTTTTAGGCTTGTTGGCAACCGCCGATTCCGGTGCTCCCTCGGGGTTATCTGCTGCATTGGCTGGTTGGCCCTGGAGTAGCACACCGACACGAGGCACCCTCATTCGCCCGACCACCCCCTCCCAGCACAGGTCGCCTGTGTGGCCGTGGCGCACGATGGCCGCCGGGTTGGTGCTAGTAGCTGGGGTGATTGCGGGGGGAGCGGCTGTCGTCGTCGGGCGCGGGGTGCGAAGTGCCGTGGCCAGTTGGTGGCACCTGGGTGCATGGGGATTAGGAGCCAGATGGGAGCAGGCTACCTACCCCCAGATCGGGGTGGGCTACCCCAATGGCAGTGCCCGTACAGTGGCCTTGGTCTGCCTGCTGGTCCTGGCCGTGGTGTGGTTGTTGTGGGCGCAAGTATTGACCTCGGTGTGCTGTTTACAGATCTCCTGTTTATGCGCCAGTCTGATGGTCTTGGGATTGCCCTGGCAGATCGAGTGGCCGGTGTGGGTTGTGGTGCTTACTGCGCTGTTGGGCGCTTTGGCGCTGCTGGGGATGGGGCTGTGGATGCTGCAACACCGCTGGTCGCCCACCTTGACTCAGCAGCACCGGCCTGGTCGCCTCTTGGTGGCGGTCGGCCTGATCCTGCTGGTGTTGGCTGTGATGGCCTCCTGGGTGAGCCTTTGGCTGGGGGCAATGGTCAGTGCGGCCGTGGTGGTGGGGGTGCTGTGCCTAGCAGCACTGTGGAGGTGCAGCGGGCGTTCAGGGTCAGGTCAGCTCTCCGGCAGCTGAACGATCCAGCCACCAGTAGGTGTGCTCCTGACCGTGGACGTGGCTGGCGGGCAGATCCTCCTGCTGGCGTAATGAGGCGGCCACGGCAGCAGCCTTCTGCTGACCGGCAGCCAGCAGCCATACCTGACGGGTGCAGCACAGGGCCCTCGGTGTGAGGCTGATGCGTTGCGGTGGGGGCTTAGGGCTGTGCGCCACGGGAATGGCCCACCGGCCAGAGGTGGGCAGGGGTTGACCGGGGAACAGCGAGGCCACGTGCCCGTCAGGTCCCACCCCGAGCAGCACCACATCGAAGGGCCGCTGCCCTGCGCGCAAGGCCTGCTCCACCTGGTGGTCGTAGAGGCTGGCGCTGGTCGTCAGGTCGGAGTCAGGCGTAACTACCGGCATGGGATGCACGTGGGTGGCGGTGAGATTGACGTGGTCGAGCAGGGCTTGTCGAGCTTGCAGGTCGTTGCGTTGGGCGTCCTGCGCGGGCAGGTAGCGCTCGTCTCCCCACCACAGCTGGATTGCGGCCCAGTCGATGCGGTCACGCTCGGGATGTTCTCTCAGCGCTTGCAGGGTGGCGATGCCCACCCCTCCACCGGTGAGAACCAGGCGGGCAGGGTGGTCAGCCTGGACGGCGACCAGAGTGTGGATCAGACGGTCGGCCACCTCCTGCGCCAGCGCCGCAGCAGTGGGCAGGATCACCACCTCCGGTTCGGGGCTCATGAGGCTTTGCGCCGAGCCGATGGGCGCTTCTTCAGCGCGGGCTTGTGCTGCTGCTTGGGCAAGGGTGCGGCCTTGCGGGGTTGATCGGCCTGCAGGATGGCCGGAAGCGCCTGCAAAGTAGCACCGTAGATATCGTCAGGGTCCAGTCGGCGAAGCTCCTCGTGCAGCAGCTCAGCGGTGCTGCGGCGTTTCAGCGCCACCTCGCGGTTGGGCCAGCCCGGGCGTACCAAGGTGGCCATCCCGGTGTCGGTGCGAGACAAGGTGATGTCTCCAGAGGTGGTATGGATGATCACAGCGGACATGCCCGGTGTTTCAGTGTCGTGGTGAGCGAAGGGAACGCCTAAGCGGTGTTGCAGCCAGGCGCGTAGCAGGGTAGCGCTGGAGGACTCCGCCTCGCCCTCCACCACTCCGCCGGTGATGTGACCGTAAGGGGCGTCCAGTGCAGAGGCCAGCATGGCCCTCCAGGTGGTCAGCCGCGTCCAGGCGAGGTCGGTGTCTCCGGGGTGGTAGCCGGGCACCCGGGAGGCGATCTCCTGGCTGGGGATGGGGTGCTGCATGGCGTCGGTGATGCGGCGGGAGGCTAGGGCTCCCAGGCAGTCTTCGGCCGGCACGTCCGGGGCGGCGCGAGGCCACCAGGCGACCACCGGAGACTCCGGCAGTAGCAGTGGCAGGACCACGCTGTCGGGGTGGTGGGCTAGCTCCCCGTACATGCGTAGCGTCACCACATCTCCCGGGCCGTTCTCGCCGCTGATGCGCACCTCCGCATCCAGGCGGGCTCCTTCCCGGTCGGCTTGACGGCGGATCACAGCGATGATGCGGCTGGGATGGGCTCGGGAGGCCTGGGTCGCCGCCCGTAGAGCGTCGTAGGCACCCTCCTCATCGGTGACGATCACCAACGTGAGCACCGCAGTAGTGGAGGAGGCCCCGTTGCGCCGCCGCGCCTGCAGGATCGTGGCGTTGATCTCGGCGGCAGTGGTGGCGATCAGTTCTTTGGTCACGGCAGCTCCTTGACGGTGAGCGGGGTGCTGACCTCGACCTTAACCCAGCTGCCCTGCCCAGCGTTAAGGGGGAAACCCCGTATCTAGTGATATCGCGTCGAGGGCCGAGCTGGGAGGGTGGATGTCGCCTCGAGCTCAGTGGGGCTTAGCGCTCCACAGTATGGTCGAAGGCTTCGAGGGTTTTAGTTTCACTGTTGAACTCAATGCCAATTAAGTGAATGGTGGTATTGGGACGTCGGTATTTGTCGGCATACCCGTGCTGCTTGATTTGTTTGAGCGCGGTGGCAGATTTGTCATTGGTCGTGACTTTAAATTCATAAATATACACTAATCGTCGACCGTGGCGATTGGTCAATTCGATAGACAGGTCGATGCGTCCGCGGTTGGTGACGTCCTCGGCTGTGATAGTCAGCCCTAAGCTGACCAGAAAAGCGTATACCACGGCTGCATAATAACCTTCGTAATGAGCGATAGTGTTGTTGCGGTAATTATCATTGGCAATGCTGGCAAAAAGTTGCCGAAGACTATGTTCAATCGCCTCGATGTTTTCGGCTGCCAATGCTTCTTTCATCGGGAAAATGCTGGGAGCTTGACAAAGGAGGTAATGCCCTAGGGCAAGATAGTTAAACGCTGATCTCACTTCTTTATTAGGGAAACCAATGTAATAAGTAGGCTCTTCAAAAAACTCATCGACTCGCTTGATAGTCAGGTAACCTGTTTGAAAAAGCACTGCCTCCAGGTTGGTGTGTTCAGTGTCGAAACGGCCCAGATCTGCCAGACGCATAGGAAAATCTTCATAGTCGGGAAGATGGTGATATCCTGTCTGCAAAAGCTTTGCTAGAAACGTGGGAGTTCCAGTCTCGAACCAATAGGTGCCAAACTTTTTATCGTTGGCCAGAAACAACAAAATATCAAAGGGATTGTATACCTTCTCTCCACCCCATCCATACCCATTATACCACTCCTGAACAGCAGTCATATCGACATCCTCAAGCCAGCCGGAAAAGTTCAGTTCTAATTCTGCCTGGGTATACCCACACAACGAACTATACTTTTTAATAGTGGTGATATCTAATAAGTTATTTAAACCACTAAAGATTGATACTTTAGAAAACTTACTGACTCCAGTCAGAAATACAAAACGTAGCTGCTTGTCATAAGATTTAATTGCAGAATAAAATCCCCTCAAACTGTCTCTGATATCTTCTACAAAGCTATCTGTTATGTTATCTAGTAGAGGCTTATCGTATTCGTCAATTAAAACTACCACCTGGGTATTATATTTGTCGTAAATCGCACTGATTAAGGCGCCGAGGTTACTTGTCCTGTGTGCGGGTTCAGGGAGAAGAACCCCAAGTCGTTGAGCGTTTTTCTGAACAATATTTTCTATAAATTCTTCGAGGTCGTCGGGTGTCGTAACACCACTTTCGGCGAAATCAATATGAATGACAGGATGCTGATCCCAACTCCATTGTTCATAGGCAGCCAAACCCTTGAATAACTCCCGATTGCCAGAGAACATCTCTTTGATAGTGTCCACCAACAAAGATTTACCAAATCGTCGGGGACGTGAGAGGAAACAATATTGCCCTTTAAGCATCTGCATGATCAGCGGGGTTTTATCAACATATACATAGTCCCCAGTGCGAATTTTACGCAGGGAACTAATACCGATGGGAAGGGTTCTCATGGGATAAGCCTAACCCTCTCAGGAGAGCAACGAGAGAAAAGGAGGGTGAGAAGGAGTTTTCCGTCCAACTAGGGCAGGCGCCAGGTGTGGCCTTCGGCGGCTAGGAGGGCCTCAGCGCTGGCGGGGCCCCAGGTGCCGGCAGGGTACGGGTCGGGTTTGCCGGGCTGGTCGGCCCAGAACGCCTCGATGGGGTCCAGAATGCGCCAGGACAGCTCCACCTCCTCATGCCGGGGGAACAGGGGAGGATCGCCCAGCAGCACGTCCAACAGCAGCCGTTCGTAGGCCTCTGGGGAGGACTCGGTGAAGGAATCACCGTAGGCAAAGTCCATCGACACGTCCCGTAGCTCCATCTGGGTGCCTGGCACCTTGGAGCCAAACCGCAAGGTGATCCCCTCGTCGGGTTGCACCCGGATGACCAGGGCGTTGGTACCAAGTTCTTCCACCGCATTGGCGGCGAAGGGCAAATGCGGCGGCTTCTGGAAAGAGATCGCCACCTCGGTGAGGCGTTTAGGCAAGCGTTTACCGGTGCGCAAGTAGAACGGGACCCCGGCCCAACGTCGGGTGTCCACCGCGAGTTTGACCGCCGCGTAGGTCTCGGTGGTGGAGGTAGCGGGGATGCCCTGCTCCTGCAGGTAACCAGGCACCGCCACCCCTCCCTGCCAACCGGCGGTGTACTGCCCGCGTGCGGTGCCGGTGGCCAGGTCCGTGGGCAGCTGCACCGCAGAGAGAACCTTCAGCTTCTCGGTGCGCAGATCAGCTGCGCTGAAGGTCACCGGCTCCTCCATGGCGATCAGCGCCAGCAGTTGCAGCAGGTGGTTTTGGATGACGTCCCGGGCGGCTCCGATGCCGTCGTAGTAGCCGGCCCGCCCGCCGATCCCACCATCCTCGGCGGTGGTGATCTGCACCGAGTCAACATAGGCACGGTCCCACACCGGCTCGAACAATTGATTGGCAAAGCGCAATGCCAGAATGTTCTGCACCGTCTCTTTGCCCAGGTAGTGGTCGATGCGAAACACCGAGTTGGTGGGGAACACCCCGGTGAGCAGGTTTTGCAATTCCTGAGCACTGGCTAGGTCGTGGCCGAAAGGTTTCTCGATGACCACCCGCCGCCAAGCGTCTCCGGGAGCCTGCTCCAGGCCGTGCTTTTGCAGCTGGGAGATCACCACGGGGAAGGCTGCCGGGGGCACGGAGAGGTAATAGGCGTGGTTACCGCCGGTGCCGCGCAGTTGATCCAACTCCCGGATGGTGGCTTTGAGCTGGGCAAACGCTTTATCGTCGGAAAGCTCCCCCGCCACGAAGCGGATGCCCTCGGCCAGCTGGCGCCAGACCTCCTCCCGAAACGGGGTGCGGGCATGAGCCTTGACCGACTCATAGACCAGTGCTCCGAAATCCTCATCCACCCAGTCACGCCGGGCAAACCCGACCAGGGCAAACCCAGGAGGTAACAGGCCCCGATTGGCCAGGTCATACACAGCCGGCATGAGCTTTTTGCGCGCCAGATCTCCAGTCACCCCGAAGATCACCAGCCCACAGGGGCCGGCGATACGTGGCAGGCGACGATCCTGGATGTCACGCAAGGGGTTAGCGCTGCTCTGCTGGGCAGTTTCGGCGCTGGTCGCTCCCAGGATCGCCGGTTGCATGGGCAGCAGTGCCGCACCATCCAAAGCGCTGGGGGGCTGACGGGAGGCTTTGCTGCGCCGCCGGCTTGCTGGGTTGGCAGAGGTGCGTGAGGTGGGGCTCATGGGCGAGGGCCTCCTGAGATGGGAGTGCGGTGCAGCCATTGTTGCAGAGTGAGGCGAGCCTGCCTGCTTCAGCTCAAAGGAATCGGATCCTTTAAGATCGATTGGTTACACTGGCGAGGGCCTACCTCCTTTCTTGTTATTGCTGCCTACCCACGGTGAGGGAAGAACAATGAGAGGGTTATGCAAAAGTCTGTATGAAGAATATTAGTGCTCTCGCGGTTCGGTATGTTTGCATCCAGGCCGAGAGTG